>NZ_BJUK01000010.1 GCF_007989625.1 Bisbaumannia pacifica
CCAGGGCTTGGGCCACCGCCTGGGCATAGGCTCGGGCCAGGCCGCCGGTACCTAGCTTGGTGCCGCCGAAGTAGCGGGTCACCACGCAGCCCACCTGGCCCAGGCCGCTACCCTCCAGCACCTGGTACATGGGGCGGCCGGCGGTGCCGCCGGGTTCGCCATCATCGGAGAAGCCGATGGCCTGCTGCTCGCCGGGCGGGCCGGCGATAAAGGCGCTGCAGTGGTGGCTGGCGCCGGGGTGCTGGCGGCGTGCCTCGGTGAGCAGGGCCTCGAAGGCCGCCGGCTCGGGGGCATGGCAGACCCAGGCGAGGAAGCGACTGCGTTCCACCTCCAGTTCATGGGCCAGCCACTGGCCCGCGGGCAGGTCGGGAATCGGGTAACTCATCCATCCAGGCCCTGGCGCACCACGCCCATCACCAGGCCGAGGACCTGGACGTCGTCGTTGTCGAGGAAGATGGGGGCCATGCTCTCGTTGGCGGGCTGCAGGCGCACGCCGCGCTTCTCGATATAGAGCTTCTTCAAGGTGACCTCCTGGTCGTTGATCATCACCACGGCGGTCTCGCCGTTCTCGGCGCTCTCCTGGCGCTCGATGATGATAACGTCGCCGTCATGGATATTGCAGTCGATCATCGAATCGCCGCGCACCCGCAGGGCATAGGTATTGCGACGCACCATGCGGCTGGGCACATGAATGGCCCCGGCCTGGTGGCAGGCCTCCATGGGCATGCCGGCGGCGACCTGGCCGAGCAACGGGATTTCCACCAGGTCGCTGGCATCCAGGGGTTCCCAGGCATCGGCCAGCGGCAGGTTGGGGCGGCGGTAGAGGTAATGGGTGGCGACAGACTGCATGCTCTATCTCCCTGGCGAGGCGGCGCGATGCCGCGAGGCGAGTTACTGTAACTATTTACAGTAGTCTGAATCATAGCAAGGCCTGGCCATCTGGCAAGCACCACCTTGGCCGACGCCGCGCTGCGACCGGCTGACGCATCGGTCAGGCTGGTCTGGGAATGGCTTTCCATGTAAAGTGCCCGGCTGACCAACGACGCCGGGAGAGTGTGGTGAGCTTCCGCCTGCAAGGCTGCCAGTTGAGCTGTGAACGCGACGGGCGCGAGCTGTTTCGCGACCTGGATTTCGACGTCGAAGGCGGTCAGATCCTGCGTATCGAAGGCCCCAACGGCAGCGGCAAGACCACCCTGTTGAAGATCCTCTCCGGGCAGCTGCACGACTTCGATGGCGAGCTGCGCTGGGGCGATCAGCCGATCGCCCGGGTACGCGATCACTACCTGGCCAATCTGCTCTATCTCGGCCATGCGCCGGGGGTCAAGGCGTCCCTAACGCCCCTGGAAAACCTCGCCTGGTATCAGGCCCTGGCCGGCGTCGTCGGCAGCGAGGCGGCGCGCATGACGGCCCTGGAGCGGGTCGGCCTGGGCGGCTTCGAGGACGTGCCGGCGGCGCAGCTGTCGGCGGGTCAGCAGCGCCGGGTGGCCCTGGCGCGCCTGGAACTGACGCCGCGTCCCCTGTGGATCCTCGACGAGCCCTTTACCGCCATCGACAAGCAGGGGGTCGAGGCCCTCGAGCGGCGCCTGCTGGCGCATGCCCGGCGCGGCGGCAGCGTGATCCTCACCACCCACCACGACCTGACGCCCCTGGGCGAGCTGCGCCGCATTCGCCTGGGCGAGGGAGGGCGCCATGTCATCCAGTGATACCCTCGATCAGCCCCTGACGGTGGTGGAACCCCGCGGTGGTCTCGGGGTCGCACTGGTGGCGACCCTGAGGCGCGACCTGACCCTGATGCTGCGCCGGCGCAGCGAGGTGATGAATCCCCTGGTGTTCTTCGCCCTGGTGATCACCCTCTTTCCCCTGGGACTCTCCCCGGATCCCCGGCTCTTGGCCACGGTGGCGCCGGGGCTGCTGTGGGTGGCGGCCCTGCTGGCGACGCTGCTATCGCTGGATTCGCTGTTCCGTGCCGACTTCGAAGATGGCAGCCTCGAGCAGCTGCTGCTGGCCCCCCAGCCCCTGGCCGCCATGGTGCTGGCCAAGGTGGTGGTACACTGGCTGCTCACCGGCCTGCCCCTGGCATTGATGGCCCCGGTCCTGGGGCTGATGCTGGGCCTGCCCGCGGGCAGCCATCTGATCCTGATGCTGGCCCTGGCTCTGGGCAGCGCCAGCCTCAGCCTGGTAGGGGCCATCGGCGCCGCCCTGACGGTGGGGCTGGCGCGGGGCGGGGTGCTGCTGTCGCTGCTGGTCCTGCCGCTTTATATTCCGGTGCTGATCTTCGGCGCCGGGGCCGTTCAGGCGGCCCTGCTGGGGGATGGGGTCGGCGCGCATCTGGCGATTCTCGGGGCCCTGCTGGCCCTGGCGGTGATGCTGTCGCCCTGGGCCATCGCCGCCGCCCTGCGCATCAGCGTCAACGGCTAATCTTCTCGAGGTGATCGACACTCATGTGGGCCTTTATTCATAAGCTCGGCTCGCCCAAGTGGTTCTACGGCATCAGCGCACGGTTGATGCCCTGGTTCTGGGCCGCGGCGACACTCCTGATCCTGGCCGGCACGATCTGGGGCCTGGCCTTCGCGCCCGCCGACTATCAGCAGGGCAATAGTTTCCGCATCATCTATGTGCATGTGCCGGCGGCCTTCCTGGCCCAGTCGATCTTCGTCGGCATGGCCAGCGCCGGCCTGGTCTTCATGGTCTGGAAGATCAAGGTAGCGGACATGGCGGCGGCGGTGATGGCGCCGCTGGGGGCGGCGATGACCTTCGTGGCGCTGTTCTCCGGTGGCGTCTGGGGCATTCCCACCTGGGGCACCTGGTGGATCTGGGATGCGCGCCTCACCTCCATGCTGATCCTGCTGTTCCTCTATGTCGGCGTGATCGCCCTGCGCGGGGCCTTCGCCAGCCGCGATAGTGGCTCCCGGGCCGCCTCGGTGCTGGCCATGGTGGGGGTGATCAATATCCCCATCATCAAGTACTCGGTGGACTGGTGGTACACCCTCCACCAGCCGGCCAGCTTCACCATCACCTCGCGCCCGACCATGCCGCTGGAGATGTGGGCGCCGCTGCTGATGATGGTACTGGGCTTCTACTGCTTCTTTATCGCCCTGACCCTGATGCGTACCCGCAACGAGATCCTGCGTCGCGAGTCCGGCAAACGCTGGGTGCAGGCGCTGGCCGAGGAGAGCGTCTGATGGCCTTCGAGAGCTTGTCGGATTTTCTGGCCATGGGCGGCCATGCTCCCTATGTCTGGACCGCCTGGGGGCTGACCGCCGCCCTGCTGGTGGGAAGCGTGCTGCATGCCCGCGCCGAGCGCCGCCAACTGCTGCGAGAACTCAAGCGTCGCGCCCGGCGGGAGCGCCAGGCGCCACGTAACACCGATATCGAGGAAGGCGCATGACCCCCAAGCGTAAACAGAAGCTGTTCGTGATCCTGGGCCTGGTATCGCTGGCGGCCATCGCCATCGGCCTGACCCTCTATGCCCTGCGTTCCAATATCAACCTCTTCTTCAGCCCCATCCAGATCGCCGCCGGCGAGGCCCCCATCGATCGCCAGATTCGTGCCGGCGGCATGGTCAAGGAGGGCAGCGTGACGCGTAACCGTGACAGCCTGGACGTGGAGTTCGTGGTCACCGATTTCGTCGAGGACCTGGCGGTGCGTTACAGCGGCATCCTCCCCGACCTGTTTCGCGAGGGGCAGGGCGTGGTGGTGGTGGGGCGCCTCACCGAGGAGGGCGTGCTGCGCGCCGACGAGGTGCTGGCCCGTCACGACGAGAACTACATGCCCACCGAGGTGGCCGAGGCCCTGGAGGCCGCCGGTTACTCCCCCGCCGACTATGGCGTGAAGCTCGACTGAGGTCCCGGAGTCACCATGCTGATCCAGATGATCCCCGAAATCGGCCACTTCGCCCTGATCCTGGCGCTGCTGATGGCGCTGGTGCAGGCGCTGATGCCCCTGGCCGGGGCGGCGACGCGGCGCCCGCTGTGGATGGCCTATGCAAGGCCCATGGCCGCGGGCCAGTTCGGCTTCGTGCTGCTGGCCTTCCTGTGCCTCTCGGCCAGCTACCTGCTCGATGACTTCAGCGTCGCCAACGTGGCCAACAACTCCAACTCCCTGCTGCCCTGGTACTACAAGGTCAGCGCCGTCTGGGGTAACCACGAGGGCTCCATGCTGCTGTGGATCCTGATGCTGGCGGGCTGGAGCTTCGCGGTGGCGTGCTTCTCCCGTGACCTGCCCGAGGCGATGCTGGCCCGGGTGCTGGGCATCATGGGGCTGATCAGCATCGGCTTCCTGGCCTTTATCCTGATCACCTCCAACCCCTTCGAGCGGCTGCTGCCCAATGTGCCCGGCGACGGCGCCGACCTCAATCCGCTGCTCCAGGATTTCGGGCTGATCATCCATCCCCCGACCCTCTATATGGGCTATGTGGGCTTCTCGGTGGTCTTCGCCTTCGCCATCGCCGCCCTGCTGGGCGGGCGCCTGGACGCCGCCTGGACCCGCTGGGCACGCCCCTGGACCAATATCGCCTGGGCCTTCCTGACCGTGGGCATCGCCCTGGGGAGCTGGTGGGCCTACTACGAGCTGGGCTGGGGCGGCTGGTGGTTCTGGGATCCGGTGGAGAACGCCTCCCTGCTGCCCTGGCTGGCGGGCACGGCGCTGATTCACTCCCTGGCGGTGACCGAGAAGCGCGGCGCCTTCAAGAGCTGGACGGTGCTGCTGGCCATCTCCACCTTCTCGCTGTCGCTGCTCGGCACCTTCCTGGTGCGCTCCGGGGTGCTCACCTCGGTGCATGCCTTCGCCAACGACCCCAGCCGCGGCTTCTTCATCCTGATGCTGCTGGGCGTTACCGTGGGCCTGTCGCTGCTGGTGTTCGCCCTGCGCGCGCCGCGGGTCAGCCATGCGGTGGGCTTCAACTGGCTCTCCCGGGATGCCCTGCTGCTGATCAACAATATCCTGCTGATCATCATGACCGTCACCGTGCTGCTGGGCACCGTTTACCCGCTGCTGTTGGATGCCCTGGGCATGGGCAAGATCAGCGTCGGCCCTCCCTATTTCAACGCCCTCTTCGTGCCGCTGACCGTGGTGCTCTGCCTGTTCATGGGGCTGGGGCCGGTGTCCCGCTGGAAGCGCATGGCCACCGGCGAGCTATGGCGGCGCCTGGCGCTCGCCGGCCTGGCCGCCCTGGTGATCGGCATCCTGGCGCCGCTGCTGTACGGCGGCGAGTGGAATCTCTGGGTCAGCCTGGGGCTGGTCAGCGCCCTCTGGCTGGTGCTGCCGATTCTTCGCGATCTGTATGACAAGAGCCGCAAGACCGGCCTCAGGCGCCTGTCGCTGGCCTACTGGGGCATGGTGCTGGGCCATCTGGGCGTGGCGGTGACCATCGTCGGGGTCGCCGTGGTCTCCAACTACAGCGTGGAGCGCAACGTGCGCCTGGCCCCCGGCGACAGCGTCCAGGTGGCCGGCTACGAGTTCGCCATGACCGACCTGCAGGCTCGCCGCGGCCCCAACTTCCTGGCCGACACCGCCACCTTCGAGGTGCGCCGCGAGGGGGCCACGCGGAGTTTCACCATGGCCCCCGAGAAGCGCCTCTATCTCGCCCGTGGCATGCCCATGACCCAGGTGGCGCTGCGTCCTGGCCTGTTCCGTGACCTCTACGTGGCCATGGGCGAGGACCTGGAGGACGGGAGCTGGGCCATTCGCATTCAGTACAAGCCCTTCGTGCGCTGGCTGTGGCTGGGTGGCTTGCTGATGGCCGCCGGTGGCGTGCTGGCGGTGGCGGATCGTCGCTATCGTCGCCGCCGGGCCACGGCCCCGGCCGGCAAGGAGGCCCTGGCATGAAGCGTCGCCTGATCCTGCTGGTGCCCCTGCTGGGGTTCCTGGTGCTGTCGATCTTCCTCTATCGTGGCCTCTCCCTGGACCCCGCCCAGCGCGACTCGGCGCTGCTGGCTCGGGACTTCCCCGCCTTCGAGGCGAGTACCCTGGAGGATCCCGAGCGGCGCGTCGACCGCTCCCTGCTGGAAGGCCAGGTGACCCTGGTCAATGTATGGGGCGAGTGGTGCCCGACCTGCAAGCAGGAGATGCCGCAGCTGCTCGACCTGGCCGAGCGCGGCATTCGCCTGGTGGGCATCGACTACAAGGACACCCGCGAGCAGGGCCTGGAGTTCCTGGAGGAGTTCGGCAACCCCTTCGAGGTCAATATCTTCGACCCGGAGGGCGAGCTGGGCTTCGAGCTGGGGGTCTACGGCGCCCCCGAGACCTTCCTGGTGGATCGCGACGGCATCATCCGCTACCACCACACCGGCTATATCACGCCGCAGGACGTGCGTGAGGTGATTCTTCCGGAGGTGCAGAAATGGCAGTGATGCGTTTCCTGGCCCTGGGTCTGGCGCTGCTGCTGGGCGGTGGCCTGGCCTGGGCCGGTGCCATCGAGACCCGGGAGTTCGACGATCCGGTGCTGGAGCAGCGCTATCACAGCCTGACCGCCTCGCTGCGCTGCCCGCTGTGCCAGAACCAGGCCATCGACGACTCCGATGCCCCGGTTTCCGCGGACATGCGCGAGCGGGTCTATCGGCTGCTTCTGGACGGTCGCGCGGATATCGAGATCCTCAACCATATGACCGAGCGCTTCGGTGACTATGTGCTCTATAACCCGCGTCTGGAAGGCCGCACCTACCTGCTGTGGGGACTGCCCGTGGCCCTGCTGGGCGTGGGCGGACTGCTGGTGGTGCTGGTGGTGCGTGCCCGGCGCAACGCCTCCGCCCAGCGCCTCAGCGCCGCCGAGCGCGAGCGCCTGGATGCCCTGATCAATCGCGAGAGGTCGCAATGACGCAACTCTGGATCGCCTTTGCCCTGCTGCTGGTGCCGGCCCTGTGGCTGCTGAGCCATCCGCTGCGCCGCGCCGCCGCGGTGCACGCCGCCCAGCGCGACTTCGAAGAGAACGACCGCACCGCCGAGCAGAACGTCGCGGTGTTCCGGCGCCGCCTGGCCTCCCTGGAGGCGGCCCGGGAGCGCGGCGAGATCGATGCCGAGCGCTTCGCGGAAGACAGGCTGGAACTGGAGCGCAGCCTGCTGGAGGATACCGCCGACCTCGAGGCGCGCCCCCTCAAGACGGCGCTCTCCGGGCGCCTGGCGGTGCCGCTGATCATGGTGACGGTGGTGATCGCCGCCGTGGCCTGGTACCAGCAGGAGGGCGAGGAGGACAACCTGGCCCTCTACACCGCCATCCAGGAGGCGCGCCAGGCCCCCGAGGCCTCGGCGGGCCTGATGATCCAGCGCCTGGAGCAGGAGGCCGCTCGCCAGCCGGACAACCCCAATGTGTGGATGAGCCTCTACCCTCTCTACCGGGATACCGGTCAGGGCGCGGCGGCGATCCGTGCCCTGGAGCGGCTGATCGAGCTGGAGGGACGCCAGGTGCCGCTGGTCGCCCAGCTGGCCCAGATCGAGTTCTTCGTCGCCAACCGTACCCTCACCGAGGAGGTCCAGGCGCTGGTCGACGAGGTGCTCGCCGAGGACCCGCGTCAGCCCACGGTGCAGGGCATGCTGGGCATCGCCGCCTTCGATAGCGGCCGCTACGAGCAGGCCATCGAGCACTGGCGCCGCGCCGTGGCCGGCTTCGAGGACCCGGCCTCCGCCGAGGCCCTGCGTCAGGGCATCGCCGTGGCCCAGGAGCGCCTGGGCGCCTCCCGGGAAGAGATCGATGCCACCCTGGCCGAGGGGCCGGGCCTGAACCTGCGTATCGCCCTGGCCGAGGGCCTGGGCGAGGGGCTGGACGAGGCGACCCCGGTCTTCGTGGTGGCCCGCGATGTCGCGGGCGAGCTGCCGCCCCTGGCGGTGGCGCGGCTCAGCGTCGCCGATCTGCCCGCCACCCTGCGCCTCAGCGACGCCGATGCCATGAGTCCCCAGGCGCGCCTCTCGCAGGTCTCGGAGGCGCGGCTGGTGGTGCGGGTCTCGCGCAGCGGCCAGGCCGCCCCCGAGGCCGGTGACCTGTTCGGCGAGCATGGCGCCGTGGCCCTGCAGGACGCCGACGCCGAGCCCATCGAGGTCCGCATCGACCGTATCGTCGACTAGTCGCCAACCAGGGACGGGTTATGCGCCTCACCTCCATCAAGCTGGTCGGCTTCAAGTCCTTCGTCGACCCCGTGACCGTGCCCTTCGATGGCAACATGACCGCCATCGTCGGGCCCAACGGCTGCGGCAAGTCCAATATCATCGACGCGGTGCGCTGGGTGATGGGGGAGTCCTCCGCCAAGACCCTGCGCGGCGAGTCGATGGCCGATGTCATCTTCAACGGCTCCACCGGGCGCAAGCCGGTGGGTCAGGCCAGCATCGAGCTGCGCTTCGACAACCGCGACGGCGGCCTCGGCGGCGCCTATGCCCAGTACGCCGAGATCTCGGTGAAGCGCCAGGTGACCCGTGACGGCCAGTCCGGCTACTTCTTCAATGGCCAGAAGTGCCGGCGCCGCGATATCGCCGACCTCTTCATGGGCACCGGCCTGGGACCCCGCTCCTACGCCATCATCGGTCAGGGCATGATCTCGCGGCTGATCGAGGCGCGCCCCGAGGAGCTGCGCTCGACCCTGGAAGAGGCCGCCGGCATCTCCAAGTACAAGGAGCGCCGCCGCGAGACCGAGAACCGCATGCGCCGCACCCAGGAGAACCTGGAGCGCCTGGACGATATCCGCGAGGAGCTCGACAAGCAGCTCGAGCGGCTCAAGCGCCAGGCCGAGGCGGCGCGCCGCTACCGCCAGCTCAAGGAGCAGGAGCACCGCCTCAAGGGCGAGCTGGCCCTGCTGCGTGGCCGCGCCCTGCGTGCCGAGCAGGGCGAGCAGGAACATCGGGTCCGCGACCTGGAGACCGCCGTGGAGCGCGAACTGCTGGGCCAGCGCCAGTGCGAGTCGCGCCTCGAGGAGGCCCGGGTCGAGCACGACCGCCTGGCCGAAGAGTTGGAGGGGCACCAGGCGCGCTTCTACGAGAGCACCGCCGCCGTGGCACGCATCGAGCAGAGCCTGGAGCATGCCCGCGGTCGCGAGGCGCAACTGGCCCGGGACCTGGAGAGCGCCCGCCGCGAGCTGGCCGACCTGGATCGCCTGGGCGAGGCGGACGACGAGCGCCTGGCCGCGGTGGACGAGCGCCTCGAGACCCTGGGGCCGGAGCAGGAGGAGGTGGCCGAGGCGCTCGCCGAGCTGGAGGCCGCCCTGGAGGAGGCCGAGGGCGAGGCGGCCGAGGCCGGCGAGCAATGGGAGGCCTTCAACGACGCCTACCGGGAGGCGAGTCGCGAGGCGGAGCGTGCCCAGGATCGCATCAAGACCCTGGAACAGGCCCTGGCCGGCATCGCCAATGAGCGCCAGCGGCGCCGCCAGCAACGCGACGAGCTGCCCGGCCTGGCCGAGCTGCGTGCCCAGCGCGACGAGCTCGCCGAGCAACTGGCGGAGGTCGACCTGGCCCAGGAGAGTCAGGAGACGCGCCGCGAGTCGCTGCAGGGCGAGCGTCAGGCCTTGCGCGAGCGGCTCGCCGCACGGGAGGGCGAACGCGAGACCCTGCGTCAGCGGCGCAGCCGCCTGGAGGGCGAACTGGCCTCCCTGGAGGCCCTGATCGCCGCCGCCCTGAGCGACGACGACCAGGCCCTGGAGCAGCATCTGACGAGCCACGGCCTGGCCGCGGCGCCGCGCCTGGGCGAACGTCTCCAGGTGGCGGCGGACTGGGAGGCGAGCCTGGCCTGGGTGCTGGCGCCCTGGCTCAATGCCCGCCTGGTCTCCCTGGAGGGTGGGCGCGAGGCGCTGGGCGGCCTGGTCGAGGGCGAGTTGGTGCTGCTCGACCCCGAACCCGCCCCGACAGACGGTGAGGCGGACAGCCTGGCGGCGCGGGTCGAGGGCGCCGGTCCCTTGCAGGCGCTGCTGGCCGGCATCCGCTGCGTCACCGATCAGGCCGAGGCCTGGCGGCGCCAGGCGAGCCTGGCGCCCGGCGAGAGCCTGATCAGCGCCGATGGCCTCTGGCTGGGCCGCGGCTGGGCGCGGCGCCGCGGCGCCCAGGCCGGCGGCGATGGCCTGCTGCTCAACCGTCGCCGCCGGGACGAGGTGGCCGAGTCCCTGGTCCAGGCCGGCGAGCGCCTGGACGCCCTGGAGGCGGAGCTCGCCGACCTCAAGGCCCAGGAGGCCAGCCTCGAGCAGGCCCTGGAGCGTTGCCGCGAGGACGAGCGGGAGCAACAGGGACGGCGCCAGCAGTTGGCCCTGGCCGAGGCCAACCTGGCCAGCCGCCTGGAGCACCTGGCCAGCCGTGCCGAGGAGCTCGACGAGGAGCTGGCGCGTCTCGCCGAGCGCCACGAGGAGACCGAGCTGACCCTGGAGGAGGCCCGGGAAGCCTGGCAGCAGGCCATGGCGCGCCTCGAGGCCCAGAGCGAGACCCGCGAGACCCGGGACCGCCAGCGCCGCGAGGCGGCCGAGCGCCTGGCGCAACTGCGCGGTCGCCAGCGCCCCCTGGCGGAGCGCGCCCAGCAGTTGGCCCTGGAGCACCAGCGGCTGACCACCGAGCGGGCCGGCCTGGCCCAGCAGCAGGGCCGCGGCGAGGAGGCCCGGGCCCGCCTGGAGGAGAAGTGCGCCGAGCTGGAAGAGCAGCGCGAGATGCTGCGTGAGCCCGAGGAGGAGAACCGCGAGCGCCTCGACGAGCTGCTTCACGAGCGCGACAAGGCGGAGCGCGCCCTCAACGCCTGCCGCAATCAGGCCGCCGCCCTCGGCGAGCGGCTGCGCGAGGACGAGCTGGCCCGCCAGGCCCACGAGCGCAACCTCGAAGGGGTGCGTGAGCGCCTCCAAGAGGCACGACTGCAGGGCCAGGCCCTGGCCATGAAGGCCGAGGCCCAGGACGAGCAGCTCGCCGAGCTGGGGCACGACGTCGCCACCCTGGAGGCCGGCCTCGACCCCAATGCCACCGAGTCCGCCTGGCAGACCAACCTGGAGGCTACCACCGAGCGGATCCGCCGCCTGGGGGCCATCAACCTGGCGGCCATCGAGGAGTACGAGCAGCAGGCGGAGCGGCGCGACTACCTGGAAGCCCAGCACGCCGAGCTGAGCGAGGCCCTGGAGACCCTCGATCGGGCGATTCGCAAGATCGACCAGGAAACCCGCACCCGATTCAAGCAGACCTTCGACCAGGTCAACGAGGGCCTGCAGACGCTTTTCCCCAAGGTCTTCGGCGGCGGGACCGCATGGTTGACGCTAACCGGCGACGATTTGCTGGAGACCGGGGTGGCCATCATGGCGCGTCCTCCCGGCAAGAAGAACAGCACCATTCACCTGCTTTCCGGGGGCGAAAAGGCCCTCACCGCCCTGTCGCTAGTCTTCGCCATCTTCCAGCTCAATCCGGCCCCCTTCTGTATGCTCGATGAGGTGGATGCCCCCCTGGATGATGCCAACGTGGGGCGCTATGCCAAGTTGGTAAAGGAGATGTCGGAGTGGGTGCAGTTCATCTATATCACTCATAACAAGATCGCCATGGAGGCCGCAGACCGTCTGATGGGGGTTACCATGCAGGAGCCCGGTGTCTCGCGGCTGGTGTCTGTCGGCGTGGAAGAGGCCGCGGTGCTGGCGGAGGCGTGATTATTGCGACAGGGTGATAACGAGGACGAGACGCGATAGTCTGTCCTCGAACAGGGAATAAGAAGGGGCGATTGCAGGCGACGGCGCCACCACTTGACATTCAAAAAAGTGGCCCCGTTTTTGGTAATCGCGCTATGCTGGTGTCGAACGTTTCATTCAGGCATGGCGCCTTAGCAGACAGGCAAGACGACCCATGGAACTAAGAGAGTGGCTAATCATCCTGGGGCTGGCCCTGGTGACCCTCATCGTTATCGATGGCGTGCGTCGCCTGCAGCGTCAGCGTCGAGTGCCCCGGCTGGATCGCGTCGATGGCCAGGCCATCGATGAGACCAGGGGGCAGGAAGAGGACCCCGAAGCCGCGGCCCGCGAGGCCGAGCTGAACTGGGAGTTGCCCAATGGAGGGGCACGGGTGGTACGACCCGCCAGCTACGATAGCGAGGCCCAGCGGCCGGCGCCCAAGCCCAAGCTGAGGCGTCAGGAACACCCGGGGCCCTCCCGGGTGCTCGCCGAGTGGCAGGCCAACCGGCCCAGCGAGCCGGCCCCGGCCGCCTCCCCGGAGGCGTCGCGTGACGCCTCGCCAGTGGCCGGGCCCGAGCCCGAGGCACCCCGTCCTGCGCCGCCGGCCAGAGAAGCAAGCGCAGACAGCGCCGTGGCCGATTCGGCGACACCCCCGCCGTCCGAGCCGGCCCCGGTCGAGCCTAGCCTCGGCCTCTCCGATGCCGATCAGGCCGACGACGCCGTGGCCAAGCGCCCGACGACGCCCGACGATGAGCCGGCGTCTGATGCGACCGAGTCCGCCCTGGTCACCGATCCCGCCGACCACGACTTTCACGGCGACGATGAGCGCTACCGGTTGGTGGATTTCGACGGCATGGCCGACTCCTTCAAGAGTGGCTCGGTGAAGATGGGGCAGTCGATGCAGCGCTTCGGGGCCGGCCTCAAGAAGGGGCTCCACGAGCGTCGCGAGCAGAATCGCCAGCGCAAGCAGGAGCGCGAGCGCCAGAAGGCCGAACAGGCCGCCGCCGAGTCGGCGCGTCGCCAGCAACAGGAGCTCGAGCAGCAGCAGCGGGAAGCCGAGCGTCGGCAGGCCGAGGCGCAGGCCGCCGAGCAGCGGCGCCTCGAGGCCGATAAGCAAGCCGCCGAGCGCCGCCAGGCCGCCGTGGCCAGTGATGTCGAGCCGGAGCAGGACCCGCTCTTCTCCACCTCTCGTCCCAGCTATCGGGATAGCCGCTACGACGCGCCTGCCGCCGAGCCGATGGCCGAGTCGGTGGCTGAGCCGGGCGACGAGCCGGAGAGTGGCCCCGCGCCGGCGCACCCGGTGCTGGAGAAGGCGCTGCGCAATGACGTGGAGGCTCCCCAGGCCCGGGAAGCGCTCTCCCATGCCGAGGAGGTCATCGTCATCAGCGTTATGTGTCGCGACGAGGACGGCTTCTCCGGCACGGCACTGCTCAAGCTGATGCTGGCCTGCGGCCTGCGCTACAGCCGCGACATGGGCATCTTTCACCGCTTCGAGACCGAGGCGGCCGACAGCCCGCTGCAGTTCTCCATGGTCAATGTGGTCAAGCCCGGCACCTTCCCGCTGGACGCCCTGGACGACTTCACCACCCCGGGCATCACCTTCCTGATGCCGTTGCCGGGGGCCGAGGACACCTCGGCGGCCTTCGAGGCCATGGTGGAGTGTGCCATGGTGGTGGTGCGTCACCTGGGCGGCGAGCTCAAGGACGAGAACCATAGCGTAATGACCGCCCAGACCGTGGAGTTCGCCCGCCAGAAGGTCCACGAGTTCGAGCGCCGCCATCGCCTGCAGCGTTATCAGGTGAACTAAGGCCGGAAGCGCGAAGCCGGAAACACACCCCCGATGGTCTCCATCGGGGGTGTGGCTTTATGGGGTCTAAGGGCGCCGGGTATGCGAAAATCCCCCCAGCCTTAGTGACACCAGACCAGGGATGCCATGAGTCAACCCGATCAAACGATCCGTGACGAGGTGGCGCGGCTGCGCGCCGAGCTCGACGATGCCAACTACCGCTACTACGTCCTCGACGATCCTCGCCTGACCGATGCCGACTACGATCGCCGGCTGCGGCGCCTGCAGCGGCTGGAGGACGACTACCCGGAACTCGCCAGCGAGGATTCCCCCACCCAGCGGGTGGGGGCCGCCCCGGCGGCGGGCTTCCCCGAGGTGCAGCACGCGGTGCCCATGCTCTCCCTGGATAATGCCTTCGACGAGGAGGAGCTGGCCGCCTTCGTCAAGCGCCTCGCCGAGCGCCTGGAAATGGATGGCGACGAGCTGAGCTTCTGCTGCGAGCCCAAGCTGGACGGTGCCGCGGTGTCGCTGGTCTACGAGCAGGGGCGCCTGGTCAGCGGCGCCACCCGGGGCGACGGTCGCACCGGCGAGGGCATTACCTCCAACCTGCGCACCCTGCGCTCCATCCCGCTGCGGCTGCGCGGCGAGGCGCCCCCCGAGCTGCTCGAGGTGCGCGGCGAGGTGACCATGCGCCACGCCACCTTCGAGGCGATGAACGAGCGCGCCCGAGAGGAGGGCACCAAGGTCTTCGCCAACCCCCGCAACGCCGCCGCCGGCAGCCTGCGCCAGCTCGACCCGCGCATCACCGCCACTCGCCCCCTGGAATTCAGCGCCTATCAGGTGGCCCGTATCAGTCCGGATCCCGGCGATGCCACCCATAGTCAGCTGATGGGGCGTCTCGCCGAGGTGGGCCTGCGCACCAGCGCCGAGCTCGAGGTGGTCCGCGGAGCCTCCGGGGTGATCGATTATTGCCGGCGTTTGGGCGAGAGGCGCGACGCCCTGGGCTACGATATCGACGGCGTGGTGATCAAGGTGGACGACCTGCGCCTGCAGCGGGAGCTGGGCTTCGTGGCCCGGGCGCCGCGCTGGGCCATCGCCTTCAAGTTCCCCGCCCAGGAGCAGGTTACCCGCCTCAACGACGTCGAGTTCCAGGTCGGTCGCACCGGCGCCATCACCCCGGTGGCGCGCCTCGAGCCGGTAGCGGTGGCCGGCGTCACCGTCGCCAATGCCACCCTGCATAATGCCGACGAGATCGCTCGCCTGGGCGTGAAGATCGGCGATAGCGTGGCCATTCGTCGTGCCGGTGACGTGATTCCCCAGGTGGTGCGAGTGGTGACCCCCGCCGAGGCGGGCCGGGAGATCGTCTTTCCCGAACGCTGCCCGGTCTGCGATTCCCAGATCGAGCGCCTGGAGGGCGAGGCGGTGGCGCGCTGCTCCGGTGGCCTCTACTGCGCCGCCCAGCGCAAGGAGGCCCTCAAGCACTTCGCCTCCCGCCGCGCCCTGGATATCGAGGGCCTGGGGGTCAAGCTGATCGACCAACTGGTGGAGCGAGACTGGGTCAAGACCCCGGCGGACCTCTTCCGGTTGCGCGCCGCCCATCTCGCGGAGTTGCCGCGGATGGGCGAGAAGTCCGCTGAGAACCTGGTGACGGCCCTGGAGAAGGCCAAGCAGACGACCCTGGCACGCTTCGTCTATGCCCTGGGCATCCGCGAGGTGGGCGAGGCCACCGCCGCCAACCTGGCCCGCCACTTCGGCACCCTGGAGGCGCTGATGGGCGCCGACCCGGAGGCCCTGGAGGCGGTAGACGACGTGGGCCCCATCGTCGCCCGCCATGTGCATACCTTCTTCCGCCAGCCCCATAACCGCGAGACCCTCGAGGAGCTGCTTGGCTGCGGCCTGCACTGGGAAGAGGCGGCGGTGGAGGCGCTGCCCCAGCCCCTGGCGGGGCAGACCTGGGTGCTTACCGGCACCCTGGAGAGCATGACCCGGGACCAGGGCAAGGCCCGTCTCCAGGCCCTGGGCGCCAAGGTCGCCGGCAGCGTCTCCAAGAAGACCGCCGGCCTGGTGGCCGGTGAGGCCGCCGGCAGCAAGCTGACCAAGGCGCAAGAGCTCGGCGTGCCGGTGCTGGACGAGGCGGCCTTCCTCGAGCTCCTGGCCACCTGGGAGAGCGGTGAAGAAAACGGGGAGTCGAACGAGGAGAATCGAGAATGAGTGGACGCTTCGTGGAGGTGCCCCATCGGATGCTGCCGGGGGCCACGCTGGTCGCCCTGCTGGAGACCTTCGTCACCCGCCAGGGCTATGACACCACCGACACCGGTGCCGGCATGGCCGCCTGGGTGGCGGAGCTGGAAGCGCAACTGGAGCGGGGTGAGCTGCTAATCGCCCACGACCTCCAGACCGAGAGCACCGAGGTGATGACCCTGGCTCAGTGGCGCGCCTTCGGACGTGACCTGGCCGACGACGAGGAAGCCTAGGTGCCTGGTATCGGCGCCCCGGCAGCATCCTTGGCCGTATGACCCGCGAGTCTCCTCCACGCCCCGGCAGCGTCGAGCGTAGCTATCCCCTCGACTGCCTGAGCGATACCCACGACTACCACCAGCTGCTGGTGGGCCTCGACGGCCGCCTGGACGTCGAGATCGAGGGGCGTGGCGCGGCCGTGGCCGCGGGGGGCGTCTGCCTGATCCCCGCCGCGACGACTCATCACTACCTGGGGCTCGACGCCGACAACCGCTGCCGGGTATTGGACCTGCCGGCCGGGGAGGGCGGCGTCGATGCCCTCTTCGCGCGCATCCGCTTCCTGCGCCTGTCCCCCGAGGCGGCTCGGCGGCTGGACGATGGGGCCCTGCTGGCGCGGCTCGGCGCCGCGCCGCCCTGGAACGGCCCGCGCCTCAATATGGCGCGGCTGACCCGGCGGGTGCAGGCCGATCCGGCCGCGCCCTGGGACATGGCCCGGCTGGCCGAGGTCTCGTATCTCTCCGAGCGCCAGCTGCGGCGCAGCCTCTCCGCGTTGACCGGCCAGACCCCCTGGCAGTGGCTCACGCGCCAGCGCCTGGCCCGGGCCGCCCGGCTGTTGGCCGAGGACGAGGCCTCGATCACCGAGATCGCCCTGGCCTGCGGCTTCGCCGACGGCGCCCAGTTTAGCCGTCACTTTCGCCGCTGGTATGGCATCACGCCGAGCGAGTTTCGCGGAGGGCGCCGAGTTTAGGTTCATCGCAGATCAGCGTGAAGCCACGACATGAATGATTCCGGCTTGCTATCGTGGGAGTTTGGCTATGCCGAACGATTGGGCGACGAAGTCGCCCCTGGTGGCATCCAGGATCGCCCTTCGGGCGACATCGCGCGGAATCCGCGCTCCCACGGGGCATCACGCCGAGCGAGTTTCGCCGCGGGGCTCGATGGCCGAAATCGACAAGCCAGGGCCCTGGCCTGGGGCCACACTGGGCGCCCGATTCCCGAATGGAGAAGCGAGATGTCGGCCGTTTCCCCCGCCGAGGCGCGCCGCGCCACCCTCTGGGGCGCCACTACCATCCTTAGCTGGGCGACCCTGGCGCTGTTGACCCAGTGGGCTGGGCCGGTGCCGCCCTTCCTGCTCACCGCCTTGTGCTTCGGCCTGGCCGGCGGCCTGGCGCTGCTGGTGTTCCTGATTCGCGGCGAGGGGGCGGCCCTGGGCGAGGCGCTACGCCAGCCCCCGGCGGGCTGGTTGCTGGGCGTCGGCGGCCTGTTCGGCTACCACCTCTGCTACTTCGTCGCCCAGCAGAACGCGCCGGCGGCCAATGCCGGCCTGATCAGCTACCTCTGGCCGCTGCTGATCGTGATCTTCGCCGGCTGGCTGCTGCCGGGGGAGCGGCTGCGCGGCATCCATCTGCTGGGGGGAGGCTGCGGCTTCCTGGGGGCGGCGCTGTTGGTGGGACCGGACGGCCTCGACTGGGCGGGGGAGTACACCCCGGGCTACCTGGCGGCCTTCGCCGCGGCCTTTATCTGGAGCGGCTATTCGGTGGCCTCGCGGCTGCTGGCGCGGATTCCCACCACGGCGGTGGCCTGGAACTGCCTGGGGGCGGCGCTGCTGGCGCTGCTCTGCCACCTGGCCTGGGAGCCCCGCGGCTGGCCCGAGGGCGCCAACCTTTGGGCCATCCTGGTCCTGGGGCTGGGCCCGGTGGGCAGCGCCTTTTTCACCTGGGACCTGGGCATGAAGCGCGGCCAGGTTCGCCTGCTGGGACTGCTCTCCTACGCGACGCCGCTGCTCTCCACCCTGATATTGATCGCCGCGGGCCTGGCCGCCCCCGCTCCGACCCTGTTGATCGCCGCCCTGCTGATCTGCGGCGGCGCCCTGATCGGCAGCGGCCGGCTAGGGCGGCGAGCGGGCCAAGGCACCCGGCAGGAGTCGGCGGGCCCCTAGCCGCGAATCAGCTCGCGAATCAGTCGCCGCCCCGGGTGCAGGTGATCCACCAGGTCGCGGGGCAGCGGCAGGGGCTCGTCGCAGAGCATCGAGGCCAACAGCTCGGCGCACAGCGGCGCGCTGGCCAGGCCTCGGGAGCCGTGGGCGGCGCTGATCCACAGCCCCGGATGATGGCGCCCCGGGGTCTCGGGGATGCGCTTGGCGTCCTTGGCGAGTCCCGCATAGTCGCGTCGCCAGGCCTCGGCGTCCGGCAGCGGCCCGGCGTAGGGGGTCTTGTCGGGGCTGGCCGCGCGCACCGCGGCGCGCCCCGCCAGGCGCGAGGCATCCAGCTCGGCGCCAGTCGCACGCAGCGCCGCCACATAGCCGGGCAGGGTGGCCTCGAGCTCCGCCAAGTTGGCGGCGTGATCCGCCTCCCGTGGCTCGTCGCTGTCGTCATGGGGGGCGAAGGTGGCGCCGAAGGTCAGCACCCCGTCCAGGGGCGGCGGCAGGTAGCCACCGGCGCAGATCACCCGGGTCGGCGCCGGGGCCCCCGCGGGTAGTCGCAGCTCGCTGACCTGGCCGCGGATCGCCTGCAGGGGCAGGGCGGCGCTCTGGGCGAAGCGGTTGGCGGCCCGGGCATTGGCCAGCACCACCTGATCCACCACCAGGGCGTCCCCATCGGTGAGATCCAGCCGCCAGCCCTCGTCTGTCGGGGCGAGGGCCGCCACCGCCGTGGGGCGATAGTCGATGCCCGGGGTGGTCGCCAGCCGGGCGCAGAGGGCCTTGGGTCGCACCCAGCCCGCCGCCGGATAGTCCAGGCCGCCGCAGTCGGGAGCCAGGTCGCCGGTGAGGCCGCAGCGCCGGGCCAGGGGCTCGGCATCGAGGCCTGCCACCACCGAGTCGGGCAGGGGATGGTTGTCGAGGAAGCGCGCCTGGCGCCGGGCCTCCCGCTCGGTGTTGGCCAGCTGCACCACGCCGCTGGGCTGCCACAGGGCCCGGTTCGGATCGCGGTGGGCCAGGAAGCGCCGACTGTGCAGCAGCCCCGCCAGGTAGAAACGGCTCTGGTCGTTGGTCTCGGCGGCCAGCTTGACGTAGAGGGCCCCCTGGCGGTTGCCGGAGGCACCGGCGGCGATGCCGGCGGGGTCGAGCAGGGTCACCGCCACCCCACGACGGGCCAGGGCCTCGGCCACCGTGGTGCCGGCCAGGCCGGCGCCCACCACCACGACATGCCGGGCCGGACGCGCCGGCGGCGGGGTGAACCAGGGCGTCCCACGGCGGGCGTCGTCCCGGGGCGGCGTCGCGATCTCGCCGGCCAGCATCTCACGCTTGCGGCCGAAGCCGGGCACCTTGCGCCAGGCGAAGCCCGCCGCCCTGAGGCCACGCTTGACCACCCCGGCGCAGGTGAAGGTGGCGAAGCTGGCGCCGGGGCGGGAGCGGGCCGCCATGGCCTCGAACAGCGCCGGGTGCCACATCTCGGGATTCTTGGCCGGGGCGAAGCCATCCAGGAACCAGGCGTCCACCCGGCCTTCCAACTGCCACAGGCCCTCGGCACTGTCGCCGAAGTGCAGGTCCAGGGTGACCCGCTCGTCGAGCCACAGGCGATGCACCCCGGGCAGCGGCTCCGGCCACTGGTCGACCAGCCGTGCCGCCGGCTCGGCGAACTCGGGCCAGGCCGCCAGGGCCCGGGCCAGGTCGTCGCGGCGCAGCGGGAAGAGCTCGGTGGAGACCAGGTGCAGGCGCGCCCCGGCGGGGGCCTGAGCGCGGAAGCAGGCCCAGGCGCAGAGCATATTGAGGCCGGTGCCGAAGCCGGTCTCGCCGATCACGAAGGGGCGCGGTTCCCGCCACTCCCGGAAACGCCGCGGCAGGTCGTTGGCGGCGATAAACACATGCTCGGTCTCGGCGCGGCCGTCATGGCGGGAGAAATAGACGTCGTCGAAGCGGGTCGAGTGGGGCGCCGCGGTCAGGGTGTCATCGGCGCGCCAGTCCAGGCTGGCCTGGGTCAGGGGGCGCAGGGGGGGCAGCGTCACGGCTCGGGCCTCGCAGACAGAAGAATCCGGGGGTGGTCAAAGCGTAGCCAGCCCGCTCCAGGCGAGGGCGGCTCTGGGCTGGCGCCAGGCATCCGCGGGCTGTTAACAGAGTTTTCCACAGCCACTGTGCAAAAACCGACTGTGGAAAACCTCCTTAGGGCAGCACCTTCTTGAAGGGCTTGACGGTGACCTTGGCGTAGACGCCGGCGATCACATAGGGGTCCACGTCCGCCCAGGCCTGGGCGGCCTGGAGGTCCTCGAACTCGGCCACCACCAGGCTGCCGCTGAAGCCCGCCTCGCCCGGGTCGTCGCTGTCCACCGCCGGGTGGGGACCGGCCAGCACCAGGCGGCCCTCGTCGCGCAGTTTCTCCAGGCGCGCTAGGTGATCGGGGCGAGCGGCCATGCGGCGCTCGAGGCTGTTATTCACATCTTCACTGATGATGGCGTAGAGCATGGGTGAATCCTTGCAGGATATGCGACGGGCAGGTGCCGGGCCCCGGTGGCCTGCGGTTGACCGCGGCCGGTGGGGCGCGCACCATGGAGGCCCTATTTTGACAAAGACGCCCGCCGGCGTCATGCCGATGCCCGATTCTTCCCCGCTCGCCGACTCCCTGGCCGAGGTCACCGGCCTCGATCTGCATATGCACTCCACCGCATCCGACGGGGCCCTGGCCCCCGCCGAGCTGATGGCCCTGTGCCGGGCCCGGGGCCTGACCCACCTGGCGCTGACCGACCACGATACCCTGGAGGGCGTCGCCGAGGCGGAGAAGGCCGCTCGGGAGTTGGGCCTGCGCCTGCTGCCCGCCACCGAGCTCTCCTCGCAATGGGGCGGGGTCAATATCCACGTGGTGGCGCTGTTGCCCGAGGGCGCCCATGGGCCCCTGGCCGACGGCCTGGCCGAGCAGGCGCGCGCCCGGGCGGCGCGGGCCGAGGAGATCGCCCGGCGGCTGGAAGCCATCGGCCTGGACGACGCCCTGGCCAAGGCCCGGGCCCAGGCCGGCAGCGAGCGTCCCCTGGGGCGCCCCGACTTCGCCCGGGCGTTGGTCGCCGATGGCCTGGTCAAGGATATCGGCACGGCCTTCAAGAAGTACCTGGGTAACGGCAAGCGCGGCGATATCAAGGCCCACTGGCCCGCCCTGGAGACGGTGGTGGCCTGGGTGGTGGCCGCCGGCGGGGTGGCGGTGCTGGCCCATCCGCTGCGCTATGGCATGACCCGGCGCAAGCGCGGCCTGCTGTTGGACGCCTTCCGGGGCGCCGGCGGCGAGGCGGTGGAGCTGGTCAGTGGCTTCCAGAACCCCGACCAGACCCGCGACCTGGCCCGCCAGTTGATCGAGCGCGACCTCGCGGGTTCCCTGGGCAGCGACTTCCACGCCCCGGGTGGTCCCCTGGCCCCCGGCAGCATGAGCCCGGTGCCCCGGGTCGCGGTGACGCCGGTCTGGCACCACCCTCGGTTGGCGGGCTTTGCCGCCGCCTGAGCCGCGGCGTATGCTGAGATCCATGCCCGGGCCGAGGCGTCGCCTTGGCTCGCTTCTCCCGGACTCAGTGCAAGGAGCCCGCATGAGCCAGTTCTTCCAGATCCATCCCGAGAATCCCCAGAAGCGCTTGATCGATGGCGCCATCGAGATCATTCGCCGCGGCGGCGTGGTCGCCTACCCCACCGACTCCGGCTATGCCCTGGGCTGCCACCTGGGGGACAAGAAGGCGGTGGAGCGCATCAAGCGCCTGCGCCAGCTGGATGACAAGCACAACTTCACCCTGGTCTGCTCGGACCTCTCCGAGATCGGCACCTACGCCAAGGTGGACAATGACGTCTTCCGCCTGCTCAAGGCGCATACCCCCGGCGCCTACACCTTCATCCTCCAGGCCACCACCGAGGTGCCGCGGCTGCTGTTGCATCCCAAGCGCCGCTCCATCGGCGTGCGGGTGCCGGATCACCGCATCACCCATGCCCTGCTGGCAGCCCTGGGCGAGCCGCTGATGAGCGTGACCCTGATCCCGGTGGGGGAGGAGTTGCCGATGACCGACGCCGAGGAGATCCGCGAGCGCTACGCCAATCAGCTCGACCTGATCATCGACGGCGGCGCCTGCCAGCTGGAGGCCACCAGCGTGGTGGACCTGCGCGAGCTGCCGCCGACCATCGTCCGCGAGGGCCGGGGGGATCTCTCCCCCTTCCAGTAAGACGCACCGCCTTTTTCGTCGACGCTGCCCGGCCCCTGGCCGGGCAGCGTCGTGTCGGGGTGTCGCAAAGAAGCCGCGAAGGGTCGCAACGAGCCAGGCGAGGGTGACAACCTGCGCTAGATTTAATTTGAACGAGCAATAAAAATAAAATACGCTGTTTTTTGTCGATTTCGATAACAGCATGTAATGGATTGGCTGCGGCCGATCCTCACAGGAGCCACGCATGACCCCCAACAAGAAGCGATTCCCCGCCCTGCTGGCCGGCCTGGCCGCCGCCTCCTTCGCCGCCACCGCCAGTGCCGAGGCGCCCGCCGAGGAGGCGACCCTCTGCGATCAACAGGCCTATGCCATGGGCCTGCGCTATCAGCAGCAGTCCGCCGAAGTGGCGGCGCTCCAGCGTCAGGGGTATGCCCTGGCCACCCTGCGCCTGGAACAGGCCATCGAACGGCATGGCGAGGACGCCGACCTGGCGATCATCACCGACCTGGACGAGACGGTGATCGACAACGGCGCCCTGCTGGTACGCGATATGCAGCGCTGCCACGATTACACCAGCTGGGACACCTGGAAGCACTGGGAGCGTGAGGGCGAGCCGCGGCTGATCCCCGGCGCCGGGGACTTCCTCGAGTATGCCGATGCCCAGGGCGTGGCCATCTACTATGTCTCCGACCGCTACGACGAGAACAAGGCCGCGACCCTGGCCACCCTGGAGGGGCTGGGGCTGCCGCAGGTCGGCGACGACAGCGTGCTGCTGCTGGGCCCGCCCAAGCAGGAGCGCCGCGATCTGGTGGAAGAGCAGCACACCCTGGTGATGCTGCTCGGCGATACCCTGCACGACTTCTCCGAGGCCTTCGTCAGCAGCGTACCCCTGGCCGAGCAGCACGCCGAGCTCGAGGCCAATGCCGAGCGCATCGGCGTCGACTGGATCGTCTTCCCCAATGCCACCTACGGCACCTGGGACGATGCCGAGCTGGAGGCCTGGGACGCGCCCTTCGTGACCGAATAAGCGCGAGTCGAAGGCCCGTGGCAGGGCCGGCCGAGGAGGCGTCCGCTCAGGCGGGCGCCTCCTCGTCGTTGGAGGGGGAGGCATCGGGCTCCTCCCGGGGATCCGGGGTCTCCTCGTCGAGCCAGGTGCCGCACAACAGGCAGTATTTGGCGCGCTTCTCGTGACGGTCGTGGCCGCAGCCGGGGCAGGCCTCGTCGGAGTAGCGATCGGCGCGGATCGAGCGAATCACCTCCGCGGAGAAGACCCCGGTGGGCACGGCGATGATCGAGTAGCCGATCAGCATCACCATCACCGAGATCGCCTGGCCGAGGGGGGTGACCGGCACGATGTCTCCGTAGCCCACGGTGGTCAGGGTGACGATGGCCCAGTAGATGGCGGTGGGAATGCTGCTGAAGCCGGCCTCCGCCGGCTCGATCAGGTAGACCAGCGAGGCGAAGATGGTCACCAGCATGAAGACGCTGAACAGGAACAGGAAGATCTGGTGGGTGCTGCGCTTGAGGGCCTCCACCAGCAGCCGGGCTTCACCGACGAACTGCATCAGACGCAGGATGCGGAAGATACGCAGCACCCGCAGCAGGCGGATCACCACCAGGGACTGGGCCCCGGGAACCAGCAGCACCAGCCAGGTGGGCAGGATCGCCAGGACATCGATGACCCCGTAGAAGCTCTTCAGGTAGCCCAGCGGCTTGTCGAGGCAGTAGAGGCGCAGCGCCAGCTCCAGGGTAAAGGCCAGGGTGAAGCCCCACTCCAGCCAGTAGAAGGCGGGGCCATAGGCGGCCCGGTAGGCCGGCACGCTATCCAGTATTACCACCAGCACGCTGGCCAGGATGGCCACGATCAGGGCGATATCGAAGCCCTTGGCCAGCGGCGTATCGGACTCGAAGATCACCTGGAAGACCCGAGTGCGCAGGCCCTCGGCGGCGGGCTTGAAGGACGTGGTCATAAAGCGCCTCCTGCTCGGGGCTCAGGCGTGAAGGTATCGCGCCAGGCTCAGGGCCTCGCCGCCGAGGGCCGCGGTCCCCCCTTCGCCGAGGGCGTCGGCCAGGGCCTGGGCGAGGCGTCGGGTGATGGCGTCGCCATCGTCCAGGCTCGCCAGCCGGGCATAGGCACGCTGGGCCTCGGCGAGGAAGCCCCCGTCACGGCTGTCGCCCAGGGCATCCAGGGCGGCGATGGCGCGGCGCTCCAGGTCGAGGGCCGTCTCGCCCTCCGGCAGGGGCCAGTGGCCGGCTAACAGGGCCGCGCCCCGGGCCGCCTTGCTGGCGTTGGCGGGGCGCAGTGCCACCACCTCGGCGAGCCGCTCGGCCAGTTGCCAGAGGGCGGCGGGTTCGCCCTCCTCGAGTTCCAGTTCCAGCTCGCGGATGGCCGCGTGGCGCTGCCCGGCGCGAATCTCGCCCTCGTCCAGGGCCAGCTCGATACGGCTGCCCTGCCAGTCGAGGTGCCAGCGGCGGCGCCGGAAGTCGGTGCTGAAGCGTGGTTCGAGGCACTCCAGCAGCTCCACCGGTAACGCCGCCATGGGCGGCAGGGTGGCCAGTCCGGCCAGGTCCAGGGCCTCGCCGGCCACCGGCCACTCCCATTCGCCGCGCTGCGACAGGCCGCCCTGGCTCTGGCCGGCGGTCTTCAGGGTCTGCACCCAGCCGTCGGCGGTACGCCTCAGGCGCAGCGCCATGCGTGCCGCCTCCAGCTCGCCACGGGGCGTGTCGAAGTAGGTGTTGGCCAGATCCAGGCATTCGGGGGAGCGGCTCAGCAGGGGATGGGCCAGCAGTCGCTGGGGGCCGTCTACGGGCAGGGCGAGCTTGAGCTCGATCTCTTGGGCCATGGGGGTTTCCTGTGTGACGAAGGGGTGAATTTTTTATGACGCTGGCGGCCTCAATCACTATACTGACGCCGCCAATTCCCAAGTGCGAATTCTCCTATGGTGACTCCCAACCCCTTTTCCGCGATGTTTGGCCGTTCGCCATTCCAGCCGCTGTTAGCGCATATCGTCAAGGCCAGCGAGGCCGCGAATGAGCTGCTGCCCTTCTTCGAAGCGACCCTGACCGGCGACTGGGACACGGCGGCTCGCCATCGTGAGACGATCACCCGCCTGGAACACGAGGCCGATGAGCTCAAGACCGAGCTGCGCCTCAACCTGCCCAATACCATGTTCCTGCCGGTCTCCCGTTCCGATCTGCTCGACCTGATCAGCGTACAGGACAAGATCGCCAACAAGGCACGGGATATCACCGGCATCATGCTGGGTCGCCAGATGCAGGTGCCCGAGGCCCTGGCCGGCCCCATGCGCGACTACCTACACACCTCGGTGGGCGCCGTGACCCAGGCCCGCAAGGCGCTGGAAGAGCTCAAGGATCTGCTGGAGTCCGGCTTCGGTCGCAACGTTTCCGACGTGATGCAGAACCTGATCCGTGAGCTGCACACCCTGGAACACCAGGCCGATGGCCAGCAGGTGGCGATCCGCCGTCAGCTCTTCGAGCTGGAGAGCGAGCTGCCGCCGGTGGACGTGATGTTCCTCTACCAGATCATCGATTGGATCGGCGAGCTCTCCGACCGCGCCGAGCGGGTCGGCAGTCGCCTGCAGATCCTCACCGCTCGCTGAGGCCGGCGCCACCGCGCCGCCCGGCTCCGGTCCGCGGGGCAACCCCGTCGCGGACCCCTCGCATTCCTCCGACACCTACATAGGATCCAAGCCCTATGTCGATCATTGCGCAGCACGGCGAAATCTTCATTATCCTGGCCTGTCTCTTCGGCTTCTTCATGGCCTGGGGGGTGGGGGCCAATGACGTGGCCAACGCCATGGGCACCTCGGTGGGCTCCCGGGCCATCACCATCAAGCAGGCGATCATCATCGCCGTGATCTTCGAGTTCCTCGGTGCCTGGCTGGCCGGCGGCGAGGTCACCGATACCGTCCGCAAGGGCATCATCGACCCGGCGTTGTTGACCGACACGCCGCAGCTACTGGTCTACGGCATGCTGGCGGCGCTGCTGGCCGCGGCCACCTGGTTGCTGATCGCCTCCATGAAGGGCTGGCCGGTCTCCACCACCCACTCCATCGTCGGTGCCATCGTCGGCTTCGCGGTGGCGGGGCTGGGCGCGGCCTCCGTGGATTGGGGCGCGGTCGGCAAGATCGCCGCCAGTTGGGTGGTGTCGCCGCTGTTGTCCGGTACCATTGCCTTCGGCCTGTTCAAGACGGTACAGCATCTGATCTTCGAGGCCCGCGACCCCTTCGCCGCTGCCAAGCGCTATGTGCCGGTCTATATCTTCCTGGTGGGCTTCGTGGTGGCCATGGTGACCCTGGTCAAGGGCCTCAAGCATATCGGCCTCGACTTCTCCTATACCCAGAGCTTCCTGCTGTCGGTGGTGCTCGGCCTGATCATCACGGGCATCGGCGTCCTGCTGGAGCGTCGGGTCGATTACCAGAAGAGCGCCGGCGATGCCTTCGGCTATGGTGGCGTGGAGCGGGTCTTCGGCGTGCTAATGCTGTTTACCGCCTGCGCCATGGCCTTCGCCCACGGCTCCAATGACGTGGCCAATGCGGTGGGGCCGCTGGCGGCGATCATCAGCGTGGTGCAAAGTGGCGGTGCCGTCGAAGGCGCCTCCCTGGTGCCCTGGTGGGTGCTGGTGCTGGGTGGTGGTGGCATCGTCTTCGGCCTGGTGACCTATGGCCGCAAGGTGATCGCCACCGTGGGCACCGGGATCACCGAGCTGACCCCCAGCCGCGGCTTCGCCGCCACCCTGGCCGCCGCCACCACCGTGGTGCTGGCCTCGGGCACCGGCCTGCCGATCTCCACCACCCATACCCTGGTGGGCGCGGTGCTGGGCGTGGGCCTGGCCCGCGGCATGTCGGCGCTGAACCTACGGGTCATCGGCACCATCGCCATGTCCTGGCTGATCACCCTGCCCGCCGGTGCCGGCCTGGCGATCCTCTTCTTCTTTATGTTCAAGGGGATGTTTGGCTAAGCGGCCAGACGCACAGAGTCGGTGAAGAAACGGCGGCGCCCAAGGGTGCCGCCGTTTTGCATGGCTTGCTATAGTCGAAGCTCACTTTATCCGTTCACCTGCTGCCGGAGTGCGGCCCTTGAATAAGCGCTTTCCCTTCGTCGACTGGTTCCGTAACTCGTCCCCCTATATCAATGCCCACCGCGGCCGAACCTTCGTCATCCTGATCGAGGGCGAGGCCATGGCCGAGGGCCGAGGCGAGCAACTGATCCAGGACCTGGCCCTGCTGCATACCCTGGGCGTGCGCCTGGTGGTGGTCTACGGCATTCGCCCCCAGGTGCGACAGGCGCTGCGCGACGATGGCATTACCCCCTATCGCCACGAAGGACGCTGGGTCGCCGACGATACCATCATGGCTCGGGTCGAACGCATCGCCGCCGAGCAGCGGCTATGGCTGGAGGCGCGCCTCTCCGTGGGCCTGCCCAATACGCCCCTGCATGGGGTGGAATTGACCGCCGTCTCCGGCAACCTGGTGATGGCCAAGCCCCTGGGCGTGCGCGAGGGCATCGACTACGACCGCAGCGGCGAGGTGCGGCGCGTTCGCGCCACGGCGATTCAGGGCCTGCTCGATCAGGGCTCCCTGGTGGTCCTGCCGCCCCTGGGCTTCTCGAGTACCGGTGAGGTGTTCGACCTGGATGCCGCCGAGGTCGCGCAGCAGGCGGCGGTGGCGCTGGGCGCCGACAAGCTGATCCTGCTGGGGGAGGCGGCGGGGCTACACGATGCCAGCGGCCAGCTGCAGCGCCAGCTGACCCCCGCCGAGGCGACGCCGCTGATGGAGCGCGCCGCTCCCGGCAGCGAGCTGGCTCGCCACCTGGGGGCCGCCTGCGGCGCGGCCCGCCACGGCGTGGCCCGTACCCACCTGCTCTCCTGGCTCGATCATGACGCCCTGCTGGGGGAGCTGTTCACCCGCGACGGGGTGGGCACCATGATCACCCAGCACCGCTACGAGCAGCTGCGTGCCGCCGAGCTGGCCGACGTCGGGGGACTGCTGGAACTGCTGGAGCCCCTGGAGCGCCGCGGTATGCTGGTGGCTCGCTCCCGGGAGCGCCTGGAGCACGAGATCGACGACTATGTGCTGATTGATCGCGATGGCATGGTGATCGGCTGTGCCGCCCTGCACTGCTTCGGCGATGCCGAGATGGGCGAGCTGGCCTGCGTGGCGGTGCATGGTGACTACCGCGGTGGTGCCCGGGGGGAGCTGTTGCTGGCCGAGGTGGAGCGTCGCGCCCGTCGCCTGGGGCTGACGGCGTTGTTCGCGTTGACCACCCATACCGCCCACTGGTTCTTCGAGCACGGCTTCCAGCTCGCCTCGGTGGCGGATCTGCCGCCCATGAAGCGCGAGGCTTATAACCAGGCACGCAAGTCGAAGGTGCTGATCAAGGCCCTCTGAGCGATGGCCCCGGAGGGTGCGTGTCGCCGCCCGGGGCCCGCTTCGGGCCAGGTGTCGCAGAAAAGAATATATTAACCATCTGATTTTAAAGAATTAATTGAGATTCTTTGCAAAAACGTCGGAGAATCGCGACGTTCTTCCCGCCTTTCCCGGGGGCGTCCGCCCCCGTTCCCGTCTCCCCCTCGTACGAAATATTTATAAATAGTTGATTTTTAAGTGATTTTAAAAAAGTGGCACGAGTGTCGCTATAGTCAGGGTGAGCAGCGAGGAGGAGATTGTTACGGCTCATCTCCTTCGGTCCCGAGTCGGGCGAGCACTTCGCTCCCTGTGCCGCTCGCCCTACCCGGGGCCAGCGCCTGCTCCATGCGATGTGACACTCAGGTTGCGATGAGACCGGTGCCGCCGTCAGGCAAGGAAGGGTACCGTTAACGGGCAAGGAGGCCCTGGCAAGGATGCCTCATCCCCTGCGGGGGATCGATTTTCGACGGGCAGGCGAAGGCCTTCCCGTCCTGCGGAATGAAGCCGGGCAACTGCTCCCGTCGTGATAGCCCCTGGCAGGCGATGAACCACGACATGGCTTCCGGGCCTCGGGCCCTGCGAGTGGCGATGCCCCCGGCCAGGCGGCAAGGTAACGACGCTCGTCCCCTTTAGTTCCCTGCGTACCTCGGGCCGACCCTGTCGGCCCATTTTTTTTGCTGGGCAGGGGGTAAAGGAGGGCTGTCGGCGATTTACCACGCCGGACTTCCTGGTGTCGCCAAATGCATACTAAGCAACATATTGTTTATAAAGAATATTTTCTTTTGCCTCGAAAAGGCGTCTCCATAAGGAGACAAAATAGGGCTCGAAAACGGCGGGTCCTCGTCGGCGGAGGTGGTGGTTCGCTGAGTGTTGTTTATAAATTATTGTTTTTGTTGGATTTTCTTTTTAGTTGGCACGGCTTTGGCAATAGGTAGGGCAAGCGGGACGGATGTCCGCGAGCACTGCCCCGATACGGGGAAAGTTTCTCGATAAGTCGCCCCTCTGGCGGTTTATTCAGGAAGTCCGGCTGGCCCACGAGAGGCGTGGCTGTCCGGCTTCGGGCCCCTGGCCCAGCGGCGGTTTCGATCGATACGCCGTCACTTCAGTTCCCTGCGTACCTTGGGCCGGCTCTGCCGGCCCTCTTTTTTTATGGGCGCTCCCTGGCCCTGGCGGTATCTCTGGTATTCTCGTGAGTATGATGCATGGCAACGACCTTACTCCGGCATAGAACCCTGGCCATGACCACGCAGGTGTCGCGCCGCTGGCGCCCACGTTCCCTGTTGCAGCTGGTACTGCTCGCTTTCCTGGTGGTGATGCTGCCGCTGGGGATCCTGATGTTCCAGGCCGGTCAGGCGCTGGCCGAATTGACTCGCCTGGCCGATGCCGGCGCTCGTCAGGCGGTGGAGGAGACCCGGCGCGCCCGGGCCCTCACTTCCCTGTCGCTGGAGATGGAGCGTAGCGCCCGCCAGTATGCGGTGGTGGAGGAGCCCGGCCTGATGACGCTGTTTATCGAGCGGCATGCCGAGTTCGAGTCGCTGCTGCGCGACCAGCGGCGCCTGTTGCCGGAGAACCCCGATGTCCTGGCGCTCGGCCCGCTGCTCGAGGCGCTGCGCGAACTGCCGGAGCTGTCGGCGTCTCAGGTGGGGGAGCGCCTGGAGCTCTTCGCCGCCCTGGCCGAGCACGCCGAAGCGGTCCGCCGGGCCACCAATCGCCGCATCGACGAGCGCATCGAGGCGATCCGCGGACGTGCCGGCCAGGTCCAGGCCAGGCTCTGGCTGCAGACCCTGGCCCTGGTATCCGCCAGCCTGGCGCTGATGCTGCTCTTCACCTGGCTGATCATTCGACCCATCCGGCAACTCGAGCGGCGTATCCAGGGGATCGGCGGCACCAGTCGCACCGCCCCGGTGGCGCACTGCATCCAGGGGCCGGCGGAGCTGGTGCGCCTCGGCGAACGCCTCGACTGGCTCTCGGAGCGCCTGGGCGAGGTCGAGGCCCAGAAGCAGCAGTTCCTGCGCCATATGTCCCATGAGCTCAAGACGCCCTTGGCCAGCGTGCGTGAGGGCACGGCGTTGCTCTGCGACGGGGTGGCCGGGCGCCTCGACCCGCGCCAGCGGGAGATCCTCGAGCTGATCGATGCCAGCGGCGACGAGCTGCAGCGCTTGATCGAGCAGTTACTCGACTACAACCTGCTGCAGCATCACCGCGAGGTGGATATCCGGCGCTTCGACATGAGCGTGCTGATCGGGGAGCTGCTGGCCAAGCACCGGCTGGCCCTGACTCACAAGGGCATGCGGGTGACCTCTCCCGAGCGCCCCCTGGAGTGGTGTGCCGATCGCACCGCGACCGGGCGCATTCTCGACAACCTGTTGTCCAACGCCATCGCCTATGGGGAGGATAACGGCAGCCTGGAGATTCGCCAGCGTCGCGAGGGCGCCACCCTGGTCATCGAGGTGGCCAACAGCGGCGAGGCGATCGACGAGGGGGATCGGGGCCGCCTCTTCGAACCCTTTTATCAGGGACGGGCGCGACGCAAGGGGGCCCTCAAGGGTTCCGGCATCGGGCTCTCGGTGGCCGCCGACTGCGCGCGCATGCAGCAGGGTCGCCTGGAGCTGGTCACCGACGACCTGCTACCGGTGTGTTTCCGCCTGACCCTGCCCTGGCAGCCGGGTCCGCTCCCCGAGCCGGAACAGAAAAATATCCCTGCACCGAAGGACCCGGAGGCGCAGGCGCACGCAAGGAGCCGTTGAGTCATGACGCATCGTATCGTCGCTGCCCTGGCGGGTATCGCCCTGCTGGGGGGCTGTCAGTGGGTACCCCGGCTGCCGCAAGCCCCGGGGCCCGAGCCCGCCGCCGTGAACCCGGCCTGTGAGCGGGAGATCCCCCTGCTGGTGGAGGAGAATGCCTGCCTGCTGGATGCCTGGGTGGCCTTCGGCCTGGCCTCCCAGCGCGGCGAGCGCCAGTGGCGCGAGACCCTGCTGGCGCGCCTCGACGGCGAGGACGAGCGCTCGCGGCTGGCCCGGGCCGCCCTGCTGGCCTGGGGCAGCGAGCGTCAGTGGGACGCCGCCGCCGGGCTGCTGGACGATGCGCTGATCGGCGAGGCACCGGAGGCATTGCAGCCGCTGCTGCGCTACTGGCGCAACGATCTGGAGGGGCGCCGCGCCCTGGCCGGCCGGCTGGCGCGCAGCGAGCACCAGCGCCAGGCCCTGGAGGCGGAGCGCCTGGAACTGGAAGAGAAGCTCGAGGCGCTGACCGCCATCGAGCAGAGCATCAACCTACGTCAGCCGTCGCCATGACGGAGACCGGAGTCGAAGAGTGAAGCAAGCCGCGCATATCCTGCTGGTAGATGACGACGCCAGCCTGCTGAAGCTTCTGGGCATGCGCCTGGAGAGTCATGGGTTTCGGGTCACCACGGCGGCCAGCGGCCGCGAGGCCCTGGAGCGGGTCGAGGTCGCGCGTCCCGATCTGGTGCTTTCCGACCTGCGCATGGATGGCATGGACGGCCTGGCGCTGTTCCAGGAGCTGCAGCGGCGCTTGCCCGGCCTGCCGGTGATCATCCTCACCGCCCATGGCTCGATCCCCGAGGCGGTGAGCGCCACCCGTCAGGGGGTCTTCAGCTTCCTGACCAAGCCGGTCAACCGCGACGAGCTGTTCGCCGCCATCGACGAGGCCCTGGCCCAGACCCCGCGGGGGGGCGAGGGCGAGCAGGGCTGGCGGGCCGAGATCATCACCCGTAGCCCGGAGATGGAACGCATCCTCGAACAGGCGCAGATGGTCGCCGCCTCGGACGTCAGCGTGCTGGTCACCGGCCCCTCCGGCTCCGGCAAGGAGCTGCTGGCCAGTGCCATTCACAAGGCCAGCCCGCGGGCCGACAAGCCGTTCGTGGCGATCAACTGCGGTGCCCTGCCGGAGCAGCTGCTGGAGAGCGAGTTGTTCGGACATGCCAAGGGTGCCTTTACCGGCGCGGTCAGCCAGCATCAGGGCCTCTTCCAGGCCGCCGATGGCGGCACCCTCTTCCTCGACGAGATCGGCGACATGCCGTTGCCGTTGCAGGTCAAGCTGCTGCGCGCCCTCCAGGAGCGCCAGGTGCGGCCCCTGGGCTCCACCGTCTCGCTGCCCATCGACGTGCGGATCATCTCCGCCACCCACCGCGACCTGAGTCGTGCCATGGCCGACGGCGACTTCCGCGAGGACCTCTACTACCGCCTCAATGTGGTCAACCTCAAGCTGCCGGCCCTCAAGGAACGCGCCGAGGACGTGCCGCTGCTGGCCAAGCACCTGGTGGCCAAGGTGGCCTCCCGTCACAAGACCCTCGTCAAGGGCTTCTCGCCGGAGGCCCTCAACCTGCTGGCCTCCTGCGCCTGGCCGGGGAATGTCCGCCAACTGGTCAATGTGGTGGAGCAGTGCGTGGCCCTGAGCAGCGCACCGATCATCCCCGAGGCGCTGGTCTCCCAGGCGCTGGCCGCCGAGGAGAATGGCCTGCCCACCTTCAACGATGCCCGCGCCGGTTTCGAGCGCAGCTATCTGATCAAGGTATTGAAGATCACCGAGGGCAACGTCACCCAGGCGGCGCGTATCGCCGGGCGCAATCGCACCGACTTCTACAAGCTGCTGGGGCGCCACGACCTGGAGCCGGGGCGTTTCAAGCCGGGATAATGAGGAGGAGCCCCCGCCGAGTGGCGGGGGCGTCGCCAAGCCTTACTTGGGCAGCTTGGTCTTGCGCAGGTAGGGGAAGATGGTCTCGAACTCGCCGAATTTTGCCTTGGCATCGGCATCGGAGACGGTGGGCGGAATGATCACGTCCTCGCCGACGGTCCAGTTGACCGGCGTGGCCACGCCCTTGCTGGCGGTGGTCTGGAGGGCATCCAAGGCGCGCAGCACCTCGGCGAAGTTGCGGCCCACGGTCATCGGGTAGGTCATGGAGAGCTTGAGCTGCTTGTCCGGGCCGATGATATAGACGGTGCGCACGGTGGCGCTGTCGGCCGGGGTACGGCCGTCGGGCAGGTAAGCCTCGGCGGGCAGCATATCGAACAGCTTGGCGACCTTGAGGTCATCGTCGGCGATGATCGGGAAGCCCACCGGGCACTCGGCATACTGTTCGATATCACCGATCCAGCCCTTGTGCTCCTCGACCCCATCCACGGAGACGCCGATCACCTTGGTGTTACGCTTCTTCCACTCCTCGTCGAGCTGGGCCACGGCACCGAACTCGGTGGTGCACACCGGCGTGAAGTCCTTGGGGTGGGAGAAGAGGATGGCCCAGCTGTCACCGATCCATTCGTGGAAGCGGATCGGCCCCTGGCTGGTCTGTGCCTCGAAATCGGGGACGACATCATTGATACGCAGTGACATGGTGTAGCTCCTTCTAGCGGAATGGATGCGAGCCGGCGGGTCAGCCGCCGGTAGCGGGTGGGACACGACCCACTAGACCCTAGCATAACCGGGAGGTTCGGCGGCAGGCTCGTAGCCTCAGCGCGATGCGGGCCCTGCGTCCTGATGCACCGCGGTGACCTCCAGGTCGAGGCGCCCCTCGCCGAGGCGGGCACCGAGCCGCTGCCCGGGGCGGGTCTCCGCGGCGCGGCGCACCACCCGGTGAGCCTCGTCCTCGAGGATCGCATAGCCGCGCCCCAGCACCGCCAGCGGGCTCACCGCCTGCAGCTCCCGCACCACCCCGCCGAAGCGTTCGCGATGCCGGGCCAGCTCCCGGGGCATGGCCGTGCCCAGGCGGCGCCGGGCGGCCTCCAGGCGCTCGCGGGCCTGGCGTAGCTGGCGATGGGGCGGATGGGCGGCCAGGCGCCGCGCCAGCTGTCCCTCGCGATGGCGTTCGTGCTCCAGGCGCCGCTGCATGGCGCGGTGCAGCCGCGCGCGTAGCTGCTCGAGGGCCTGGCGCTGGGTCGCCAGTCGCTCGCCGGGGTGGCGCAGCCGGGCGCGCAGGTGGTCGAGGCGCTGGCTCTCACGGTCGAGGCGGGCGCGCTGGGCGCGCACCAGGCGGGCGTCCCATTGTCCTAGGCGGCGACGCAGGTCGGCCTGGTCCGGCACCAGTTGCTCGGCGGCGGCGGAGGGGGTGGGGGCGCGGACATCGGCGGCGAAGTCGGCCAGGGTCAGGTCCACCTCGTGACCCACCGCCGACATCACCGGCAGCCGCGAATGGAAGATGGCCCGCGCCAGGTGCTCGTCGTTGAAGGCCCAGAGGTCTTCCAGGCTGCCGCCGCCGCGGGTGATCAGGATGGCGTCCCGGGCCGGGTCCAGGTTGGCCTGGCGATTGAGCAGGGCCAGGGCGCGAATCAGGCTGGGCGCCGCCTCGCGACCCTGCACCGGCACTGGGATCAGGGTGGGGCGGGCCAGGGGCCAGCGCGCCGCCAGCACCGCCAGGACGTCGCGGATCGCCGCGCCGCTGGGCGAGCTGAGGATCAGTAAGTGGCGGGGCGGGTAGGGCAGTTGGCGGGTATTGGCGAAGACGCCTTCCGCCTCGAGCTGGGTCTTGAGGCGCTGGTAGGCCGCTAGTAGCTCGCCCTCGCCGCTGGCCTGCACCGCCTCGACGATCAACTGGTAGTCGCCGCGGGGCTCGAAGATCGATAGCCGGCCGCGCACCTTGACCCGGTCGCCGTCGCGCATCGGCGCCGCCACGAAGCGCGCCCGGGTGCGGAACAGCGCGCAGCGCAGCTGCGCCTCGGCATCCTTGAGCGTGAAGTAGACATGCCCCGAGGCCGGCCGCGACACCCCGGAGAGCTCGCCCTCCACCCAGCAGTCGCCGAAGTCGCGCTCCAGCAGCAGGCGCGCCTGGCGGTTGAGCTGGCTGACGGAGAGCGGGGCGGGGGTATCGGACATGGCGGGGCTCCTCGGGCTAAGGCGCCCAGCCTAGCATGTCGCGGGGGCGGAAATGCAGCACCGCCGGACCTGGGCCCGGCGGTGCATCGGTCGATCTAGGCACCGATTCCGGAAGGCTCACTCGTCGGGGGTGACCGCATCCCGGGCCGCCTCCCAGGCTTGCCGGGCGTTCTCGCGGGTGGTCTCCCAGGCGCGCTCGGCGCCCTCCTGGGTCGCCTGCCAGGCGCTCTCGGCCCCCTCCTGGGTCCGCATCCAGGCCTCCCGGGAGCGCTCCCGGGCCTGCGCCCACCAGGCATCGTTATAGGTCGGGTAGCCCTCGAGTTCCTCGGCGCTGGCCTCGAGCATCACCCGGTGCTCGGCATCGCCGTCGTTCTCGAGGTCGGTCATCAGGGTGAAACTCCCGGACTCGACGATAAATTCGCGACCGCCGAGGCCCAAAGCGCTACCGCTCTCGACCACCAGGGCGGTGATCTGCATCGCCTCGTCGAGGAGGATATCCTCGACCTCGCCGACCCGCTCGCCGGGGTTGGCGGTCAGGTAGACGCCGGCGTCGAGGATGTCATCGGCGGAGTAGAGCCCCTGGGGCTGGTAAGTCGACTGGGCCTGGGCGCCCAGGGCCAGGCCGCCGGCCAGGGTGGCAATGGCGAGGGAGAGGGTCGGTTTACGCATCGAATCACTCCTTTCCTTGAGTGGGAATTGGTTGACGCCCCTTCACCCTAGCCAAGACACGCCGATTCGACAGTGATTCCCTGTGTTGTCCTGTTCGGCTCTGTTACCCGCGTGGTGGGGCCCGTGACGGGGCCCGCTCATGGCGTTATAATGGCGGATTAATTTCCCCACGCCCCGTCCCCCATCATCTGCTTAACATTGGGTGTTGCCGATATGCTACGTATGGCGCAAGAAGCTCTTACGTTCGATGACGTATTACTCGTTCCCGGCTACTCAGAGGTCCTGCCCAAGGATGTCAGCCTCAAGTCCCGCCTGACCCGCCACATCGAACTCAATATCCCCCTCGTTTCCTCCGCCATGGACACCGTCACCGAAGCTCGCCTGGCCATCGCCATGGCGCAGGAAGGTGGCATCGGCATCATCCACAAGAACCTGACCATCGCCGGCCAGGCCGCCGAGGTGCGCAAGGTCAAGAAGCACGAGAGCGTGATCGTCAAGGATCCCGTCACCGTCAGCCCCAAGGCCAAGCTGGAAGACCTGCTGGCCATGGCCGACGAGTACGGCTACTCCGGCTTCCCGGTGGTGGAGGGCGAGACCCTGGTGGGCATCGTCACCGGCCGCGACATGCGCTTCCAGCCGGACCACAGCGACACCGTGGCGGGCATCATGACCCCCAAGGAGAAGCTGGTCACCGTGCCGGTGGGCACCCCCCTGGAGGAGATCAAGGCCAAGCTGCAGGAAAGCCGCATCGAGAAGATCCTGATCGTCGATGACCAGTTCCACCTGCAGGGCCTGGTCACCGTGCGTGATATCGAGAAGGCACGCACCTACCCGATGGCCGCCAAGGACAGCGACGGCCGCCTGCTGGTGGGCGCCGCCGTGGGCACCGGCCCCGAGACCCCGGATCGGGTCGCCGCCCTGGTGGAAGCCGGCGTCGACGTCATCGTGGTGGATACCGCCCACGGCCACTCCAAGGGCGTCATCGACCGGGTCGCCTGGGTCAAGGCCAATTTCCCCCAGGTGCAGGTGATCGGCGGCAATATCGCCACGGCGGAAGCTGCGAAGGCGCTGGCGGAAGCGGGTGCCGATGGCGTCAAGGTGGGCATCGGCCCGGGCTCCATCTGCACCACCCGCATCGTCGCCGGCGTGGGCGTGCCGCAGATCAGCGCCGTGGCCAACGTTTCCGCGGCGCTGGAGCCCTATGACATCCCGCTGATCGCCGACGGCGGCGTACGCTTCTCCGGCGACCTGGCCAAGGCCGTCGCCGCCGGCGCCAGCTGCGTGATGATCGGCGGCCTGCTGGCCGGTACCGAGGAGGCCCCCGGCGAGGTGGAGCTTTATCAGGGGCGTACCTACAAGGCCTACCGCGGCATGGGCTCCATGGGCGCCATGGCCCAGAGCCAGGGCAGCGCCGACCGCTACTTCCAGGACAAGGACGCCGGCGCCGAGAAGCTGGTCCCGGAAGGCATCGAGGGCCGGGTGCCCTACAAGGGCGTGATGAGCGCCATCGTCCACCAGCTGATGGGCGGCCTGCGCGCCTCCATGGGCTACACCGGCTGCACCTCCATCCAGGAGATGCGCACCAAGCCCGAGTTCGTGAAGATCACCGGTGCCGGCTTCGCCGAGTCCCACGTTCACGACGTGCAGATCACCAAGGAAGCCCCCAACTACCGGGCGGGCTAAGCCTGCAAGCTTGAAGCCGGAAGCTTGAAGCTGGGAGCGGGCAAGATGCCGCTTCCAGCTTTCGCTTTTACGGTACCGTTGCTTCTCAAAGGAAAGGCCAGATGACCGACATTCACGCCCACAAGATCCTGATCCTCGACTTCGGTTCCCAGTACACCCAGCTGATCGCCCGCCGGGTCCGCGAGATCGGCGTCTACTCCGAGATCCGCGCCTTCGATATCACCGAAGCCGAGATCCGCGAGTACAACCCCAACGGCATCATCCTCGCCGGTGGCCCCGAGTCCGTCACCGAGCTCGATTCCCCCCGGGCCCCCCAGTGCGTCTTCGAGATGGGCCTGCCGGTCTTCGGCATCTGCTATGGCATGCAGACCATGGCCGAGCAGCTCGGCGGCAAGGTGGAAGGCTCCCACCAGCGCGAGTTCGGCTATGCCCAGGTGCGCATCGACGAGACCACCGCGCTGTTCCGCGATATCGCCGACCATATCGACCACGACACCGGCAAGAGCCTGCTCGATGTGTGGATGAGCCACGGCGACAAGGTGGCCCAGGTGCCCGACACCTTCACCGTCACCGCCTCCACCCCGAGCTGCCCCATCGCCGCCATGGCCTGGGAAGAGAAGCAGTTCTACGGGGTGCAGTTCCACCCCGAGGTGACTCACACCCTTCAGGGCCAGCGCATCCTCGAGCACTTCGTGCTGGAGATCTGTGGCGCCGAGCGCCTCTGGACCCCGGCGCAGATCATCGAGGACCAGATCGCTCGCGTCCGCGAGCAGGTGGGCGACCGCCACGTGCTGCTGGGCCTCTCCGGCGGCGTCGACTCCTCGGTGGTGGCGGCCCTGCTGCACAAGGCGATCGGCGACCAGTTGACCTGCGTGTTCGTCGACAACGGCCTGCTGCGCAAGAACGAAGGCGACCAGGTGATGGAGACCTTCGCCAAGCATATGGGCGTCAAGGTGATCCGCGTCGACGCCGAGCAGCTGTTCCTCGACAAGCTCAAGGGGGAGGCCGATCCCGAGGCCAAGCGCAAGATCATCGGTAACACCTTTATCGACGTCTTCGACGCCGAGGCCGCCAAGATCGAGGGCGTCGACTTCCTGGCCCAGGGCACCATCTACCCCGACGTCATCGAGTCCGCCGCCGCCAAGACCGGCAAGGCGCACGTCATCAAGTCCCACCACAACGTGGGCGGCCTGCCGGAGACCATGAAGCTCAAGCTGGTCGAGCCGCTGCGCGAGCTGTTCAAGGACGAGGTGCGCAAGCTCGGCGTCGAGCTCGGCCTGCCCTACGACATGGTCTACCGCCACCCCTTCCCGGGGCCGGGCCTGGGCGTGCGTATCCTCGGCGAGGTGAAGAAGGAGTACGCCGACATCCTGCGCGATGCCGACGCCATCTTTATCGAGGAACTGCACAAGGCCGACTGGTACCACAAGACCAGCCAGGCCTTCGCCGTCTTCCTGCCGGTGAAGTCCGTGGGCGTGGTCGGCGACGGCCGCCGCTACGAGTGGGTCATCGCCCTGCGCGCCGTGGAGACCATCGACTTCATGACCGCCCGCTGGGCCCACCTGCCCTACGAGCTGCTGGAGAAGGTCTCCAACCGCATCATCAACGAGCTCGCCGGCGTCTCCCGCGTGACCTACGACGTCTCGAGCAAGCCCCCCGCGACCATCGAGTGGGAATAACACTCGCCGTGGCATGACGCCGCCGATCGACTGGAACCCGCCACTCGGCGGGTTCCTTTGTGTTCGGCCTGGCGAGCCTGGGTTGATGAAGGGGAAAAGATGAGTTCGACCACATTCACGGCACTGGCCTGTCCGCTGGACGGCGAGCCGTTGCGACAGGGCGACGGCGCCTGGCGCTGCGCTGCCGGCCACGGCTTCGATATCGCCCGCCAGGGCTACGTCAACCTGCTGCCGGTGCAACACAAGCGCTCCCGGGATCCCGGTGACAGCAAGGCGATGGTCGCGGCGCGTCGCCGCTTCCTCGAGGCCGGCCACTACCGGCCGATCGCCGAGGCCGTCGCTCGGGCCGTGCTGGCGCAGGTCCCCGCTGGCGCCAGCCTGAGCTGCCTCGACGCCGGCTGCGGCGAGGGCTACTACCTGCGCGAGCTGGCCCAGGCAGCCGGTGACGAGCGGACGCTGGCCCTGCTGGGGGTGGATATCTCCAAGTGGGCGGTGCTCGCCGCCGCCAAGCAACAGCAGGCCGCCACCTGGGTGGTGGGCACCAATGCCCACCTGCCGGTGCAGGACCACAGCCTGGACGTCGTGCTGTGCCTGTTCGGCTTCCCCGTCTACCCCGAGTTCGCCCGCGTGCTGAAGCCGGGCGGCGTGCTGCTGCGGGTCGATGCCGGCCCCGACCACCTACGCGAGCTGCGCGAGATCATCTACCCCAGCCTCAAGCCCCCGCGGGCCGATGACGACACGCCGCCGCCAGGCTTCGCGCCCCTCGCCCGGGAGACGCTGCGCGACACCATCGAGCTCGATGGCGCCGAGCCCATCGCCGACCTGCTGGCCATGACGCCACACCTCCATCGCGCCAAGGCCGAAGGCCGGGAGCGGGCGGCGGCGCTGGCGTCGCTGACCGTGACCCTGGACGTGCGGCTGACGCAGTGGGTCTATCAACCCGTAGGGTAGGGCTCATCATCAGCGGGCGCTTTGCAAACCTACGCCGGGCTGGGAGTGAGCGACAGCCCCTCACTATCCAATCCTCTTAACTACACGGGGTTGTCAGGCATATTGATGATGGCATGAGAGTGAGGAGAGGCAGCGGTTCAAGACTCAGAAAATTTAATGAAGGCTTCTGAGTATTCTGGTGGAAAAACTGCTCCGGCTCTGGACCTTCGCCATTGACCTCCGGAGGCTAGCTCCGGACCTTTGCTATCGAACTCCGGACCTTTGGGCATTAGCTCCGGACCTTGGGAGAAGCGGCAGTAGCTATCTAGGCCTGTTGCCGGGAAGGGGAAGGCACCGAAGGCCAAGGTGGGGGAGGTCATCTTGGCCCTCTGCTGCCGGCGTTCATTACGGTGGGATGAATTGACTCGCTTGCACAATCGCTCGGCGGAGTCCTTGAGCAAGCACTATCTGCACCCCATGGTCTCAGGGCCTTGTTGGGCCGTTTTTCCATGTGGTGGCATAAGTAATGCTCAGGGGAGTAACTGTCTAATGAGTTCCTCTCGATTCATCTCCAACATCTCTTCCAGCATGAGATTCTTCATGGGGTCATCGCTTTCCCGCCATTCCCGTAGAAGCGCTTCGACTTCTGGCGACTCTGCAAGCCGGGCCGCCAGGATGTGATTAGCATCCGGGTGGTCGCTCGCATCGCTGGCGTAGGCGTTCTCCACTTCCTCGTAGCATGCCAGGGTTTCTGCTGTGGCTTCTTCCAGACGCTCATGCACCATGCAGCGCAGCAGCATTCCTTCCACGTGCAGTTCCCCTTCCTGCAGCACGTCCAGGTCGCTCTTGGCTTCCTCATACCGGCCTAGGCTGGCGAGGAGCTGTGCACGGTTGCTGAGCAGAGCAGGATCATTGGGGTGTTGTTCCAGTCCTTCCGCGTAGATCGTGAGTACTTCTTCGAGCTGCTGCATATCTTCGCGTGCCTCGACGAGGGCGGCGCTAGCGCGCTCCTGGTAGTGTGCCGGGGGCTCGCCGTTAGGCGGTGAGTAGCAGGGCCGCAACCGAGATGAACAGGATTTTCTTCACTGTGCTTCTACCTCGATCTCGAAGCCGATTTTTGATGTACCGGAAGCCAGGTGCCCCGAGCCACTGGAGAAGAAGTAACCGCCAATGAGTTGCAGCATCAGGCGGCGGGGCGGCATGGGTAGGGTGAAGGTAACATGGCCGATGGGTTCGAAGTCATCTTCTGACCAGGCGGGGGCGAGGGTATCGGTCGTTCCATCCAGGATCGACCGTGCCTGTCCGCGGGCCTGGCTAGTTGCCGGCACGACCTGGCCCATGAACGAACCACCTATACTGCAAGGCATAGTTCTACACCGGGAGAGACATCATGGGCTGTCGCCTGGTAAGGGGGATGTTGGCCGGTTTCGTGGCCACCCTGGTCATCTCGATGATCATGATCCTGCGCCTGTCGGCGGGCATCATTCCCTGGTACGACCCTATCGAAATCATGAATCTGGCCGCGCAGGACCTGCTCGGCACGCCGGACAGCCGGTGGGTGGCCTGGGCCATCCATTTCGCGGTGGGGACCCTGGCCTGGGGCCTGCTCTTCGGGCTGCTGGCGCCCTTCCTGCCGGGGCGGAGCGACGCGCGACGCGGCCTGCTGTTTGGCCTGATCACCTGGCTGGTAGTGATGGTCACGGTCTTCCCCATGGCGGGCTCTGGCCTGTTCGGCATGGGCTTCGGGCTGGTGGCCCCCCTGTCCACCTTGCTGGCGCATGTCGTGTTCGGACTGGTGATCGGGAGTATGTACGCCCGATCGCGAGGCGTATGCTAGGCGCGCCCGTCGTCTCCTGAACGGAGGGGATCGAAGAGGGGCGTCGTGTTGTCCCCGGGGCTCGGAAGCATAGACTTTCTCCCGGGGCGGCCATAGTCTGGCGAGACGCTTTTTACCTTCTCAGGACGAGACGATGTTCGAGTATTCCCTGGCACACTGGACGGCCTTCGCGACGGCAGCGGTGCTGTTGAACCTTTCCCCCGGGCCGGATATGGCCTTTATTCTTGGGCAGACGGCGCGCCACGGTAAGGGCGGTGGCTTTGCCGCCATGTTCGGTGTATGGAGCGGGGCGGTGGTGCATGTCGCCTTGGCGGCCTTGGGGTTGTCGGCGATCCTCGCGACCTCCGCCCTGGCCTTCTCCCTCGTCAAGTGGGTCGGCGCGGCCTATCTGGTATGGCTGGGGATCCAGGCCCTGCTGGCGTGTTCCGCAGATGATGGCGCCCTTGCCCCCTCGGCGGCGGTGCCGCGTCGGCGCGATATCTATCGTCAGGGGATCCTGATCTCGCTGCTCAACCCCAAGGTGGCGATCTTCTTCCTGGCCTTCCTGCCGCAGTTCGTCGTGCCCGGAGCCGGACCGGTCAGCCTGCAGCTGGCACTGCATGGCCTGTTGATCATCGCGGTCGCCGCGATCGTCGAGCCGCCCCTGGTGCTGGCCGGGGCCCGCCTGGCCGCGGCATTGCGCGGCAGCTCGCGTGTCGGCCTGTGGTGCGAGCGTGGGCTGGGGGCCTTGTTCGTCGGCCTTGGCGTCAAGCTGGCAATGAGTTCGCGCACCATGTGACGAGGAGGGGCGTGTCGTATGTCGCCCTGCCCCCAGGCATGAGCGCCGGGATTTAGCGAGTCTTGCCGTGCTGCCTGGTGGTTCCTGCATCGCAGCCGTCCGCGTGCCCGTCGCGTGCGGGGGGCTCGATCAGTAGCGAGCGCACGGCGCTCAACAGTGGCTCCCGGGCAGGTTCCGCCAGGTGGGCGAACAGTACTCTGACCGAGGCCTGGGCCTCGCAGAGGAGTTCCACCTCGCCACGCGCCTGCGCCTCGGCGGCGCTATCGGCGTGCAGCAGGCCCACGCCGACGCCTCCGGCGATCAGGGTTCGGGTGACGCTTTCGCGATCGATGCCGATGATCCGTTTGGGCCGAAAGCGGTGCTTGGCGAACAGGGCCTCGGCGGCCTGCCCGCAGCAGGTGGTGGAGGTCGGCAGGATCCAGGGCAGCTCGGCGAGCCGTTGCCAATCCGGGGGAGAGGACGCCGGCACGAGCCCCGGTCGAGCGGCGAGATAGGTGGCGAAACGGGACACCTCGAGCGTCGCCAGGTCGCCCGCTGGTTGGTCGGCTTCGTTGTAGAAGCCGGCATCCAGCTCGCCGCTGCGGATGCCTCGCAGGATATCGAGCGAGGTCCCGTACTTGAGCGATACCTCCACCTCGGGGACGCGCTCGGCAAGCACCGTGAGAAAGCGGGCGACGACCCCGGCGTCGACGTGGCTGGCGCCGAGACGCAGGCTGCCCACCAGGGAGCCCTTGAGGCGCGCCGCCTCGTCGATCAGTTCGCGCTGGGCGAGGAGGGTTCGTTCGGCCTTGACGAGGAGGCGCTGCCCCTCGAGGGTCAGCTGCATGCCGCGGGAGGTGCGCTCGAACAGGGCCAGGCCGAGCGTCTCCTCCATGGCCTTGATATGCGCGCTCACCGCCGGTTGGCTGAGGTAGAGGCGCTCGGACGCCCGCGTGATGCTGCCCTCGCGCGCGACCGCCAGGAAGGTCTTGATCTGGTGTATGTCCATCCCGCTCCCTCGTCCGTGCCGCCTCGACTCTCAAAGTACCCCAAGCAGCCGCCACCAGGCCATCTCCAGGGGCACCAAGGCCACGGCACTGAGCGCGAACAGCGCCAGGCAGAAGCGGGTCATCGCCGCCATGGGGAGCTTGGCCATCTGCATGGCGGCGATGAGCGGCGGCGCCTGATAGGGCAGCAGCACGTTGGAGAAGGCGAGCACCTGGGTCATCAGCACGGCCATCAACGAGAGTCCGGTGGTATCGGCCAGGCCAGCCGCGGCGGGCGTCATGATGGCGGGGACCCCGGGCAGGCTGGCGAGGATGGCGAACAGGGTGGAGATCGCCGTCAGTGCCAAGGCGTTCCCCAGTGGCCGATCGGGCGAGAGCTCCAGGTGACGCCCCGTCCAGTCGATGGCCGCCTCGCCCAACCCCGTCGCCGCAATCACCGCGCCCAGGCCGATGATCCCCGCCACGAAGAACAACGAGGCGTAGTTGATCTGCTCGTTGATGCACTTCGCGGGCGTCAGCCCTGACGCCGGCCACAGGCAGTAGAGCGCCGCGCCCAGGCCGATCCAGCCCGGCGACACCCCGTGCAGGCCATCGCTCAGCCACAGCAGCAGGCAGCCGAGAAGCACGGCAAGGAGTCGTCGTTCGGCACCGCTCATGGAGGCAGGCGTGGGCCGCTCCTCGGCGGCATCCCTGGCAGGGGCGCGGTCGGGGAACATCCACAGCACCAGGAGGGCCACGACCGCGGCCTTCAAGAGGCCGAGCACCGGGAAGTGCAGGCTCAGGTAGGACCAGTACGAAAACTGTTGGCCGTAGAGGTTCTCCGCCATGCCGGCCAGGATCATATTGGGGGCATTGGAGGGGAGGATGCTGAAGGCGGGCGCCCAGGTGCCGAATATGGCGGCGATCAGCATGCCGGTCCTGCCGTTCGAGCCCGGCCGATAATCGAGCCGGTCGGCCAGCGCCACGATCAGCGGCAGCAGCAGGAAGATGCGGGCCATCGAGGAGGGGAGGAGGAAGGCGAGGACCAGTCCCGCCAGCGTGACCCTGACGATCACCCCGGAATAGGTCGTGCCGAGGCGACCGGAAAGCAGTAGCGCGATGCGCTGGCCCAGGCCCGTATGGCGGATGGCGATGCCCAGCACGATCCCACCGAAGAACAGCCAGAAGGTCGAGGAGTGGAAGCCGGAGAAGACCGTCTGGGCCGGGGCCAGCTGGAAGAGGGTGGCGAGCAGGAAGAAGGCCAGCGCCGGCCAATACTCCGGCACGGCCGCCGTCGCCCACAGGCCGATACACAAGATCACCAGCGCCGCCGCCCCGGCCATCGGCATCGGCAGGTGCCAGGCGAGGAGGGCGCCGACACTCCCGGCGGCGACAAGCACACCGATAAGGGGCCGGAGCGACGTGCGCGGCGCCGGCGTTGCCGTCGGGCCCGCCGCCGATGCTTGAGTGTGCGCGGAGGCCGTGGAAGGCTCTCGCAGGGGATGGGACTGTACCGGTTCTGCCATGAAAATCACTGCCTCCATTCGGATATCCGTCTGGCAGCGACTCTAGCCAGTGGCGGCATCGGGCGGCCAATCGTTTATTCGGGGGGCAGCCATCGGCAGGATTGAGGGCGGAACCATGCCGCATGCGGCACGGTTCGCCTAAGATGGGGGATGCCTCGGAACAAGGAGTACCGATGACCGCCCAACAACGCCTCACCCTGACTCGCGCCGACGCCCGCCGCCTGCTGGTGCGCTATCACGTCCCGCCGGCGCCGTTGGCGACTATCGTCCGTCGCCTAGGCACCATTCAGTTCGACCCCCTGGCGCCGGTCGGCACCAACCCGGACCTGGTGCTGCAGGCCCGAGTGCCCGGTTACCGGCGGGGCGACTGGCTGCGGGCGGCCTACGAGCAGCGGCTTCTGGTCGATGGCTGGGACAAGCAGGCCAGCCTGATCCAGCCTGGAGAGTGGTGGGCCCAGGCGCCGTTCCATCGCTGGTTCGCCCGGCGCTGGCGGAAGCACGGCGTGGACGTCGATGCCCCGGAGGCCCGTGCCCTAGTCGAGCAGGTGGCACGCCATGGCCCCGCCACCAGCCTCGAGCTCGGCGATCAGCGCTCCGACCCCGCCCTGCGCGGCAGCTGGTACGGTCCCAAGCGTTCGCGGCATCTGCTCAAGGCGTTGTGGGATACGGGACACCTGATGACCCATCATCGCGTGGGCGGTCGCCATGCCTATGACCTGCCCGAGCGCGTGCTGCCCCGCGAGGCGAGGGAGGTGGATGCCACGCCAGACGAGGCCCTGCAACGGCTGGTGGTGCGCCGCGTGCAGGCCGCCGGCCTGCTGCGCCCCAGCGCCGACGCCGCCGTCTGGATGCTGCCCTGCCCGCGTGCCGAGCGGGATCGCCGCGCCGCCCGGGCCATGGCCCATGGGGAATTGATCGAGCTCGACGTGGAAGGCACCCGCTACTGGGCCACGCCGGCGGCCCTCTCGGCCCTGGATGCGGCCCCCGTCCCGGCCGGTGGCGGGGCAGTGCGCTTCCTTGCCCCGCTGGATCCGCTGATGTGGGATCGTGGCGGCGTCGCCCGCCTCTTCGGTTTCGATTACGTCTGGGAGGTCTACAAGCCCCAGGCCCAGCGCCGCTGGGGATACTATGTGTTGCCGGTGCTATGGGGCGAGCGCTTCGTCGCCCGCTTCGATGCCCGGTGCCAGCAGGGCGTCTTGACCCTCCTCGCCTGGCACTGGGAAGCCGAGATCCATCCCGCCAGGCTGCCCGAAGGCCTGGCCGAGGCGCTGCAGCGGGCCGCCGGTGAGTTTCTCGATTACCTCGGCGCCGCGCGTGTCGTCCTGCCCAGGGGCCTCGGGCGTGAGGCGAGGCGGGCCTGGCAGCTAGCGGTCCGATAAGCCGGCGGATGGGCTCGCGGCGGAAACCTTAACAGGCTATCGTTTATCAGACTGAAAAGATCGCCCCGCGCCGTTTTCCGGCGCGGGGCCGGAATTCCCCGTGAGGAGGCGAGATGAGCCAAGAGAGTGGATACGTACCCCCGAAGGTGTGGACCTGGGAGAAGGCCAGCGGCGGCACCTTCGCCAGCATCAACCGGCCGATCGCCGGGCCGACCCACGACCAGGCGCTGCCGGTGGGCAAGCACCCCTTCCAGCTCTACTCGATGGGCACGCCCAATGGGGTCAAGGTCACGGTGATGCTCGAGGAGCTGCTGGCGCTGGGCTATCAGGACGCCGAGTACGATGCCTGGCTGATCCGCATCGGCGAGGGCGACCAGTTCGGCAGCGGCTTCGTCGAGATCAACCCCAACTCCAAGATCCCGGCGCTGGTCGACCATGGCCCCACCAAGCCGATTCGGGTCTTCGAGTCGGGGGCGATCCTGCTCTATCTGGCCGAGCGCTTCGGTGAATTCCTGCCGGGCGGCCTGGCGCAGCGCACCGAGACCCTGAATTGGCTGTTCTGGCAGATGGGCAGCGCGCCCTTCCTGGGCGGCGGTTTCGGGCATTTCTACGCCTATGCGCCGGAGAAGATCGAGTACGCCATCGACCGCTATGCCATGGAGGCCAAGCGGCTGCTGGACGTGCTGGATCGGCGCCTGACCGAAACGCCCTACCTGGCCGGCGACGACTACACCATCGCCGATATCGCCAACTGGGCCTGGTATGGCCAGCTGGCGCTGGGGCGGCAATACGACGCCGGCGAATTCCTGCAGGTGCAGGAGTATGCCAATGTGCAACGCTGGGCCAAGGCGATCGACGCGCGACCGGCGGTGCGCCGCGGGCGCATGGTCAACCGCACCATCGGCGATCCGGCCATGCAGCTCCACGAGCGCCATGATGCCAGTGACTTCGAGACCCGCACCGAGGACAAGCGCGAACGCGTGGAGTGAGCGGTTTGCATGACCGAGAACGCCCGATGCCCGCCTGTTGGCGGGCATCGGGCGTTATAGGGTGGCAATTCCGGCCTAGTCGACCTGGGTGATCATCACTGGAGCGGTGCCACGGCGCAGCATGCCCAGCTCGCGGGCGGCACGCTTGGAAAGGTCGATGATCCGGCCCGCCACGAAGGGGCCGCGATCATTGATGGTGACCTCCACCTCCTGGCCGGTATCGCGGCGCGTCACAAGCACCCGGGTGCCGAAGGGCAGGCTGGGGTGGGCGGCGGTCAGGGCCTGCTGGTCGAAGGTGTCACCACTGGCGGTAGTGGCGCCCTGGAAGCGGTCGCTGTAGAAGGAGGCGACGCCACGCTGGGGGGCGATTTCGTGGGCCTGGGCGATAGCCGGGCCCAGCGTCAGCAGCCCTAGCAGGGCGGCAAGCAGCAGAAACTTGGGTCGATGTCCCATGGGATTACCTCAGGGGTCTCATGTCGCGGATATCGCATCATTCGAGGCGATGAGGGCCAGGGAGGCTAGAGGATAGTAACCGGCCAAGGCAGAGGCGGCAAGCCTTGGCGAAGATGGACGACGTTGGGCGCAGAAGTCCGCAAAATACTAAATTAATCCGGTGCCCCGGAGGGGGGCACGGGCGATGGAGCCGGGGCAGGTGACCGTGAATAGCCAAGCCCCGGCCGGGGCCGGGGCCTGGGGTCAGCGGCGTGCTGCTGGCGGTATCACCAATAGTCGCGATGCAGGTCGAGGATGGTTGCTTCTACTTCAGCCACCGGCCCTACCACCTCGATGGGCTTCTGGCCCTTGGCGAAGACTTCCCGGCAGGGCAGGCTCATGGTGGGGTTGTCCTCATGGTCTCCGGTCAGGGCCAGCAGGGCCGCCTCGCTGGCGCCATACACGACCCGGCCGATATTTCCCCAATAGGTGCAGCCGGCGCACATCACGCAGGGCTCCACCGTGGTGTAGAGGGTGCAGTGCCAGAGAAACTCCGGACGATAGGCCTTGACCGCACGGCGGACCAGGGCCGCCTCGGCGTGACCGGTGCCCTTCTCCTCATGCTCGTCATTTTCCTGCTCCATCAGGATTTCCCCTCTCGGGCCGGCCAGCAGGGCGCCGAAGGGGTGCTTGCCGTCGTCGCGGCCCCGCTTGGCCACCTCGTTGGCGGCCAGCAGCAGTTCGATATCGCGGGTGACTCGGGAGATATCATCGATCATGGCGTGATCCATCTTCTGGTTCATTAGTGGGACTCCTATGAAGGCTCGTGATCGTCGAGGGGCGAGATGCCGTTGAATAGCAGGTTAAGGATGATGGCGGTGTTGGCGCCGAGTACCACGCTGGAGTCGAAGACCACGCGACTCCAGTCGGGCATGAAGTGGAAGAAATCGGGGCTGGCGATGGGGATCATGGCGGCACCAAGGCTTAGACCGACGACCAGGAAATTGCGCAGATCCGTGTCGAAGTCGACGACCTTGAGGGTCTTGACCCCGGCGGCGAAGATCACGCCGAACATCATCAGGCCGGCGCCACCCACCACCGGCTTGGGTAGGGAAGCCACCAGTGCCGAGAGTTTGGGGAAGAGTCCCAGGCAGGCCAGCAGGAGGCCGGCCAGGCCCACCACCCAGCGGCTCTTCACGCCGGTGATATTGATTAGTGCGATGTTTTCCGAGAAGGCGGTGTAAGGGAAGGCATTGAACACGCCACCAATCAGGGTCGAGATGCCATCGGCGCGGATCAGGTTGCCGATGTCTTGGCCGCGTGCCGGGCGACCCGCGATATCCCCCACCAGGATGGCGCCACCGGCCGACTCCACCCAGGTGATGGTGACCACCAGGCACATGGTCAGGACGGGCACCAGGTGGAAGCTGGGGGCTCCAAAGAAGAAGGGCGGCGTCACCGCGACCCAGGAGGCCTGGTTGACGGCGGAGAAGTCCGCCATGCCGCCGAGGGTCGCGGCCAGGAGCCCGACGCCCAGTCCTACCAGGATGGCGATATTGGCCAGGAAGCCCCGGGCCAGACGATTGACCAGCAGGATGACCACCAGGACCCCGAAGGCCAGGGCGATATAGCGTGGTGCCCCGGCATCGGCGACATAGCCTCCCATCACATGCTGGATCGCCACCGGCATCAGGCTGACCCCGATGACCGCCAGCACCGAGCCCACCACCACCGGTGGCAACAGGCGAATGAGATGGGCGGCGAAGGGGGCGGCGATCAGGGCGAAGAGGCCCGCGGCGATGATGGCGCCGTAGATGGCCTGCATGATCGCCGCGGGGCCCGCCGAGGCCAGTATCGGGTCGGTACCGATGGCGATGATGGGAGTGACCGAGGCAAAAGTGACTCCCTGCATCAGGGGCAATCGGATACCGAATTTCCAGAAACCCACCGATTGGATCACCGTGGCGATACCGCAGGTGAAAAGCCCGGCGCTGATCAACATGGCGATTTCCCGGGGCGCGAGACCCAGGGCACTGCCGATGATGAAGGGCACGGCCACGGTGCCGGAAATCATCACGCAGAGGTGTTGCAGGCTCAGTATCAGCATCCTGGGCAGGGGAAAGCGCTCATCCGCTGGACAGGAAGTGATGCCGCCCGGTATGGCGGCAGATGGGGGGACCGAAGTGCTGCTCGTCTCCATGGGACGACCCTCCGTAGCATTGTTGTTGTGACCAACTGGGGTTGGTAGGGCTACGATGGGATTTTTATTGAGATAGAGAAAATTAAAATCTATCGATTATTTAGATAGGTGAGGCATGCAGTTCACCCTTGAGCAGTTGCGACTCTTCGTCGGCGTGGCCGAGGCCGGTTCTTTCTCGGCGGCAGCGAGGCGCCTGGGCAAAGTGCAGTCGGCGGTCAGTACGGCGGTGGCTAACCTGGAGCTGGATCTGGGGGTCGAGTTGTTCTCCCGGGAGGGGCATAAGCCGTGTCTGACGGTGGCCGGGGAGGTGCTTTTGGAGGAAGCCCGGGCGGTGCTGATGCGAGCCCAGGCCCTGGAGGAGCGTGCCTTTGGCTTTACCCGGCAGGTAGAGGCGGAGCTGGTGATCGCGGTGGACGATGCCATTCCCCTGACCGCCATCGGGGCCGCCCTGGGAAACTGGCAGGGGGAGTATCCCGGCGTGGAGTTACGCCTGACCCGGTTGCCCATGCAGGAGGCCCCCGAGTGCCTGATGGCGGGCACCCTGGACCTGGCGTTGTTGCCGGTGCAGGCCAACTATCCTCGGGATCTCGCCTTTCAGCGGATCGGGCAGTTGCGCATGGTGGAGGTGGCCCGGCCGGAGCATCCCCTGGCACGGCGACAGGGCATCGGCTTCGCCGAGCTGGCGGATCATCGTCAGTTGGTATACGCCCCGCATGGCCAGGCGATCTCCACCAGCGAGTATGTGATCTCGCCGCAACGCTATGTCTGCGAGAGCTATGCCGCCTTGCTGGCGTTGCTCGGAGAGGGCCTGGGGTGGGCCATGGTGCCCCATCGTTTGGTGGCGGAGGCGCTGGCCGACGGACGGCTGGTCGAACTCGACCTGGCAGCCTATCCCTTCACGCCTTGGCTGGTGGGCGTCGATCTATTGTGGTGCCGTCGGCGTGGGCTGGGGCGGGCGGGGCAGGCTCTTCGCGAACAACTGGCCCGGGTGCCGTTGGGGGAGGTCGTGTAGCCTTGGCCTCGGGGAGGCGGGCTGACGGCCCGTGAATAGCAAAGCCCCGGCACGAGGCCGGGGCTTGGGATCAGCGGCGCGGCTCTTCCTCGAAGAGCTCCGCCTTGGCGTCGCGCATCACCGCCTCGCAGGCGGCCTGATGGGCGAGCTGGGTGAGTAGGCCCTGGGTCAACTCGAAGCCCTTGCCCAGGCAGGTATCCACCTCCTGCTGGCTCACCGCGGGGGCGACATCGTAGTCGATCTTGAGGGTACGGCCCCGTCTTTCGAGGCGGTCGGCGAAGCGTCGCAATGACCAGGCGAAGCGGGTTCGCCAGTTGGCTGATTCTTCCACGCCGTCGTTTACGCTAAAGGTGCATCGCCACTCAGGTTTGTAGACCTTCATGTGAACCTCCCGTACTGGCTTGGAAAGAATGATCGCTCGTCGTGGTATCTCCGCTGAAAATCACCTGCCGTTCCATCATACAGGCTAGCAGCCATAAGGAAAGCGTAAGGCTGACGGCGAAGCGGGGACTCACTCCGGGCGATGCCTCGGCTACTCAGCAGGGCCGCTCAGGGTCGCCTGCAGCTCCTGCTCCAGGGGGGCGAGGCTATCCCGTAGCCAGTCGCGGAAGGCGGCCGCCCGGGGACTCGCCATGACCCCGGGCAGGCCGACCAGGTAGTAGGCGAACTCGGTACGTCGCCAGGGACGCAGGGGGCATAGGCTGCCCTCACGCAGGGGTTGCCGTGCCACCGTGAAACGCGTCAGGCAGAGCCCCAGGCCTTGCTGGCAGGCGGCCAGAGCCAGGCCGGCATCGGAGACCCGCAGCCGGGGCAGGTCGTTGGTCTCATGGAGGCCCTCGGCGTGCCACCAGGGGCGCCAATGGCTCCAGGGCTCGGTGGCGGTGGCACCGCCGTCCTCGATAAATCGCCACCGTCGCCAATTGCCGGCGGCCTCTGCCGGTCCCACCACGGTGATGGCATCGCCCAGCAGGTAGTCGGCGCGCAGGCCGGGGTAGTGGCCGCCACCGAAGCGGATCGCCAGGTCGGCCTCGCTGCGATGCAGGTCGACCAGGCGGTCGGCGCCCAGCAGCTCGAGGCGCAGTCCCGGGTGGCGTTGCAGCAGGTTGCCGAGGCGCGGCAGTAGGCAGTGGCGGGTGAATGACTGGGGCGCCGAGACCCTCAGGGGACCATCGATGGGCGGTCGGCCGAGCTCGGCGGTGGCCTGCTCGATCAGCGCGAAGGCCTCGGCGAGGCGTTCCCGGTAGCGTTCGCCGGCTTGGGTCAGGGCCACGCCCCGGGGGCGCCGCTCGAAGAGACGCACGCCCAGCTCGGCTTCCAAGGCCTTGATGCGATGGCTGACCGCGGCGGGGGTGACGTGCAGCGCCTCGGCGGCGGTGCGGAAGCTGCCCAGGCGGGCCGCCGTTTCGAAGGCGTTGAGGGTAGCCAGGGGGAGGCGTCGAGGGTGCATGGGTTAGCCTTGCTAAGCCTATGGGTGAAAAAGCATTCGTTGTCATTAAACCAGCTAACGAGAGAATGGGAACCTCCTCTACCACGACACGGGAGTGCCCCATGACCGAGCGCCTCTATCGCCTCGCCGCTTTCACCCAGGACCCCCGGGGTGGCAACCCGGCCGGAGTCTGGCTGGGAGAGACGCTGCCCCCGGCCGCCACCATGCAAGAGCTCGCCACCGAGGTGGGCTATTCCGAGACCATCTTCCTGGCTCCCCTCGGGGAGGGGCGCTACCGGGTGCGCTATTACAGTCCCGCCAAGGAGATCGATTTCTGCGGTCATGCCAGCGTGGCCGCCGGTGTGGTGCTGGGGCGCCTGCATGGCCCGGACACCTACCGCTTGGAGACCGCCATCGGCGAGGTGCCGCTGGAGGTGAGCCGACACGGCGAGTCCTGGTGGGCCACCCTGGTCTCGGTGACGCCGCAACAGCGCCCGGCGTCGGCGGCGCTGGTCGCCGAGACCCTGGCCTGCCTGGGCTGGCGAGCCGAGGAGCTGGACCCCGAGTTGCCACCGGTGCTGGCCTATGCCGGGGTCTGGCACCTGGTGCTGGCGGCGTCCAGCCACGATCGCCTGGCGCGGCTGGATTACGACTTCGAGGCGCTCAAGGCATTGATGACCCGGGAGGGGCTGACCACCCTGCCACTGATCTGGCGCGACGCCGAGGGCGTCTTCCATGCACGCAACCCCTTCCCGGTGGGCGGGGTGGTGGAGGACCCGGCCACCGGCGCCGCGGCGGCGGCCCTCGGCGGCTACCTGCGGGATGCCGGCTTGATGGCGGCGCCGGCGCGGCTGACGATCCGCCAGGGCGAGGCGATGGGCCAGCCGAGCCGCCTGGAGGTGACCCTGCCCGAGCGCGGTGGCATCCGGGTCAGCGGCACGGCGGTCTCGCTGGAGACGCCCTAACCCGAGGAAGTCCTCCTGCTCCGGCCGTTCGTATCACGTTAGCGGTATGTCACCGCGTTTTCTGCTAGGCTTGGCGCCCGTGGGCGCCAGGCCCGTTGCTCGTTGCCGGCCCTCTCTCCTCTCCCCATCTCGCAGGACCCCGCTACCATGTCCGATGCCGCCGCTCACGCCGGGGCCTTCTCCGCCTTGCCCCTAGCGCCGGAACTGCTCGCCAACCTGGCCTCCCTGGGCTATCACGCCATGACGCCGATCCAGGCCGCCAGCCTGCCGGCGACCCTGGCCGGCCGCGACCTGATCGCCCAGGCCAAGACCGGCTCCGGCAAGACCGCGGCCTTCGGCCTGGGCCTGTTGTCGCGGCTCGAGCGGGACAGCTTCCGGGTCCAGGCCCTGGTGCTCTGTCCTACCCGGGAGCTGGCCGATCAGGTGGCCGGCGAGCTGCGCCGACTGGCGCGGACCCTGGCCAATGTGAAGGTGCTGACCCTGTGCGGTGGCGCACCCTTCGGTCCCCAACTGGCCTCCCTGGCCCATGGGGCGCATATCGTGGTGGGTACCCCGGGGCGGGTGGAGGAGCATCTGCGCAAGGGCAGCCTCGACCTGGGCGGTCTCGCCAGCCTGGTGCTGGACGAGGCGGATCGCATGCTGGACATGGGCTTCCAGGCCACCCTGGAGGCCATCGTCGCCGCCACCCCGGCCAGCCGCCAGACGCTGCTGTTCAGCGCCACCGGCCTGCAGGGGGCGGGAGCCGAGGCGCTGCGCCCCATCGCCGCGGCGTTGCTGCGCGATCCGTTCGAGGTGGCGTTGACCGAGACCCATGACGAGACCAGCATTCGTCAGCACTTCCATCGGGTCGCCGACGAGGCGGCCCGCCTGCCGGCCCTGTGCCGCCTGCTGCGCCATCATCGTCCCGAGTCCAGCGTGGTGTTTTGCAACACCAAGCGCGAGACCCAGGAGCTGGCCGAGGCCCTGAACCGCGAGGGCTTCAGTGCCCTGGCCCTGCACGGTGACCTGGAGCAGCGCGACCGCGACCGCCTGCTGGTGCTGTTCGCCAACAAGAGCGTGTCGATCCTGGTGGCCACCGATGTGGCGGCGCGGGGCCTGGATATCGAGGCCCTGGACGCGGTCTTCAATTACCAGCTCGCCCGGGACCTGGCGGTGCATGTGCACCGGGTGGGGCGCACTGGCCGGGCCGGCGGCTCCGGGGTGGCCTGCACCCTGGTGGCCGAAGCGGAGGCCTACCGCCTGGAGCGCCTCGCCGACTTCCTCGGCGAGATCCTCGATACCGAGCCGCTGCCCAGCCCCCGCGACACCGCCCCCCTGGTGCCGCCCATGGCCACCCTGCAGCTCGGCAGCGGCAAGAAGCAGAAGCTGCGCCCCGGCGATATCCTCGGCGCCCTGACCGGCGAGGGCGGTATCGCCGGCGACCAGGTGGGCAAGATCAAGGTAATGGCGAACAGCGCCTATGTGGCGGTGCGCCGCGAGGTGGCCAAGCCGGCCCTGGCCAAGCTCGAGGGGGACAAACTCAAGGGGCGCAGCGTTCGCGTGCGCCGCGTCAGCCGCTGAACCGATCGAACAGGTGCCATGAAAGTCCCCAAACGCTTACAACCCCTGCTGGACGATGGCCTGATCGAGTCGGTCGAGAGTCAGCTGATGAGTGGCAAGGAAGCCCAGGTCTATGTGGTGCGCGCCGGCGGCGAGCTGCGCTGCGCCAAGGTCTTCAAGGAGGCCAAACAGCGTAGCTTCAAGCAGGCGGTGCAGTACCAGGAGGGCCGCAAGGATCGCAACAGCCGGCGTAGCCGGGCCATGGCCAAGAAGACCCGCTATGGCCAGAAAGAGCAGGAGCAGGCCTGGCTGAATGCCGAGGTGGATGCCCTCTATCGACTGGCCGAGGCCGGCGTGCGGGTGCCCCGGCCCTATGGCTTCGTCGATGGGGTGCTGCTGATGGAGCGCATCGCCGACGCCGAGGGGGTGGTGGCGCCGCGCCTGGATGACGTCGTGCTCGAGCCCGACCAGGCCCGCGACTACCATGCCCAAGTGATGCGCGAGGTGGTGCGCATGCTGTGCGCCGGCCTGGTGCATGGCGACCTCTCCGAATTCAATGTGCTGCTCGATGCGCACGGCCCGGTGATTATCGACCTGCCCCAGGCGGTGGATGCGGCGGGCAACAACAGCGCCGCCATGCTGCTGCGCCGCGACGTGGACACCATGCGCGCCTACTTCGGGCGCTTCGCCCCGGAGCTCTTGGCGAGCGACTATGGTCGCGAGATCTGGGCCCTCTATGAGGCCGGCGAGCTGCATCCCGACTCGCCCTTGAGCGGCACCTTCGAGGAAGCGTCCCAGGGCGTCGATGTCGACGAATTGCTGGCGGTGATCGAGGATGCCCGCGAAGAAGAGGCCGAGCGCCTGGCCGCCCTGGTCGAGCGCGACGCCGGCGACGCCTGAGGTCCCACGGATTCAGGCGCGCCCTTTTCTATTTTCCTGGCACTTACCCGGAGCCCCACCATGCCCATCGTGACCATTCAGCAGTTTCCCCGCAGCGTCGAGCAGAAGCGCGAGCTGGCGCGGCGCATCACCCAGGCCTTCGCCGAGGTCTATGGCGCCGAGGAGGCGTCGGTGCAGGTGTTCTTCAGCGAGGTGGAGGGAGAGAACTGGGCCAAGGGGGGCGTGATGGGCTGCGACAGGCCCGCCGACCCCAAGGCCTAGGGGGAGGCCGCCGCCCGGGCCGGGCGGCGGAACGCGCCTCAGGCCTCGTCGGGCAGTTCGGCGTTATGGAAGACGTTCTGGACGTCGTCCAGGTCGTTGAGCAGGTCGAGGAATTTCTCGAACATCGCCACGTCGTCACCCTCCACCGGGGTGGTGGTCTGGGGCACGAACTGGATCTCGTCGACCTCGAAGTCGAGCTCGCCGAAGGCGCCCAGCAGCGCCTGCTTGGCCTTGGCGTATTCGGTATGCGGAGCGAAGACGGTGATCTGGCCGTTTTCGTTCTCGATGTCGGTGACATCGACATCGCCCTCCATCAGCGCCTCCAGGGCCGCCTCCTCGTCATCGCCGGCATAGGCCAGGATGGCGCAGTGGTCGAACATATGGCTGACGCTGCCGGGGGTGCCGATCTTCGACTTGGTCTTGGTGAAGCAGGCGCGCACGTCGCCGAAGGTGCGGTTGGGGTTATCGGTGAGGCAGTCGACGATGACCATCACGTTGCCGGGGCCGAAGCCTTCGTAGCGGGCCGGGGAGTAGTCTTCGCCGCCCACACCGCTGGCCTTGTCGAGGGCCTTGTCGATCACATGGCTGGGCACCTGGTCCTTCTTGGCCCGCTCGATCAGGCCGCGCAGCGCCAGGTTGCCATTGGGGTCGGTGCCGCCGGACTTGGCGACGACGTAGATCTCGCGCCCGTACTTGCTGTAGACCTTGGTCTTGGCGGCGGCCGTCTTGGCCATGGATTCCTTGCGGTTCTGGAAGGCTCTGCCCATTGCTGTTCTCACCGGATCAAAAACGATGGCAGGAATCTTACTGAACAACGGAAAGCGGTAACAAGCTTAATTCCGGTGGCGGCGGTCGCGGCGCCCGGGGAAGGCTGCCATGCTGAAGGTACCCGATCCATGCCCCGTCCTCGGGGGAGGGAGGTTCGCCATGCCGCGATGGGGCCCCTGGTGCCTGGCCCTCTGTCTGCTGCTGCCAGGGTCGCCCGTCGCGGCCCGTGAGTTGGCGGTGCCGCCGGAGGCCATGGTGGAAGTCGAGGTGGTCAGCGTCGGCCTGGCGGGGCCTGGCGTGCCGGTGGTCCTATTGCGCGAACCCGGGACTCAGGCGGTGATTCCGATCTTTATCGGTAGCGCGGAAGCCGAGGCGATCCGTCGCGGGCTGTTCGGTGCTCGCCCACGACGTCCCCTGACCCACGAACTGCTCGGCGATGTGCTGGTCGGCCTCGAGGTGCGCCTGGAGCGAGTCTATGTCGATGCCATCGTCGATGGCGTCTTCCTGGGCATGCTGGAGCTGCGTGTGGGGAAGGACGATCCGACGCCCCTGCGCATCGACAGTCGCGCCAGCGACGCCATCGCCCTGGGCCTACAGACCGGTGCTAGCATTCATGTATCGCCTCAGGTACTGGAGACGGCCTTGCCGCCCTCCGCGCCGGTGGAGGAGCCCACCCCGGGCATTCGCTTGTAAGGCGCCGGGGAAACTTAGGCGTCGACGGTGGTCTGAGGGAAGTCACTACGAAAATTTCAGGAGAAAAGACTATGAAAAGGATGATTTCCCTGGCGCTGGTGCTGGCTTTTTCCTTAACGATGGTGGGTTGTGCTGCCATGGAGGCTTCCGTGGATGAGCCGCTGGTCAATACCTACTGGAAGCTGACCCGGCTCGGCGAGGCGCCGGTGGCGGTGGTCGACAATCAGCGCGAGGCGCACCTGGTGCTGCATGAGGAGGATCGGCGCGTGGCGGGTTCCACCGGCTGCAACCGCCTGATGGGCGGCTATCGCCTGGCGGGCCAGGCGCTGAGCTTCGGCCAGATGGCCACCACCCGCATGGCCTGCATGGCGGGCATGGACACCGAACAGGCCTTCCTGGCGGCACTGGATCGGGTCGCCGCCTGGGATGTCGAGGGCAAGTCGCTGACCCTGACGGATGCCCAGGGCGAGGTAGTGGCCCGCTTCGAGGCGGTACACCTCTACTGAGTTCCCGCCTTCGGGAAGATCCCCACGCCCGCCCCCGGTCAGCCGGAGGCGGGCGTGGTCGTTCTGGCGTCAGAGCGTGCCCAGGCGGCGGACGCGCCGGGCCGCCTCGCCGGGGGCGATGTCCTCCAGCGCGAACGGCTGGCGCACCTCGATCGACACCCGCGGTAGCATAGGGCGTCAGCCGACAATCGGGACCACGCCATGGATCATCAGCAGGTGTCAGACTCTCCGCCTCCCTGGAAGACGGCGGGATACCGTATCCAACCGGCCCGGGAGGCCGATTTGCCGCGGCTCGCCGCCGTGGAGCGCGCCGCGGCGCGGCAATTTCCCGGCCGCTTGCTTCCCCCCGCCCTGCGGGCAGGCGCGGTGCCGCTGGCGGTACTGCGCGAGGCCCATCTCGAGGGGCGGCTCTGGGTGGCCCTGTCGCCGCGGGGGCTGCCGGTGGGCTTCGCCGTGGCCGATACCTGCGACGGCGATGCCTTCCTGGTCGAGCTCGATGTCCACCCTGCCCACCAGTGCCTCGGGTTGGGGCGCGCCCTGGTGGCACGGGTAGTGCAGTGGGGCCGTGCCGCGGGGCATGCGGCCCTGACCCTGACCACCTTCGCCAGCCTGCCCTGGAACGCCCCCTTCTATGCCCGGCTGGGGTTCCAGTCCCTGGCGCCCGAGGCCTGCGGCCCGGCACTGGCGTCGCGGCTGGCCGCCGAGGCGCGCCTGGGGCTGCGCGAGCGGGTGGCCATGCGGCTAGCGCTGCGCTAGCCGCACCGGCTCAGCGCCCCGCCGTGGTCGGGTCGTCGGGCATGGCGGTGTCGCCCCCCGGCAGCTCCCGCTGGGTATGCAGGAAGAACAGGTGGCGCTCGTACTGGTCGAGGATATCGGCGATCAGCTGCTCCCGGGAGTAGCCATAGACGTCATAGCCCTGGCCTCCCTCGCCGATATGCACCTGCAGCCGGTAGTAGCCGGTGCCGGCATGGCTATCGCGGATCGAGAAGGCCGGCATGGGACTGCGGTGCGGCCAGATCTGGTAGGTGAAGTCCTGCTCGCCGCCGAGGGCCACGTTGAGGGCCAGGTGCTCCTCCTCGCCGCTACCCTCGACGACCTCCACCGGGAAGCCCTTCTCGGTGAGCTCATCGCGGATCGCTTGCATGGCGGGGCGACCCACCTCGACGAGGAAGCGACTGGCCTGGGCACGGTTGGGGAAGCTCATCGCCCGCATCAGGCGCTGGCGCCAATGGCGTCGGCTGCCCTCGTCGCTGGGCAGCCGCCCGGAGAGGTGACCGGCCATGCTGCCACGCAGGCTGTCCTCCTTGAGGCCCTCCACCTTGAGGGCCTTGAATAGCCCCAGCATCATCAGGAAGAGCACGAAGGCGAAGGGCAGTCCCATGATCACCACGGCGCTCTGCAGGGCACCCAGGCCCCCGGCCATCAGCAGGGCCAGGGTCAGCAGGCCGATGATCGCCGCCCACAGGATGCGCATCCAGGAGGGGGCATCGTGATTGGGATCGCTGAGCACCGAGGTCAGGTTGGAGAGCACCAGGGAGCCGGAGTCGCCGGAGGTGACGAAGAAGACGATGGCCAGCACGGTGACCACGGTGGTGGTCAGGGCCACCCAGGGGTAGCTCTGCAGGAAGAGGTAGATGGCCGAGCCGGGGTTGTTCATGGCCTGTTCGCCGAAGTCGGCGACGCTGGCGCTGCCCGCCATCACCAGCTCGATGGCGCTGTTCCCCATGATCGACATCCACGCCATCATAAAGGTCAGCGGCAGGATCAGGGTGCCGGCGACGAACTGGCGGATGGTGCGGCCCCGGGAAATCCGCGCCAGGAAGAGGCCGACGAAGGGGCCCCAGGCGATCCACCAGGCCCAGAAGAACACCGTCCAGGCGTTGAGCCAGTCGCTGGGCGGGTCGAAGGCGTAGGTGTTGAAGGAGAGGGCGATAAAGTTGGAGAGGTAGTCGCCCACGTTCATGACCAGGGCGTTGAGCAGGAACAGGGTCTGGCCGCTGAAGAGGATAAACAGCATCAGCAGCAGCGCCAGCAGCATATTGAACTCGGAGAGTCGGCGGATGCCCTTGTCGACCCCGGTCACCGCCGAGATAGCCGAGAAGATCACGATCAGGATCGCCAGGATCGCCTGGATCAGGGTGCTCTCGGGGACGCCGAACATGTAGTTGAGGCCGAAGTTGAGCTGGATGATGCCGATGCCCAGGCTGGTGGCGATGCCGAACACCGTGCCCAGTACCGCGGCGATATCCACGCCATGGCCGATGGGGCCGCGGATGCGCTTGCCGAAGATGGGATAGAGCGCCGAGCGAATGGTCAGCGGCAGGCCGTGGCGGTAGCTGAAGAAGGCCAGGGACATGCCCACCAGGGTGTAGATGCCCCAGCCGGAGAGCCCCCAATGCAGGAAGGTGAGCTCCATGGCGTGGCGGGCCGCCGCCACGGTGGCGGGGTCGCCCTCCGGGGGCGCCAGGAATTGGGTCACCGGCTCGGCGATGCAGAAGAACAGCAGGTCGATGCCGATGCCGGCGGAGAACAGCATGGCCGCCCAGGTGACGATATTGAAGTCCGGCGTCGAGTGGGCCGGCCCCAGGCGCAGCTTGCCGAAGCGCGACAGGCCGATGGCGATGACGAACACCAGGTAGGCCACCACGGCGATGAAATAGAACCAGCCGAAGCTGTCGGAGATCCAGGCCAGGACGGCGTAGATCACCGTATTGGCCGCCTCGGTGAAGGCCATCGCCCAGAGGGCGAAGGCCAGGATCCCGATGGCCGAGCCGTAGAAGACCACCGGGTTGATACGATCCTGGCGGGGCGCGAGCGGGTCGGGGGTGGTATCTGCCATGATGACCTCCTCGAGGCGGTCCGGGCGGGCCCGGAACCTGTTAGCGAATGCAACCTGGCCCCGGGCAAGCCCAGCGCTTGTCGAGGCGGCGACCGTGCTATCGTCAGACTGAGCATAGACGCTAGGGGCCGAATCGCTCCTGCTTCACCGATGACGGAACGCCGATCATGTTGGGTTACTTCGAACGCCTGGTGAACCCCTACCCCACGGCCGCGGCGGGCACCCCGCCCCGGGGACTCTTCGCCTTTATCCTGCACTTCTCGCGGCCGGTACTGCCGCTGTTGCTGCTCATGTCGTTGCTCACCGGCCTGGTCTCCGCCGCCGAGGTGCTCTTCTTCGGCTACATGGGCGAGCTGGTCGACTGGCTCGCCGCGGCCGAGCGCGAGGGCTTCTTCGCCGATTACGGCTGGCGCCTGGCCGGCATGGCGGCGCTGGTGGTGATCGGCCTGCCGCTGCTCACCCTGCTGCAGTCGCTGGTCACCCATCAGAGCATCTTCGGCAACTACCCGATGATCGGCCGCTGGCTGGCGCATCGGCATATGCTCGGCCAGAGCCTGGCCTTCTATCAGGACGAGTTCGCCGGCCGGGTCTCCCAGAAGGTGATGCAGACGGCCCTGGCGATCCGCGAGACGGTGATGAAGCTGATGGACCTGCTGGTCTATGTGCTCGTCTACTTCGCCGGCGCCATGCTGTTGATGGGCAGCGCCGAGCCCTGGCTGATGCTGCCGCTGGTGCTCTGGCTGGGGGGGTATGTCGCCATCATGTGGATCTTCGTGCCGCGGCTGCGGGCGGTCTCCATGGCCCAGGCCGACGCCCGGGCGGTGATGACCGGGCGCATCGTCGACAGCTACAGCAATATCCAGACCATCAAGCTGTTCGCCGACACGCGCCGCGAGCAGGCCTATGCCCGCGATGCCATGGAGGGTTTCATGGCCACCGTCTATCGGCAGATGCGCCTGGCCACCGGCCTCACCGTCAGCCTGACCCTGCTCAACTCCCTGCTGCTGGCCGGGGTGGCGGCCATGGCCATCGGCGCCTGGTACCTGGAGGCGGTGTCGCTGGGCGTTATCGCCGTGGCCATCGCCCTGGTGATGCGTATCCGCTTCATGTCCAACTGGATCCTCTGGGAGGTGGCAAGCCTGTTCGAGAATATCGGCACCGTGCAGGACGGCATCAATACCATCGCCCGGGAGCCGGCGGTGCAGGACGCGCCCGAGGCCCAGGCGCTGGCGGTGCCCCACGGCGAGATCCGCTTCGAGTCGCTGCGCTTCGGCTATGCGCGCCCCGACGGCCACGCGAGGCTGCTTTCCGGTGGAGAGCCCCGGCGGGTCTTCGATGGCCTCGACCTGAGCATCGCCCCCGGCGAGAAGGTGGGGCTGATCGGTCGCTCCGGGGCCGGCAAGTCGACACTCGCCAACCTGCTGCTGCGCTTCTATGACCTGGAGGGCGGACGCATCCTGATCGATGGCCAGGACATCGCCGGGGTGACCCAGGAGTCGCTGCGCCGGCGGATCGGCATGGTCACCCAGGACACCTCCCTGCTGCATCGCTCGGTGCGCGACAATATCCGTTACGGCAGTCCCGAGGCCAGCGAGGAGCAGGTTCGGGAAGCGGTGCGCCGCGCCCATGCCGATGCCTTTATCGATGAGCTGGTGGACCTGCAGGGGCGCCGTGGCCTGGATGCCCAGGTCGGGGAGCGGGGCGTCAAGCTCTCCGGCGGCCAGCGACAGCGTATCGCCATCGCCCGGGTGCTGCTCAAGAACGCCCCCATCCTGGTGCTGGATGAGGCCACCTCGGCGCTGGATTCCGAGGTGGAGGCGGCGATCCAGGAGCAACTGTATGCGCTGATGGAGGGCAAGACGGTGATCGCCATCGCCCATCGCCTCTCCACCATCGCCATGCTCGACCGCCTGGTGGTGATCGACGAGGGGCGTATCGTCGAGAGCGGCAGTCACCAGGAACTGCTGGCCCGGGGCGGCCTCTACGCCGCCCTGTGGCGGCGCCAGTCCGGCGGCTTTATCGGCGTGGATGTCGATGGCGAGGCCGAGCCGGCCCCGCAGCGCTAGGCGCACGATTCGGCCGTCGGCGATCAGTCAACGGCGGATGCGCGCGCCGTCAGGGCCGACAGCGAGAGGCGTTGCCGGCCCCGGGCATCGAAGTTGTCCGCTGCCAGCCAGCGCCGCAGGATCGCCTCCAGGGCCGGCCACTCGGTGTCGAGGATCGAGAACCAGGCGGTATCGCGATTGCGCCCGGCCACCACCCGGTGCTGGCGGAAGATCCCCTCGAAGCGAAAGCCCAGGCGGGTGGCGGCGCGTCGCGACGGCGCATTGAGCGCATCGCACTTCCACTCGTAGCGCCGGTAGCCGAGGGCGAAGGCGTGACGCATCATCAGCGTCATGGCCTCGGTGGCCGCCGCAGTGCGTTGCAGGCGTGGCGAGAAATGCAGGTGGCCGACCTCGATGCTGCCGTGCTCGGGCACGATAGCCAGGTAGGCGGCCAGGCCCAGCGCCCGACCGCTCTCCTTCTCGACGATGGCATGGAAACGCGGGTCGCGGCTGGCGGCCCGGGCCGCCAGCCAGGCATCGAAGCCGGCCCGGTCGGCATAGGGAACGCCGCCCAGGTAGGTCCAGCGCGCCTGCGGGCCGTCGCCGGGGGCGTCCCCGGACAGGCCCAGGGCCTCGAACAGGGCGTCACCGTGACGCTCGACCGCCAGGGGCTCGACACGCACCCGGCTCCCCTCCAGGGGCGCATCCGGCAGTGAGGCCGCCCCTTGCCAGCCGGGCACCGGGGCGCCGATGGGCTGGCCGAAGGGCGACAGGGCGCCGGGCGAGGCGCCGGTGGTCTCAGCGCTCATCCTAACCTCCCCTTACCGAGATCGTCCGCGAGATGGCGCTCGCTATAGCCCTGGGTATAGTCCCCCAACTGGCGGGCCAGCGGATCGGCGCTGTCGCCCAGCCCGGCCAGGACCCCGGCCTGGTCCTCCGGCGAGCGGTTCAGCCCCAGCTTGGCCTTGCCCTGGAGGTCATCCAGGCGGATCCGGAAGCCGACGGTGCCCCTGAGCAGCCGCTGGCGATAGTCGTCGCTGAGGATCGCCGCGTCGTCGAGCAGGTCGGGCTCGTACTTGGCCAGCAGGCCGTCGAAGGCCGCCTGGGTGGCGTCGTCGCCGAGTATCTCGACGATGCCGCTGGCATGCACGGCCACATAGTTCCAGGTCGGCACCGCCGGCCGGGCGGCATACCAGCGCGGCGAGACATAGGCATGCGGGCCCTGGAAGATGGCCAACACCCGCTGCCCCTCCAGCGCCTGCCAGTGGGGGTTGGCGCGGGCGAAATGGCCGTAGAGGCTACCCAGCTCGCCTTCGCCGCGTGCCAGGACCAGGGGCAGGTGGCTGGCCCGCAGGCGCTCGTCCAGGAGCACGGCGAAGCCGTGGGCATCGATCACCGCCTGGGCCTCGTCCAAGGGCATGCGGGTGTCACGGGGACGGTACATGGGCGTTTTCTCCGTCGAGGCGCAGGGCGTAGTGGTGGAAGTCCCGGTCGCGTTGCCAGCCGAGGGCCTCGTAGAGCGCCTGGGCGGCCTGGTTGTCGATCCGAGTCGCCAGGGTCAACTGCCGAACGCCATGGGCCAGGGCCAGGTCGCGGGCGGCGTTCATCAGGGCGCGGCCCAGGCCCCGGCGGCGGGCCTGGGGGGCCACGAAGAGGTCGTTGAGGCGCCATTGCGGGGCCAGGCGCACCGTGCTGAACAGCGGGTAGAGCTGGACGAAGCCCTGTGGCACACCGTCGTCGCCGCAGTGCATCAGCAGATGGGAATCGCCCAGCCCCAGGCGTCGGGCCAGGAAACGACGAGCGGCGTCCGGGTCGGAGGCCTGGCCGTAGAAGACCCGATAGTCGTCGAGCAGCGCGCCGAGGGCCTCGACGTCGGCGAGCCGGGCATGACGGATAGGCATGGTGATCTCCTCGCAGGGGTAGTGACAGCGTTCGAGTCTGGCGGCATGGTGGTTCCCTGATAAGGGCCAGTTATAAGGAAAATCATGGAACCGGTTATCGCCGCGCACGCTGACTGGGTCGGCGAGGCCCTGGGCATCGAACTGATGACGCCGTCCTCCCAGTCCCTGGCCCGGCGCCTGTATCGGGCGCTGCGGGGCTGGATACAGTCGGGGCGCCTGGCCAGCGGCAGTCGGCTGCCGTCGTCGCGGCGCCTGGCCCGTGATCTGGGCGTGGGGCGCAACACGCTGCTGGAGGCCATCGAGCAACTGGTCGCCGAGGGCTTCCTGGAGACCCGCCCCGGCGCCGGCACCTTCGTCGCCGACCTGCCCTTCGGCCGCGGAGAGGCGGTATCCGAAGCGGCCCCGAGCGAGGCACCGGAGGCCGCGTTGTCGGCGCGCGGCGAGCGACTGCTGAGGTTCTGTGCCTCACCGGGCGATCATCACGCTGCCTTCGCGCCCGGGGTGCCGGCCCTCGACCGCTTTCCCCATGAGCTCTGGCAGCGATTGCTCAAGCGCCACCAGCGCGATGCCCCCGAGGCGTGGCTGGATTACCGCACCCAGGGTGGGGTGACGGCGCTGCGCGAGGCGCTGTGCGACTACCTGCGGCTGTCGCGCTCGGTGCGCTGTCGCCCGGAGCAGGTGCTGGTGGTGCAGGGGGCCCAGCAGGGCTTCGAACTGATCGCCCGGATGCTGAGCGACCCGGGCGATGTCGCCTGGCTGGAGGAGCCTGGTTATGGTGGCGCCCAGGCCTGTTTCGACGCCGCCGGCCTCGAGATGGTAGCGGTGCCGGTGGATGGCGAGGGCCTGGATCTTAAGCGCGTGCCTCCCGGGCAGGCCGCGCCGCGGCTGATCTATGTGACGCCCTCCCATCAGTACCCCAGTGGCGTGACCATGAGCCTCCCGCGGCGCCTGGCGCTGCTCGAGGCCGCCGAGACCCATGGCGCCTGGATCGTCGAGGACGACTACGACAGTGAGTTTCGCTATGGCCAGCGCCCCATCGCCGCCCTCCAAGGGCTTTCCGAGGCGGCTCGGGTGATCTATGTCGGCACCCTCAGCAAGGTGCTCTATCCGGGGCTGCGGCTCGGCTACCTGGTGCTGCCCGAGGCCCTGGTGGCCCCCTTCCGGCGTGCCAACGCCCGCCTGCATCGCGAGGGCCAGTACGCGGTGCAGGCGGCGCTGGCCGAGTTTATCGCCGCCGGCCACTTCTCGCGGCATGTGCGGCGCATGCGCGACTGCTATCGGCAGCGCCAGGCGCTGCTGCGCCGGGCCTTGGCGCCGGCCGTGGCACGGGGGCTCGCCTTGTCGGAGGGGCAGGCCGGCATGCACTTGGTGGCCTGGCTCGACGACCGGGACATCGAGCAAGCGCTGGTGAGGCGGGCGGCCGAGCAGGGCATCGGCCTGTCGCCGTTGTCGGGCTATTATCTGACGCCGCCGGGACGCCCGGGGCTGGCGCTGGCCGAGTCGCGTGACCGGGCCGGGGCGGCGGAGACACCTCGGGATAAGCATGTGTGAGCGCGGGAACGGCTGGTAGGCTAGGAAAGGACCCCTCGCCACTGCCGAAAGGAGCACCGATGACGACGCCCGCTTCCCCCCGCACGCCTCTCGACGACCCCTTGACCCTGCGCCTGGGACACGAGGAGTTGGTGATCCGCCGCCGTTACGAGACGTTGAGCATCGCCAACGACTTCTGCATTGCCATCTGGTTTTTGGTCGGCAGCATTCTCTTCCTATACCCAAGCCAGGAGACCCTGGCGGTGTGGATGTTCATCCTCGGCAGCTTCCAGTTCCTGATCCGTCCCACCATCCGACTGGTCAGCCATCTGCATCTGCGGCGCATACCACCCAGCGAATGGCAACAGTGAGGGCATGACACCCTGGGGCGCGGCGCCGCGGTCGGGACGTCTCAGGTTCGTGCTAGCACCGCCCGCACGAACTCGCCCTTGGCCCGGGTATAGGCCTCCCGGTCGTCGGGGTGGCGGGCGGCCAGTTCGGCCTTGAGCAGGGCATAGCGCTCGGCCAGGGCCGGGTCGGCGCGCAGGGTGTCGCGGAAGGCCAGGCGTTGCCGCCACAGCTGGCCGTCGTGGACCACCAGGTGCAGGTGATGGGTACGGTGGCCCGCGGCGTGGCGCATCAGCCAGCGGCGGTCGGTGAGGGCGGCGTTGAACTCGGCGGAGGTGACGTAGCCGGCCTCGAGCAGCGGCGCCATCAGCGCGTCGGCGACCGCCAGGGAGTCGACCCCGGCCATGATGTCGATGACCGGCTTGGCGGGCAGGCCGGGCACCGCGGTGCTGCCGATATGCACCACCCCGCGCAGGGCGTCGGCAAACCGCCCCAGCAGGCGCGCCCGTTCGGCGGCGAAACGGCCCGGCCAGGCCGGGTCGTAGGGCACCAGCATCACCCGCTCATGGATGGCGCGCGCGAGGGACTCGGCGTCCGTCATGGAAGGCGTTTGGCGGGTGGCTGCGGGTCCTTTGGCGCTCATTCCTCGACTTCCCAGGCCGGATTCCAGGCCACTTCCCACAGGTGCCCGTCGGGGTCCTGAAAGTAACCGGCATAGCCGCCCCAGAAGGTCTCATAAGCGGGCTTGGTGAGGGTGGCGCCGGCCTGCCTGGCCTGGGCCATCACCTCGTCGACCTCCTCCCGGGAGGCGACGTTATGGGCCAGGCTGAGCTCGGTGGCGCTCGGCGGCCCCAGTGGCAGGTTGGCGTCATTGGCGAGGCAGCGCCGCGGCCAGAGGCCGAGCTTGAGCCCGCCCTGCAGGTCGAAGAAGACCACGGCGCCGTCGCCCTCCTCGAACTCCTCTCCCATGATGCCGGGCGTTGCCAGGCCGAGGCCATCGCGGTAGAAGCGCAGCGCCCGTTCCAGGTCGTCGACGCCCAGGGTGATCAGGGTGATACGTGGTTGCATCTGGCCTACCTCCGCTCGGGGACGACCCATGCCAGGAATCCGGCCAGGGTGCCGTTCAGGGTAGATCACTTCGCCACGGCGGGTGGCCTAAGCCTCGTTCAAGTGTCGTACTCGTCGTGGCGGCGGTTCCAGGCGTAGGGCGGGGTCTGGGGCCAGCCCTCCGGGGAGTCCTCCCAGGTCTCCTGGCGGCCGTAGGGCGTCAGGTCCAGGTAGCTCCACAGGCTGCCCAGGTACTCGACGCCGCGCCTGCCGGTGAAGTAGCTGCGAAAGACCCGCTCACCGTCGCGCAGGAAGACGCTGATGCCATGCCGCTCGCCGCGGTCGGTATCCGTGGCGCAGCCGTCCTCGCTGGTCACGCCCATATCGACGTTGAAGTCGCTGCCCAGGGAGGAGACCCAGGGCGGATGCCGCCAGCCCATGCGGGCCTGGTAGCGTTGGAGCTTCTCCAGGGGCGCCCGGGAGGCCAGCACCAGGCTGGTGTCCCGGGCATGCAGGTGGGCGGGGTGGGTCATGGCGTCGACCACCCAGGAGCAGCCATCGCAGCCCGCCTCCCAGTCGGGCCCGAACATGAAATGGTAGACGATCAACTGGCGACGCCCCGCGAAGAGGTCGAGCAGGCTCAGTGGGCCATCGGGCCCCTCGAAGGCGTAGTCGTTGCGCACCTCGACCATCGGCAGGCGGCGGCGGGCGGCGCTGAGTCGGTCGCGCTCCCGGGTATGGGCCTTCTCCCGGGCGATCTGGGCGTCCAGGGCGGTCTGCCACTCCGCCATGGAGACGATGGGGGGCAGGGGCGAGGTCATGGGGTGCCCTCCTCATGGGCCAGGTTGAGTTGCCAGGAGACCCCGAAGCGGTCGTTGAGCCAGGCGAAACGGGCGCCGAAGCCGTAGTCGTCGGGGGGCATCAGCGTCTCGCCACCCTCGGCGAGCGCCGCATGGAGGCGCTCGAACTCCGCGGCGTCCTCGCAGTCGATACACAGCGCGATCGACGGCGTAAAGGTGAAGGCATGAGACACCGGGCTATCGATGCAGCGATAGCGGCGCCCACCGAGGGTGAACTCGGCCTGTTTGACGCTGCCTTCCGCGCCCGGCTCACCGGGGCCGTAACGCTCCAGGTGGGTGATCTCGGCATCCTCGAAGAGCGACACATAGCGGCGCATGGCCGCCTCGGCGTCGCCCTCGAACATCAACTGGGGGGTAATGCGTTGGGCCATGGGGCCTCCCGGGGCGGGGTTATCCAAGGATCACCCCTCTAGGTAGACGCTCGGTGGCCGCTTGTCGAGTCCTCGGCCCGGAGAGGACCGCGTTATCGGCTAGCCGGCCGGCAGCGGGATAAACAGCCGCTCCCGGGGCCAGCGCACCTTGGCCAGGCCGGCGTGGCGGTCGGCCTCGCTATCGCGGTAGCCCAGGGCGAGGAGCGCGGTGCTGCGCAGGCCACGCGCCTCGAGCCCCAGTAACTGATCCAGCGCCGCCGGATCGAAGCCCTCCATGGGTGAGGCATCCACCCGCTCGGTGGCCGCCGCCGCCAGTGCCGTGCCCAGCGCCAGATAGGCCTGGCGGGAGGCCCACTGGAAACGTGCCTCCTCGGTGGGGAAGCCCTGGACGGTGCCGAGGATGGCCTCTCGATATCCCGCCAGCTCGGCGAGGGGCTGGCCCCGCGTCGCCGCGGTCAGGCGCAGGAAGTCGTCGACTTCGGCCGCCGAGACGCTCGCCCAGGCGGCGAATACCAGCAGGTGCGAGGCCTGGGTGATCTGCGGCTGGTCGAAGGCCAGCGGACGGATGCGCTCGCGCAGTGCCGGGTCCTCGATCACCAGCACGGAATAGGGCTGCAGGCCGTAGGAGGAGGGTGCCAGGCGCACCGCCTCGAGGATCCGTTCGAGCTGGGCGGGGGGAACCTTGGCACCGGTCATGCGCTTGGCGGCGTAGCGCCAGTTAAGGGCGTCGATAAGGGTCATGATCACTCCTTGGGGTCGTGTGGGAGGGTGTGGGGACGCGGGCGTCTTCAGGTCGTGGTGGTCGCGGTCGGGAGGGTGGCGGCCCGGGCGCCGCGCTGGAACAGCAGGCTACCGACGATCACCAGCAGGGCGGCCAGACCCAGGTTAGGAGGCGGAGCCTCGCCGAGGGCCAGTACCGCGATCAGGGTGCCCACCACGGCCGCCACGGCGCCGATCTGGCTCAGGTAGACGGGGCCGGCGAGCTTCTGTAGCACGAAATAGAAGAGGTAGAGCACCGTGAAGACCGTGGCCTCCAGCGCCAGCAGCTGCGTCACGGCCTCACGGCTGAACAGCACCGGCAACTGACCGGGCTCCAGGGCCAGCGACAGGGGCAGCAGGGTGACGGCGCCGCCCAGTAGCATCAGTGCCGCCAGGAAGAGCGGCGAGCCGCCCTCGGGCCAGCGCAGGGTGCGGTAGATATTGCCGAGGGCGATCACCAGTGGCATGGCCATCACCAGCAGGGCCCAGCCCGGGGCGGCGTTCATCCCGCCGGCCTTGGCGGCGGCCAGCACCAGGCCGCCACAGAGTCCCAGTACCACCCCCGACAAGCGCAGCAGCCGCAGGCGCTCGAGCCTCAGGCAGACGGCCAGCACCCAGGTGATCAGGATCGGGAAGGCGAAACTCAGCGAGATAAAGCCCGCGCCCACATGGCGGATGGCCACGAAGGCCAGCGCATTGGGCAGGGCCAGCAGGGCACCGGCCACCAGGGAATACTCCAGGGCACGGCGGTCGAAGGCCAGTGGCCGCCGGCGTAACGCGGCGAGGCCCATCAGTACCAGGCCGGCACCGGCCATGGCGACCATCAGGAAACTAATCCGCGGAGCGCCGGCATCGTCGGCCAGCTTGGCGACCGTCAGCGACAGGGCGAGGCAGCTACCCACCAGCAGCAGGCAGCCGAGCGCCCGGAGGCCGGGGCGAGGGGATCCCTTGTGTTGGGCTGTGACCTTGGTCATCATTCGGCTCCTATAGCTCGTGATAAAGTATCTTTGTATCGAGTGGCTTTTCGAAAAGTATCTTAGTATCGAGATTAATAATTGGCAAGCGCGACGAGGCCGATCGATGAACCGAGTGACACAGGCGGTAAACCAGTGGCAGCGTGAACTGCCCGAGCTGGACCTCTTGCCCATGGAGGTGGTGGGCTATCTAAAGACCAGCCAGTTGATCACCCAGGGGCGGCTGAACGCCTTCTTCAAGGAGCATGATCTGCAGGCGGGGGAGTTCGATGTGCTGGCCTCGCTGCGCCGCGCCGGGGCCCCCTATGCGCTGACGCCGACCCAGTTGTTCGAGGCGCTGATGATCTCCTCGGGGGGCATGACCAATCGCCTGGACCGCCTGGAGCGGGCGGGCTGGATTCGGCGCTCGCCCAACCCCGAGGATCGCCGCGGCGTGCTGGTCTCGCTGACGGACGAGGGACTCGCGCTGATGAATCGGCTGATCCCCCGGCATGTGGCCAACGAGGCGCGCCTGCTCGCCGCCCTGAGCCGCGAGGAGCAGGAGACCCTGAGCCGGCTGCTCGGCAAGCTGCTCGACGGCCTGGAAGCGGAGTAGCCCGGTCAGCCACCGACGCAAGGAGAGCGTGATGGAGATAGCACAGACGCCGCGGCTACGGCTGCACGAGTTCGATAACGGCGATGTACCGGCCCTGGCGGCGATCCTCGCCGACCCTGAGGTGATGCGCTATTCGCTGGGCGGCGTGCATGACGAGGCCCAGACGCGGCGTTTTATCGCTGGGTGCCGGGCTTCCTATGCCGAGCACGGCCTGGGCGCTGGTCGACACGGCCAGCGGGGAGCTGGCGGGTTTCTGTGGCCTGAGCCATGACACCATCGATGGGGTTCAGGAGGTACATCTCGGCTACCGCCTGGCGACCCGCTTCTGGGGACGCGGCCTGGCCACGGAGGCGGCGCGCCGGGTGGTGGCGCTGGGTTTCACCGCGCATCGGCTGGCCTCGCTAGTGGCCATTATCGAGCCGGCGCACGGGGCCTCGCGGCGGGTCGCCGAGAAGGTCGGTTTCCAGGACGCGGCGTCAACGGCCTTCCAGGGTTGGGAGGTGCGACTCTATCGGCTGACGGCGGCGGCCTGGGCCGAGACGGCGAGCCCCTCGGGGCAGGCGGCCGGCGCATGACGATTCGCGGCTATCGTCCCGAGGACGAGGCGGCGGTGATCCGCCTCTGGGAGGCCTGTGGCCTGATCCGCCCCTGGAACGACCCACGCCGGGACATCGCCCGCAAGCTGGCGGAACAGCCGGAACTGTTCCTGGTGGGCGAGTCGAGGGTGACGTGATGGCCGGCGTCATGGCGGGCTACGACGGCCACCGGGGCTGGGTCTACTACCTGGCGGTGGCGCCCGGGCATCGTGGTGCCGGCCATGGCCGACGGCTGATGGCGGAGGTCGAGACTCGCCTGGCGGCGCGGGGCTACGCCAAGCTGAACCTCCAGGTGCGCGCCGGCAATGCCGAGGTATTAGCCTTCTACCGTGCCCTGGGTTATGTCCAGGACGAGGTGGTCAGCCTGGGGCGGCGCTTGATCCCGGATCGGGAGTGAGCCGCACTGGTTAGCCACGCGAGTGGATGGCTAAGAGTGGCGTGTCGTCGTTTTGGCTCGGATCAGCTCGCCGGCCCAGGGCCAGGCCTCCGGGTAGGCGTCGCCGTCGAGCACGAACTCCTGACCGCGGGCCGCCGCGCTAAGCTCGGTATGGGCGGCGTGCTGTCGCCAGCGCTGGCGATTGGCGTGGTAGCTCAGGGGAGGACGGCCATCGCCCGGATAGCACCAGGCGGGCAGCCGCCATTGGGAGACGCGATCCGCCTCGGGGGCCGTCAGGCGTCGCTCCGGTGTCAGGCCGGCGAAGGTTCCGGCGCCGGGCAGCGCCGCGTCGAGGCCCGGCAGGGCGAGGCGCCGGCGGGCCAGATAGAGCACGTTATTGGGATCAGGCCGGCGCCGGAAGTGGGGGTGATAGTGCGCCCAGGCGTAGTCGTCCCCCCTGGCCTGATCCACCGCTACCACCGACTCGACCTGCAGCCAGCCCCAGATGGCGTGGCAGGGCCGCGTGCCGGGTACCCAGCGCCAGCTGGTGGCGTGGCGCTCGACCCACCGGAAGAGGCCGAAGAACAGGAACAGGTCCCCGGGGCCGACTCCCTGGTTGCGCAGGTGGCCCTGGGCCTGGCCGCTCTGGCCGAAGATCGGTCGCCAGCCGGGCGCCCGCGGTAGCATGTCGGCGATCAGGTCGGGATCCAGGTGGGCGCCGCCCTCGGGCCCGACCTTGCCGCGGGTCAGTGGCGTGACCAGGCTCGCCAGCGGGGCGCCATCGACGGCGATATCGCCATAACGAATCGTCGAGGCGGCATCCGGAATCGGCAGCGCCAGCAGCCGGCCATCCGGCAGGATGGGGCTAGGCACGCCGCCGGCGGCGGAGTCGAAGCCCTTGCGGCTAAGGATCAGTTTCATGCCGTCTCCCGGTCATGCATCGGTGGCAAGATGCTACCAGAGCGCGGCGAGATCGCCATCGACCGGCGCTGACTTCGCCGGGGTCAGTCGGGGCGGTAGCTGCCGGCCTCCATCGCGAAGCCGATCGCCAGGCGATTCCAGGCATTGATGGCGCAGATCGCCAGGGTCAGGTCGACCAGCGCCGGCTCCGAGAAGTGGGCGCGGGTGGCGTCGAAGAGGGCGTCGTCGATGCCGCGTCCGGCGATCAGCGTATGGGCCTCGGCCCAGGCCAGGGCGGCCCGCTCGCGGGGCGTGAAGAAGGGCGTCTCGCGCCAGGCGCTCAGGGCATAGAGGCGCTGCTCGCTCTCTCCGGCGCGTCGCGCCTCCTGGGTATGCCTGTCGATGCAGTAGGCGCAGCCATTGAGCTGAGAGACACGCGTCTTGACCAGCGTCAGCAGGCCGCCGCCGAGTTCGTCGCGGTGCCGGGCCGCCTTGGCCAGATGGGTCTCGATATCGACCAGCGGCCGGAGGGCCTCCGGGTTGGCGGCGAAGTAGTCCATTCGCATGATGAGGGCTCCGATGATGAGTGACAGCCACTACCCTAGTCCGGCAACGGCGCGCGGCATTGTAGTTTTGCGACGCCCGGCCACCGGCCTGACGCTGCATCAGCTCAGGCCGCGGGGTCCCCTGCGCCATGTCGTGCAGAGCCTCTGGTGGGCGAAGGGAGGCGCCCCCGGGCCGGAGGAGGGCGTGGAGCTGTTGCATCCGGATGGCGGCCTGGGGGTGGTCTTCAGCTTCGGCACGTCGCCGCGACGGGATGCCCGACGGCACTCCGGCCCAGCCTGGGTCGATGGCCCCTCACTGCGTACCGCCCGGCTGGAGGTCAACGCCGGCCTGGAGCTGCTGGGCGTGCGCTTTTTGCCGGGCTGGGGTGGCGCCTTGCTGGGAGAGGCGCCGGAGTACCTGGCCGAGGCCGGGCTATTGCCGGCCCAGGCGCTGCGTCACCGTGCGCTTGATGCGCTGCATGAGCGGCTGCAGGCGGTCGAGGGGTTCGCGGCGCGGGCGGCCCTGCTGGAGCGTGACCTCCTCGCCTGGCTGCGGCATAGCGAGGCCCCGTCGCCGCTGCTGGGGGCGGCGCTAGAGTGGCAACGTCGTCACCGGGGGCAGGGGAGTATCACGGCGCTGGCGGAGGAGCTGTCGGTTGGCCCGCGCCGTCTGCAGCGGCTGTTCCGGCGGCAACTGGGGCTCTCGCCCAAGCAGTACGCCCGGGTGGTGCGCGTCGCCCAGGGGCGGGCGCTGATCAAGCGGGCGGAGGGGCCCGGCGCGCTCACCGAGGCGGCCTATGCCGCCGGCTACTGCGACCAGGCCCACTTCGTTCATGACTTCACCGCGGTGACCGGCCTTACGCCGGGGGAATATCGCCGCCATGTGCAACGGCGTGAGGGGGAGCGTGGCCTGCGCTTATGACGGCGGCGCTTCTTTCTCGCAGTTGATCATCCAGGCCACGCCGAAGCGGTCGACCAGCATGCCGAAGCGCTCGGCCCAGAAGGTCTCTTGCAGGGGCATCCGCAGCGTGCCGTTATCGGCCAGGGCGTCGAAGCGCCGCTCGGCCTCCTCGGGGGTGTCGACGCCGAGGGTCAGGGAGACCCCCTTGATGCCCTCGTAGGGGGCCGGGCACTCGGGAGTATTGTCCGACCCCATCAGCACCTGGCCATCCACCACCAGGCGGGCGTGCATGATCTTGTCGCGAACCGCGGCGGGCATCGCCTCCTCGGCCGGGGCCTCGCCGTAGGTGTGCATGGCGACGATCTCGCCGCCGAGGCAGCGCCGGTAAAATTCGAAGGCGGCGCGGCAGTCGCCGTCGAAGATCAGGTAAGCATTGAGCAGCATGGAAGGCTCCTTCTCATGGTGAGGTGTTGAGCTGGAACACCCTAGAGTCGAACCGGGCAGGGGGATTTCGACAGCCTAGGCCATATGCCGCCTCCGATTGTAGTGACGGAAGGTCGGCCCGCCGCCGGCGGGCCGGAGTCTCGGCTCAATAGGCGACGCTGAAGCGTTGGTCGGGATGGCGGGGCGTTTCCAGTTCGTCGAGCATGGCCACGGCGTAGTCCTGCACCGAGATGCGGCTCTGGCCCTCGGCGTCACTGAGCAGGCCGTCGCCGCCCAGGCGGAACTCGCCGCTGCGCTCGCCGGGGAAGATCTCGGCGGCCGGCGAGAGCATCGTCCAGGCCTGGGTCTGCTGGGCACGCAACCGCTCCAGGGCGGCCTTGGCACCCTCGGCGGTGGCGCGATAGGCATCGGGGAACCCCGGGGCGTCGAGCAACAGCTGACCCGGTGCCACCTCCAGGGAGGCCGCGCCGCCGACCACCAGCAGGCGCGGCACGCCGGCGGCCTGGGTGGCGGCGAGGATGGCGTCGAAGCCTTTCAGGTAGTAGCCGTAGACGTCGGCCTGAGCATGGCCGCTGAAGGCGCTGAGCACTACCTCGGCGCCGCGCAGCTGCTCGGTGAGGGCGGCGGTGTCGAGGGCGTCGCTCTTCTCGACGCTGAGGCCATCGCGGGCGGCGAGCCGCTCGGGGCGGGTGACCAGGGCCTTGACCTCATGGCCGCGGGCGAGGGCCTCGTCGAGCAGGGCCGAACCGATAAAACCGCTGGCGCCGATCAATGCAATCTTCATCTCGTGTCTCCTGGTTCAGGGGGAAGATGAGCGCATTGTGGGTGGGTTGATTGATTTGAAAAATAGCCGTTCTGATATTTTACTGTTATCCATCTGATAACAGTGAGGCCCCATGTCCCGTCCTGACGAACTCGACCTCAATGGCCTGCCGCTCTTCCTGGCGCTGGTGGAGGCGGGCAGCTTCACCGCCGCGGCGGACCGGCTGGGCTGCACCAAGACCAAGGTCAGCCTGCAGATCCGCCAGCTGGAGGAACGCCTGGGGGTGACGCTGTTCCAGCGCACCACCCGCCGGGTCCAGCCGACCCAGGCCGGAGAGACCCTCTATCGCGAGTGCCGGCCGTTGCTGGCCGGGTTGCAGGAGGCGTTGGCCAGCGCGGAGGGCGATGGCCATCGGCTGCGCGGCGCGCTGCGCCTGACCGCCCCGGAAGACTACGCGACCCGGGTGCTGGGGCCGGCGGTGGTCGAGTTCGGGCAGCGGCATCCGGCGCTGCGCATCGAGCTGCGCAGTGGTGACCGGATCAGCGACATGCTGGAAGAGGGCATCGACCTGGCCTTTCGCCTGGGCTGGCTGAAGGATTCCACGTTGCGGTCTCGCTCCCTGGGGACGTTCCAGCAGTGCCTGGTGGCCTCGCCCGATTACCTGGCGCGGCATGGCACGCCGGAGGATCCCGAGGCGTTGACCGAACATGCCTGGGTGGCCTTCACGCCGCTGGCCTCGCCCCTGACCTGGACCTTCCGGCGCGGCGAGGAGAGCCGCCGGGTGCAGATGAAGGCGCGGCTCGCCGCCAACTCCACCGCGGCGCTAAGCGCCCTGCTGGTGGCGGGAGGGGGGATCTCGGTGATGGCCGATATCTCGGCCGAGGCGGAGCTGCGTGCCGGGCGCCTGGTGCGGGTGCTGCCGGCCTGGTCGCTGCCCAGCGGCGGCGTGCATGCGGTCTATCCGCCGGGACGCCACCTGCCGGCGCGGGTGCGGGCCTTTATGGACTTCTTCCAGGCCTGGCAGGCGGGCGAGCCCGGCTCGCTCTGATCCTTACGACGGCGGCGCTGCCCGTCACCCTGGTTGGGCCAGGCGTTCCTGCACCATCTCGCAGAGGGCCTCTACCGGTTGCTGCGAGTCGAGCCGCATGACGGGGCACGCGAGTCGGCGTAGCCAGCGTTCATGCAGGTCGCGGCTGCGCAGCGGTGACTTGCCGGTGTCGTAGCGCCTGGCCCACGCCATGAACTCCCGATGAGCATCATGCATATCACCGCCCGGCTCGATGTGCTCCCCGTAGCGCGACCGCTCACGGTCGAGCAGTCGCCGCATGCGCAGCTCATGGGGAAGCGAGAGAAAGATCGCCAGGGTGAAATGGTGAAGCAAGGGATCGCCCCAACTGCATAAGGAGCCGGCCAGAACCCAGGAATCGTGGTCCGCGATCTCGTGCTCGATCAGGGCGATTCGCTCGGCAGGCGCACGCTTGGTGGTGAACGGAGGGTCGGTGGGCTGCCAATAGTAGGCATCGGTATCCAGAAAGGGGATATCCAGATGCCTGGCCAGCGCCGCGCCCAGGGTCGTCGTTCCTGACCCCGAGGCACCGAAGAGATGCAGTCGTATCGCCATGCGTTGTTCGTCCCTGACATGGAGAGGAGCGATCCGTCGCCCCGCTTGGCAATGACTCGATGGCCATTGGCGCGGGCGGCGCATTATAGCCATCTTGCGTCATGGGGCAAGCGGCGCGGCAGGGCCGGCCCGGGCAGGGAGCGATCGTCACGGGCCGGCGGTGGGAGTCGCCGAGCACCGTGTGCTTGGCCATGAGGCCGAGCGGCATTCCTGCCTGCCGCTCGGCTCGTTTGCGCGGCGATCAGCGCATCAGGTGGGCGACGGCCTTGCCCGGGTAGTCCTTCCGGCGGTCGTCCATCCAGGTGTTGTCCCGTAGGGGGGGCTCCCGTTCATTGACCTGGCGGATCTTATGATGGGTGGCGGGGCGTCACCGGCGAAGCTGCGCAGCAGCTCCACGATCCATTGTCACGATACCTGGCTCGTTGATTGCCTCAGCTGCGAGGGGGCCAGGCCCCTGGCCCGGCGAAAGCGGCTGGCCAGGTGACTCGAGGAGCTGAAGCCGCAGGCCAGGGCGATCTCGGCCAGTGGCAGGGCGGTATCGCGCAGCAGCGTCTCGGCCCGCGCCAGACGGCGCTGCAGTACGTACTGGTGGGGGGTGAGGCCCTGACTGCGCTTGAACATGCGTGCGAAGTGGTACTCGCTGAGCTGGACCCGGGCGGCCAGCTCGGCGAGGGGCAGCGGCCGGTCGAGGTGGGCCTCGATATAGTCGCGTATCTGGCCCAGGCGGTGAGGAGCGAGGCCGCCTCGCGGGCGGGGCGGCGGCCGATGGCGCTGGCCGTAGGCATCGAGCAGATGCACCAGCAGCAGGGTGATGGCGCTGTCCAGGGCCAGGCGGTCGGCCGGCTCCTGCCAGTCGAGGGCGAGTAGCCAGTGGCGGTAGAGGCTGGCGATGCGCGGGTCCTCGGCGAAGGTGCACTCGTCCAGCAGCAGCCCGGAGGCTTCCCGGTCCCAGACCCGCTCGGCGAGTCCCTTGAGGTGCTCATCGGTGAAGTAGAGGTGGGCGAATTCCAGGGGGCCGCGGATATCCCACAGGGAATCGTGTTGGGCCGGCATCAGGCAGAAGCGGTCGGGGGCGCCGCCGTTGCGCCAGCCGCCGGGCGTCTGCCGATAGGACTCGTAGCCATCGGCGACATAGAGGCTTAGGGTGTGGTGGCCGGGTTGCTCCAGGGCGATCCGGTCGGCGTCGTTGCGCCACTGGGCCAGGCCGATGCCGCCGTCGAGCCGGGTGGCTCGCATCAGGCTGGCTTGGCGTTGACTCAGGTTCTCGAATACGTGGTACGGCATGGCCCTCTCCTCCTCGCCTCTCGATGGTAGCCAGCCGCCGACGCCGGGCCAAGCGGTTGGAGGCCCAGGCAGAGAAAAAGCGCAAGAATCGGCTACCCGGCGCAAGAAGCTGAATGCCCGGCAGGCCCGGCTCGGCGACACTCGGCGACTCCGAGCCTGAAGTCACCCAAGGAGCGCCACCATGAACCTGATCCTGTATGCCGCCACCGTGCTGATCTGGGGCACCACCTGGATCGCCATCGCCTTCCAAGTGGGGGAGGTGCCGGTGATGCTGTCGGTCTTCTACCGTTTCGCCCTGGCCGCCGGCCTGCTGTTGCTGTGGCTGGCGCTCCGCGGACGCTTGCGGCGCCTCGGCGCGCGCGATCACCTGCTCTGCGCCCTGCAGGGCCTGTGCGTCTTCTGCCTCAATTTCTATTTCTTCTACACCGCCGCCGCCTATATCACCAGCGGCCTGATCGCCGTGGTGTTCTCCATGGCGGTGCTGTTCAATGCCGCCAATGGCGTGCTCTTCTTCCGCCAGGCGATCACGCCGCGGCTGCTGGTGGCGGCCGCCCTGGGCCTGGTCGGCATGCTCTGCCTGTTCTGGCCGGAAATTCGCCGTGAGGCGCTGGGATCGGGGGTGCTGCTGGGCCTGGGCTGCGCACTGCTGGGCACCTACGGCTTCTCCCTGGGCAATATGCTCAGCCTGCGCCACCAGCGCCGCGGCCTGGACCTGCTCTCCACCAACGCCTACGCCATGGCCTATGGCGCCCTGCTGATGCTGGCGCTGGTGCTGGCCAGCGGCACGCCTTTCACGCTGGATACCTCGCCGAGCTACCTGGGCGCCCTGGTCTATCTGGCGGTGTTCGGTTCGGTGGTCGGCTTCGGCACCTATTTCGCCCTGGTGGGGCGGATCGGCGCCGGCCCGGCGGCCTATGCCACCCTGCTATTCCCGGTGGTGGCCCTGGGCATCTCCACCCTGGTCGAGGATTACCGCTGGACGCCGCTCGCCCTGATCGGGCTGGTGACGATTCTGGTCGGCAACGCCGTGATGTTCTACCGGCCGCGGGCGAGGATGCCGGCACCAGAATCGCAGTCAGCGTCCGGCCCCCGCTCGGCCGTCTGACGCTCAAAACGGATCGCGGAAATGATCGCGGATACGCCGCGGGGCCTTGTCCCGCCAGGCGGCGACCAGGGCCTCGCGGACCCGGGGGTGGGGCGCCTCGCCCAGGCGCACCTGGATCTGGCCGGGAGCGTCACCGGGAGCCGGGCGAAAGGCCCCGGGGCTGGCCGCGACGATCTCGGCCTGGGCCTCGGGGGCAAGCCACAGGGTGGCCCAGCTCGCCTCGGGGTAACCCAAACGGGCGAAGATCTTGCCGCCGACTCGATAGTCGGGGTGATCCTGCTCGGCATGTTCCACGACCCCGGGCAGGCCCAGGGCCAGGGCACGAAATTCGGCTTCCGTCATTAGCGCCTCCCGGCCGCCCCGGAGGGGGCTCGTTCTCAGGATAGATCGCGCCTAGGACCTTGTCCGCGGTCCATGGCCGCCACCGGGCGGGGCTAGGCCCCGTCGCTCCAGGGCCGCGGCGACGAACGCCATAAAGGCACGGATCCGCGCCACCCGCCGCAGGTCGGGGTGGGTCAGCAGCCAGAGCTCGGTGGCCAGCGCCGGGATGGGCTCGCCGAGCCGGCGCAGGGCGGGCTCGGCATCGGCCAGGTAGCAGGGCAGCACCGCGCAGCCGAGGCCGTCGCGGGCCGCCGCCAGCATGCCCAGCAGGGTGTCGATGCGGTAGTGGCAGCGATTCGTCAGGCCGGCATCGGCCAGCCAGGCCGCCAGGTCATCGTAGTCCAGGTGGCGATCCGGCCCGATCCAGTCGGCCTCGGCGGGGTCGTCGCCGGGCCGGCCATAGATCGCCTGCTCGATCAGGGCGACCCGGCGGCCCACCAGGTGCTGGGGCGGCGAGGCGGAGGGGCGAAGCGCCACGTCGGCGTCGCGTCGGGCGAGATCGAAGCGCTGGTTGGAGACGGCGACCTCCAGTTGGATATGCGGATGGGCGCGCCGGAAATCGGCGAAGATCGGCGACAGCAGGCCCATCAGCAGGGTATCGGTGGTGGTCACCCGCAGGGTGCCGGAGAGCTGCAGGTCGCGTCCTGCCAGGCGCCGCTCGACCTCCTGGATTTCGCCGGCGATGCGTCCGGCCACCTCGGCGAGCTCGGTCCCGGCCGCCGTGGGGGCGTAGCCGCGCCGGGAGCGCTCGAAGAGGCGCACGCCCAGGCGCGCCTCGATGGCGTTGAGGCGGCGAAACAGGGTGGCATGGCTGGCATCGAGGCGGCGGGCGGCACCGGCCAGGGAGCCCGCGGCGGCGATGGCCAGGACCACGCGAAGGTCGTCCCAGGGCATTATCTGTTCATTCATGCAAGGTTCGTTGTTATCGATAGGGGATGTTATGTCATGGATGAACAGCCTAGCCTCTGCAGGACCGGCACGACAGGCGTGCCGCCGAGATCGGGAGCTAGATCATGCGGGTACTTATCGTTTTCTGTCACCCCGAACCCCACTCCTTCAATGGCGCCCTCAAGGCGACGGCGGTGGCGCACCTGGAGGGCCAGGGGCATGCGGTGGAGGTCTCGGATCTCTATGCCGAGGGCTTCGATCCGCTGGAAGGGCCCGGGCACTACTCACGTCGTGCCGACCCCACGACCTTCTCGGCGCTGACCGAGCAGCGCCGGGCCCATGAGGCCGGGGAGTTGCCCGCCGAGGTGGCCCGGGAGATCGCACGCCTGGAGCGCGCCGAGCTGATCATTCTGCAGTTCCCGCTGTGGTGGCATGCCCAGCCGGCCATGCTCAAGGGCTGGTTCGACCGGGTCATGGTCTATGGCGGCCTCTATTCCGGCAGCCGGCGCTACGATCGCGGCCGGCTCCGCGGCAAGCGGGCCTTCTGCTCGGTGACCACCGGCTCGCCGGCGCCGGCCTTCACCCGCCAGGGCCGCGGTGGCGAGATGGCCAGCCTGCTCTGGCCCATTCACCGCTCGCTGGCCTACCTGGGCCTGGCGGTGTTGCCGCCCTTCGTGGTCTATGGCGTCCAGGGCGGCGGCCTGCACTACGAGCAGGAGGCGATATTCCGCGAGCGCCTGGAGGCCGAGAAGGTCGCCTGGCGGGAACGCCTCGACCGGCTCGAGACGCTGTCACCGATTCCCTTCGCCGGCTGGGACGACTGGGACGAGCAGGGGATACTGCGCCCCGAGCATCCGCTGGCCTGGCGCCCCTGAGCCGGGAGGGGCGTTCCGGTGATGCGCATGACTAGCGGGCCGGACCCAAGAAACGGGTCTCGCGGTGCTGCCGGATACCGGTATCCTCCCTGGTGCTCAGGTGCAGCTCGATGGGCTGGCTGGGGGCGACCAGTGCCGCGGGGTCGGCGGTGAGCTCGATGATCCAGGTGGTCGTGGTCTCGGCCGCGACCCATCGCTCGTCGGGCCCCGTCAGGGTCAGGCCCGGTAGGCCGGTGACGCCGAGCCGATAGGTGTGAGGGCGATCGTCCTGATTGCGCAGGGTCAGGGTGTAGCGGTTGCTGACTCTCCCCTCCCGGGTTAGCTGATAGAGCTGTTGGCGGTCTCGTTCGACCTCGAGCTCCAGCGGCACCCGTTGGCCGATATAGCCCACCATCAGGCCGATCATGATCATCAGAGCCGCTAGGTAGCCGAGCAGTCGCGGACGCAGGATGCGTGTGGTGTGGCCGGCTAGGGCGTGCTCGGTGGTGTAGCGAATCAGCCCGCGGGGAGCGCCGATGCGCGTCATGATGCTATCGCAGGCATCGACGCAGGCGGCGCAGCCGATACATTCGTACTGCAAGCCATCGCGGATATCGATACCGGTGGGGCAGACCTGCACGCAGAGCTCGCAGTCGATGCAGTCGCCGCCGGTGGCCGCATCGCTGGGGCCTTTAACGCGTTGTCGGCCCCGCGGCTCGCCGCGCTGGCGATCGTAGGAGACGATCAGGGTGTCGGCGTCGAACATCACCGATTGGAAGCGGGCATAGGGGCACATGTGCAGACAGACTTGCTCGCGCAGCCAGCCGGCATTGAGGTAGGTGAAGAGGGTGAAGAAGCCGATCCAGAACAGCGCCCATCCGCCGGCACCGAACTGGGCGAGGTCGGTGACCAGTTGACGAATCGGCGTGAAGTAGCCGACGAAGGTCACGCCGGTCGCGGCGGCGATGCCCAGCCAGGCGCCGTGCTTGGTGGCCTTACGCCACAGGGTGTCGAGGTCCCAGGGCCTCTGGTCGCGACGAATGCGTCGGTGGCGGGGGCCCTCTAGGCGATGCTCGAACCAGATAAACAGCAGGGTCCAGACGCTCTGGGGGCAGGTATAGCCGCACCAGACTCGGCCGGCGAAGACGGTGATCAGGAACAGGCCAAAGGCGCAGAGGATCAGCAGCCAGGCCAGCAGGATAAATTCCTGGGGGTAGAAGGTAGCGGTGAAGAGATGAAACTCCCGGGCGGGCAGGTCGAAGAGGATTAAGGGGCGATCTCCCCAGTTTACCCAGGGTAGGCCGAAGTAGAGCACCATCAACAGCCAGTTGCTGCCTCGCCGCAGGCGCTGGAAGAGCCCATGGACTTCGCGCACATAGAGGTGGCGGCGCTTGGCGTACATGGCGTGGGAAGTGGGGCTTTCCTCGGTATCGCGGGTGGCATCGTGGATCGGAATGCGTTGCGTCATCAGGGATTCCAGACAATCGAGGACAAGGGAGTGCGGGGGCACCGGGCAGGACAGCCGGGATGTCGCGACTATGCCTAGCATGGCCTGAAAGAAACAGGGTCAGGTCTGGAGAAAAAAGCCATATCAGATGGCGTATGCTAAGAGCCTGATGGGCGTGAGGAGGAGCCAATGGCCAAGCGGATCAAGCGTTACGAGGCCTTCGCCGACCGGGTGGCCGAGCAGATCCGACGCGGTATCCTGGCACCCGGTGAGCGGGTGCCCTCGGTACGTCAGGCCAGTCGCAGCCAGGGTGTCAGTGCCTCCACGGTATTTCGTGCCTACTACCTGTTGGAGGATCGCGGCCTGATCGAAGCGCGCGCCAGGTCGGGCTATTTCGTTCGCGAGCGGGCGCGGCGGCTGCTGGAGGAGCCGACCCCTGGTCCGCGGGGTGGCATGGGCGCCGAGGTGGCGGTCAGCGAGCTGGTGTTTTCGGTGCTCGCCTCTCTGCAGGATAGCGATACCGTGCCCTTCGGCTCGGCATTCCCGGATCCCGCGCTCTTTCCTCTGGCGCGGTTGGCGCGCAGCATGAGTCGGGGGCTTCGGGAGCGCCCCGAGGCGGCGGTGATCGGCGACATGACCGCTGGGCATGACGCGCTGCGTCGACAGATCTTGCAGCGCTATGCCCTGGCCGGCGTGTCCCTTCTCCCCGATGAACTGGTGATCACCAACGGTGCCATGGAGGGGCTGAATCTCGCCCTGCAGAGCGTGACCCGTCCCGGTGACCTGGTGGCCATCGAGTCGCCGGCCTTCTATGCCAGCTTGCAGGTGCTCGAGCGCCTGGGGCTCAAGGCGGTGGAGATTCCCGTGCATCCTCGTCATGGCATTGACCTGGCGATCCTCGCCGAGCGCCTGGCCGGCTTGCCCATCAAGGCGTGCTGGCTGATGAGCCACCTGCAAAATCCCCTGGGCGCCAGCCTGAGCGACGCGCATAAGGCGGAACTCTATCGCCTGCTGGAGCGATATGAAGTGCCCCTGCTGGAGGATGACGCCTATGCCGAGCTGCACTTCGACACCCGACCGCCGCGCCCGGTAAAGGCCTTTGATCGTGCGGGACTGGTGATGCACTGCGGCTCTTTCTCCAAATGCCTGGCGCCGGGTTACCGCATCGGCTGGGTGGCCGGCGGACGCTGGGCAGAGGAGATCGCACGCTGCCGCCTGATGACCACCATTTCGCCGTCGCTGCCGGCTCAGTGGGCCATCGCCGATTACCTACAACATGGCGGCTTCGATCGCCACCTGCGGCGCCTGCGGCATGCGCTGGAGAGTCAACAGCGTGCCATGCTGGCGGCCGCTGACCGCTACTTCCCCAGTGGCACCCGCGTCTCGCGCCCCACCGGCGGCTACTTCCTGTGGTGCGAGTTCCCCGGGCGGGTCGATGCCCTGCGGTTGATGAAGCAGGCCCTGGCGGAAGGCATCAGCCTGGCGCCGGGGCCGATTTTCTCCGCTTCCCGGGGCTTTCGCCACTGCGTCCGGCTGAGTTACGGCCACTCCTGGAGCCCGCGCAGCGAGGCGGCCATGCGGCGCCTCGGCGAGTTACTCGACGCCTTCTGATCCCGTTTCGGTAGCGCGGCTGTCGAAACCGCATTGCCCCGCCCGATACAGGGCAGGGCCCGTCGGGGCCGACTACCCTTGCTGAGTGGGCGGGAGAGACGATCATGCAATATATGCTGATGTGCTGTGTCGACGAGGCGCTATGGCAGGCCCTGCCGGAGGCGGAACGGGAGGCTGTCATGGCGGACTATCATGGGTTGCTCCAGGCGTGGGTGACCGACCATCACTATCGCGGCGGGGCCCGGCTGCAGTCGGCGGCCACCGCCACCACCCTGCGCGAGGCCGACGGCCGGCTGGTGCTGCATGATGGTCCCTTCGCCGAGAGCCGCGAGCAGTTGGGCGGCTTCCATGTGCTGGAGTGTGGCGACCTGGACGAGGCCCTGGGGCAGGCCCGGCGGCTGCCCACGCTACGGGTCGGGGGCGTGGTGGAAGTGCGGCCGGTGGATCCGGCCTATCGCCTGTGAGCGGCGCGACCATGGACCTGGCGGCCCTCTATCGGCGCGACTACGGACGCCTGCTGGCGGCCTTGATCGGCCGCTTCGGCGACTTCGCCCTGGCCGAGGATGCCCTGCAGGCGGCCTTCGAGGCGGCCATGCAGCAGTGGCCCGAGGAGGGCGTGCCGGCCAACCCGGCGGCCTGGCTCTCCGCCACCGCCCGTCACAAGGCGATCGACCAGTTGCGTCATCGCCAGCTGGGGGAGCGCAAGCAGGATCAACTGGCGTGGCATCTTCATCTGCAGCAGTCGGCGCCGAGTCCCGACGACCCCGAGCCCCTGGACAGCCTGCGGCTGATTTTCACCTGCTGCCACCCGGCCCTGAATCGGGCCGCCCAGGTGGCCCTTACCCTGCGTACCCTGGGCGGCCTGACCACCGAGGAGATCGCCCGGGCCTTTATGCTGCCGGTGCCGACCCTGGCCCAGCGGCTGGTGCGCGCCAAGGCCAAGATCCGCGACGCCGGCATTCCCTTCGAGGTGCCCGAGACGGTGGCCCTGGACGAGCGGCTGGAGGCGGTGCTGGCGGTGATCTACCTGATCTTCAATGAGGGTTATGCCGCCAGCGGCGGTGAGCGGCTGGTGCGCGAGTCCCTGTGCCGTGAGGCGATCCGCCTGGGGCGGATGCTGGTCGGGCTGCTGCCCGCCCAGGGCGAGGCGCGAGGCCTGCTGGGCCTGATGCTGCTGCACGATGCGCGCCGCGAGACTCGCACCGATGCGCGGGGCGATCTCGTGCTGCTGGAGGATCAGGACCGCTCGCGCTGGAATCGCGAGGCGATCGAAGAGGGCGTCGCCCAGGCGACCCTGGCGCTGCGTCAGGCCCCGGGGCCCTATGCCCTGCAGGCGAATATCGCCGCCCTGCATGCCCAGGCCGCCTCGGCGGCCGACACCGACTGGCGCCGCATCGTCGCCCTCTATGAATTGCTCTACCGTCTGCAGCCGAGTCCGGTGGTGGGCCTCAACCGCGCCGTGGCGGTGGCCATGGACGGAGGGCCCGAGCGCGGGCTGGCGCTGCTCGACGACATTCATCTGCCCGGTTACCACCTGCTGCCGGCGGCCCGGGCCGATCTGCTGCGGCGCCTGGGGCGCCATGCCGAGGCCGCCGATCACTATCGCCTGGCCCTGGCCCTGGTCAAGCAGGCTCCCGAGCGGCGCTTCCTGGAGCGGCGGCTGGCCGAGGTGGGGGGTTAGGGCCGGGGACGGCGTGGCTGGGGGCGCGGCGGCTGGATGCGTACCGTCTGGCGTGCCGAACGCCGTTGGTGACTATGGGCGTGAGCGACCATGGCGAGAATGCCGGCCGCGGCTAATCCAATCGCGAAATACTCTAGGGGTGCCATGAGCGTCTCCTTCCTGAGTTGGGGCCCTGGGTGGCGCCCGAAGGGCAATGGCGTCAGCGCTCGGCGATGACGACCCTTTCTCTGACAGCGTAGCCGCGAGGAGGTGCCCCTGACGAGGCTTCCGTGAACGGGCCTTGGACGGTGGCAATAGTTGCGAACCTCGAGCAAGCGTAAGATACTGTATTCATGTACAGCAAAATTACCGGGAGGCGCCATGTCTCTGTCCATGCCTCGGCGTGCTCGCCCCGAGTCCAGTGTGCCGCCGCTGCCCCTACTGGGCTGCCGAGTACGAGCCGGTTTCCCGAGCCCCGCCGATGATCACCTCGATACCGAACTCGACCTGCATGCCCATGTGGTAAAGCGCCCCAGTGCCACTTATTTCGTCCGCGCCGAGGGGGACTCCATGCGAGGCGACGGCATTCATCATGGTGACCTACTGGTGGTGGACCGTAGCCTCGAGCCGCGCCCCGGCCGGGTGGTGATCGTCGCTTTGGAGGGGGAGCTCACCGTCAAGCGGCTGGAGCAGCGGGAGACAGGGCCTTGCCTGGTGGCCAGCCACCCCGGCTTTCCGCCGATTCCCCTGGCCGGGCGCGATTGCCGGGTCTGGGGCGTGGTAACGCATGTAGTGCATGCCCTGCCCGGCGCTCGGTGATGGGTACCCGGAAGCGCATCGTCAGCCAGTGTGGATGTGGTAAGGAGGTCGTCGATGATCGCCCTCGTGGACTGCAATAACTTCTATGTCAGTTGCGAGCGGGTCTTCGCTCCCGCTCTGGAGGGGCGTCCGGTGGGGGTGCTCTCCAACAATGACGGCTGCGTGGTGGCTCGTTCCGAAGAGCTCAAGGCGCTGGGTATCGCCATGGGCGCGCCGGTACATTTGATCCCGCCGGCGCTGCGCCGCCAGTGCACGCTGCTCTCCAGCAACTACGCCCTCTATGGCGATATGTCTCGGCGGGTCAACGAGGTACTGGAGAGCCTGGCACCGGCGGTGGAACCCTACTCCATCGACGAGAGCTTCCTCGACCTGAGTGGCTTCGGCCCACTGGAGGCCGAGGCCCTGGCCCGAGAGATCCGCGAGCGGGTACGACGCGAGACCGGCATTCCGGTAAGCGTCGGGCTGGCGCCGACCCGGGTATTGGCCAAGCTCGCCAATCGGCTGGCCAAGCACGGCGGCGGCGTTCGTTATCTGGCCGCTCAGGCACCGGTCACCCGAGCCCTGCTGGAAGCGCTGCCAGTGGCCGAGTTATGGGGCGTGGCCCGGCGCAGCGCCGAACGCCTGACCGTCCTGGGGATCGACAACGCCTGGTCCCTGCGACAGGCCGAGCCAACACGGATTCGCCGAGCTCTGTCGGTGGTGATGGAGCGTATCGTCTGGGAACTGCGCGGCCATGGGGCCATCGTGATGGATGACCTGGACGCGCCCCGTCGGCACCTGCTGGTCTCACGCTCCCTGGGGCGCCCCACTGCGGCGGCCCATGAGCTTCATGAGGCGCTACGCCAGCACGTGGCCCGGGCCGGCGAGAAGCTGCGACGCCAGGGCAGCCTGGCCCAGGCCGTCCGGGTCGTCCTGCGTACCGCCCCCTTCCAGGTGGGGCGCGGCGCCTACCACAGTGCCGCCCTGGTGACCCTGCCGACACCCAGCGATGACACCCGCGAGCTGCTTCGGGCCGCCCGGCAGGCCCTGGCGGCCGTCTATCGGGAGGGCTATCGCTACCAGAAGTGCGGAGTGATGCTGATGGGGTTGGCGGAGGCCGGTGCGCCTCAGGAGCGGCTGCTGGCGGAGGAGAGCGCCGAGACGGTGCGGCGTCGCCGGCTGATGGCGACCCTCGACCGGGTCAATCGGGAACTGGGCCGCGATACGGTGCGCCTGGGCCTGCCGCGCCACGATAGCGGCTGGGCGTTGCGCTGTGCCAATCGCAGCGACCGCTACACCACCCGCTGGGACGAGCTGCTCAGGGTACATGCCTGAGCGCGCTGGTGCCGCAAGGCGGAGTCGAACCGCCGACCTACTGATTACGAATCAGTTGCTCTACCAACTGAGCTATTGCGGCCCTCTGATGCTTCGAGAGCATAGCCAGCCGCTTTGCCCTTGGCCAGGGCCTCGAAGGCCTCCCGGGGCTGGGGGCGGCCGAAGAGGTAACCCTGGAAGATGCGACAGCCGAGCCCTTCCAGGGCGAGATGCTGTTCCGGCGTCTCGATGCCTTCCGCCACAACCTTGAGCGATAGCGCCTCGGCCAACTGCAGAATCGTCCGGGTAATCGCCAGGGTCTCTGGCTGATCGCCGAGACGCTGCACGAAGGCGCGATCGATCTTGAGGATATCCAGGGGCAGGCGTTGTAGATAAGCGAGGGCCGAGTAACCGGTGCCGAAGTCGTCCAGGGCCAACTGGAGGCCGTGGCGTCGCAGCGCCGCCAGTTGGACGGCGGCGGTATCGATCTCGTCGATCAGCAGGCTCTCGGTCAGCTCCAGGGTCAGTCGTCCCGCCGCGGCCCCATGGCTTGCCAGGGCGGCCGCCACGCCATCGACGAAATGCGGGTGCTGGAGCTGCTGCACATTGATATTGATCGACAGGCGCAGTCTGCTCAGCTGTGGACAGCGTGACCAGCCGACCAGGTAGCGGCAGGCCTCCTCGATGACCCATTGACCCAGGCCCAGGATCAGGCCGGTCTCCTCGGCCAGGGGGATAAATTCACCCGGCAGCACCAGGCCTCGCTCGGGATGTTGCCAGCGCAGCAGGCCTTCGGCGCCGAGCAGTCGGCCCCGGTGGTCCACCTGGGGTTGCAGATAGAGTCGCAGCTGGTCGCCATCGATGGCCTGGCGCAGCGCCGTCTCCAGGCGCAGGCGTCCCTCCAGGGCTTGCTCCATGGCGTGATCGAAGGCATGCACCCGTTGGTCGCCCCGCTGTTTTGCTTCGTTCAGGGCCAGGCTGGCGCGTCGCAACAAGGTGGCATCGTTCCCATCGGCCACCCCGAAGTCGGCGAGGCCGGCGCTGAGTTGGCAAGCGTAACGGTGCCCCTCCAGGTCATAGCTGGTGTTTAGGTCGTCCTGCAGCGCCTGGGCCGCCTGAAGGGCTTCCCGCCCCCGCAGGCCGACGATTAACAGGGCAAATTCGTTGCCGCCGATCCGGGCCAGCAGGCGGCGGTCGGCTGCCCAGTGGCGTAGCCGGCTGGCCAACTGATAGAGCAGCCGGTCGCCGCGGGGTTGGCCCAGGGTATTATTGAGGACCTTGAAGGCATCCACGTCGAGCAGTAACAGGGTGCCGCTCTCGCCTCGTGCCAGACGCTGACGCAACTGGATCATCAGCGCCTGGCGATCGGGGAGGTCGGTAAGCGCATCGCGATAGTCGAGGCGATCGAGCGGGGCACCCGCGGATGACGGGAGCGGGGGACGCCGGGAGCGGCGCCCGACGCGCAGGCCCAGGTATCCGCCGAGTGCGGCAAGGCTCAGGCCCATGAGGAGAAGCGGGGCGATGGCCGGCAGGTAAGCACCCAGCGAGGTATTATCCAGGTTCGAGAGCATGTCACTGGTCCTTCAGTGCACCCGGGGAGGCTCCGGCATCTCCCGAACCGAGGGGATACGCGGACAAGGCTTATATCTAATTTTAATACAGTAGAATATGTAACTTTTACCGAGTCAGCGATGAGTCTACGTAGTGTCCCTTCGGTGGGAGGTTGCCCATGAGCGTCTGGCGGGTCGAGGCCTGGGACCTGAGTCCGGCCTATCTCAATCGGCGGGAGCTGCTCTGGGCCTGGCATGCGCGAGGCACGACCCCGGGAGGTCGCGCCCGGTTGGCGGCGGAGCTCTGGGGGCGTGGTGAACGGGTGGCGTTACTGCCAAGCGGCCCCGTGGCCCCCGAGGAGGCGTGCCTCGATCCGCAACGAATCGCCGAGCAACTGGCCTGGCTGGCCGCCGCCCGGCGCTGGCGAACGCCGGGCCGCTTGCCGCCTCCCCTTCAGGCCCAGCGGCTCTGGCGTCAGCACAAGTATTCGGTGATGGCGCGCAGTCCCCGGCGCTATCGGCAGATCGGTCGCGAGGTGGCGGCCCTGCCACGCGGTGTGCTGCCGACAGCGTTGGCGCTGGAGCTCTCGGAGTGGCTCTTGACGGCGCCGACGCCGGGCGGGTTGCGTAATGCCGTGCAGCATCTGTGGGGCTATGTGGCCGAGGTGGCGCCGCCGGCCAGGGGCGAGGTCGATGGCTGGACCTCGGCTCGCTTGCTGCGAGAGACCCGGGACCGGGCCCTGCACAGCCGCCAGCCCTACCTGTTGGAGTCCACCGCCCTGGGCGAGCTGGCGGCCTGGCTGCCGGAAGAGGAGATGGATCGCTAGCTCGGTCCGGCGAGGCCGCGTTAGGCCTGTCCGGGCGTATCAGGAACCGCTATTGCCCCTTGGGCTGGCGAATCCTCGTTAAGCCTTCTTGAGCGCTGGAGGCCACCAGGCGTCCCCGGCGATCGAACAGGTTGCCCCGGGCGAAGCCGCGAGCGCCACCGGCCCAGGGGCTGTCCATGTCGTAGAGCAGCCAGTCATTGACCCTGAGGTCATGGTGGAACCACAGGGCGTGATCGAGGCTGGCGATCTGCAGCCGAGGGTCGCCGAATTCGATGCCGTGGGGCACCAGGCTGGTGGTCAGCAGATTGAAGTCGGTGCTGTAGGCCAGCAGGTAGCGATGTAGGGCGGTATCGTCCGGCAGCTCGCCGGCCAGGCGGAACCAGACCCGCTTGCGAGCCGGGCGTGAGGCGTCCGCCGAGGCCTCCGGCAGGTGCAGGAACTCGATGGGGTGGCCCTCGAAGTCGAGGAGCTTGGCGCCCCGGGCCAGCAGGGTGTCCGGGTCGTCCACCTCGGGCATGGCGAACTGGTGATGGTGGCCCGGCTCCTCGCCATGGAAGGAGGCGCTGCAGAAGAAGATCGGCTGGCCCTTCTGGATGGCGGTGACCCGGCGGGTGGTAAAGCTGCCGCCGTCGCGTACCGCATCCACCTGATAGACCACCGGCCGCTTGGCGTCGCCGGGACGCAGGAAGTAGCCGTGCAGGGAGTGCACCAGACGCTCGTCGGGCACCGTTCGGGTGGCGGCGGAGAGGGCCTGGCCGAGCACCTGGCCGCCGAACAGCTGGGGGAAGCCGAGGTCCTGACTCTGGCCCCGGAAGAGGTTTTCCTCGATCATCTCCAGGCCGAGCAGGGCGACCAGATCGTCCAGTGCCTTGGTCATGGCGCTATCCTCTGCGGTAGGGTGGTTCGTCATACGATTGTTTTATGTTGCTAAGGATACTCGAGAGCCCCGCCATGCGCAGCGACGACTTTTACATGCACCGCGCCCTGGATCAGGCCCGCCAGGCCCTGGCCGCCGGCGAGGTGCCGGTGGGCGCCGTGGTGGTGGATGCCGAAGGCGAGATCATCGGCGCCGGCTTCAATGCCCCCTGCGGCTGTCATGATCCCAGTGCTCACGCCGAGATCCAGGCGCTGCGGGCGGCGGCGGCCCGCCTCGAGAATTATCGCCTCGATGGCTGCACCCTCTATGTGACCCTGGAACCCTGCCTGATGTGCACCGGGGCGATCATCCACGCGCGCTTGGCACGGGTGGTCTACGGCGCCGCCGAGCCCAAGACCGGCATGGTGGAGTCCAAGGCCAACCTCTTCGCCCAGCCCTGGCATAACCATCGCGTGGTGGTGGAGGGGGGGCGGCTGGCCGGCCAGGCCAGGCGACTGCTCAAGGCATTCTTCGCCGAGCGGCGTGGTTAAAGCACCGGCGGTACCGTATCGAAGAGTAGGTCGTCGTCGCCGTTGTCCGGGCGCCGGGCGTTGAGCTGGAAGAACTGCCGCTGGCTGCGATCCACATAGTCGAGGATCTCGTAGTAGCGGCGGATATTGCGCACATAGATCACCGGCTCGCCGCCCCGAGCGTAGCCGTAGCGGGTCTGGCTGTACCACTCGCGCTTCTGCAGCAGCGGCAGCGCCTCGCGCACATCGGCCCAGCGGTCCGAGTCGCCGCCGCGCTGCTCGGCGATGCGTCGGGCATCGTAGAGATGCCCTAGCCCCACGTTGTAGGCGGCCAGGGCCATCCACAGGCGATCGGGCTCCTCGATGCTCTCCGGCAGGCGCTCCATGAGGCCGCGCAGGTAGCGGGCGCCGCCGTCGACGCTCTGCGCCGGGTCGAGGCGATCGGCCACGCCCATCTCGTCGGCGGTGGGCAGGGTCAACATCATCAGGCCCCGCACCCCGGTGGGGGACGTGGCCCGCGGGTCCCAGTGGGACTCCTGATAGCCGAGCGCCGCCAGCAGCTTCCAGTCGAAGCTGGTCTCCCGAGCCGCCGCGCGGAACAGCGGCGCATAGTCGGGCAGTACCTCCCGCGTCTGGCGAATAAAACGCCGTGCCCCCACGTACTCCAGGTAGTCATCGTGGCCGAAGTAGCGGGCCACCAGGGCCTCCAGCTCGCCGTTGTCCTGCTGGGTCGCCAGGAAGGCATTCGCCGCCTGTTGCAGGGCCAGGCCATTGGCGGCGGGGAAGGCCCAGGCCATGGAGAGCGGCTCGCCGAGGGGGAAGCCGCGCTCCACGCCCGGGAAGAACAGACGATTGAGGCGGAACTGGTGGGCGTAGACCACGGCGGCATCGAGGCTGCCGGCCTCCACCCGCTGCAGCAGGTCGGCCACTTCCAGGTCGCCGGTCTCCAGCCAGCTCAGCTCAGGCAGCTCGGCCTGCAGCTCGCGTAGTGCCAGGGCCGTACCCGAACCGCGCAGGGTGGCCAGGGAGAGGCGTTGCAGGTCGTCGATCTCGCGCACCGGCGGCAGGCCGCGGCGATAGACCACCAGCGGCTGAAGGGTGAGGATGGGGCGGGTGAAGATCACTCCCTCCTGCGCCGGGGCCAGGGGCAGGGCGGCGGCGCCCAGGTCGGCGTCGCCGGTGCGCACCCCGTCGAGTACCTCCTGGAGGCTATGGTCCGGGTCCATGTCCAGGCTGACGCCCAGGTGATCGGCGAAGCGGCGGACCAGCTCGTACTCGAAACCGGCGGGACCGTGGCGGCCCTGGTAGAAGGTGGTGGGGGTGTTGCGGGTCAGCACGCTGAGGAAGGCCCGTTCGCGGATCGTCGCCAGCTGTGCGTCGGGTCGCCAGGCCTGGTGTGCCGGCCACAGGGCCAGTAGCAGGCCACAGCAGAGCAGCAGATAACCCCGCCAGTGGCGGTAGAGATGGAGAGCCAGGGATCGGTGCATTGGGGATCGGGGTCGCCTCGGAACGCCCCACCATAACGGCGCCGGGACGGGCTGTCATCCCGCGGATTTCGTCCATGCCCCGCTTTCCAGTATCATGTGCGCCAGATCGCCGCCAGCCGCGGCCCCAATCCTGCCATTTCTTCGCTATCTCTCAGAGGCTCGATCGACATGCTCGAACTGCGCGGTGCGCCTGCCCTTTCCGCTTTCCGTCATGCCAAGTTGCTGGCCACCCTGCGTGCACAGGTGCCCGAGGTCGAATCCCTGCATGCCGACTATGTGCACTTCGTCGACCACGACGGTGACCTCGGCGCCGAGGCGCTGGCGGTACTCGAGCGCCTGCTCGACTATGGCGCCCCCCGGGATACGGGCGGCCGCGAGGGCCACCTCTTCCTGGTGGTGCCGCGCATCGGCACCCAGTCGCCCTGGTCCTCCAAGGCCACCGATATCGCCCGCAACTGCGGCCTGGGCCAGGTGCGTCGCCTGGAGCGCGGCATCGCCTACCGGGTCAAGCTGAGCGGCACCCTCTCCGAGGTGGCCTATGAGGGCATCCGGGCGGTGCTCCACGACCGCATGACCGAGACGGTGCTGGCCAATGCCTCCGACGCCGCCAAGCTCTTCTCCCATCACGAGCCGGCGCCCCTGGGCAGCGTGGATATCCTCTCCGGCGGCCGGGCGGCGTTGGTCACCGCCAATGGCGAGCTGGGCCTGGCCCTGGCCGAGGACGAGATCGACTACCTCTTGGCGGCCTTCCAGGAGCTGGGACGCAACCCCACCGACGTCGAACTGATGATGTTCGCCCAGGCCAACTCCGAGCACTGCCGCCACAAGATCTTCAACGCCGACTGGCTGATCGACGGCGAGGCCCAGAGCCACTCGCTGTTCAAGATGATCAAGAACACCCACCAGGCCTCACCGGGCAAGGTGCTCTCCGCCTACAGCGACAACGCGGCGGTGATCGAGGGCACCACCGCGCCGCGCTTCTTCGCCGCGCCGCTGACCGGTGCCGAGGGCGAGCGGGCTCGCTACGCCGCCGTCGAGGAGCCGATCCAGATCCTGATGAAGGTGGAGACCCACAACCACCCCACCGCCATCGCCCCCTATCCCGGCGCGGCCACCGGCGCCGGCGGCGAGATCCGCGACGAGGGCGCCACCGGCATCGGCGGCAAGCCCAAGGCGGGGCTGACCGGCTTCACCGTCTCCAACCTGCGCATCCCCGAGTTCGTGCAGCCCTGGGAGGCCTTCGACTACGGCAAGCCGGAGCGCATCGTCAACGCCCTGGAGATCATGCTGGAAGGGCCCATCGGCGGCGCCGCCTTCAACAACGAGTTCGGGCGCCCCAACCTCACCGGCTACTTCCGTACCTATGAGCAGGACGCCCTGGGGGCGGGTGGCATCGAGCGCCGCGGCTACCACAAGCCGATCATGATCGCCGGCGGCTACGGCAATATCCGCGACCAGCACGTCCAGAAGGGCGAGATCCCGGTGGGCGGCAAGCTGATCGTGATGGGCGGCCCGGCGATGCTGATCGGCCTGGGTGGCGGCGCCGCTTCCTCCATGGCCTCCGGCGCCTCCAGCGCCGACCTGGACTTCGCCTCGGTGCAGCGCGACAACGCCGAGATCGAGCGTCGCGCCCAGGAGGTGATCGACCGCTGCTGGTCCCTGGGCGACAAGAATCCCATCTGCTTTATCCACGACGTGGGCGCCGGCGGCCTCTCCAATGCCCTACCGGAGCTGGTCAAGGACGGCGAGCGCGGCGGCCTCTTCGACCTGCGCGCCGTGCCCAACGCCGAGCCGGGCATGAGCCCGCTGGAGATCTGGTGCAACGAGGCCCAGGAGCGCTACGTGCTGGCGGTGGCCCCCGAGGATCTCGATACCTTCGACGCCTTGTGCCAGCGTGAGCGCTGCCCCTATGCGGTGGTCGGCGAGGCCACCGAGCCCCACCACCTCGAGGTGCGTGACGGTCACTTCGCGTCCAAGCCCGTCGACCTGCCGATGAGCGTGCTGTTCGGCAAGCCGCCGAAGATGACCCGCGAGTTCTCCCGCGAGACCCGCGAACTGCCCGGCGTGATGCTCGACAACCTGGACCTGCGCGAGGCGATGGATCGGGTGCTGCGCCTGCCCACCGTGGCCTCCAAGAGCTTTTTGATCACCATCGGCGACCGCTCCATCACCGGCCAGGTGGCCCGCGACCAGATGGTCGGCCCCTGGCAGGTGCCGGTGGCCGACGTCGCGGTGACCACGGCGAGCTTCGACACCCATGCCGGCGAGGCCATGGCCATGGGCGAGCGGCCGCCGGTGGCGCTGATCGATCCCGCCGCCAGCGCCCGCCTGGCGGTGGCCGAGGCGATCACCAACCTGGCCGCCGCGCCCATCGCCGAACTCTCCGATATCAAGCTCTCCGCCAACTGGATGAGCGCCGCCGACCACCCCGGCGAGAACCAGGCGCTGTACGACGCCGTCCACGCCGTGGGCATGGAGCTCTGCCCGGCGCTCGGCATCGCCGTGCCGGTGGGCAAGGACTCCATGTCCATGCGCACCGCCTGGCAGGAGGAGGGGGAAGCGAAGAGCATCACCTCGCCGCTGTCGCTGGTGATCACCGGCTTCGCCCCGGTCACCGATGCGCTCAAGACCCTGACCCCGCAGATCGACCTGAGCCAGGACGAGTCCGACCTGCTGCTGATCGACCTGGGCGGCGGCAAGAACCGCCTGGGCGGCTCGGCCCTGGCCCAGGTCTATGGCCAGGTGGGCGACGACTGCCCCGACCTGGACGACGCCGAGGACCTCAAGGCCTTCTTCGCGGTGATCCAGGGCCTCAACGCCGAGGGCAAGCTGCTCGCCTACCACGACCGCAGCGACGGCGGCCTGCTGGTGACCCTGCTGGAGATGGCCTTCGCCGCCCACGCCGGCCTGGAGATCAAGCTCGACTGGCTGGTCGACGAGCCCCACGAGGCGGTCAATGCCCTCTTCGCCGAGGAGCTGGGGGCGGTGATCCAGGTCAACCGCGCCCACACCGAGGAAGTGCTGGCCCAGTTCGCCGCCGCCGGCATCGAGACCTGCGGCGTCATCGCCCGGCCGCGCTACGACGACCAGGTGCGGGTCACCCTCTTCGAGGAGCCGCTGCTCGAGACCACCCGGCTGCTGGCCCAGCGCACCTGGGCCGAGACCAGCTACCAGCTGCAGGCGCTGCGCGACAACCCGGAGTGCGCCAAGAGCGAGTTCGACGGCCTGCTGGACGACCGCGACCCGGGGCTGTCCGCCGAGCCGAGCTTCGCCATCGACGAGGATATCGCCGCGCCCTTTATCAACACCGCCCGTCCGGCCATGGCGATCCTGCGCGAGCAGGGCGTCAACGGCCACCTGGAGATGGCCTGGGCCTTCGACAAGGCCGGCTTCGAGGCGGTCGACGTGCATATGAGCGATATCCTCGAGGGCCGGGTCAGCCTCGAGCAGTTCAAGGGCCTGGTGGCCTGCGGCGGCTTCTCCTACGGCGACGTCCTAGGCGCCGGCGGCGGCTGGGCCAAGTCGGTGCTCTTCAACGCCCAGGCCCGCGAGCAGTTCGCCGGTTTCTTCCAGCGCGACGACAGCTTCGCCCTGGGCGTCTGCAACGGCTGCCAGATGCTCTCCCAGCTCAAGGAGCTGATCCCCGGCGCCGAGGCCTGGCCGCGCTTCGTGCGCAACGAGTCGGAGCAGTTCGAGGCCCGGGTGGCCATGGTCCAGGTGGAGCAGAGCCCATCGATCCTGCTGGCCGGCATGGAGGGATCGAAGCTGCCCATCGCCGTGGCCCACGGCGAGGGCCGCGCCGAGTTCCGCGACAGCGGTCACCTGCGCACCATGCAGAGCGGCGGCCAGGTGGCGCTGCGCTACGTGGACAACTACGGCCAGGTCACCAGCCGCTACCCGGCCAACCCCAACGGTTCCCCCGCCGGCATCACCGGCCTGACCACCCCGGACGGTCGGGTCACCATCATGATGCCCCACCCGGAGCGGGTGGTGCGGGCGGTCACCAACTCCTGGCGGCCCGGCGACTGGACCCAGGACGGCGCCTGGCTGCGGCTGTTCCGCAACGCCCGGGTCTGGGTCGGTTAAGGCAAAGACGCCGGCCCCGCTGAGCGACTGGGCCCAGGGTGGCGCCTGGCTGCTGCCGTTCCGCGGTTATGCAACGTCGGCCCGGGGCAGGGTGGGCTAAGCCACCTTTCCACGCGTTAGACAAGGCGGCCCTCGGGCCGCCTTTTTGCTATCCGAGAGAGGATGTGGAATCTATTTCCATAAAACTCTTGCCGGGGGCGTTGCTTGCGGCTATAAGAGCGGCTGAAAGTGGGGGCTCCGGCATGGGGTTGGCGCCCCGAGCCGGGAGAATGCAACGGTGCATGAGGGACTGAGTCTGCTCTACGTGGGCGCGGTGCTGGTGCTCAATGGCCTGTGGATGCTGGGGCGCATCGAGGACCGTGAGATCCAGGTGATCAACTTCTTTACCGGGGGCGTCAGCCTGGCGGTGGCGGCCTATGCCGCCTTCGGGCCGGGAGCCGATGCGGCTAGCGTGCGCACCGCGGCCATGACCCTGCTGTTCGCCTTTACCTACCTGTGGGTGGCCATCAATCGTCGCAACGGTAGCTCCGGCCATGGCCTGGGCTACTTCTGCCTCTTCGTGGCGCTGACCGCCCTGCCCACCGGGCTGCTGCAACTGGCGGTGGCCGAGGGGCTCTGGGGCTGGTGGTCGGGGCTCAACTGGCTGGCCTGGGCCCTGCTCTGGTTCGGCTTCTACCTGATGCTCTGCCATCGTCCCCAATTGCAGCCGCTGATGGCGCGCACCGCCCTGGCCCAGGGCCTGGTGACCGCCTGGCTGCCCGGCTACCTGCTGCTGCAGGGGCTGTTGCTGGCTTGAAACAACCGTTTGAAAACCGGCTCGACGAGGCGCACACTCGGGGCATTTGCCACCGAGGAGAGCCCCCATGTCGGACGCTGTCGCGCAGGAACATTTCGCATCACGGGTGACCCTGACGGTCACCGACTTCGTCGCCCGGGTCGCCCTGGCGCGTCCCGACGCCCTGAACGGCCTGGACTGGGCCATGATCGAGGGCCTGCTGGCGGCGCAGCGGCGGCTCAAAGCGCTGGCCGAGGCCGGACGGGTGCGCGCCATGCTGCTGGTGGGGGAGGGCGAGAGCTTCTGCGCCGGCCTGGACATGGCGTCGATCATGGGCGCGCCCGAGCGACTGCCCGGCCTGCTGGAAGCCGATCCCGAGGACGGCATCAACCCGGTGCAGCGCCTGGCCCTGGGCTGGCGCGACGCCGGGGTGCCGGTGATCGCTGCCCTCCACGGTCATGTCTATGGTGGGGGCCTGCAGATCGCCCTGGGTGCGGATATCCGCGTGGCGCACCCCGAGGCGCGGCTGGGGTTGCTGGAGATCGACTGGGGCATCATCCCCGATATGGCCATCAGCGTGACCGGCGCCGGGTTGCGCCGGGACCTGCTCCAGGAGCTGGCCTGGAGCGGGCGCAAGGTGAGTGGCAACGAGGCCCATGCCCTGGGCTTGGCCACCCGCCTGAGCGAGGCCCCCGAGGCGACGGCCCGGGAGGTCGCCCGGGCCATCGTCGCCCGCTCGCCCAAGGCGGTGGCGGCGGCGCGTACCCTCTTCGAAACCGCCCCCTCGCTCTCCCGGCGCGAGCGCCTGGCCCTGGAGGCCCGGTTACAGGGCGAGCTGCTGGGCAGCGCCGAGCAGCGGGAGGCGGTGGCCGCCCGCCTGGCAAAGCGCCCGGCCCGCTTCGACTAGCCGTTGGCTTGGGTCGGTCCCGGGCGAGCCGCTAGAATGGCGACTTCGCTTGCCAGGGCCCTGCCATGACCGCGCCCCTTTCCTCCGACGTTTTCGCCAGCCCTCCCAACCTGCGGCCGTATCAACGGCAGGCGGTCGCGCGGGTGGTCGAGCATTTCCGCGCCAGCGACGACCCCGCCGTGGTGGTGCTGCCCACCGGCAGTGGCAAGTCCCTGGTGATCGCCGAGCTGGCGCGCCTGGCCCGGGGGCGGGTGCTGGTGCTGGCCCATGTGCGCGAGCTGGTCGAGCAGAACCACGCCAAGTTCCTCGCCTATGGTCGTCAGGCGGATATCTTCAGCGCCGGCCTGGGCCGCAAGGAGAGTGACCGCCAGGTGGTCTTCGGCTCGGTGCAGTCGGTGGTCAGGAACCTGGATGCCTTCGCCGCACCGGCGCCGGGGCAGGGCGCCTTTACCCTGCTGGTGATCGACGAGTGTCACCGGGTCGCCGAGGAGAAGGCCTCCGGCTACCGTCGGGTGATCGATCACCTGCGTGCCCAGAATCCCGGTCTCAAGGTGCTGGGGCTGACCGCGACCCCCTACCGGTTGGGCCAGGGCTTTATCTACCATCGCCACCACCACGGCATGGTGCGTGGCGAGGCGGACTGTCTGTTCCGCTACTGCGTCTTCGAGCAGCCCCTGCGGCTGATGGTCAAGCAGGGCTACCTGGCCGAGCCGCGGCGGGTGGATGCCGCCGTCGAACGCTACGACTTTTCGGGCCTGATGCCCTCGGCGAGCGGGCTGTTCCGCGAGGAGGAACTCAACCGGGTGGCGGCGGGCAACCGCGCCACCCCGGGGATCATCGCCGAGGTCGTGGCGCGCGCCCGCGACCGCCAGGGGGTGATGCTGTTCGCGGCCAGCGTGGCCCACGCCGAGGAGGTGCTCGGCTACCTGCCCCGGGACGAGGCGGCGCTGATCACCGGGGCGACCCCCTCCGCCGAGCGCGAGGCGATCATCGCCGCCTTCAAGGCCCGGGAGCTCAAGTACCTGGTCAACGTGGCGGTGCTCACCACCGGCTTCGATGCGCCCCATGTGGACCTGATCGCCATCCTGCGCCCCACCGAGTCGGTAAGCCTCTATCAGCAGATCGTCGGGCGCGGGCTGCGCCTGTCGCCGGGCAAGACGGATTGCCTGATCCTCGATTATGCCGGCAACCCCTGGGACCTTTATGCCCCCGAGGTGGGCTCGCCGAAGCCGGACGCCGATAGCGAACCGGTGCAGGTCGAGTGCCCCCGTTGCGGTCACGCCAACCTCTTCTGGGGCAAGCGCGACGGTGACCTGGTGATCGAGCACTTCGGGCGTCGCTGCCAGGGACTGGTCGAGGACGAGTCAGGCAAGCGCCAGCAGTGCGACTTCCGCTTTCGCTTCAAGGTGTGCGGCGACTGCGGCGCCGAGAACGATATCGCCGCCCGCCGTTGCCACGGTTGCCAGACCCTGCTGGTGGATGCCGACGACAAGCTCAAGGCGGCGCTGCGCCTCAAGGATGCCAGGGTACTCAGGGTCAGCGGCATGCGGCTCGAGGCCGTCGTCAATGGTCACGGCCTGCCGCGCCTCAAGGTGACTTACCACGACGAGGACGGCGCCACGCTCAGCGAATGGTTCGCCCTGGAGACCCCGGCCCAGCGCGGCGCCTTCGTCGCCGTTTTCCTGCGCGAGCACCTGCGCGCCCCGGGCAGTGACTGGCGCCCCACCACCCCGGAGGCGGTGATCGAAGCGCGGCGGCGCCTGCGCCATCCGGATTTCGTGGTGGGGCGCAAGGTGGGCCGCCACTGGCAGGTGCGCGAGAAGCTATTCGACTACGTGGGCCGCTATCGCCGCGCCGAGGCGGCAGAGTAGGCTAGAACTTCCGTAGTTTGTCATTGTCTGCTCGGCGTTTGGGGCTACCCTGGGGGCAGGCTATCGCGGGGCGCTGTGAACCCCTCCCTGGGCGCTACTTTTGCCATCCCTGGCAAAAAACCCCCGCGCTATCCCGCCCCCAGCGCCCCTTAGTTATTCTCGCTGTGATAACCCCGCCGTGTCGGCCTCGCTATCTCCCGCGCGGCTCTCTTGGTAGACTGGCCGGCTGAACGCAACCGGACGGGCAGGGCGTGAGCGAGACAGTCGGCGCGGAGCAGGCGACCAGCCAGGAACCAGCGGCCGCCGCACAGGCGGAGGTGCTGGCGCGGCTGTTCGACGAGCCGATCACCCAGCTCCCCGAGGACCTCTATATCCCCCCCGAGGCGCTGCGGGTCTTCCTGGAGACCTTCGAGGGGCCGCTCGACCTGCTGCTCTACCTGATTCGCCGCCAGAACCTGGATATCCTCGCCATTGACGTGGCCGCCATCACCCGCCAGTACATCGAGTACGTGGAGCTGATGAAGGCCCTGGAGATCGAGCTGGCCGGGGAGTACCTGCTGATGGCGGCGATGCTGGCGGAGATCAAGTCGCGGACCCTGCTGCCGCGCCCCCCCAAGGCGGAGGGCGAGGAGGAGGAAGAGGATCCCCGGGCAGCGCTGATTCGTCGCCTCCAGGAGTACGAGCGCCTCAAGCAGGCCGCCGAGTCCCTGGACGAGGTGCCGCGCCAGGGCCGCGACTGGTTCCCGGCCCATGCCGAGCCGCCGAGCCTGGAGACGCGGGTGATCCACCCCGAGGTGGAACTCGACGAGCTGCTCGGCGCCCTGGCCGGTATCCTCAGGCGCGCCGAGCTGACCCAGTCGCACCAGATCAGCCGCGAGGTGCTCTCCACCCGGGAGCGCATGATGCGCATCATGGAGCGGCTCGAGCACGAGCATTACACCCCCTTCGAGGCCCTGTTCACCCTGGAGGAGGGCAAGGCCGGAGTGGTGGTGACCTTTATGGCGATCCTCGAGCTGGCCAAGGAGGCGCTGATCGAGATCGTGCAGAATGCCCCCTTGTCGCCGATTCATGTGCGCGCCAGGGCGGCGCCGAACGACGAGACGGAGGAAGCGGCCTTCGCCGACGATCCCCAAGACCCGGAAGACGGAGGCGAGAGCGCCTTCGAGGATGAGTCGACGCCATGACCGCCATGGAATTTCCCGATGCCTTGGACGAGATCCTCGAGGCGGCCCTGCTGGCGGCAGGGGAGCCGCTGGCCCTGGAACGCCTCGAGGGCCTCTTCGATGCGCATGAGCGCCCGCCCCGGCGGGCCCTGCGCGAGGCCCTGGAACGCCTCGGCATGCGCCACGAGCGGGGCGCCCTGGAGCTGATCGAGACCGCCTCCGGCTACCGACTGCGGATTCGCTCGCGGCTCTCGCCCTGGGTCTCGCGGCTCTGGGACGAGCGTCCCCAGCGCTATTCCCGGGCGCTGATGGAGACCCTGGCGCTAATCGCCTATCGTCAGCCGGTGACCCGCGGCGATATCGAGGAGGTGCGCGGCGTGGCGGTAAGCAGCTCGATCATGCGCACCCTCACCGAGCGGGGCTGGATCCGCGTGGTGGGGCATCGTGACGTGCCCGGGCGCCCGGCAGTCTATGCCACCACCCGCGCCTTCCTCGACGACTTCGGCCTCAAGACCCTGGATAGCCTGCCGCCCATGCACGAGCTGGCCGATCGCGATGACTGGGGCGAGGAAAGCGTGGCCGACGAGGCCCCGGGCCCGGCGGCGACGGGCGAGGCCGACGCCACCGACGTGGAAGGCAACGAGATCGAGGCACCGGAGGCCGATGCCTCCGACGAGCCCCACGAACAGGACGAGCAGGATGCGACGGCCGGGACGGCCGACGCCACACACGCCGAGACGGCGTCCCACGGGCAAGGCCTGAGCTTCAGCGATCTGCAGGCTCGCCTTGCCGAGCGCGCCCGCCAGCGAGCGACCGTCGAGGATGACGAGCGCCCGGGTGCGTCACACTCAACCGATGAGATCGATGACTCATGAGTAGCGAAAAACTGCAGAAGGTACTGGCCCGGGCCGGGTTGGGCTCGCGTCGCGAGATGGAGGCCGCCATCGCCGATGGTCGGGTCAGCGTCAATGGCAAGGTGGCCACCCTGGGCGACCGCATCGAGCTGACCGACAAGGTCAGCTTCGACCAGCGTCCGGTGACCCTGCGTGGCGCCGACGAGACCCCGCGCCGGGTGATCATGTACAACAAGCCGGAAGGCGAGCTGTGCACCCGCAAGGACCCCGAGGGGCGGCGTACCGTCTTCGAGCGGCTGCCGCGCCTCAAGGGCGAGCGCTGGATCGCCATCGGCCGCCTGGATATCAACACCAGTGGCCTGCTGCTGTTCACCACCGACGGCGAGCTGGCCAACCGCCTGATGCACCCCTCCACCGAGGTGGAACGGGAGTACGCGGTACGCGTCATGGGCGAGGTGACCAAGCCCCAGATCAAGCAGATGGTCGAAGGGGTGATGCTGGAGGATGGTCCGGCGCGTTTCACCGACGTCCAGGAGTTCGGCGGCGAGGGCATCAACACCTGGTTCCATGTGGTGATCATGGAGGGTCGCAACCGCGAGGTGCGTCGCCTGTGGGAGTCCCAGGGACTGACCGTGAGCCGCCTCAAGCGGGTGCGCTACGGCAATATCTTCCTCGACAAGCGGGCCAAGGCCGGCGAATGGACCGAGCTGACCCAGGCCGAGGTGGATGACCTGGCCACCCTGGCCGGGCTGGAAGCGCGCAAGGTGCCGGAACTGACCCCCGACGAGAAGAATCGCTGGAGCCGCGACAAGAACAAGCGGCGTCCGGTGCAGGGGGTGCGGCGCCCGCGCTCCGGCCACAAGCGCTGAAAAAATTCATCGAAGCCCTTGCCTTGGGCGCGGTGACTCAGTAATATCTGCGCCCTGT
>NZ_BJUK01000011.1 GCF_007989625.1 Bisbaumannia pacifica
CCCTGGGCGCTCGACTTTTTCGTCCATGAAAAAGACGCTCCGCTCCATCCTGCCCCCAGCGCCCCTTGCCCATTCGCACCTCTCCCCTTGATGAGAAAGGTGGGGGTTAACGCAGCACCGGAGTCTCGACGCGGACCTCGGCATTCTGGGCGCGATGGCGCAGCAGGTGATCCATCAGGGTCAGCGCCATCATCGCCTCGGCGATGGGGGTGGCGCGAATGCCCACGCAGGGGTCGTGGCGGCCCTTGGTGACCACCTCTACCGGGTCGCCGTGGACATCGATGGAGCGCCCCGGGGTGGTGATGCTGGAGGTCGGCTTCAGCGCCAGATGGGCAATCAGCGGCTGCCCCGAGGAGATACCGCCCAGCACGCCGCCGGCATGGTTGGAGAGGAAGCCCTCCGGGGTCATCTCGTCGCGGTGCTCGCTGCCCCGCTGACTGACCGCGGCGAAGCCGTCGCCGATCTCCACCCCCTTGACCGCATTGATGCTCATCAGGCCGTGGGCCAGCTCCGCATCCAGGCGATCGAAGACCGGCTCGCCGAGCCCCGGCGGCAGTCCCTCGGCGACCACGCTGATCTTCGCCCCCACCGAGTCCTGGTCGCGGCGCAGTTGATCCATATAGGCCTCGAGCTCGGGTACCCGCTCCGGGTCGGGGCAGAAGAAGGCATTCTCCGCCACCGCCTCCCAGCTCTTGAAGTCGATGGTGATGGGGCCGAGCTGGCTCATGTAGCCGCGCACGCTGATGCCCTGGGCGGCCAGGTACTGCTTGGCGATGGCCCCGGCGGCCACCCGCATGGCGGTCTCCCGAGCGCTGGAGCGACCGCCGCCGCGGTAGTCGCGGCGACCGTACTTGTGGTGGTAGCTGTAGTCGGCGTGGGCCGGGCGGAACTGGTCCTTGATATTGGAGTAGTCCTTGGAACGCTGATCGGTATTCTCGATCAGCAGGCCGATCGAGGTGCCGGTGGTGACGCCCTCGAAGACCCCGGAGAGGATCCTCACCCGGTCGGGCTCGCGACGCTGGGTGGTGTGCCGCGAGGTGCCCGGGCGGCGGCGGTCCAGGTCGCGCTGCAGGTCCGCCTCGCTCAGTGGCAGCCCCGGCGGGCAGCCGTCGACGATGGCGCCCAGCGCCGGGCCATGGCTCTCGCCGAAGGTGGTCACGGTGAACAGCTTACCGAAGGTATTGCCGGACATGGGCTCTCCTCGCGATGACGGTCAGGCGAAGGACGCCGCATGGGCGTCGAGTTGTTGGGCGGTAAGGGCGAAGACCCCGTGGCCTCCGCGCTCGAATTCGAGCCACAGGAAGGGCACCTCGGGGAAGGCCGCCTCCAGGTGCCGATCGGAGTTGCCCACCTCGACGATCAACACCCCCTCGTCGCTGAGATGAGCGCGGGCCTCGCGCAGGATGCGTCGCACGATATCCAGGCCATCCGCGCCAGCGCCCAGGGCCAGGGCCGGCTCGTGGCGGAACTCGGCGGGCATGCTGGCCAGGTCCCGGGCATCCACATAGGGCGGATTGGAGACGATCAGGTCATAGCGGCAGCCGACCAGGTGGGCGAAGAGGTCGGACTCCACCGCGCGCACCCGGTCCCCCACGTCGTGGCGGCTGATGTTCTGGCGGGCCACCGCCAGGGCCTCGGCGCTGATATCCGCCAGGTCCACCTCGCTGGTGGGCAGATGCAGGGCGGTGGCGATGCCGATGCAGCCGGAGCCGGTGCACAGGTCGAGCACCCGGGCCGGGGGCAGGTCGCCGAACCAGGCGGCGAAGCCATCCTCGATCAGTTCGGCGATCGGCGAACGGGGAATCAGCACCCGCTCGTCCACGTCGAAGGGGTAGCCGGCGAAGAAGGCCTCGCCGAGCAGGTAGGGCAAGGGGCGCCGGTCGCCGATGCGCGAGCGCACCAGGGCCACGATGCGCGCCCGCTCCATGGGCAGCAGGCGCGCCTCGAGCACCGCCGGATCCACGTCCCAAGGCAGATGCAGGGCGCCCAGGGTCAGCGCCACCGCCTCGTCCCAGGGCGAGGCGGTGCCATGGCCGAAATGCAGGCCATGGGCATGAAACTCGCTGGCGGCCCAGCGCAGGCAGTCGCGCAGGCTGACCAGCCCCTCGGTGAGGGCCTCGTCGGAGAGGCTCAGGGTGGAATGGGCGGCGGGGCGTTGAGCGGCCACACGGACTCCTGTCTCGGCGAAATCGGTTGGGCGGAAGATTGTACCCGCAGCGCCGTCCGGTTCACAGTCACTGCCGAGTCGCTATACTGGGCGCCTGGTCAGCCATCCCCAACGAGAGTCCCCATGAGTCGACGCCAGGGTGAACCGCCCGAGGAGGAGATCTCCCTATTCCGCCAGGCCCTGGAAGAGGCCGGCGTGCGCCGCCTGCAAGCCAACCGGGCCGACCCCGGTCGCCCCCGGCGCCAGGCCGAGAGCCTCGCCGAGCGCCGCGCCGCAGCCACCGCCGCCGATCCCAGTCAGGCCACCAGCCGCACCTCCGACGGCCGAGTGGAGCCGGTGCGCCCCTCGGAGTACCTCGATTTCGCCCTCCCCGACCTGCCCTACCGCACCCAGGCCCAGCTCAAGCGCGGGCGCATCAGTTGGGAGGCGGGCCTCGATCTGCACGGCTACACCCTGGAGGAGGCGCGCCGCGAGCTGGAGAGCTTCCTCCACGACGCCCTGGCCCGGCGCAGCCGCTGCGTACTGGTGGTCCACGGCAAGGCCCGCAGCCAGAACGCCCTGGAGGACTACCCGGTGATCAAGAGTCATGTGAATGCCTGGTTGCGGGAGTGGCCCAGCGTACTGGCCTTCTGCTCCGCCATCGAAGCGGACGGCGGCACCGGGGCGGTGTATATCCTGTTGCGGCGCCGCGGCGAGGCGCTCTAGGTCTCAAGCCCAAGCGCCGGGACAAGACCTAGGAAGAGGCCATCCCCCGGTTCTCTCCAGAGGGGGCGTCCCGCGAGGCCTCCCCCGCCTCGGCGTCGGACGCCTCGGGCCCCGCGTCTTCCTGGCCGCTCGTCGGGACCGCGTCGGCTATTGGCGCGTCTCCCGCCACTCCTCCCGCCACCATGGGCGCCGCCTCGCCGGTCGGGGCGATGGTGGCCACCTTGGGCCCCACATGCACCGCCATCTGTATGCCTTCCGGGGCGGTCTCGTAGCTGTCCAGGGCCTGGTCGGCCAGGTGGCGGCCCAGGCGAATCAGCGCCTCGGCGCGATGAAACTCGTGAGCGCCGCAGACGGTCTTGGGAATCTCGATCAGCACGTCCGGCGGGTAGCCCGCCACCTTGTACTTGGCCAGCGTCGCCTGGGTGATATCGAAGGAGGCCAGGACCATCTCCAGGCGCCCCCAGGCACGCTGTCGGGCGGCCTTGGGCCCGCCGTTGTCGCTCTCGTCCTCGGTGGAGGAAAACCAGCGCTGGGTGCGTCGGCGCACCTCCTCGAACCAGCCGGCGATCCTTCCCTCGTCGTCGCGGGCGGCCTCCTCGGCGGCCTCCTCCGGGGGCAACAGGCCCTCCAGGCTCACCGGATGAGGGCTGTGGGCGGTGACGTTGACCGCCATCACCAGATCGGCCTGGGCGGAAATGGTGGGCATGATCGGCAGCGGGTTGAGCAGGCCGCCATCCACCAGCACCTGCTCGCCGAGATGCACCGGCGTGATCACCCCGGGCACGGCGATGGAGGCGCGAATCGCCTGCAGCAAGGGGCCGGACTGGAACCACACCTCCCGCTGGCGCACCAGGTCGGTGGCCACCGTGGTGACCGGCATCGCCAGGTCCTCGATCAGGGTCTCGCCGATCAGGCTCTCCAGCTTGGCCATCACCTTGTTGGCGCGCATGGCCCCCATGGGGCTCCAGCTCACGTCCACCAGGCGCAGCACATCCATGTAGTCGAGCTTGCCCACCCAATCGCGGTAGGCATCCAGCTGGCCGGCGGCATAGACCCCGGCGACCAGGGCCCCCATGGAGCAGCCCGACAGGGCCACGATCTCGTAGCCGCGCGCCTCCAGGGCCTCGATCACGCCGATATGCGCATAGCCCCGCGCCCCGCCGCTGCCCAACACCAGGGCCACTCGCTTCCCGGTGCTCGTCGCCTCGCTCATGGTGCCTCCTCAACGTTCTGCGCCCCGCCGCTGCCCAGCACCAGGGCCACACGTTTTCCCGAACCTACCGCCTCGCTCATGGTGCCTCCTGAACTCGCTGTGATTCGTCTGGTGTCGCCCACCAGGCCAGGATCGCCGTGGCCACCGCGGCCACCGCATCCGGCTCCAGGTGCAGGTGGTGCCCGCCGGGTAGCACTCGCCGCTCGAGGCCTCGCAGCGCCTGGCGGGCCTGCTCGGCATGGGCGCGCCGGCCGAGGATCCCCGCCTCGCCCTCCACCAGCAGGGTCGGCGCCTCGATACTGTTAAGCATGGCGCGGCTCTGCTCCGGAGACAATCGCACCAAGGAAGGACGCAACAGGCGCCCATCGGTGCGCAGCCGCACCCGGCCGTCCGCGGTAGGCTCCAGGTTACGCGCCACCAGGGGCTCGGCGGTCGCGGCATCGATGGGGGTCACGCCCCCCGCCACCCGGGCCGCCAGGGCGGTGGCCGCATCCGGATAGCGCGGCGATGGCGACGAGGGGCGGCGATGGCCGAGCAGGCCCTTGCGGAGCTGCTGGGCGGCCTCCTCCGCCGGGGTGGTGAGGCTGCCGATGCCATCGATCAGCATCAAGCGCTCGACCCGCTCCGGCACCGCCGCGGCCATCAGGCAGGCCACCCCGGCGCCCATCGAGTGGCCCAGCAGCGGCGCCGCCGCCAGACCCAGCTCGTCCAGGGCATCGAGCACCGCATGGCAGTTGTCCCAGAGCGCATAGTCGGTGCCCTCGGGACGCGGTGCCGACACCCCGTGGCCGGGCAGGTCCAAAGCCACCAGGCGGATATGACGCGCCGCCACCAACCGAGGCGCCAGCCGCGAGAAGCTGGCGGCGTTATCCAGCCAGCCGTGCAAGGCCAGCCAGGTGGGCGCCTCGGGATCGCCCCAGGCCAGGGCCGCCAGGCGGCCACCGGCCAGGGTCAGGGATTGGGGCTCGTCGCGCATCGCGGCGTCTCCTCTAGCAGTTCCGGCAGGGTGGATAGCAGCGCCCGTCGGGTCTCGTCCGGATGCTCCATGGGGAACATATGGGTGCCGGGCACGGCGGTCACCCGTATGCCGTGGCGGCGCAGGCGTCGGCGCCGCCGCGGGGTGATCAGGTCGGAGTCGCGACCATAGAGCATGGCCAGGGGCACCCCGAGGCGGCGCGGCAATCGGCTCAGGTGATCCGGCAAATGGCGAAAGATCTCCGTCTCGATCTCGGGGTCGAAGGCGAGCCGCGCCCGGCCGTCGTCGAGCAGATGGGTGGCGCCCTCCACATAGTCGCGCAGCGCCGCGTCGGTGAAACGCGAGAACAGTGGACGCCGCCGCAGGGCGCGATGCATGGCCTCGCGCCCGGGCCACTCGGCGCGCCGCCCCCGGGTGCGCCCGGCCGGGGTCAGGCGATCCATCATCCCCAACCGCTTGGCGGCCTTCATCACCCAGGCATCGACGCCAAGCATCAGCGGCGAGTCGAGCACCACCACGCAGCGGAAGCGCTCCGGGGCCGCCTCGGCGGCCATGGCCATCAGCACCCCACCCATGGAGTGCCCCACGCCGATCACCGGCGACTCCCGGGCGGCCAGCCGCTCCAGCAGCTCGTCGCGCAGCGCCAGCCAGTTGGGGCCCACCGGGTAGTCCGGGTGGTGGCCCAAGCGATCGAGGGCCTCGACGCGAAAGTGCGCCTCCAGCGGCGCCAGCAGGCTACGATAGCTGGCCCCGGTGAAGCCGTTGGCATGGGCGAAGAGCAGGGTGTCGCGGGCAGGAAGCGGCATAACATGGGTGTCCCAACGTGGCGATAGCAGACTAACGGGTTTACCATCGGATGAATAGGCGACGCGCCTTGATCAAACACTTGTTCTAACCCATTTGACGCCGATCCGCCAGGGAGCCCCCGTGACTCGACCCCGCGATACCCGCCTGCGTAACCGCCTGTTCTTCGCCACCGTGCTCGCCGCCGTCGTCATCGGCCTGTGGTTGGCGCGCTGATGGAGCTCGGCGCCCTCTTCTTCCAGACCCTCGAGATCACCCTGCCGGTCTTCGCCATGGTCTTTATCGGTATCGCCCTGAAGCGGCTGGGCTGGATCGATCAGGGGTTTATCAATACCGCCTCGACGCTGGTGTTCAAGGCGACCCTACCGACCCTGATCTTCCTGAGCATCATTCGTGCCGACCTGGATGCCACTTTCAATCCCGCCCTGCTCGGGTATTTCGCCCTGGCGACCCTGGTTAGCTTCGTCCTGATCTGGGGCTGGGCGGCCCTGCGGGTGCCTCGGGCCGAGCGCGGCAGCTATATCCAGGGCGCCTTTCGCGGCAACTGCGGCATCGTCGGCCTGGCACTGGCCGCCGGCATGTACGGCGACTATGGCCTCTCGGCGGGGGGGCTGCTGCTGGGGGTGGTGATTCTCAGCTACAACAGCCTCTCGGTGGTGGCGCTGGCCACTTACCAGAGTGGGCCGCGCACCGATTGGCGGAGCATCTTCGCCAGCATCGTCAAGAATCCGCTGATCCTCGGGGTGGTGGCGGCGCTCCCCGTCGCCCTGCTCGAGCTGCGCCTGCCCGGCTGGCTGATGACCTCGGGGGACTACTTCGCCTCGCTCTCGCTGCCCCTGGCGCTGATCTGCGTGGGGGCCACCCTGTCACTCGGCGCCCTCCTCGACTCCGGGCGCCTGGCCACCGGCGCCAGCCTGACCAAGATGGTGACCCTGCCGGCGCTGGCCACCGGCGGCGCCTGGCTAGCGGGCTTTCAGGGACGCGAGCTGGGGGTACTCTTCCTGTTCTTCGCCAGTCCCACGGCGGCGGCGGCCTTCGTGATGGCCAAGGCAATGGGCGGTAATGCGGTGCTCACGGCCAATATCATTGCCCTGACCACATTGATGGCCAGTATCACCATCACCCTGGGCGCCTTTGGCCTAAGGGCCGTGGGCCTTATCTAGGCCCCTCACTGCGGATAATCACCTCGAACTGCTCCAGGCCCCCGCCCTCGGCGGTGGCTTCCGCGGGCAGCGGGTTGGCGTGGGCGCGCTTGAAGTCGCCACTGCCCACCCAGGCGCGGAAGGCCGCCTGGCTCTCCCACTCGGTCTCCACCACATAGGGGGCCTGGTTGCCCAGGGGGCGCAGCACCCGCATGGCGATAAAGCCGGGCTGCTGGTCGATCTCGCCGGCACGGCGCCGGAAGCGTTCCTCGAACTCCGCCTCGAAGCCGGGATTCACGAAGACGCGGTTATTGACGATAAAGCTCATGGGATCTCCTTGGGGGTCGCGGCCGGGGCGGCGCTACTCCGACCGGCCAGTGCTGCGATCAAACGGCCAGATCGGCGGGGGTCACGAAGCCGCGCAGCCGGGCGCAGCCCGCCGCCCAGGCCTCTGCCTCGAGTTCCGCCAGACCGGCGGTGGGGAAACCCAGGCCCACGCCGCCGGGGCCCTCCACCAGCAGGCCGGTGAGGGCACCGACCAACGGCATATGACTGACCAGCACCAGGGGCCGCTCCTCGGCCTGGAACAGCAGCCAGTCGGCCACCGCCCGGGGATCGTCGTCCGGGGTGATACCGTCATGGGTCTCGAGGGCGACGCCCAGCGCCGCGGCGATCGGCTCGGCGCTCTGCCGGGCACGGCGATAGGGGCTGGCCACCAGCCGACAGGGGCCGATCCCGCGAGCCTTGAGCCACTCCGCCATGGCGGCCACCTCACGCCGGCCCCGGGGGGTCAGCTCACGGGCGCTGTCCGGGCTACCGGGCCCCGCCTCGCCGTGGCGCATGATCCATAGTCGCTCACTCATGGCCGGGCTCCAGGCGACGGGCCTGCTGGACGTCCTCCCGGGAGAGGATGAATTCCACATCGCTGCTCTGCTCGCCCTGCATCAGCATCCTGGCCATCTGGCGCGCCGGCACGCCCTCGAAGAGCACCTGATAGAGCCCCTCGGCCAGCGGCATATAGACGCCGTCCTCGCGGGCCTTGTCGCGCACCAAGCGCACGGTGTTGACCCCTTCGGCCACCTGGCCGAGGGCCGCCACCGCCTCGTCGAGCCCCTTGCCCTGGCCTAGCGCCTGGCCGACCCGATAGTTGCGCGACAGGGTTGAGGAGCAGGTAACGATCAAATCGCCCACCCCGGCCAGGCCCAGGAAGGTCATGGGGTTGGCGCCCTGATCCACGGCGAAGCGGCTCATCTCGGCCAGGGCCCGGGTCATCAGCATGCTGCGGGTGTTCTCGCCCATGCCCAGCGCCGCCGCCATGCCGGCGGCGATGGCGTAGATGTTCTTCAGCGCCCCGCCCAGTTCGACCCCATAGCGGTCGTTGCTGGCGTAGACCCGGAAGTAGTCGCAGCCGAGCGCAGTCTGCACCCGGGCCCGGGTCAGCGGATCGTCGCTGGCGATCACCGTGGCGGTCAGCTGCTTGTCGGCCACCTCGGAGGCCAGGTTGGGGCCGGAGAGCACACCGATATGGGCGAAGCCGGTCTCCTCCTCGAGGATCTGGCTCATCAGCTTGAAGCCCTCTTCCTGGATGCCCTTGGTGGTGCTGACCAGGATCTGCTCGGCATGCAGGTGGGGACGCGCCTGGCGCACCACCTCGCGGAAGGCCTTGGAAGGGATCGCCACCAGCACCAGCTCGGCGCCCGCCAGCACCTCGGCCATATCCCCCGAGGCGACCACCGCCGGATTGATGGCGTAGTCGGGCAGGTAGCGTCCGTTGCGATGCTCGGCATTGATCTGGGCGACCAGCGCCGGATCGCGCAGCCACTGGCGCACTCGGGCGCCGTTATCCGCGGCGATACTGGCCAGGGCAGTGCCGAAGCTACCGCCACCGAGTACCGCGACCGTCATCTGTTCCTCTGCCATAAGGGGCCCCGCAAGACTGAGTGAGGTCTCGATTGTAGCGAAAAAGACGCCCGAACCGGCAGCCGGTTCGGGCGTCTTCATGCTCTGGTCACCAGATGACGATCAGTCGATCAGCGACAGCAGGCTGTCGATGCTCTCCCGAGCATCACCGTAGAACATCCGGGTGTTGTCCTTGAAGAACAGCGGGTTCTCGATGCCGGAGTAGCCGGTGCCCTGGCCGCGCTTGCTGACGAACACCTGCTTCGCCTTCCACACCTCCAGCACCGGCATGCCGGCGATGGGGCTGTTGGGATCCTCCTGGGCGGCCGGGTTGACGATGTCGTTGGAGCCGATGACGATCACCGCGTCGGTGGAGGCGAAGTCGTCATTGATCTCGTCCATCTCCATGACGATGTCGTAGGGCACCTTGGCCTCGGCCAGCAGCACGTTCATATGCCCCGGCAGGCGCCCGGCCACCGGGTGAATGGCGAAGCGCACCTCCTTGCCGGCGGCGCGCAGCTTGCGCACCAGCTCGCTGACCGCGTTCTGGGCCTGGGCCACCGCCATGCCGTAGCCCGGCACAATGATCACGCTGTCGGCGTCGTTGAGGGCGCTGGCCACGCCCGCGGCATCGGTGGCCACCTGCTCGCCCTCGATCTCCGCCGCCGGCCCCTGGGTACCGCCGAAGCCGCCCAGGATGACGCTGACGAAGTTGCGGTTCATCGCCTTGCACATGATGTAGGAGAGGATGGCACCACTCGAGCCCACCAGGGCGCCGGTGACGATCAAGAGGTCATTGGAGAGGGTGAAGCCGATGGCCGCCGCCGCCCAGCCGGAATAGCTGTTGAGCATGGAGACCACCACCGGCATATCGGCCCCGCCGATACCCATGATCAGGTGCCAACCGATAAAGAACGACAGCGCCGCCAGCACCAGCAGGGTCCAGAAGCCGGCGCCGCTCAGGTAGGCCACCGCCAGCACCAGGCACAGCGCCACGGCGCCGGCATTCAGGGCATGCCCGCCGGGCAGCTTCTTGGGCTTGCCGTCGACCTTGCCGGCCAGCTTGCCGAAGGCGATCACCGAGCCGGTGAAGGTCACCGCGCCGATGAAGATGGCGAAGACCACCTCGACCTGCAGGAAGGTCAGCTCGGCAGGGGTCTTGGTGGCCACCAGACCGGCGAAGGCCGAGAAGGCCTCGGTGGACTCCCCGGCGGCCTGGGCGGCCAGTACCCGGCGACGCTCCAGGTCGGCGCCCCAGGCGACGAAGACCGCCGCCAGGCCGACGAAGGAGTGCAGCGCCGCTACCAGTTGGGGCATCTCGGTCATGCCCACCCGCTTGGCCACCACCACGCCGATGGCGCCGCCGATGACGATCATCGGGATCATCAGCCAGTAGTGGCCGATGCCCGGGCCGAAGGCGGTGAAGAACACCGCCAGGGCCATGCCGACAATGCCATACCACACCGCCCGCTTGGCCTTCTCCTGGTTGCTCAAGCCCCCCAGGGAGAGGATGAACAACACACTCGCCGCGATCGAGGCGGCAGATACGAATCCTTGACTCAACATCTCTTCTCTCCGCGCCTCAGGATTTCTGGAACATGGCCAGCATGCGACGGGTGACCTGGAAGCCACCGACGATATTGATGCTGGCGATCAACACCGAGATGGCCGCCATAAAGACCACCAAGCCATTCCCCGAGCCGATCTGCAGCACGGCACCGAGGATGATGATCCCCGAGATGGCATTGGTCACCGCCATCAGCGGCGTATGCAGCGAATGGCTGACGTTCCAGATCACCTGGAAGCCCACGAAGCAAGCCAGCACGAAGACGATAAAGTGCTGCATAAAGGAGGCCGGGGCGATCTGCGCCAGCAGCAGCATCAGCGCACCACCGGCGGCCAGCAGGCCCACCTGACGCTTGGTCTGGGTCTTGAACTCGGCGTGCTCCGCGGCGCGTTTCTCCTCCGCGGTCGGCGCCTTCTCCTTGGGCTTGGGCTTGGCCGCGGCGATCGCCTTGACCTTGGGCGGCGGCGGCGGGAAGGTGATCTCGCCCTGGTAGGTGACGGTGGCGCCACGAATGACGTCGTCCTCCATATCATGAACGATCGCCCCGTCTTTCTCGGGGGTCAGATCGGTCAGCATATGGCGGATATTGGTGGCGTAGAGCAGCGAGGCCTGGGTGGCCATGCGCGACGGGAAGTCGGTGTAGCCCACCACGATCACGCCGTTGTCGCTGACGATGCGCTCGTCCGCCACGGTCAGGTCGCAGTTACCGCCTTTCTCGGCGGCCAGGTCGACGATCACCGAGCCCGGCTTCATGGCCTTGACCATGTCCTCGAGCCACAGCTTGGGGGCCGGTTGCCCGGGGATCAGCGCCGTGGTGATGACGATATCCACCTCGGCGGCCTGTTCGCGGAACAGCGCCAGCTGCTTCTCGCGGAACTCGGGGCTGGAGGGCTTGGCGTAGCCGCCGCTCTCGGCGCCGTCGGCACTCTCGTCGAAATCCAGGAACAGGAACTCGGCGCCCATGGACTCGATCTGCTCGGCCACTTCCGGGCGCACGTCGAAGGCGCGCACCACGGCGCCCAGGCTGGTGGCGGTGCCGATGGCGGCGAGGCCGGCGACGCCGGCGCCGATCACCAGCACCTTGGCCGGCGGCACCTTGCCGGCGGCGGTCACCTGGCCGGTGAAGAAGCGCCCGAACTGATTGCCCGCCTCGATCACCGCGCGATAACCGGCGATATTGGCGGTGGACGACAGGGCGTCCATCTTCTGGGCGCGGGAGATCCGCGGCACCATGTCCATGGCGAGCACGTTGGCGCCCTTGGCCTTGCAGGCCTCCAGCAGCGCCTCGTTCTGGGCCGGCCAGAAGAAGCTGATCAGGGTCTGGCCCGCGCGCAGATACTCGGTCTCGGCCTCGCTGGGCTCGCGCACCTTGATCACCACCTCGGCCTCGCGCCACAGCGCCGCGGCGTTTTCCACCACGCCGACGCCGGCCTCGCGATAGGCGGCATCATCGAAGCCGGCGGCGGCGCCGGCGCCGCTCTCGACCAGACACTCATGGCCCAGCTTCTGCAATTGCTGGGCGCTCTCCGGGGTCAGCGCGACCCGCGCCTCACCGCGGGCGCTCTCCTTGGGGGCACCGATCTTCATGCCTGTCCTCCTTGTGCCTGATCGCAGCGACTCTCGTCTCGCCGGTCGGGTCGGGCGTCACCGCGCCCGATCTCCATCAACGGATGCATGGGCAGTTGCTCCTCGTATCCAGTGGCATCGCTCACAGGCGATGCGTAATGAGGGTTATAAGGGGAATCCCCTCTAGTCTCCTTAGTCCAAAAAGGCAAAAGCAAGTCTTTTGTGAAAACTTTGATTTATATAAAACGCTTATCCCGACCATAACCCTGGGCTTATCGTTAAAATAACGACAAGCCATTGTTTAATTGGAGTTTCACGCCAGCCATCAAGCCATGTATCGGCTTATGGGCGCCATAATGAAAGGGTTATTCCTGGACGTTAAAAATATTGAACTACCTCATGGGTCGAGGCGATGGTGGCGTAACGCCCGGACAACAGCGCCAGGCTCGCCCGGTGCAGTGCCTCGCCGGACCAGGCACGACCGGCGGCATCCTCCAGGGAAAAGCAGGCGCAGGCATCCGCCACCACGCTCAGCGAAAAGCCCAGGCAGGCGCCATGACGCACCGTGGTGCTCACCGCATGGCCGGTGGTGACGCCGGCCACCACCAGGTGCCCCACCCCATGACGGCGCAGCCAGGCCTCCAGGTCGGTATCGACGAAGGCGCTGTCCATATGCTTGGTAAGCACCCGTTCGCCCTGGGCGGGGGTGACACAGTCCTTGAATTCGGCGCCGGGTTGCCCGGCGCGACGCCGGGACCCCGGCGAGCGCGAGAAGTGCCGCACATGGACGATATGGCCATTGCCGCCCCGCCAGCAGGCCAGCAGTTCGGCGAGATTGGCTTCCAGGTCGGGGTTGCTGGGTTCCCCCCAGCCATCGATGGCCCGCTGCATATCGATGATCACCAAGGCCGTGCTCTCGTCGCGGGCATCACAGAGACGCAGGCTGGTCGTTCCATAGCGCGGAGTCATGGCATCCCTCTCGGCAGGGCCGCGGCGGCGGCATTCCCTCAGCATAGGTGCCAAGCGCCGCGACTGCCGAGCCGCCCTCACACGCACGCCATGCGTCCGCGATCATGGTTCGCCCCATCACGCAAACACCCCGCTACTGGAATAACAGGGGGTGTCGTGAGAACCACGCCTCACGCCTAATGTGGAGCCCTGAACGCAAACACCCCGCCACTGGGATAACAGGAGGTGTCGTGCGAACCACGCCTCACGCCTAATGTGGAGCCCTGAACGCAAACACCCCGCCGGAGCGGGGTGTCGTCGAGTCGGCCTTGGTGGAAAGGCTTAGGCGGTGAGCAGCGTATTGAGGCGCTTGACGTAGGCGGCGGGATCCTCGAGCTGACCGCCCTCGGCGATGATCGCCTGGTCGAAGAGGATATGCGCCAGGTCACCGAAGGCCTCGCCCTCGGCGCCTTCCAGGCGAGCCACCAGCGGATGCTCGGGGTTGAGCTCGAGGATCGGCTTGACCTCGGGCAGCGTCTGGCCGGCGGCCTCCATGATGCGACGCATCTGGAAGCCCATCTCGTGCTCCGGCAGCACCACACAGGCCGGCGAGTCGGTCAGGCGATGGGTCACCTTGACCTCCTGCACCGCCTCGCCCAGGGCCTCCTGGACCCGCTTGACCAGGGCCTCCTTGGCCTTGGCGGTCTCCTCCTGGGCCTGCTTCTCCTCCTCGTTCTCCACCTCGCCCAGGTCGAGCTCGCCCTTGGCCACGTCGACGAAGTTCTTGCCCTCGAACTCGCTGAGGTGGCTCATCAGCCACTCGTCGATGCGGTCGGAGAGCAGCAGCACCTCGATGCCCTTCTTGCGGAAGATCTCCAGGTGCGGGCTGGACTTGGCCGCCTTGAAGCTGTCGGCGACGATGTAGTAGATCTTCTCCTGGCCTTCCTTCATGCGTGACACATAGTCGGCCAGGGACTGGTCCTGGGTGGCGCTGTCGGTGTGGGTAGTGGCGAAGCGCAGCAGGCCGGCGATCTTCTCGCGGTTGGCGAAGTCCTCCGCGGGGCCCTCCTTGAGCACCGTGCCGAAGGTGTTCCAGAAGGTCTGGTAGGCCTCGGCGTCCTTGGCCAGCTTCTTGAGCATGTCCAGGCCGCGCTTGGTCAGGGCGGACTTGATCTTGTCGACCTGGGGATCCTGCTGCAGCAGCTCCCGGGAGACGTTCAGGGAGAGGTCCTTGGTGTCCACCACGCCCTTGATGAAGCGCAGGTAGAGGGGCAGGAACTGCTCGGCGTCGTCCATGATAAAGACGCGCTGTACATAGAGCTTGACGCCCCGGACGCCATCGCGCTCGTAGAGGTCGAAGGGCGCGCGGCCCGGTACGTAGAGCAGGCTGGTGTACTCCAGCTTGCCTTCGACCTTGTTGTGGCTCCAGGTCAGCGGATCCGAGAAGTCGTGGGCCACGTGCTTGTAGAAGGCCTGGTACTCGTCGTCGCTGATCTCGCCCTTGGGGCGCGCCCAGAGGGCGGTGGCCTCGTTGACGGTCTCCCAGGTGGTGACCTCGCTGCCCTCGATCTCGTTACCGTCGTCGTCCTTGGCGGTCTCCACCTTGGGCAGGCGCACCGGCACCTCGATATGGTCGGAGTACTTGCGCACCAGGCTCCTCAGGCGGAAGTCGTCGGCGAACTCCTGGGCATCGCCCTTGAGGTGCAGGACGATCTCGGTGCCATGGGCCTCGCGTTCGATGTCGGCGACGCTGAACTCGCCCTCGCCCTGGGAGCGCCACTCGACGCCGGAGGCCTGGTCGCTGCCCGCCTTGCGGGTACGCACCGTCACCTCGTCGGCGACGATGAAACCGGAGTAGAAACCGACCCCGAACTGCCCGATCAGCTTGGCGTCCTTCTGCTGTTCGCCGGAGAGCTGCTGGAGGAACTCGGCGGTGCCGGAACGGGCGATGGTGCCCAGGTTCTGGATCACCTCGTCACGGCTCATGCCGATGCCGTTGTCGCGCACGGTGACGGTGCCGGCCTCGGCGTCGTGCTCAATCTCGATGCGCAGCTCGCTGTCACCCTCATAGAGGGCGTCGTTGTCCAGCGCCGCATAGCGCAGCTTGTCGCAGGCATCGGCGCCGTTGGAGATCAGCTCACGCAGGAAGATCTCCCGATTGGAGTAGAGGGAGTGGATCATCAGCTTGAGCAGCTGCTTGACCTCGGTCTGGAAGCCCAGGGTTTCTTCGTGGGTGGCAGTGGACATCGACAGGGTCCTCGTTACATCACGGAATGAGTGGCGCGGCGCGCCGAAGAATCACGGTGCAGATTCATATGGGGCCCGCCGCGCGCTTTTCAAGTCTCCGCGCTTAGCCCTCGGGCGAGACCAGCAGGGCATGCAGCCGTGCCCGGGCCACCGGCCGGGCCTCGTCTTCCTGCCAGGCGACCACCGACACATTGGCCAGGCGGCGTCCCTCCCGGGTGATCTCGCAGCGCGCCAGGGTCGGCACCACCCGGGCGCTGCGCAGGTAGTCGATGGCGAAGTCGATCAACTTGGGCAGCCGCGGGCTCTCCCCCACCCGCATCAGCTCCAGCAGGCCCGCCGTCTCCATGAAGGCCGCCACCACCCCGCCATGCAGGGCCGGCAGCAGGGGGTTGCCGATATTCTCCGGCTTGGGCGCCAGCCGATAGAGGGGCGCGAAGCCGCTACCGACCGGCTCGATCCCGAGTCGCCGGGCATAGGGGATGGCATCCAGCCAGGCGGCGATATCGCCATGGGCGTGGGTCTCGGCCAGCCAGGCCTGTCGGGGGTCGTGGGTCATGGCGTCGGCTCCGGATCGGCGAACAGGGCCTCGGCGAAGCCCGGTGGGGTATTGCGGGCCCCGAGGCGGGCGAAGTTGCCGATGCCTCGGGCCAGCGGCCGCTCCGGGGTCTGCCAGATCAACCCCTCGGTAAAGGCCACCGCCTCGCTCAGGCGCACCACCCAGGCCTCCCCCCAGAGGTCTTGCCCGGCCACCCCGGGACGAAAGTGATCGACCCGCAGGTCCAGGGTCGGGCACACCTCCGGGGCCGGCAGCTCCCGCAGCACCGCCGAGCCGCACAGGGTATCGAGCAGCATGGTCAGCACCCCGCCATGCACCAGGCCGCGCCGCGCATCGCCCAACAGGTCCGCCTGCCAGGGCAGGCGCATGCGCAGGCGCGGCGAGACCGCCGTCACCTCCAGGCCCAGCGCCCGGGCATGGGGCACCGCCCCCACGAAACGGGTCATGGCCAGGCGCCATTGCGCCTCGCTTCTCTCCTCGATGGCGTGTCCCATCCGCTCTCCTCAATGAGCAAGCAAACAAGCGTTTAACCTACTCCCGGAAGGCGAACCATGCAATCGGCTCCGGGCGGCTCTCGGGGCCACGCTTCAGGGCGCTGCCCGGCGCTCCCGCCAGCGCCGATACGCGGCGAGCTCCGGCTCGATCCGCGCCATCAGCCAGGCGACGATGACCAGATCATCGACCAGCCCCAGGACCAGCAGGAGATCGGGGATCAGGTCGAAGGGCAGCAGCAGATAGCCCAGGGCCAGGCCACCCAGCACCAGCGCCCGCCAGGGGACCGGGCGGTAGCGGCCGCGCAACACGTCCCAACACAGCCGGCCCCAGTGCAGTGGCGCCATGCCCAGGCGCTTGAGCCGGGCCAGGCGCGAGAGGCGCCGAATCGATCGGGTCATGGAGGACTCCTCAAAGGTCGTTTCGGGGCTTGGAGCCGGCGGCGGCCGAGGAGTTTCCTCGCCCGGTGACCTGTCGCCCTGAGACGACACTACTCAGCGGCCGGCGGATCGGCCAGGATAAGGGCATCGCGACGCCCAGGAACCCGTCTCAGGAAACTCACCATGGCTACTCGACCCGCCCTTGCTCCGCGTTTCGGCCGCCTCAAGCGCCGCTTCGCCACCCTGGCCACCGCCACCGCCCTCGGCCTGCTGCTGTCCCCCGCCCAGGCCGACGACCGAGCCCTGCGCGAGGCCCTCGACGCGGCCCGTCAGCAGCAGTGGAGTCGCATCGACGCGGCCGCCATCGACGGCCATGTGCTGGAAGGCTATGTGGAATATCATCGCTTGAAGGCGCGGCTTCCGGCGGCCGAGCCCGCCGAGGTGCTGGCCTTTATCGAGCGCCATCAGGACTCTCCCCTCGCCGGCTGGATGCGCAACCAGGCGATTGGCCAGTACGGGGAGGCCGGGTTGCCGGGGCGCCTGCTGGCGGTCAGCGCCGGGGCGCCGGAGGGGACCGAGCGGCAGTGCTACTACTACGCCGCCCTGCTCGACCGCGACCCCGAGGAGGCGACCCGTGGCGGCCTGACCCTGTGGCACGCGGGGCGCTCGCAACCCGACGCCTGCGACCCGCTCTTCTCGGCGCTGCGCGCCCAGGGCGTGATCGGCGACGGCGAAACCTGGGAGCGCCTGATGCTCGCCTGGAAGGCCGGCGAGAGCGGCCTGGCGGGGTATCTCGGCCGCCAGTTGGGCGGCGACTGGCAACCGGCCCTGGATGCGTACGAGCGGGTGCGTGGCGACTATGCCGCCATCGCCGACGTCGCCCCGCGGCTCGGCGACCACCCGGCCACACCGGGCCTGGTCAGCGCCGCCATGCATGGCCTGACCCGTGCCGACACCGCCACGGCCCTCGATACCTGGCAGCGCCTGGCGCCGCGGCTGACGCTGGGCGACGAGCGTCGCCAGGGCATCGAGCGCGACCTGGCCTTCTACTCCCTGGTCCGCGAGATCCCCGCCAACCGCGCCTGGGTGGACGCGACCCTGCCGCGGCTGGCCACCGGCGACCTACTGGAGCTGCGGGTGCGGGTGGCCCTGGGCGAGCAAGACTGGCGTGGCGTACGCGACTGGATCGCGCTGATGCCCGACGACACCCGTGGCGACAGCCGCTGGCAATACTGGCAAGGCCGCGCCCTGGCACAGCTGGGCGACCCGCAGGGGGCACAGGCCGCCTACGCGCGTGCCGCCGAGGGACGCAGCTTCTTCGCCTTCGCCGCCGCCGATCGCCTCGATCGCCCCTATGCGCTGAGCGAGGAACGCCACCACTACAGCGAGGCGCAGCGCCGCGAAGTCGCGCAATGGCCGGTGGTACGCCGCACCGAGGCGCTGCGCCGCATCGGTGAACCGGGACTGGCCAACAGCGAGTGGCTGGGCGCCGTGGCAAGCGCCGACGGCGAGACCGCGCGGCGGCTGGCCGACTATGCGGCGAGCCAAGGCTGGCACGCCGAGCTGGTCCAGACCACCATCGCCGGACGGATGTGGGACGCCCTAGCGTGGCGCTTCCCCGCCGCCTACCGGGACAGCTTCCGGCGCTGGGGCGCGGATGCCGGCGTCGATGCCTATTTGCTGATGGCCATCGCCCGCCGCGAGAGCGCCTACAATCCCCAGGCCCTCTCCCCCGCCGGCGCCCGGGGGCTGATGCAACTGATGCCAGGCACCGCCACCCTGGTCAGCCGCCGGTTGGGCATCGCCGACCCGGGCCCCTATGGCGTGCTGGAGCCGGAGCTCAATATCCGCCTGGGTAGCGCCTATATCGGCGAGATGCTCGAGCGCTACCGCGGCAATCGCCTGGCGGCGGCCGCGGCTTATAATGCCGGTCCCGGCCGGGTCGACCGCTGGCTGCGCGACGCACCGCGGGAGTTCGACCTCTTCGTGGAGAGCATCCCCTTTCGCGAGACCCGCGCCTATGTGCAGGCGATCATGACCTACCGGGTCATCTTCGAGAGCCTGGCCAATGGCGGCGAGAGCCGCGGTATCGCCCTGCTCAGCGCCAGCGAGGCCAACGGTCGCTACGATACCTCGCTACTGGCCCGACAGTAGCTCGCCCCACGGGAGGGCATCGCCCCTCCCTATAGCGCCAGCGAGGCCAACGGTCGCTACGACACCTCGCTACTGGCCCGGCAGTAGCTCGCCCCACGGGAGGGCATCGCCCCTCCCTATGGCGCCAGCGAGGCCAACGGTCGCTACGACACCTCGCTGCTGGCCCGGCAGTAACTCGCCCAACGGGAGGGCATCGCCCCTCCCTATGGCGCCAGCGAGGCCAACGGTCGCTACGACACCTCGCTGCTGGCCCGGCAGTAGCAAAAAATCAAGGGGGCGCCTTGTGGCGCCTCCTTGATTTTCTTTCCCCCCACACTTGCTCAGGGGCGCTGGCTAAGCGCCAGCTTGATGCCGAAGGCCACCATCACCGCCCCGGTCACCCCATCCAGGCCGCTGGCCACCCAGCGCCTGGCCAGCCAGCGGCCGGCGCTCCCCACCATCAGGACGATGCCGATCTGCCAGAGATTGGCGATCACGAAGTGCACCCCGGCCAAAAACAGCGACTTGACCAGGGCCGGGTCCCCGGGGGCGATAAACTGCGGCAGGAAGGCCATATAGAAGATCACCGTCTTGGGGTTAAGCACGTTGGAGAGAAAGCCTTCCCGCAACGGCTGCCAGGCCGGCACCGCCTGAGCTCGGGTCGCGCCGATACCGGGCAGCGGCAGCGGGCGACCGCGCCGGGCGCTCCGCAGGCTCTGCACCCCCAGCCAGATCAGGTAGGCGGCACCGGCCAGCTTGAGCAGCGAGAAGGCCCAGGCCGACTGCAACAGGATCAGCGAGATCCCCAGCGCCGAGACGGCGGCATGCACGAAGAGGCCACTGCAGATCGCCAGGCTGGTCAAGATGCCATCGCGGACGCCACCACGGCTGGCGTTACGGATCACCAGCAGGGTATCGACCCCGGGGCTCAGGGTCAGCAGGGTGATGGCCACCAGGAAGGGCCAGAACTGATCGTCGATCCACATGACTCAGAGTACCCCCAGTTCGCGCAGCCGCTCCTTGAGGTAGCTGTCGGCGGTATGCCGCTCGGAGAGCACCACCTCGGGGCGCGGGTGCAGAAACAGCGGCAGCGACAGCCGTGACTGTTCCCGAGCCGGCCCGCGGGGATTGACCACCCGATGGGTGGTCGAGGGGAAATAGCCGCGGGAGGCCTCCTCGAGCATGTCTCCCACATTGATCACCAACTGGCCCGGGTCGCAGGGCACCGCCAGCCACTCCCCTTCTCGGCTGCGTACCTCCAGGCCCGGTTCGTTGGCCGCCGGCAGCACCGTGATCAGATTGATGTCCTCGTGGGCCGCGGCGCGCACCGCCCCGGGCACCTCATCGCCACGCAACGGCGGGTAGTGCAGCACCCGCAGCAGGGTCTGCTGGCTGCCCTCGATCATCCGCGACAGGGGCTCCCGGTAGTGGACGGCGATCTCCGCCGGCGTCTCCGCCTCGATCCAGCCCAGCAGGGTCGCCGCCAGGGCCTCGGCGCGGCGGTAGTAGTCGAGGATCTCGTCGCGCAGCGACGGGGGAATCCGCCCCCAGGGGTAGACGTGGTAGTACTCCTTGAGATCCTTGACGCTCTGCCCCTTGGCGGTCTCGGAGACCTCCGGGGGAAAATAGCCATCCTGATGACGAGGATCATAGCGCCAGGCCTCGGCATCGCCACCGGCGAAGAAGGCCAGCCAGTGACGATAGATGGAGGTCAGCAGCGACGGCGGCAGCGGGTGATGACGCAGCACCGCGAAACCGGTCTCGCGCAGCGAGGCGACGAAACGTTGACGGGCGTCATCCTGGGTAAAATCGACGTTCTGGACGCGCATGGGTTTTCCATCTACAGTGATTTCGGGGCATTCGTGCGGGGTGCCGAGTCCCTATCTTGACGCAACCCCGCTGCTGATGCACCATCGATTGCGTTGGTTTGCAAGATGAAAGTCGTCAGTTGTTGATCGATCCTTCGAGACTCCCAGTGCGCCTTCTTCTTCGCGTCAGCCACGCACTACGGGGTGGAGTTCCCTAGGAAGCCACCCCAGCAACATTATTTCGCTAGTAAGGAATTCGACGATGGCAACTGGCACTGTCAAGTGGTTCAACGACACCAAAGGCTACGGCTTCATCTCTCCGGATGACGGTGGCGATGACCTCTTTGCCCACTTCTCCGAAATCCAGGCCGATGGCTTCAAGACCCTGCAAGATGGTCAGAAGGTCTCCTTCGACGTCACCCAGGGCAAGAAGGGCCTCCAGGCCTCCAACATCCGCGTCGAAGGCTAAGCCGAGACTCGGACGCCAGTTGTCGTCCCCCGCGGTACGCAAATGGCACTAACAGAAAGGTCCGCCTCGGCGGACCTTTCTGCGTTCTGGCAAGCCGCAAAGCCTCAGGGTGCCGCCGGCTCGGACGATGACTCGGACGACTCCAGCACATCATCGAGCAGCTCCTGGGTATCGCTGCCCGGGGCCTGACGCTCGGCCTCCTGGAACTGCTCGTCGATCTGCCGCTGGGCCTCCTCGAAGCGCCGCTCGGTCTCCTCCAGGAACTCGTCGATCTCGGCATCGGTGGTCTCACCGGGCATGGCCTCCTGGCTCTCCAGGGTCTCCTGCGAGGCGGACTCGGGGGCCTCGGCCGGACGACTCTCCTCCTCACCGGCCTCCGGGGCCGTCGGCTCCTCTTCGGTCGCGGTTACCTCTTCGGTCGCGGTTACCTCTTCGGTCGCGGTTGCCTCTTCGGCCGCGGTTGCCTCTTCGGTCGCGGTTGCCTCTTCGGTCACGGTTTCCTCCTCGATCACCGTTTCCTGAGAGGCCGTGGAGGTCGCCGGCGCCTCTTCCATCACCGCCGGGGCCTCCGTGTCCTGGGTCGAGGTCTCGGCCTCCTCACCGTTGCCGCAGCCGACCAGCAACAGGGCCGCGGCCAGGGGAATCCAGGGTTTTACGCTCATAGGGGGTCTCCAGCTTGTCGATGGCGATTCAGTCGCGAGTATCCTATTCCAGCAAAGGCCGATACACCAAGCAAGTCGGCCGGCGATAGTCCGGCAGCCGGATGGCCTATTCGGCCAGGGGGGCCAGGCGAAATTCCAGCAGGCCGGTCTCGTCGCGCAGCCGCTCCACCAGGCGCCCCAGGTTCTGGCGATCATGGGTCTGTAATGTCATATGGTATTCGAAGACGCTGCCCCGCTGAGTCAGGCGGTAGCTCAGCGCCTTGATGCGAAAGCCCTGGTCGCGAATCAACCGGCGCACCTCGGCCTCTCCCGGCGTCGCCTCCACCGGGAAGGCCAGCATATGATCGGCGAAATGCTGTCCCGGCATACGCGCCTCCACCCAGCGAAACAGCGACAGGGTCATCAGGGTGATCAGGGTCACGCTGACCGCGGGAAACAGGAAGCCGATGCCGTAGAGGATGCCGAGCGCCGCGGTCATCCAGATCGAGGCGGCGGTGGTCAGGCCGCGCACCGTCAGCCCCTCCTTGAAGATCACTCCGGCGCCGAGGAAGCCGATACCGGTCATGATGCCCTGGGCCATGCGCGTCGGATCGGTGGTAATGGTCGTGGCGGGCAAGAGACCATTGACCCAATTTCCCTGATGGGTGGTGACGATCATCAACAGCGCCGAGGCCAGGCACACCAGGGCATGGGTGCGAAAGCCGGCGGGGCGGCCATGATAGCTGCGCTCCAGGCCAATCAGGCTGCCCGCCAGCCAGGCCGCCGCCAGATAGACCAGAATCATCACCTGCTCATGGGTCATCGCTATCCCTCCCTTGGTCCCTGGCTCCTTCCATCATGACAAGGAGTCGACGAACCTGCCTCAACGCTGGCAGGAACGCAACGAACGAGGGCCACCCCCTGGGGAGTGGCCCTCGTCGCACGACCGGCGGTCCGAATCAGGCCAGGGCCTTCTCCACCACCTCGTAGACATTGGGCGAGAGCGCCTCGCCACGAATGCGCTCCAGTTCCCCCTTCATCAGCGCCTGGCGGGTCTCGTCGAAACGCGCCCAGCGGGTCAGCGGGGTGATGATCCGCGCGGCGATCTCCGGATTGAGGCGATTGAGCTCGATCACCACGTCGGCCAGGAGCTTGTAGCCCTCGCCATCGAGGCGGTGGAAGTTGACCCGGTTCTGGCCGGCGAAGGCGCCGATCAGAGCGCGGACCTTGTTGGGGTTCTTCAGCGAGAAGGCCGGGTGCTGCATCAGGAACTTGACCCGCTCCAGCGCGTCTTCCTGGGGCCGGGTGACCTGGATGGTGAACCACTGATCCATCACCAGGGGGTCGTGGGCCCACTGCTCGCCGAAGGCCTTGAGGGCGGGCTCGGCCAGGTCGCCGCGCGAGCTGTGAGTGAGCAGGGTCAGGGCGGTACGCACATCGGTCATGTTGTGGCCGGCCTCGAACTGCCGCCGGGCTCGCTCGATGGCCCCCTCGTCCTCGATGCTCATCAGGTAGGAGAGCGCCACGTTCTTGAGGCTACGGCGGGCGATCTGCTCCGGCTCCGGGGCATAGGGGGCATCGCTGAGGTTGGCCTCATAAATCGCCAGGAACTCCTCACGCAACGCCAGCGCCAGGCCCTGCTTGACGAAGGTGCGGGCGGCATGAATGGCGTCCACGTCGACCACCGGCTGCTGCTCGGCGATATAGGCCTCGGAGGGCAGGGTCAGCATCTCGGCGAGCACCGCCTTGTCGTCGCTCTCCTCGCTGAGCAGGGTGCGGAAGGCCTCGATCACCCGCGAGTCCATGACCTTCTCGACGCCGTTGCGGTGGGCGGCGATCAGATCATCCAGGGCCAGCATGGCCAGGCGCTGGCCGGCATCCCAGCGGTTGAAGCCGTCGGAGTCGTTGGCCAACAGGAAGGCCAGGTCCTCGCGGCCATAGGGGAAGCGCAGCTTCACCGGCGCCGAGAAGCCACGCAGCAACGACGGCACCGGCGCCTCGGCGACGTCGGTGAAGACGAAATGCTGCTCCTCTTCGCGCAGGTGCAGCACGGCATCGGTGCCCAGCGCCTCGCCGTCCAGGGTCAGCGGCAGGTCGCGGCCGCTCTTGGTGCCCACCAGGCCCAGGCGCACCGGGATATGCAGCGGCTGCTTGTCCGGCTGGTCCGGGGTGGCCGGGGTGCGCTGGCGCAGGGTCAGGTGATACTCCCCCTTGGCATAGTCGTAGTGGCCGTTGGCATCGATCTCCGGGGTCCCGGCCTGGGCGTACCAGCGCATGAACTGGGAGAGGTCCTGGCCCGAGACCTCGGCCATGCAGCCGACGAAGTCCTCGATGGTCACCGCCTGACCGTCGAAGCGCGCGAAATAGAGATCGCTGCCGCGGCGGAAAGTCTCCCAGCCCAGCAGGTTGCGCAGCATGCGCACCACCTCGGCGCCCTTCTCGTAGATGGTCAGGGTGTAGAAGTTGCCGATCTCGATATAGTGATCCGGGCGCACCGGGTGGGCGGTGGGGCCGGCATCCTCGGCGAACTGGGCGGTGCGGAAGAAGGAGACGTCCTCGATGCGCTTGACCGGCGCCGAGTTGGTATCGGCGCTGAAGCACTGGTCACGGAACACCGTGAAGCCCTCCTTCAGGGAGAGCTGGAACCAGTCGCGGCAGGTGACCCGGTTGCCGGACCAGTTATGGAAATACTCGTGGGCGACGATGCCCTCGACCCGCTGGAAGGCGGCGTCGGTGGCGGTCTGGGGATGGGTCAGCACCGCCGCCGAGTTGAAGATATTGAGGCCCTTGTTCTCCATGGCCCCCATATTGAAATCGTTGACCGCGACGATCATAAAGAGGTCCAGGTCGTACTCGCGACCATAGGTCTCCTCGTCCCAGCGCATGGCACGCTTCAGCGAGGCCATGGCGTGGTCGGTCTTGCCCAGGTTCTCTTCCTCGACCCAGATCTGCAGGGTCACCTCTCGGCCGCTGGCGGTGGTGAAGCGATCCTCGACCTTCTCCAGGTCGCCGGCCACCAGGGCGAAGAGATAGCTGGGCTTGGGATGGGGGTCTTCCCAGGTGACGAAGTGGCGGCCATTCGGCAGCTCGCCGCGCTCTACCGGGTTGCCGCCCGCCAGCAGCACCGGCTCCCGCTCGGCATCGCCGATCAGGGTGGTGGTGAAGGTGGCCATCACGTCGGGGCGATCCGGGTAGAAGGTGATGCGCCGGAAACCCTCGGCCTCGCACTGGGTGCAGAACATGCTGCCAGAGCGATAGAGCCCCTCCAGGGCGGTATTGGCGGCGGGGTCGATCACCACCTCGGTCTCCAGGGCGAAGCGCTCCGGCACCCGGTGCACGGTCAGGCCGGTGTCGCCCTGGGTGTACTCATCCGGATTGAGCGCCTGACCGTCGATGGCGATGCGCTCCAGCCGCAGGCCCTCGCCGTCCAGCTCCAGGGGCAGCGCTTCCTCGCCCCGCGCCGGGTTGCGCTCCAGCTGCAGCCGGGCGCTGACCTTGGTGGCCGAGGGGGCCAGGTCGAACTTCAGCTCGGTATGGGTCACGCGGTAGGCGGGGGGCTGGTAGTCGTGCAGGTAGGTCGGCTGGGGGTCTGACATCGAGTCTGGCTCCTGTTCGCGAATTGGTCCCATTGTACGGCCCCGGGGACGGAAGACTCAAAGGCTGCTCGAGCAACGACAGGATCAGCCGCTGGCACACTTATTGGGAGCCCGGGGCTAACCTGGGGACAGGTCGTCGCGCGGCGGTGTTCCTGCCCCCAGCGCCCCTCAGAGAGTCAAGCCTCGATAACGCCGAACTAGGCGTTAATCAACGAACCGGACTAACGCTCCAGGGGCGAGCGCGAGGCGATCCCGCGCAGCGGGCAGCGCCCCATGCCCGGCTCGGGGCGGGTATGGATCCACACCCCCAGCAGCAGCAGGCCGCCGATGATCATCACCTTGAGCCACAGCAGGCCCAGGGTGAAGAGCAGCACCAGGATGGAGACACCCAGCATCAGCACGGCGAGGCGCTTGGCCGGACGGGGGATGGCCCGCTCCCGCTCCCAGGCCACCACCGGTGGGCCGAAGCGCGGATGCTCGCGGATCCAGCCGGCGAAGCGAGGCGAGCCCCGGGAGGCCGCCCATACCGCCAGCAGCAGGAAGCAGGTGGTGGGCATCAGCGGCACGAAGACGCCGATCATGCCCAGGGCGAAGCTGATCCAGGCCACGATCAGGTAACCGGGGCGCAGCCAGCCACTCACTTCCGGGTCGTCTCGCATCGCCGCCCTCCTTCGGTCGCCCGCCTTACCTAGTTAAGCCTAGCCGGCCACGGCGTTGAAATGGGTTTTTTCCATCATAGGGCTAGGCTAATCCAATAGCGGGACCCTGTCGCGGTCTCCGACGTTTCCTCCCAGCCAGGAGCCGAGCATGCGTGCGACCCGATACCTCCGCGTCCTGCTACTCGTCGGCCTACTGCTGCCTTTCGCCGGCCAGGCCGATACACGCCTACACCTGGTGGCCACCACCGGCATGATCGGTGATGTGGTGGCGATCATCGGCGGCGACCGGGTCGACGTGGAGACCCTGATGGGTCCCGGGGTCGACCCCCACCTCTACCGCCAGACGCGCCGCGATATCGTCGCCCTGACCCGCGCCGATGCGGTCTTCTGGCATGGCCTGGCCCTGGAGCTGCAGCTCGAGGAGTTCCTCGACCGCCTGAGTGGGCACGCCCCGGTCTATGCCGTGGGCGAGGCGGTGCCGATGGAGGCGCGCCTGCCGGCCGGCGACTTCGCCGGCCAGTTCGATCCCCATGTGTGGATGGACCCGGGCCGCTGGCGCCACGTGGTGGAGGCGATCCGCGATGCCCTGAGCGAGCTTCACCCCGCCGGGCGGGACGCCTTCGCCGCGCGTACCGATGCCTACCTGGCCGAGCTCGCGGCCCTGGACGCCTATGCCTTAGAAGTGCTGGGCAGCCTGCCCGAGAGACGGCGCCTGCTGGTCACCGCCCATGACGCCTTCGGCTACCTGGGCGAGGCCTATGACCTGGAGGTGGTGGGCATCCAGGGCATCTCCACCGAAAGCGAGGCGGGACTGGCGCGCATCGAGTCGCTGGTCCGCCTGCTGGTGGAGCGCCGCGTCCCGGCGATCTTCGTCGAATCCTCGGTGGCCGAGCGCAATGTGCGTGCGCTGGTGGAGGGGGCCGAAGCCCGAGGCCGAACGGTGGTCATCGGCGGTACCCTCTTCTCCGATGCCATGGGGGCGCCGGGCAGCTACGAGGGTACCTATCTGGGCATGCTCGATCATAACCTGACCACCATCGCCCGAGCCCTGGGCGGCCAGGCTCCCCCCCGGGGACGCCTGGGTCGCCTCGCGGAGGCGCACCCATGAACGAGCCATTCGACCCGACCGCTAGCCCGCTGGCCATCCAGGGGCTGACGGTCAGCTATGGCGAACGCCTGGCCCTGCTGGGCGTCGACTTCGTGACGCCGCCCGGTCGACTGAGCGCCATCGTCGGTCCCAACGGCGCTGGCAAGTCGACGCTACTCAAGGCAGCCCTGGGCATCCAGCCCCGGGTCGCCGGCGAGCTGCTGGCTTATGGGCGCCCCTTGCCGCGACCGCCCCGCCATATCGCCTACGTGCCCCAGCGCTCGAGCATCGACTGGGACTTCCCCGCCACCGCCCTGGACGTCGTGCTGATGGGCCTCTATGGGCGACTGCGCTGGTGGCAACCCACCCGGCGCCGCCATCGCCACTGGGCCCGCGAGTGCCTGGCCAGGGTCGGCATGGAGGCCTTCGCCGAGACCCAGATCGGCCGCCTCTCCGGTGGCCAGCAACAGCGGATCTTCCTGGCCCGCGCCCTGGCCCAACAGGCCGAACTGCTGCTCCTCGACGAGCCCTTCGCCGGCGTCGATGCGGCTACCGAGCGCGCCATCATCGAGCTCTTTCGCACCTTCCGAACCCAGGGTGGCAGCGTGCTCTGCGTCCATCACGACCTGGCCACGGTACGCGACTATTTCGATCACCTGCTGCTGCTCGACGTGGAGATGGTCGCCGCCGGCCCGGTGGCCGAGACCTTTACCGCCACCAACCTTCAGCAGACCTATGGGGGCCGACTGACGGCGGCCCAACTGGCGCGGCTGCTGCCGGCGACGGAGGCGTTCCGGCCATGATGGACGCCTGGCCATCATGAGCGCCTTGCACCACGGAGGAAGCGTATGGACGCCTGGCTCGCCACCCTGACCCTTAGTGCGGGCTACAACACCCGGCTGGTCATGCCCCCCGAGAGAGCCGCCCTGCTCTCGTCGCCCAAGGCCCTGGCCATCGTGGGTGCCTTCACCGCGGAGGAAGCGTATGGATGCCTGGCTCGCCGCCCTAACCCTTAGCGCGGGCTACAACACCCGGCTGGTCACCCTCGGCGCCTTGCTCCTGGGGGCGGCGGCGGGCATGGTGGGCAGCCATGTATTGCTGCGCCAGCGCGCGCTGATCAGCGATGCGGTCAGCCACGCCACCCTGCCGGGGCTGGCGGCGGCCTTTATCCTGATCGCCCTGGTACAGGGCGACGGCCGCTGGTTGCCGGGGCTCTTGCTGGGGGCGGCGGCCAGCGCCGCCCTGGGGCTGGCCGCCGTCCAGGCCATGAGTCGGCATACGCGGCTGGGCGAGGATAGCGCCATCGGCGCGGTGCTCTCGGTCTTCTTCGGGCTTGGGGTGGTGCTACTCACGGTGATCCAGGCCATGCCGGTCGCCGGCCAGGCCGGGCTCTCCGGCTACCTGGTGGGTGCCACCGCCGGCATGCTGGCCAGCGAGGCCTACCTGCTAGGGGCCATGGCCCTGGGCCTGCTGGTGGCCCTGGTAATCCTGCGCCGCCCCCTGCTGCTGCTCTGCTTCGATCCCGAGCATGCCTGGACCCAGGGGGTCGATCTCCGGCGCACCGACACCTGGCTGCTAGGCCTGCTGCTGGCGGTCACCGTGGTGGGGCTGCGCGTCACCGGCCTGATCCTGATCGTGGCCCTGACCATCATACCGCCGGTCACCGCCCGCTTCTGGACCGACCGCCCCCATACGCTGGTGATCATCGCCGCCGGCGCCGGCGCCCTGGCCGGTTACCTGGGGGTGACCCTCTCCAGCGTGCACCCGCGCCTGCCCAGCGGCGCCCTGGTGGTACTGGCCGCCTTCACCCTCTTCCTGGTCTCGCTGCTGATCGCGCCCCGGCGCGGCCTGCTGGCCCACCTGATCGACCGCTACCGCTTCGTGCGCCGGGTGCACTGCCGCCAGGGCCTGCTGGCCCTGGCCCGCAATGAAGCGATCTTCGATCCCACCACCCTGCGGATCCTGCGCCGCCTCGGGCATATCCGGCGGGATGGCCTGGCCACCGCCCAAGGACGCGCCGCGGCCCGGGATGCCCACCACGAGGAACGCCTATGGATGCACTATCGCCACGCCTACCCCGAGGAGGCGGCACAGCTCGGGGCACGCCGGCTCGAGCCCATCTCCCGGCTGTTACCCCCCGACCTGATCGATGAGCTGGAGCGCCGGCTACCACTGGAGAGCGGCGAAAAGTGAGTTCCTGGAGGCCATCGATGAGTGAGTTCCTGATGCTAAGCCTGGTGCCCCTGATCGAAAGTGCCGGCCCTGCCCGACAAGGCCCTATACAAGGCCCTATACAAGGCCCTATACAAGGCCCTATGTCACCGGAGGCCGTCGATGAGTGAGTTTCTGATGCTAAGCCTGGTGCCCTTGCTGGTCGCCGGGCTGTGCAGCCTGAGCTGTGCCCTGCTGGGCAACTTCCTGGTGCTGCGCCGCCAGGCGCTGATCGGCGACGCCATTAGCCATGTCGCCCTGCCCGGCATCGTCGCCAGCTTCCTGCTCACCGGCACCCTGGCGGCTCCCGCCATGCTAGTGGGGGCCGGCGCCGCGGCTCTGATCACCCTGGCGCTGATCGAACTGATCCGCCGCCTGGGCCGGGTGGAATCGAATGCCGCCATGGGCGTGGCCTTTACCACCCTCTTCGCCCTGGGGGTGCTGATGCTGGAGTGGAGCGGCGCCAGCGGCGTCCACCTGGACGTGGAGCACGCCCTCTATGGCAACCTGGAAAGCCTGGTGTGGTTCGAGGGTACCCGGCCGGCGGCGCTCTGGGACCCTCAGGCGCTGGCAGGGCTGCCGCCGCAACTCACCCGGGTGGCCTGGGTCGCCCTGCTGGTGGGGCTCTTCATGATGCTGGCCTGGCGGCCCCTGGTGCTGGGCAGCTTCGATGCCGCCTTCGCCGCCAGCCAGGGCGCCCGTCCCGGGCCGACCCAGCTACTGCTGGTGGTGATGGTGGCGGTGGCCGCCATCGCCGCCTTCGAGGCGGTGGGCTCGATCCTGGTAATCGCCATGTTTATCTGCCCGCCAGCGGCGGCACGGCTGATGACCGATCGCCTGAGCCACCAGCTGGCCTGGAGCCAGGCCTTCGCCCTGGCCAGCGCCGTGCTGGGGGTGGTGCTGGCCGGCCACGGCCCCGGCTGGCTGGGCATCGATGCGGGCCTTAGCGCCGCCGGCATGATCAGCGTGGTGGCCGGGCTGATCCTGTTGCTGGCCTGTCGCTTCGGCCCCCGCCGCCATCGCGCCGCGCCCCCTCCGGGATGACGCCGGCGGGACTCTTGCCGGGCAAGAAAGAGTCCATTCAGGCCTGCCCCCTTGGCGATAGATGCCGGCGGCGTATGCTGGAGGCATCTCAAGGAGGTTCCCCCTATGCGTCCCGTACTCTATCTCTCCCATGGCTCCCCGGACCTGGTGCTGCGCCAGCACCCCGCCCGGGACTTCCTCACCGAGCTGGGGCGGCGCCTGCCGGCCCCGCGTGGCGCCCTGGTGATCTCGGCCCATTATGAGAGCTCGGAGATTCGCCTGGGCAGCGACCCGAGGCCGGAGACGCTCCACGACTTCTACGGTTTCCCCGAGGCCCTCTATCGCCTGCGCTACCCCGCCCCGGGGCTGCCCGAGGCGGCCAACTGCCTGGCCGAACGCCTCCATGCCCGGGGCCTCGCGGCCCGCCTCGAGCCGAACCGGCCCCTCGACCATGGCGTCTGGTCGCCGCTCTCCCTGGTCTGGCCCGAGGCCCGGGTGCCGCTGCTGCCGGTCAGCGTGCCCATGGCGGCCGACCGCGACGAGCTGTGCCGCTTCGCCAGGACCCTGGGGGAGTTCGCCGAGGCCGAGGGACTCTGGTTGATCGGTTCCGGGGCCGCCACCCATAACCTGGGCGATCGCAAGCCCTTCGACGCCGCCCCGGATGCCTGGGCTCGGGCGTTCCATGACTGGGTTCGCGACCGTGCCGCCGAGGGCGACCCGGAGGCGCTACTGGCCTGGGCCGAGCGGGCCCCCGCCGGACGCCATGCTCACCCCACCCCGGAGCACCTACTGCCGCTGCTGATCTGCGCCGCCGCCCTGGAGGGCCAGCCCATGAACGCCCTCCACGAGAGCTTCACCTTCGGCAACCTGAGCATGCTGATGCTGGCAAGCCAGCCCCTCGCCGAGGCCTGGGAGGCGGAGCGCCCGGCCTGAACGCAGCGGGCCCGCCGAATGGCGGGCCCGTGAGGCATCACTGGATGGGAATCTGCCGACGCCGGGAGGGGCGGCTGCCGTCCCGGGGGACGGTGATGGTCAGCACCCCCTTGGCGAAGCTCGCCTGGATCGCCTCCGCCTTGGCATCCTCGGGAAGATCCAGCACCCGACAGAAGCTGCCATAGCGACGCTCCACCCGGCGATAGCGATCCTCCTCCTCGACCTGCTCCTGGCGCTTCTCGCCTTCGATGATCAGGCGTCCCTCGTCCAGGGTCAGCTTGATATCCTTCTCGTCGACCCCGGGTACCTCGATGGAGATGCGGTAGGCCGCGTCGCCCTCGCTGATATCGATGCTGGGACGCAGCAGAGTCGGCATCTCGGTGAGGCCGGACCCCAGGGAGGGCAGGCCGACGCGGGCGAGGGTCTCATCCATCCAGCGATCCAACTCCTGATGCAGCTGCATCGCCGGCGGCAACGGGCGCTCGGGTGCCGAGGAAGCCGCCGGTGATTCGTGATTGGCCTCGCTCTTGAACCAGTTCCAGGGGGACAATTTCTGCAGATTCATACCTCACCTCCTCGTCCCTGCCGGGACCACGGGCTGAAGGATCTGCCTTGCGGCGTCTCAAGAATTGGTGGCGGCCGGCCACTTTTCAAGCCTCGACGACGCCTTCCCTGACCTGGATCAGCTCAGTCGCGGAAGTTGTTGTACTGCAGGGCCAGCTCCGGTCCCTGCTCGCCCTTGAGCAGGGCGATGACGGCTTGCAGGTCGTCGCGTTTCTTGCCGATGACGCGAACCTTGTCGCCCTGGATCTGCGCCTGCACCTTGAGCTTGGACTCCTTGATCAGCTTGACGACCTGCTTGCACTCGACCGCCTCCAGGCCCTGCTTGAGCTTGACCTCCTGACGCGCCTTGACGCCGCCCAGTTGGGGCTCTTGGGGATCCATACAGCGGGCATCGATGCCCCGGGCGATCAAGCGGTTGCGCAAGACGTCGAGCATCTGCTGCAGCTGAAAATCCGCCTCGGCCTCGATATGCACCACCTCCCCCTCGAGGCGGAAGCTGGCATCGACGCCGCGGAAATCGAAGCGGGTCTGGATCTCGCGGTTGGCCTGATCCACCGCGTTGGTGGCCTCGTGGCCGTCGAATTCGGAAACGATATCGAAGGAAGGCATGGACAACTCCTGACAATGAATGCGGCGATTCTAGCTCAGGCTCACCCGCCTTTCATCCGTCGCCGAGTCCTCGTCGGCCAGCGTCTTGCTCATCTGCCAGGCGGCACAGCCATCGACGTAGTAGTCGTCCAACCAGCGGGTCAGGCGAAAGCCCCGACGCCGGTAGAGGGCCAGGGCCGCCCGGTTGTCGGCGCGCACCTCCAGGCTCAGGTGTTCGCAGCCCCGCTCCCGGGCCTCCCTCTCTAGGCGCTCCAGCAGACGCCCCCCCAGGCCACCACCGCGGGCCTCCGGGGCGACGCAGAAGGAGTAGAGGCGGGCACGCCGGCTATTGCGGCGCAGTAGCAGGGTGCCGTAGCCGAGCAGGCTCTCGCCGTCCACCAGCAGCCAGGTAACGGCATTGGCCGGCCCCAGCAGGTGCGCCAGCTGGCGACGGCTGAAACGGTCGCCGACGAAGCAGCGCTCCTCGAGGGCATGGAGGGCGGCCAGATCCTCGATCCGACCGGGCCGCAACTGGGCTTGCATCACTAGGTCCTCGACCAAGGTTTGGGGTTATTGTGCAATGCAGCCGAGACGCTGTCATCGCCCGTGATGATGAAATAAATCAATTATCACGCCTGCCTTTCAGGCGGCATGCTGCGCCCATGGCCGCCACCCCGGTGACCCGACACGAGGCCCTTCCATGCCCGCCCTGCGTATCGTCGTCGACAGGCTCAGTGACTGGACTCCCTACTACCCCAGCGACGACCTGATCGATGTCGCCACCTATCTCGCCCAGTCACCACAGGAAGAGGAGGCGGGCGTCACTCGCGTCATCAACCTGTGTACCGACCTGGAGTACCTGGGACGCGGCTACTACGTCTCTTTGCTGGCCCAGGCTCGCGGGCAACGGGTGCTGCCGTCGGTGGAGACCCTTAACCAGCTGGCGCGCAAGTCACTGGTCGACCTGGAGCTGGAAGGACTGGAGCCGCTGCTGGAAAGCCTGGCTCGCCAGGGCGCCCTGGCCGGCGAGACCCTGACCCTCAGGGTGATGTTCGGCGAGTGCGAGGTCCCCGCCCTGGCACGGCTGGCCCGGCGACTCTTCGAGCGCCTGCCCTGCCCGCTGCTCGAGGCTCAGATGAGCCATCGCCAGGGCCGCTGGCGACTGGCGCGGTTGCGCCCCCTGCGCCTGAGCGCCCTCGATGGCGACGAGCAGGACCGCTTCGCCGCCGCCCTCAACCGCCACTCGCGGCGCATCTGGCGCACGCCCCGGGCGCGTCGCCGCTACCGCTTCGACCTAGCCATGCTGGTCGATCCCCAGGAGGCGATGCCGCCCAGCAACCGCGGCGCCCTGAAGCGTTTTATCCGCGCCGGGCGACGCCTCGGCGTGGATGTCTCGCTGATCACCCACCGCGACCGGGGGCGCCTGGCGGAATTCGACGCCCTCTTTATTCGCGAGACCACCGCCCTGGATCACCCCAGCTACCGCCTGGCACGCCGCGCCGAGCACGAAGGCCTGGTGGTGATCGACGACAGCCGCTCCATCCTACGCTGCACCAACAAGGTCTATCTGCATGCCCTGCTGCAGGCCAAGGGCATTCCCGCCCCGCGCGGCCACCTGCTACAGCGCCATGAGCGCCAGCGGCTGACCGAGCTGGCGGCGACCCTCGACTACCCCCGGGTCCTCAAGGTGCCGGACGGCGCCTTCTCCCGGGGCATCGTCAAGATCGACGGTCCCGAGACGCTACTACGGGAGGCGACCCGACTCTTCGAGAGCTCGGCCCTGCTGCTGTTGCAGGAGTGGCTACCCACCGACTTCGACTGGCGCATCGGCATCCTCGACGGCCAGCCGCTGTTCGCCAGCCGCTACTATATGGCCCGGGGCCACTGGCAGATCTATGATCACTCCTCGACCAAGGTCCGCAGCGGCGGCTTCTCGACCCATGCCATCGAGGAGGTGCCCGAGGCGGTGGTACGCACGGCGCTCAAGGCCACACGACTGATCGGTGACGGTCTCTATGGGGTCGACCTCAAGCAGGTCGGCGAGCGGGTGGTGGTGATCGAGATCAATGACAATCCCAATATCGATGCCGGTATCGAGGATCGCGTGCTGGGGGAGCGTCTCTACGAGCGGATCATGGCCGTCTTCGTGGCGCGCATGGAGCGTCACCGTCGACAGCTACGCTAGGCGAGCGCCTTAATGCCAAAAAGTCAGGAAGAGAAACGGGAGTCGGCGCGCTTGGCTCCCCGAGCAGGACTCGAACCTGCGACCCAATGATTAACAGTCATTTGCTCTACCAACTGAGCTATCGGGGAACATGCGCCTAGCAAGATCTCAGACCGGAGGTTTGGCTCCTCGAGCAGGACTCGAACCTGCGACCCAGTGATTAACAGTCACTTGCTCTACCAACTGAGCTATCGAGGATCGACCTGAGCTGTGTTCGTCGCGCTGCGGTTGGCTCCCCGAGCAGGACTCGAACCTGCGACCCAATGATTAACAGTCATTTGCTCTACCAACTGAGCTATCGGGGAACAGCGTCGAACACGGGGCGTAGTATAAGGATTATTGCTTCCGGGTCAAGGGGTAAGGCGCGCTTTCACCATCCGAAACCAAAACCGCCGCCCGATGGGCGGCGGTCGTCCTGGCGGCGCGACTCTCAGGCCATGGCCGGGGAGGCGTAGGAGATGGGCGCCTGGGCGCTCTCCTCCTCGAAGGTGACGATCTCGAAGGCCTCCGGGGTCTCCATCAGCACCCGGCACAGCTGATTGTTCAGGGCATGTCCGGACTTCACGCCGCGGAACTCGCCGATCAGGCTGTAGCCCAGCTGGTAGAGGTCACCGATGGCGTCCAGCACCTTGTGCTTGACGAACTCGTCCTCGTAGCGCAGGCCATCCTCGTTCATGATGCGGTAGTCGTCCACCACGATGGCATTGTCGAGGCTGCCGCCGAGGGCCAGGTTGTGGGAGCGCAGGTACTCCAAGTCACGCATAAAGCCGAAGGTCCGCGCCCGGGAGACCTCTTTGACGAAGGAGGTGGTGGAGAAGTCCACCACGGCGCGCTGGTCGCGCAGCTCCATCACCGGGTGATCGAAGTCGATGGCGAAGGAGACCTTGAAGCCGTTATAGGGCAGGAAGGCGGCTTCCTTATCGTCCTCGCGCACCACCAGCTCGCGCTTGATGCGGATAAACTTCTTGGCGGCCTCCTGCTCCTCGATGCCAGCGGACTGGATCAGGAACACGAAGGGACCGGCGCTGCCATCCATGATCGGCACCTCGGGGGCGCTGACCTCGACGATGGCATTGTCGATACCCAGGCCGGCGAAGGCGGACATCAGGTGCTCGACGGTGGCCACCTTGACGCCATCCTGGGACAGGGCGGTGCACAGGGTGGTGTCGGTGACGTTGGCCGCACGAGCGGGGATCTCCACCACCGGATCGAGGTCGGTGCGCACGAAGACGATACCGCTATTGACCGGTGCCGGCCGCAGCGTCAGGTAGACCTTCTCGCCGGAGTGCAGGCCGACGCCGGTGGCGCGAATGGTGTTGCTGAGAGTGCGTTGTCGGATCATGGGTAACCGCCAGGCATAAAGCATATTATCAAACGGTGTTCACTATAGCAGCGAACACCCGTTTTACCAAAAAATATCTCGCCCGGTCGCGCTATACCCGTTATAGCCGGAGTCAATCGGCCTGACGCCGCAGGAAGGCCGGGATATCCAGGTAATCGTCCAGCTCCTGGGAGCGTCGCTTCTCGGTGCGCGCCTTGGACGCCGCCTCCTGCTCCGCCTTGGCGGCCTGCTGACGAGCCACGGCGGGCTGCTGCTGCAGCTTGCGATAATCCGGGGAGGGCTCGTTGCGACTCACGGCGGCATCGCGCTGGACCGGCTTCTGGGCGCGACCGTCGAGGCCGGCGGCGACCACGGTGACGCGCAGCTCGTCGGACATCTCCATGTCGATGGAGGTCCCCACCACGATGGTGGCGTCTTGGGAAGCAAACTCCTGGACGGTGGCACCCACGTCGTTGAACTCGCCGATGGAGAGGTCGGGGCCGGCGGTGATATTGACCAGGATGCCGCGGGCACCATGCAGGTCGATATCCTCCAGCAGCGGGCTGCGAATCGCCTTCTCGGCGGCTTCCCGGGCGCGGTTTTCACCGGTGGCGCCGCCGGTACCCATCATCGCCATGCCCATCTCGGACATCACGGTGCGCACGTCGGCGAAGTCGACGTTGATGATGCCGGGGCTGGTGATCAGCTCGGCGATCCCTTGCACGGCCCCCAGTAGGACGTCATTGGCGGCGCTGAAGGCGGTCAGCAGGCTGGCATTCTTGCCCAGCACCGAGAGCAGCTTCTCGTTGGGGATGGTGATCAGGGAGTCGACGTGCTCGGAGAGCTCCTTCATGCCCTCCTCGGCGGCGCGCATGCGCTTGGGCCCCTCGAAGGGGAAGGGCCGGGTCACCACCGCCACGGTGAGGATGCCCAGCTCCTTGGCCACCTGGGCCACCACGGGGGCGCCACCGGTGCCGGTGCCGCCGCCCATGCCGGCGGTGATAAACACCATGTCGGCCCCGCTGAGCAATTCGGCGATGCGCTCGCGATCCTCCATGGCGGCCTGGCGCCCCACCTCTGGGTTGGCACCGGCCCCGAGGCCCTTGGTGATCTCGCCACCCAGTTGCAGAACGGTCTTGGCGGCGACCCGCTTCAGGGCCTGGGCATCGGTATTGGCGCAGATAAACTCCACGCCCTCGATGCTGCTCTCCACCATATGGTTGACGGCATTGCCACCGCCGCCGCCCACGCCGATCACCTTGATGACCGCGCTGCTTGAGGGCGCGTTATCTACCAACTCGAACATAAGCCCCGTCTCCTGGACCGCTCGCGGCCCTGTCAGAAATTTCCTTTGAACCAGCTCTTCAGCTTATTGAATGCCAGCATGCCATCCTTGAGCCCACCACCAGAGGCGACCTCGCGCCTCGGCTGAGCCGGAACGGTGCGTCCCTCCCCCTGACGGCCATGCTCCTGCCGGGCTTCACGCATTCCGTAATGTAGCAAACCCACTCCGGTGGAATAAATCGGGTTGCGCACCACATCGGCGAGGCCACGCACCTTCTGCGGACAGGCGATGCGTACCGGCATATGGAAGATCTCCTCCGCCAGCTCCACCACCCCTTCCATGCGCGAGGTCCCGCCGGTCAGGACCACCCCGGCGGCGACCAGGTCCTCGAAGCCGCTGCGCCGCAGCTCATCGCGAACCAGGGTAAAGAGCTCCTCGTAGCGCGGCTCCACCACCTCCGCCAGCGCCTGGCGGGAAAGGTCCCGGGCCGGCCGGTCGCCGACGCTGGGCACCTTGATCATCTCGTCCCCGGAGGCCAGCTGGGTCAAGGCACAGGCATACTTGACCTTGATCTCTTCGGCATGCTGGGTCGGGGTACGCAGGGCCATGGCGATATCATTGGTGACCTGGTCGCCGGCGATGGGAATCACCGCGGTATGGCGAATGGCACCCTCGGTAAAGACGGCGATATCGGTGGTACCGCCGCCGATATCCACCATGCAGACGCCCAGTTCCCGCTCGTCCTCGGTGAGCACCGCCAGGCTAGAGGCGAGCTGCTCGAGGATCACCGCATCCACCTCGAGGCCGCAACGGCGCACGCACTTCTCGATGTTCTGTACCGCATTGAGTGCCGCCGTGACCAGATGCACCCGGGCCTCCAGACGCACCCCGGACATGCCCAGCGGCTCGCGAATGCCCTCCTGGGTATCGATGGCGAACTCCTGGGGCAGCACATGCAGCACCCGCTGCCCCTCGGAGATGGCCCGCGCCCGGGCCGAATCGATCACCCGGTCGATATCCGAGAGGGTCACCTCGCGCTCCTTGATGGCGACCACCCCGTCGGAATTCATGGAGCTGATATGGCTACCCGCCACGCCCACATAAACGGAGTGGATATCGCAGCCGGCCATCAGCTCGGCCTCCTCGACGGCGCGCTGAATCGACTGAACGGTGGACTCGATATTGATCACCACTCCCTTCTTCATGCCATGGGAGGGGTGGGAACCGATACCGGCGATTTCGATGCCGCCATCGTCGGTGGGTTGCCCCACGATCGCCACGACCTTGGATGTTCCGATATCCAGCCCGACTACCATATTGGAGGCATTGGGTTGTCCTGCCATAGGTCGTGATCACTCCTAGATTCTCGTCGGGGCACGATGCCGTTTAAAACGGCCAATAAAGACTTGGCACCAATTATAGGAACAAGTGCGCACCCCGCACCAGCCTAACCGGAAAGCACAGGCCAGAATACGGAGAATTATCGTGAAAAGAAACTCCTCTGGCCCGGGAAATACTCGTTGTTTTACTCAGCTATTCGCCGGGACTTCCAGGCCCTCGGTATCACTTTCGCCATGCCAGGCCACGGCGATGCCGTTGGGATAACGCAGGTCGACATAGCGAATATGCTCGGCCAGAGGCGCCAGCTCCCGCTCCCAGGCGGCGGCGAAACGGGCCAGGCGCGCCGGGCGGTCATTGCGCCCCAGCATCACCCAGAGGCCATGGTCGAGCTGCAAGCGCCAGGCGCCACGCTCCTCCAGGCGCAACTGGGTGACCTCCACACCGAGCCCCGCCAGTTGCGCCTGCAGGCGGCGATAATAGGCCAGCACCTCCGGGCCACTGCCGGGCGGGCCGGCCAGGTCCGGCAGGCCCCCGGGCCGCCCTTCGCCATCGAAGTCGAAGGGCTCGCCGCCCGCGTCGAGCAGGAAGTCATCATGCCAGCGGGCCACCGGGCGCTGCTCGTCGAGGGAGAAGATTAGGCCATCCGGCCACTGGCGGCCGAGCCGCACTTCCGCCAGCCACCCCAGCTCCCGGGCACGACGCCGCAGTTCGCCGAGATCCACCGACAGCCAGCTCTCTCCGGCCACCAGCGGCGCCAGCCGATCGCGCAGGTAGGCGGGGCTGACATGCTGCAACTGCCCCTCGATCACCACCCGGGTGATGGGGCGATCCAGCCACAGCCAAAGCGCCCGCCCGCCGGCCACCAGCAGCACCAGCAACAACAACAGGCCGAACAGGGATCCTCGCCGCATGCGCATGGTCGCCTAAGGTGCCTCGGCGGTCGCCAGGATCGCCAGCACCAGGGCATCGAAATCGATGCCGGCATGGGCCGCGGCCTGGGGCACCAGGCTGTGATCGGTCATCCCAGGCACCGTATTGACTTCCAGTAGCCAGAAGCGCCCCTGGCCATCGCGCATCACGTCGATACGCCCCCAGCCGCGGCAGCCGATGGCCGTGAAAGCGTCGCGACACAGCGCCCCGAGCTCGGCTTCCTCCGTCGGGCTCAGGCCGCAGGGCAGATGATACCGGGTGTCGTTGGAGACGTACTTGGCCTCGTAGTCATAGAAGCCGCTGGGCACCTCGACACGAATCGCCGGCAGCACCCGGTCGCCGAGCAGCGAGACGGTATACTCCTCGCCGCGAATAAAGCGCTCGGCCATCACCTGGGCATCGAAGCGCGCCGCCTCGTGATAGGCGGCGGCCAGGGACTCGGCGTCCTCGACGATGGTGATACCGAGTGTGGAACCCTCGTGAACCGGCTTGACGATCAGCGGCAGGCCGAGGCGAGCGCAGACCGCCTCCCAGTCCGCCCCCGCGTGAAGCAGCAGGCTCTCCGGGGTGGGCAGATCCAGGGCCTGCCACACCTGCTTGGTGCGCTGCTTGTCCATGCCGAGCGCCGAAGCCAACACGCCGCTGCCGGTGTAGGGAATCTTCAGCAGCTCCAGGGCCCCCTGCAGAGTACCGTCTTCGCCGCCACGCCCATGCAGGGCGATAAAGACCCGATCCGGGGCCAAATTCTCCAGCCCTACCAGCCCCCCTTCGGCGGGATCATAGCCGCGGGCATCCACGCCGCTGCGGCGCAGGGCCTCGAGGACCGCCTTGCCGCTGACCAGGGAGACCTCCCGCTCGGCGGAGTCGCCGCCATAGAGCACCACCACGCGACCATAGTCGCCCTGCTGCGCCTGTGTCATAGGCTCACCTCGTCCAGCTGCAATCGGGCCTCAGCCAGGCGCTGGGCGATTCCGCCCACGTCACCGGCCCCCTGGGTGATCAGAATATCGCCGGGGCGCAGCACCCGCGCCAGCAGCGCCGGCAGCTCCGCCTTGTCGGCCACGAAGAGCGGATCGACCGCGCCACGCTGGCGGATCGACCCGGCCAGGGTCTTGCCCTCGGCCCCGGGGATCGGCGCCTCGCCGGCGCCGTAGACGTCCAGCAGCAGCAGGGTATCGACCCCGGAGAGGACCCGTACGAAGTCCTCGTAGAGATCCCGGGTACGGGTATAGCGATGGGGCTGATAGAGCATCACCAGGCGCCGTTCGGGCCAGCCGGCACGCACCGCCCGGATCACCATCTCCACCTCCCGGGGATGGTGGCCGTAGTCGTCCACCAGCATCACCTCGCCCCCCCCTTCCGGGGCGGCGAAGTCGCCCTGTACCTGGAAGCGCCGCCCAACCCCGGCGAAGCCGGCCAGGCCGCTCACGATGGCCTGGTCGTCGACCCCGGCGTCGCTGGCCACGGCGATGGCCGCCAGGGCATTGAGGGCATTGTGCTCGCCGGGCATGGCCAGGCGCACCGCCAGCGGCGCCAGGCCATCCGGGCGCAGGGCGGTGAAACGGATCTCGCCGGCCTCCTGGACGAAGTCGACGATACGGTAGTCGGCGTCCTCGCTGAAGCCATAGGTGACGAACTGGCGATGCAGCCGCTCGCGCAGCTCGCGCACATTGGCGTCATCGATGCACAGCACCGCCAGCCCGTAGAAGGGCAGGTTGTGGAGAAACTCCACGAAGGTGGTCTTCAGCCGCTCGAAGTCCCCGCCATAGGTGCTCATATGGTCGGCATCGATATTGGTGACGATGGAGACCATGGGCTGCAGGTGCAGGAAGGAGGCGTCGGACTCGTCCGCCTCCGCCACCAGGTAGTCGCCCTCCCCCAGCCGCGCATTGGTGCCGGCGCTGGTCAGCTTGCCGCCGATCACGAAGGTGGGGTCGAGCCCGCCCTCGCCGAGCAGGGTGGCGGTCAGGCTGGTGGTGGTCGTCTTGCCATGGGTACCGGCCACGGCGATGCCGTGACGGAAGCGCATCAGCTCGGCGAGCATCTCGGCGCGGCGCACCACCGGCACCCGGTGCGCCTGGGCCCAGGCGATCTCCGGGTTGCTGGCATCGATGGCGGTGGAGACCACCACCACGTCGGCGCCGGCCACATGGGCCTCGGCGTGGCCGATGGCCACCGGGATGCCGCAGTCGCGTAGGTGGGCGACCACCGTGGAGTCTCGGATATCCGAGCCACTGACCCGGTAACCCTGATTGGCCAGCACCTCGGCGATGCCGCACATGCCGGCGCCGCCGATACCGACGAAATGGATGCGGCGAATACGACGCATGCCCAGGCCGAGGCCCGGGCGGGGGGTGTTATTGCTCAAAACCTATCTCCATGCAGCCAGCCACCAGGCGATCGACGGCGTCCAGTTGGGCCTGGGCCCGGGCGCGGCTCGCCATGCTGGCTAGGGTAAGGGGATCCAAGAGGGCCGTGAGACGCTCGGCGAGATGCTCCGCGGTCAACTGCGCCTGGGGCGCGAGTTCCGCCGCCCCGGCCTCGACCAGGGCCCGGGCATTGGCGGTCTGGTGGTCGTCCACGGCGTGGGGAAAAGGCACGAAGAGCGCCGGCTTGGCGGCGGCGGCCAGCTCGCTGACGGTCAGGGCGCCGGCCCGGCACACCACCAGGTCGGCCCAGTCGTAGGCCGTGGCCATGTCATCGATAAAGTCGCTCACCTCGGCCTCGACGCCGGCCGCGGCGTAGGCGGCCCGGGTGGCCTGCTGCTTGTCGCGACCGGCCTGATGACGCACCTCGGGACGATGCGCTTCGGGCAGTCGCGCCAGGGCCGGGGGCAGGGTCTGGTTGAGGGCCTGGGCGCCCAGGGAGCCGCCCACCACCAACAGGCGCAGGCGCCGCCCGGCCATCGCCTCGGCGTCGCGAGGCAGCTCCCCCAGGGCGGCGATGGACTCGCGCACCGGATTGCCGACCCGCTCGGCGCGTCCCGCCGGGAAGGCCTCGGGGAAGGCCGCATAGACCCGCCGCGCCAGCCGCGCCAGGGCCTTGTTGGTCAACCCGGCCACGGCGTTCTGCTCGTGAATCACCAGGGGACGACGCGTCAGCCAGGCGGCCAGGCCGCCGGGGCCGCTGGCGAAGCCGCCGAGGCCCACCACCAGCTGGGGGTCGACCTCGGCGATCACCCGCCGGGCCTGCCAGACGGCACGCAGCAGCCTGAGCGGGGCCAGCAGCCAGCCGGCCAGGCCGTTGCCGCGCAGGCCGGCGACCTGGATGCGGTGCAGGGGGATCCCCGCCTCGGGCACCAGGCGGTTCTCGATCCCCCGGGGGCTGCCCAGCCAGGCCACCTCGATGCCCCGGGCCGCCAGGCCCCGGGCCAGGGAGAGGGCGGGAATCACATGGCCGCCGGTGCCGCCGGCCATGATCAGCACGCGGCGCTGGTTATCACTCACTACAGACTCCTCTTGCACGGCTCGCCGAATCCCGGGGGGCGCAGGCGCCGACCGGGGCATCGGCGCGGGTAATCACGGGGAGACACTCCCGGTGCGTTTGGCCGCGGCCCGGGACCCGGACCGCGCCGGGCGCAGGCGCCGCTGGAAACGCCGCGTCTCGAAATCGGCGCGCCAGACCAGGGCCACCATGGCGCCACACACCAGCAGGCTCGAGCCGCCATAACTGAGCAGCGGCAGGGTCAGCCCCTTGGTGGGCAGCATGCCGCTGCTGACGGCGATATTGATAAAGGCCTGGGCGCCGATCACGAAGGCGATACCGTAACTCAGATAGGCGGCGAAGGGCAGCCGCGCCAGCTCCGCCCGGCGCCCCACCAGCAGGGCCCGCACCGTCAGCAGCAGGAAGAGGCCAATCACCGTCAGCGCCCCCAGCAAGCCGAGTTCCTCGGCGAGCACGGCGAAGACGAAGTCGGTATGCGCCTCGGGCAGGTAGAAGAGCTTCTGGACGCTATTGCCGAGCCCCAGCCCCAGCCAGTGGCCGCGGCCGAAGGCAATCAGCGACTGGGTGAGCTGGTAGCCGCTGGCGAACTGGTCCGCCCAGGGGTCGGCGAAGCTGGTCAGGCGCGCCACCCGGTACGGCTCGGCCACCGCCAGGTAGGCCCCGGCCAGGCCCACCAGCACCAACAGCAGACCGAAGCGCCACAGCGGCGCGCCGGCCATCAGCAGCATGCCCATCATGCAACCGCCGATCACCACCACGGCGCCATAGTCGGGCTCGAGGATCAGCAGCCCCGCCGCCACCAGCATGATCACCAGGGGCCGCAGGAAGGCGCCCCACTCCCGGCGCACCTGGGGCAGGAAGCGCTCCAGGTAGCCCGCCAGGTAGATGATCAGGCACAGCTTGGCCACCTCGGAGGCCTGCAGGTTAAGGGGGAACCCGGGCAGGGCGATCCAGCGCCGACTGCCGTTGACCTCGCGGCCGATCAGCAGCACCAGCACCAGCAGGCCCAGCCCCACCACCAGCAGCAAGGGGCCATTGGCGCGCCACCAGGCCAGGGGCACGCAGGCCACTCCGGCCGATACCCCCAGGGTCAGCAGCACGAAGGCGCCATGGCGCAGGCTGAAATAGTAGGGATTGCCGGTCAGGCTGGAGGCCACCCCGGTGGAGGCGGAGGTGACCATCACCCAACCGATCAGCAGCAGCGACAGCGCCGCCACCAGCAGCCAGGGATCGAAGGCCCGCGCCTCGCCCGGGGTCGCCGGAACCCGCCGCCGCGGGCTCATGAGGTGGCCTCCCGGTGCGCCAGGACCCAGCGCCGGAAGGCCTCGCCACGGACCTGGTAGTTGGCGAATTGATCGAGGCTGGCGCAGGCCGGCGAAAGCAACACGCAGTCTCCCGGCGCGGCGATGGCCGCCGCCCGCGCCAGGGCGTCCTCCAGGCCCGCCACCCGGGTCACCGGAAGATGCGCGGAGAGCGCCGCCTCGAGGCGCGCGGCATCGGCGCCGAAGAGGATCGCCTCGCGGCCATGCCGCGCCAGGGGGGCGGCCAGGGGAGCGAAGTCGGCGCCCTTGCCGACGCCGCCGGCGAGCAGGATCAGGCGCCCGCTCAGCGTCGGGCCGAGCCCGGCGATGGCGGCCAGGGTCGCCCCCACATTGGTGCCCTTGGAGTCGTTGATCCAGGCCACCCCGCCCCACTCCGCCACCAGCTCGCCGCGATGGGGCAGGCCGCGGAAGGCGCGCAGGGCGGTCAGCATGGCATCCATGGGCAGGCCCAAGCGGCTGCCCATGGCCAGGGCCGCCAGGGCATTGGCCTGGTTATGGCGGCCGCGCAGGCCCAGCTCGGCGCAGGGCAGCAGGGGCTCGGCGCCATGCATCAGCCAGTCGCCCGCGCCGCGGCCAGTGTCGTGACGGGCGATGCCCCAGTCGTCGCCCTCGGGAACCCCGGTGGTAAAGCGCGACAGGTGCGGCGGCGGCGTCTCGGGCCAGGTGGCGAGGTCCTCGGCATTGATCACCGCATGGGCGGCGCCGCGGAAGATGCGCTGCTTGGCGGCGCGATAGCCGACCAGGTCGCCGTGGCGATCCAGGTGATCCTCGCAGAGATTGAGGAAGGCCGCCGTCTCGGCGCCGAGCCACGGCGTGGTCTCGAGCTGGAAGCTGGAGAGCTCCAGCACGAAGAGCTCGGCGTCGGGCCGGTCGTGGAGCAGGTCCAGGGCCGGGGTGCCCAGGTTACCGCCCACCGCCACCCGGCGCCCGGCGGCGCGGGCCATCTCGCCCAGCAGGGTGGTCACGGTGGACTTGGCATTGGAGCCGGTGATGGCGGCGATGGGCGCCCGGGCCTCGGCCACGAAGAGGGCGATCTCCCCCACCAGGCAGGGCTCGCCGGTGACCGGGTCGCGGCGTTCGGCGAGCCCCTCCAGGCCCGGGGTGGCGGGATCGATCCCGGGACTCAGCACCCCCCGGGCCACCCGGGAGAGGTCCAGGTCGGTGAGCGGCCCGCAATGCACCGGCACCCCCGGATGGGCGGCGCGAAAGTCGTCCAGCCCCGGCGGTGCGGCGCGGGTATCGGCCATCATGAAGGGCACGCCGCGGCGGCTCAGATGGCGGGCGATGGCGCGGCCGGAGATGCCCAGCCCCACCACCAGCGTGGTTCCCGGCGCCACTTCGATCATGCACGACTCCTCGGCATCTCGCGCTCTGCTGTTATCGAATCTTCAGGGTCGCCAGGCCCAGCAGCACCAGCACCACGGTGATGATCCAGAAGCGCACGATGACCCGCGGCTCCGGCCAGCCCTTGAGCTCGAAGTGGTGATGCAGGGGCGCCATGCGGAAGATGCGCCGCCCGGTGAGCTTGTAGGACCCCACCTGGAGGATCACCGAGACGGTCTCCATGACGAAAACGCCACCCATGATAAAGAGCACGATCTCCTGGCGCACGATCACCGCCACCACGCCCAGGGCCGCGCCCAGGGCCAGGGCCCCGACGTCGCCCATGAAGACCTGGGCCGGGTAGGTGTTGAACCACAGGAAACCGAGGCCGGCGCCGGCGATGGTGGCACAGAAGACCGCCAGCTCCCCGGAACCGGGAATCATCGGAATCTGCAGGTACTCGGCGAACACCGTGTTACCGCTGGCGTAGGCGAACACCGCCAGGCCCATGGCCACCATCACGGTAGGCATGATCGCCAGGCCGTCGAGGCCATCGGTGAGGTTGACCGCGTTGGAGCTGCCGACGATCACCAGGTAGGTGAGGACGACATAGAAGAGCCCCAGGGACAGCACCACGTCCTTGAACAGCGGCACGATCAGGCTGGTCTCGACGGGGCTGGCGGCGGTGACATAGAGCACCACGGCGGCGGTCAGGCCGATCAGCGACTGCCAGAAGTACTTCCAGCGCGCCGGCAGGCCGCGGGGGTTCTTCTCCACCACCTTGCGGTAGTCGTCGACCCAGCCGATCGCGCCGAAGCCCAGGGTCACCGCCAGCACGATCCACACATAGTGGTTGCCGAGATCGGCCCACAGCAGGGTGCTGATGGCGATGGCCATCAGGATCATGGCCCCGCCCATGGTGGGGGTGCCGGCCTTCGAGAGGTGGGACTGGGGGCCGTCGTCGCGCACCGCCTGCCCGATCTGGCGCTCCACCAGGCGGCGGATCATCCAGGGTCCCAGCCACAGGCACAGCAGCAGCGCCGTCAGGGTCCCCAGGATCATCCGCAGGGTCAGATAGTTGAAGACATTGAAGGCGCTGAACAGCGGCGCCAGAAGATCAGCCAGATATAGCAGCATGTGTCCTATTCACCTTGATGCCTCGCCGTGAGCGCCTTGACCAGGCGCTCCATGCCGGCACTGCGCGATCCCTTCACCAGCACGCTGGCTCCCGGCGGCAGATGGGTTTGGGCATGGCGCGCCAGCGCCTGCCAGTCGTCGAAATGCTCGCCCCCGGTACCGAAGGCCTCGGCCGCCGGACGCGCCGCCTCGCCCAGGGTCAGCAGGCGCTGGATGCCCAGGGCCCGGGCGTGGCGCCCGACCCGGGCATGCAGCGCGGCCGAGGCCTCGCCCAGCTCGCCCATGGCCCCCAGCAGGCACCAGTGCGGGCCGGGCAGCTCGGCGAGCAGCCCCAGCGCCGCCTCCACCGCCCCGGGATTGGCGTTGTAGCTGTCATCGAGCAGCCGACTGCCGCGGATCCCCGCCAGCGGCGTCAGGCGCCCCGCCAGGGGTTGGGCCGCCGTCAGACGCGCCAGCAGCGTCGCCTCGTCGAGCCCCAGGGCCAGGGCCGCCGCCGCCGCGGCCAGGGCATTGGCCACGTTATGGCGGCCCAGCAGGGCCAGTTGCACCCGCCCCAGCTCGCGGCCGTCGTGGACCAGCGTGAAAGCATAGCGCCCGAGGGCATCGCAGACCAGGGCCCGTGCCTGCAGGCGGGCCGGCGACTCGCCCTCCCCCACCACGGCGAAGTCGAGGACCTCTCGGGGTCGGGCCAGGGCCCGCCACACCGGAAAGAAGCGGTCGTCGCGGTTGAGCACCGCCACCCCGTCGGCGGGCAGGGCGGCGAGGATCTCGCCCTTGGCCTGGGCGATCTGGCCGAGGCCGCCGAACTCCCCCACGTGGGCGCCGGTGACGTTGGTGATCACTGCCACCCGGGGCGCGGCCAGGGCCGCGGTCCAGGCGATCTCGCCGAGGTGATTGGCGCCCAGCTCGACCACCGCTCGGCGGTGCGCCGGGGTCAGCTCGAGCAGGGTCAGGGGGGCGCCGAAGTCGTTGTTGAGGTTACCCCGGGTGGCCAGGGTGTCGGACCCCAGCAGGGTCGCCAGCAGCTCCTTGACGCTGGTCTTGCCGCTGTTGCCGGTGATCGCCACCAGGGGCCCACCCCAGGTCTGGCGCCGGGCCTGGCCGAGCAGTCCCAGGGCCAGGCGAGTATCGGCCACAGCCAACTGTGGCAGGGGATCGTCCACGTCCCGGGAAACCACCGCCGCCACGGCCCCGGCCTCGCGCACCTGGACCAGGAAGTCGTGGGCGTCGAAACGCTCGCCGACCAGGGCCACGAAGAGGTCCCCCGGGGCCAGGCGACGGCTGTCGGTGACGATGCGCGCCACCGGGGTGTCGGGGGCCGCCACGCCTTCGACACCCAGCGCCTGCGCCACCTCGCCCAGGGTCGCCAGGCCGCAGTCCGGAAGTACGTCGCTCATGGGCGTGCCTCCAGGGCCGCCTCGGCGACCTCGCGATCGCAGAAGGGATGACGGACGCCGGCGATCTCCTGATAGGTCTCGTGACCCTTGCCGGCCAGCAAAATCACGTCTTCGGGGGCGGCCTGGGCGATCACCCAGGCGATGGCCTGGGCGCGCCCGGCCAGCTCATGAACGCGCTCGGCGGGGAAGTCGTCGAGGCCTTGGCGGATCGCGGCGCGGATCGCCGCCGGCGCCTCGCCGCGGGGGTTATCGTCGGTGATCACCAGCCGATCGGCCCGGGCCGCGGCGGCGGCGCCCATCAGGGCGCGCTTGCCGGGGTCGCGATCGCCGCCGCAGCCGAACAGGCACCACAGGCGGCCCTGATCGCCCAGGTGGTCGCCCAGGGCCTGCAGGGCATTGTCCAGGGCGTCCGGGGTATGGGCATAATCCACCACCACCCCGGGGCGGCCCGGGCGGCGCAGCAGTTGCATGCGCCCGGGCACCGGCGCCAGCTGGCCGGCCGCTTCGCTCAGGGCGCTCAGCGGCTCACCCAGGCCGTAGAGCAGCGCCATGGCCTGCAGGACGTTATCGAGATTGAAGCGCCCCATCAGCGGCAGCTCCAGGGCGAACTCCCCCTCGGGGCCCGCCACCAGGGCGCGCTGTCCCCGGGGATGGGGCTGCCAGTCGAGCACCCGCAGGGTGGTGGCCTCGTCGCGCCCGGTGGCCAGCACCCGCACCGCGCCCTGCTTGGGCACCCCGGCCAGCATCAGCCGCGCCAGGGGGTCGTCGGCGTTGACCACCGCCAACGCCAGCTCGGGGCGCCGGAACAGCCGTGCCTTGGCGGCCGCGTAGGCGGCCATGCTGCCGTGGTAGTCGAGGTGATCGCGGCTCAGGTTGGTAAAGGCCGCGGCCGTCACCCGGGTGTCCTGGAGACGGTCCTGCGCCAGGGCATGGGAGGAGACCTCCATCGCCACGCGCTGCGCCCCCGCCGCGACCAGCTCGCCGAGCTGCGCCTGCAGGGCCAGGGGCCCGGGAGTGGTCTGGCCGGCGTCGTGCAGGGCCCCGGGGCGGCCGTAGCCGAGGGTGCCGATCATCCCGCAGGGGGTACCCAGCGCCTCGCTGAGCAGGGCCACATAGTGGGTCACCGAGCTCTTGCCGTTGGTGCCGGTGACGCCGATCAGGGGCAGCTCGGCGGGGACCCCGAACAGCACCCGTCCCAGCTCGCCCTGCCGCGCCTTGAGGCCCGGCAGCGACACCACCCGGGGATCCTCGGGGGGCGTCATATCGGCGCCGGCCTCGGGCTGATGGCAGAGCACCAGGGCGGCTCCGGCGGCCAGCGCCGCCGGGATATGCTCGCGGCCGTCGCGCTGCACCCCGGGCAGGGCGACGAAGACATCGCCCGCGGTCAGGGCCCGGCTATCCAGGACCAGGCGGCAGGGCCCGGGGGCCAGGCTCAGGGGGCACTCGGGCCAGAGGCGCGCCAGGCACGCCGTCAGGTGCTGACTCTCCACCTGCATAGTCTCTCCTCGTCGTGGTGCGGGGCTCATGGCTCGGCGTCCGGGGGCACGTCCAGCAGCCGCAGGGCGTTGCCGGTCACCCGGGAGAAGACCGGCGCGGCCACCGCGCCGCCATAGAAGTCACCGGCGCTGGGCTGATCGATCATCACCACGGTGACGATGCGCGGATCGGAGATCGGCGCCACCCCGGCGAAGACGCTGCGGTAGGCGTTCTCCCGATAGCCGTCGGCGCCGGTCTTGCGCACCGTGCCGGTCTTGCCGCCGACGCGATAGCCCTCCACCTGGGCGCGACGCCCGCCGGAATAGGCGCCCACCGACGACTCCAGCAGCTCCAGCAGGGTATCGGCGACCTCGGGGTCGATGGCCGGCTCGCCGACGGGGGGCTCATCCAGGCGCAGCAGCGAAGGCGGCAGACGCACGCCGTCGTTGGCGATGGCGGTATAGGCGCTGGCCAGCTGCAGAGCGGAGGTCGAGAGGCCATAGCCATAGGCCAGCGCCGCCCGCTCGCTGCGCGACCAGCGCACCGGCGCCGGCAGGCGTCCGGTGGCCTCGCCGGGGAAGCCGGTCTCGGGGCTCTGCCCGAGCCCCAGGCGGCGATACTGGTCGGCGATGGCGTCGGGCTCGAGCTCCAGGGCCAGCCGCGACATGCCGATATTGGAGGACTTCTCGAGGATACCGGAGAGGTCCAGCTCGCCGTAGTTACGGATATCGCGGATGGTGAAGCGGTCGATGCGCATCCAGCCGGGGGAGGTATCCACCACGGTATCCCGGGTCACCTCGCCGCTGGAGAGTATCGCCGCCATGGCCAGGGGCTTCATCACCGAGCCCGGCTCGAAGACATCGACGATGGCCTGGTTGCGCAGCCCCCGGGGGTCGAGGCCGGCGCGATTGTTGGGGTTATAGGAGGGCTGATTGGCCATCGCCAGCACCTCGCCGGTGCGGGCGTCGAGCATCACCAGCACGCCCCCTTGCGCCTCGTGCTCGGTCACCGCCGCCTTGAGTTCGCGGTAGGCCATGTACTGCAGGCGCTGATCGATCGACAGCGCCAGGGTGCCGCCGGGGCGCTGCTCGCGCAGCAACGCCAGGTCGCGCACCAGGCGCCCGCGGCGATCCTTGAGCACACGACGCTGCCCCGGAGTGCCGGTCAGGTAGCCGTTGAAGGCCAGTTCCACCCCTTCCTGCCCCTGGTCATCGACATCGGTGACGCCGACCAATTGCGCGGCCACCTCGCCGGCGGGATAGTAGCGTTTGTATTCGTCGCGGCCATAGACCCCGGGCACCTCCAGGTCGAGGATGCGCTGGGCCTCGGCCGGGGTCACCTGACGGCGCAGGTACATGAACTCACGACTGGCGTAGCGCTCGAGGCGCTCGTCCAGGGCATCGGGCTCCCAGCCCAGGGCGCGGGCCAGGCCGAGGCGCTGGATGGGGTCCTCGGGCAGCTCCTGGGGGTTGGCCCAGAGGCTGACCACCGGGGTCGAGATGGCCAGGGGCTCACCGTGCCGGTCGGTGATCATGCCGCGGTGGGCGGGAATGGGCTCCACCCGCAGGGTGCGGGCATCGCCCTGATTCTGCAGGAAGTGGCGGTCGATGACCTGGAGGTAGACCACGCGACCGGCCAGCAGCGCCATGGCCAGCAACACCAGCCCCAGCACCAGCAGGAAGCGCCCGCCGTCCAGGGGCTGGGACTGGGCGCGACGGCGCCGGCTGGCGGCATCCTGGGCGGCACCACTCATGGTCGGATCACCTCCGCTTCATGAACGTCCGGCAGGCGCATCTCCAGGCGCTCCACCGCCAGGCGTTCGATCCGCGCCGGCGACGACCAGGCGCTCTCCTCCAGCAGCAGCTGGCCCCATTCGGTCTGCAGCTGGTTATGCTCGCGCTCCAGGCGCTGCAGGCGGGCGTACTGCTCGCGGGTCAGGTGACTGGAGGCGATCACCGCCACGGCGCTAATCAGGGTGATCGCCATCAGAGCGGCCACCAACAGCAGGCCGGCACCGAGTTTCAGGCGCTTAAAGCGAGCCAGCGAGATTCGTCCCTGAAGCATGCCGCCCTACCTCAGCTTGCGCGCCACCCGCATCACCGCACTGCGGGCCCGGGGGTTCTCGGCCACCTCGGCGTCGCCGGGGCGCCGGGCCTTGCCCAGGGCCTCGAGGCGACGATTGAGCTGGTCCTCGCGCAGGGGGATGCCCCGCGGCAGGTGCGTATCGCCGCGGGCCTGGTCGCGGATAAAGCGCTTGACCCGGCGATCCTCCAGGGAGTGGAAGCTGATCACCACCAGGTGCCCGCCCGGCGCCAGGGCCTCCAGGGCCGCCTCAAGGGCCGCGTCGAGCTGCTCCAACTCGCCATTGACCTGGATACGCAGGGCCTGGAAGGCCCGGGTGGCGGGATGCTTGCCCTTCTCCCAGGCGGGATGGGCGGTCTTGATCACCTCGGCCAGGTCTTGGGTACGCGTGAAGGGCCGTTCGCCGCGACGGGCGACGATGGCCCGAGCCAGACGGCGGGCGTAGCGCTCCTCGCCATGGCTCTTGAAGACGCGGGCGATCTCGTCTTCCTTGACCCGCGCCAGCCACTCGGCGGCGCTTTCTCCCTGGGTCGGATCCATGCGCATGTCCAGGGGGCCGTCGCGAAGGAAGCTGAAGCCGCGCTCGGGATCATCCAGCTGCGGCGAGGAGACGCCGATATCGAGCAGGATGCCGGCGAGGCGACCGTGCAGGCCGTGGGCCTCGGCGAACTCGCCCAGGCGGGAGAACTCACCCGGCTGCATGGTGAAGCGAGGGTCCTCGATGCGCCCCGCCTCGGCGATCGCCTGGGGATCGCGATCCACGCCCAGCAGGCGCCCTTCCGGCGCCAGGCGCGCGAGGATCGCCCGCGAATGCCCGCCACGCCCGAAGGTTCCGTCCAGATAGGCCCCCCGCGGGTCGTGGACCAGGGCCTCGACGGCGCCGTCGAGCAGGACGCTGGCGTGCTGAAAGGAGGGCGCGTGGGTCTCGGTTGAGGACATGGAATTCCGCTATGGTGCCGAGCCACGGCGAACCGCGGCGGGGGAAGAAATGGGAGGGAGTCGGCCATTAAGCCGGGTTCTGTCGTGGACAGCCATTCATCTAGGGGACGCGTCGCCACGCCCCTCAAGCAACCTACCCGAACCCAACGCGGGCCACGCCAACGGGTTCCTATTTGGTCTTGCTCCGGGTGGGGTTTACCGTGCCACGCACTGTTACCAGGCGCGCGGTGCGCTCTTACCGCACCCTTTCACCCTTACCGGCTTCCCGAGGGAAGCTTAGGCGGTCTACTCTCTGCTGCACTAGCCGTCGGCTCGCGCCGCCCAGGCGTTACCTGGCACCCTGCCCTATGGAGCCCGGACTTTCCTCCCCCGACCCAAGGCCGGCGGCGACTGTCTTGGCCGACTCCCAAGCGGGCAAGGATACCAGCGCGCCGCCGCCCCCACAACCGGCCCCGCGCCGGGGCGGTGGCGCGGCAGTAAGTTATCACTTCGCCGCGCGATTTCGGCTACGCCTGGGCCCGAGGGCGCAACGGCCACCCGCCCCGGGGCGGCCACCGCCACCCTCTGCTTGATGCCCACCCGGCCCCGCGTCGGGGTGGCGACACGGCAGTAAGCCATCATTTCGCCGCGCGCTTTCGACTACGCCTGGGCGTCCTTGAGCGCCTGGGCCTGGGCATACCACTGCTTCTTGGCGCCCCCCAGCACCCGGGCGGCCACCGCCGCGCTCTGCTTGACGCCCACCCCCTCGGCCAGCAGCGCCGCCAGCAGCGCCTCCCCCTCGAGCGTCACCGCCTCGCCCTCCCGGGGCGGCGCCCCGGCCACCATCACCACGAACTCGCCGCGGGCCTGGTCCGGGTCCGCCGCCAGGGTCTCGAGCAGCGTCGCGGCCGAACCTTCGAGGAAGGTCTCGAAGGTCTTGGTCAGCTCCCGGGCCAGCACCAGATGGCGCTCGCCGAAACAGCTGGCGATATCCGCCAGGGTATCGCGGATACGGTGGGGCGACTCATAGAAGACCAGGGTCTCGTCGCGCGCCACCAGGGAGTCGAGACGCGCCCGCCGGGCACCGCCCTTGGCCGGCAGGAAGCCGCGGAACAGGAAACGGTCGGTGGGCAACCCCGCCGCGGAGAGCGCCGCCACCAGGGCGCAGGGACCCGGCACCGGCACCACCCGATGCCCCAGGCGCCGCAATTCGCGCACCAGCACGAAGCCGGGATCGCAGATCAGGGGGGTGCCGGCATCGCTGATCAGGGCCACGTCCTCGCCGGCCGTCAGGTGGGCGGCGATACGCGTGACCCGGCTCGCCTCGTTATGCTCGTGCAGCGACAGCAGGGGCCGCTCGATGCCCAGGTGGCGCAACAGGCGCCCGCTATGACGGGTATCCTCGGCGGCCACCAGGGCCGCCTCGGCGAGCACCCGGGCGGCCCGCGGCGAGAGGTCCTCGAGGTTACCAATCGGCGTGGCGACCACGTACAATGCGCCATAAGCTGAATCCATGGTTCGGCTTCCATTAGTTCAATGATCGGACAAGGAAAAGGGTTCTATGGACACGTCGCGACGCGGCTGGCTGATCGCCGCCCTCCTCGCTCTCCTACTGGCCGGCTGCGCGGCGCCGCCGGCGATGGTGGAGCGCTTCATCGAGCGGGAGCCCGGCGAGCTGCTCGCCCGAGCCGAACAGCAGGCCCCCGACGAGGCGGCCCGTTCTCGCCTCGAGGCAGCCGATATCCTAGCACGCCGCGGCGACGCGACCCAGGCACTGGACGTTGCCTCCCGCCTAGATGACCGGCGCCTGCCCCCCGAGGCACGGGTTCGCTGGGCCCTGCTGCTCTCCTCCCTGGGCATCCAGCTGGATGACCCCAACGGCGTCCTGCAGGCGGCCCAGGCCCTGGACGAGGACCTGCCCTTCGACCGCGAGCAGCGCCTCACCCTGCGCCAGCGCCAGGGCCAGGCCCTGGCCGACCTCGGCGAACACGCCGCCGCCGCCGAGGCACTGCTCGAGGTGCAGGCCGAGACCGACGATGCCGGACTCAATGACACCCTCTGGTCGCTGCTGGTGCGCCTCGACGAGCCTACCCTGGCGAGCCTCGGCGACGACTCCTTGCGCCGGGGCTGGCGGGAGCTGGTGGCCGTGCAGCGCGGCAGCGGCGGCGACATCGAGCGCCTCTTCGAGCGCCTGGATGCCTGGCGAGGCCGGCATGGCGGCCATCCGGCGGCACGCAGCCTGCCCGGCGACCTGATCGCCCTGCGCGACCTGCGCGGCCGCGAGGTGAGCCATCTCGCCGTACTGCTGCCGGAATCCGGCCCCCTGGCCAACCTGGCCCGGGAGATTCGCCGCGGCCTGGAGGTTCGCCAGCGGGAGGCGGAACAGCAGGGCATCCGCGTGCCCCGCCTGAGCTTCCTCGACAGCAGCCGCGGCGACCTGGACGCCCTCTATGCCGCCGCTACCATGGCCGGCGCCCAGGCGGTGATCGGCCCCCTGGACAAGGATCGGGTGACCCGGCTAGAGGGGCGCGACAGCGTCCCGCTGCCCACCCTGGCCCTGAACTATGGCAATAATGCCGAGAACCGCGCCGCCAACCTCTTCCAGTACGGCCTCTCCGCCGAGGACGAGGCACGCCAGGTGGCCCGCCGCGCCCATGGCGACGGCCATCGCCGCGCCGCCATGCTGTTCCCCGGCAACGAGTGGGGCCAGCGGGTCGCCCGCGCCTTCGAGCGCGAGTGGCAGGCCCTCGGCGGCGAACTCGCCCAGCGCGTCGGCTACAACCCCAACGCCCCCGCCACCGACGCCGCGCGACGCGCCGCCGCCGGTCGCCCGGACATGCTGTTCCTGCTGGCGATCCCCGGCTATGCGCGCCAGGTCCCTCCCAACCTGGAATTCATCGGCGTCGACGACCTGCCCATCTACGGCACCTCCCAGCTCTACGAGGGCCGCCCCCAGCCGCGCCTCGATCACGACCTCAATGGCGTCCTCTTCGTGGAGATTCCCTGGTTGATTCCCGATGCCGCGGTGGGCGGCGAGGCGGTCCTGCCCTTCCGCGACAGCTACCAGCGGCTGCGCGAGAGCGACGACCCGGGCCTGCTGAAGCTGGGCGCCATGGGCGTGGATGCCTTCGAGCTGGGGCGTCGCCTGCCACAATTGCAGGTGCTCGGCAGCACCGAGATCCAGGGCGCCACCGGCACCCTGCGCCCGGCGGCCGACGGACGCATCCAGCGCGAGCTGCCCTGGGCGCGTTTCGAGGGCGGCGTGCCCCAGCTGCCACTGTTCAACCGCTTCGACGATGGCCGGACCCGCTGACGCACGTGCTCGTGGCGCCGCCGTCGAGGCCGCCGCCGAGGCCTGGCTGGTCGAGCGCGGCCTGACCCGAGTGGCGCGCAATCAGCATGCCAAGGGCGGCGAGCTCGACCTGGTGATGCAAGACGGCGCTACCCTGGTGTTCGTCGAGGTCAAGCATCGCCGCGACTGCCGCCACGGCCACCCCCTGGAAAGCGTCACCCCCACCAAGCAGCGTCGCCTGATTCGGGCGGCGCATTTTTATCTCCAACGCAACCGGCTATCATGTCCCTGCCGCTTCGATGTGGTGGCCGTCACCGGCCAGCCTCCGCACCTGGAGTTCCACTGGGTGCGCGCCGCCTTCGAAGCGTTCTGACTGCCAAAGGACCCGGAAGATGGATTTGCAGACGCGCATTCTCGGCCACTTCAACGCCAGCATCGACACCAAGACCTACGCCAGCGAGGTGCTGCCGCCCTTTATCGAGGTGGCCAGCCAGATGATGGTGCAATGCCTGGTCAACGAGGGGAAAATCCTGGCCTGCGGCAATGGCGGCAGCGCCGGCGATAGCCAGCACTTCTCCTCGGAACTGCTCAACCGTTTCGAACGCGAGCGCCCCAGCCTGCCCGCCCTGGCCCTGACCACCGACACCTCGACCCTGACCTCGATCGCCAATGACTACAGCTACAACGAGGTCTTCTCCAAGCAGGTGCGCGCCCTGGGTCAGCCCGGCGACATCCTGCTGGCGATCTCCACCAGCGGCAACTCCGCCAACGTCATCCAGGCCATCCAGGCCGCCCACGATCGCGACATGACGGTGGTCGCCCTGACCGGCCGCGACGGCGGCGACATGGCCTCCCTGCTGGGCCAGGACGATTGCGAGATCCGCGTGCCCGCCACCTCGACCGCACGCATCCAGGAGGTACACCTGCTGGTGATTCACTGCCTGTGCGACCTGATCGACGAACAACTCTTCGGCAGCAGCGAGGCCTGACCATGCGCTACCCTCTCGTGACATCCCTGCTGGTCGTCGCCGCCCTCGGCCTGTCCGGCTGCGCCGTCAACTCCTCGGGCGAGAACTACAGCCAGCGCACCCTGGGCGCCCAGGTGGAGGACCAGAGCATCGAGTTCAAGGTCAAGGGCGACCTGGAACGCGCCGACGCCCGTTTCCGCGATGCCCGGGTCATGGTCGATAGCTACAATGGCATCGTGCTACTCACCGGCCAGGTGCCCAGCCAGGAACTCCAGGCCCGCGCCACCGAGATCGCCAGCCGGGTACGCCAGGTGCGCCAGGTACACAACGAGTTGGCGGTGGCCGCCAACCTGCCGCTCTCCCAGCGCGCCACCGACACCTGGCTGACCACCCGGGTCCGTGCCCACCTGGTGGCCGACGCCAGCATCGATGCGGCGCGCCTGCGGGTGATCACCGAGAATGCCAGCGTCTACCTGATGGGCCTGGTCACCCGCGCCGAGGCCGAGCGTATCGTCGCCTCGGTGGCCGAAGTGCCCGGCATCCAGCGCATCGTCAAGGCCTTCGAGTATCTCGACTGATTGCCTTCAGACGCAACGACAACGGCGGCCCGCAGGCCGCCGTTGTCGTTTTATCCCTCGTCGCGAGGCACCAGGCGCTACTTGACCACCCGTAGACTAGGGCGCCCCTTCTTGGGCGAGGGTCGCTCCTCGCTCGCCGCCTCGTCCGAGGCGTCGACGGGGTCGGCGTCGCTCTCCACGCTGCTGAGGGCGGGCCCGGCGACATCGTCGTCGGGCTCCTCCACCGCGGCGCCATCGTCGAAGCCAGGCATCACCGGCTCGTGACCGAAGACCATGCCGACGCCATTCTCGCGGGCATAGAGGGCCACCAGGGCCTCGCCGGGTACCACCACCTGCATGGGCTGCCCGCCGAAGCGCGCCCCGAAGGTGATGGCCTCGTTACCCAGCTCCAGGTCGCGCACCGCCGTGGGGGCGATATTCAGCACGATCTGGCCATTCTGCACGAACTGGGTGGGCACCACCACGCCGGGGCGTTCGGCATCCACCACGATATAGGGAGTCTGGTCGTTATCCAGCAGCCACTCGTACAGGGCCCTGGCCAGATAGGGACGGCTCGATAGCATCTCTGCCCTCCTCGTCGTCTCGATCGCGTCGGCGGGATCACCGCCGACACGCAAAGTGAATGGCCGAGCGCCGCCTCAGGGGCGCATCTCCTTCTCGGCCTCGGTCAGCGAGGCCTGGAAGGCGTCACGCTCGAAGACCCGCTGCATATAGCCCAGCAGCGGCTTGACCTGCTTCTCCGGCAGCTCGATGCCCAGCGCCGGCAGGCGCCACAGCAGCGGGGCCAGGCAGCAGTCCACCAGCGAGAACTCCTCGCTCATGAAATAGGGCATGTCCTCGAAGATCGGCGAGATCCCCACCAGGCTCTCGCGCAGCTCCTTGCGCGCCTTCTCGGCATCCTTCTTGGCGCCATCGAGGATCTGCTCCACCAGCGGGCACCACTCCCGCTCGATACGGTGCATCCACAGGCGACTCTGGGCCCGGGCCACCGGATACACCGGCAGCAGCGGCGGATGCGGGAAGCGCTCGTCCAGGTATTCCATCATCACCTTGGATTCGTAGAGCACCAGGTCGCGATCCAGCAGGGTCGGCACGCTGTTGTAGGGGTTGAGATCCGCCAGCTCCTCGGGATGATTCTCCTCGGAGACCTCCAGAATATCGACGGCCACCCCCTTCTCCGCCAGCACGATACGAACCCGATGACTGAAGTGATCATCGCTACCGGAATAGAAGGTCATCGACGACCGCTTGGCCACTACACCCATGAAACAATCCTCGCATCAGTTCGAGCCAAGATGATAACACGCTCATCCTGGCGTGAGACGCACCCTCGGTGCATTCGACACGGCACCTCGGGAACTCGGAGCCCTGCCCCTGCATCGGCTCCCGGACATTCGACGCAAAGGGGGCGCATGACCCGGTCATGCGCCCCCGCACCGAACGGCATGCCGATCAGTGAATGTCGCGCCAGTACTCGCGCTTGAGCAGGTAGGCGATGACGCCGAAGATAAAGATGAAGATCAATACCTTCGGGCCCAGTGCCTGAGCCTGGAGCTTGGAGGGCTCACCCACATAGGCGAGGAAGTTGGTCAGGTCATAGACCGCCTCCTCGAACTCCTCGGGCTCCATGGCCCCGGGGCGGGTCACCTGCAGTACCTCGCAGGACTGGTACTTGCCGGTCAGCGGATCGAGCTCGGCATGACCGTGGGGACGATCGCTCTCGGCACACACCATCTCCTGCACCCCCTGCAGCGGCTCCAGCACATTGGGCATGGCCACCAGCTCGAAGACCGCGTTGTTCACCCCGGTGGGGCGGCTCGGGTCCTTGTAGAAGCTGAGCAGGTAGGAGTAGATCCAGTCGGTACCGCGCAGGCGCGCCTCCAGGGTCAGGTCGGGCGCCGCGGCACCGAACCAGTTCTCGGCATCCTCGGCGGCCATGGCGTTATGCATCTGGTCGTTGAAGGCCAGATCGGAGGAGAAGATCAGGTTCTCCTCGACCAGGTCCTGGGGCATGCCCAGGTCCTCGGCGGCGCGAGCGAAACGCTGATGCTCCAGGCTGTGGCAGCCCATGCAGTAGTTGGTGAACAGCTGCATGCCCCGCTGCAGGGAGGCCTGATCCTGAAGGTCGGGAGTCATCGAGTAGGGCACAGCGGCGCCCCCCGCCGCCAGCGCCGTGAAGGGCACCAGCGCGAACAGCAGTGCGAAGAGTTGCTTTTTCATTAGCCAGTCACCCTCTCCGGAACGGGTTTGGTCTTCTCCAGCTTGGTGTAGAGCGGCATCAGCAGGAAGAAGGCAAAGTAGATCGCGGTACACACCTGGGATACCAGGGTACGCACCGGGGTCGCCGGCAGCACGCCGAGCACGCCGAGGATCACGAAGCTGATGGCGAAGAGCACCAGCATCACCTTGGAGATCCAGCCCTTGTAGCGCATGGAGCGCACCGGGCTACGGTCGAGCCAGGGCAGCACGAAGAGGATCGCGATCGCCCCACCCATGACCACCACGCCGAGGAACTTGGCATCCAGGCCGAACAGCGAGAAGGTAATGGCCCGCAGCATGGCGTAGAAGGGCGTGAAGTACCAGACCGGCGCGATATGATCCGGGGTCTTCAGCGGGTTGGCCGGCTCGAAGTTGGGCCGCTCGATAAAGTAGCCACCGCCCTCGGGGAAGTAGAAGATCACCACGCAGAAGACGAACAGGAAGACCGCCACACCGACGATGTCCTTCACGGTGTAATAGGGATGGAAGGGAATGCCGTCCAGCGGCTTGCCGGTCTCGTCCTTCTTCTCCTTGATATCGATGCCGTCCGGGTTGTTGGAGCCGACCTCGTGCAGGGCGATGATATGCAGCACCACCAGCGCCAGGATCACGATGGGCAGGGCCACCACATGCAGGGCAAAGAAGCGGTTCAGGGTAATGCCAGAGATCAGGAAGTCACCGCGCACCCACTGGGCCAGGTCGGGACCGACCGCCGGGATCGCCGAGAACAGCGAGATGATCACCTGGGCCCCCCAGTAGGACATCTGTCCCCAGGGCAGCAGGTAGCCCATGAAGGCTTCCGCCATCAGCAGCAGGTAGATGGTCATGCCGAAGATCCACACCAGCTCGCGGGGCGCCCGGTAGGAGCCGTAAAGCAGGCCACGGAACATATGCAGATAGACCACCACGAAGAAGGCCGAGGCCCCGGTGGAGTGCATATAGCGGATCAACCACCCCCACTCCACGTCGCGCATGATGTACTCGACGGAGGCGAAGGCCCCCTCGGCGGAGGGGTTGAAGCTCATGGTCAACCAGACGCCGGTGAGGATCTGGTTGACCAGCACCAGCAGCGCCAGGGAACCGAAGAAGTACCAGAAGTTGAAGTTCTTCGGGGCGTAGTACTTGGAGAGGTGCTCCTGCCACATCTGGGTGGCCGGGAAGCGATCGTCGATCCAGCGCATGATGCCGCTGTCGGCCTTGACGCGATTCGGGTTACCCATCAGGCGGCCTCCTCATCTTCACCGATCACGACGATCTCGTCGCTATCGAAACGGTAGGGGGGCACCTCGAGGTTGATGGGTGCCGGCACATTGGCGAAGACCCGGCCCGCCAGGTCGAAGCGTGAGCCGTGGCAGGGACAGAAGTAGCCGCCCGGCCAGCTGTCGCCGCCCAGGTCGGCGGCACCGGGCTCGGGCCGGAAGGTCGGCGAGCAGCCCAGGTGAGTACAGATGCCCACCAGCACGCCGATCTCGGGACGCAGCGAACGCAGCTGCCCGCTGACATAGGCCGGCTGCTGCGGCACCGTCGACTCCGGATCGGAGAGGCGCGAGGGGTCGATGCCCTGGGTACGCTCGATCATCTCCGCGGTGCGGTGCACGATCCATACCGGCTTGCCCCGCCACTCGACGGTCATCTGCTGCCCCGGCTCGAGCTTGGAGATATCCGCACTGACCGGGGCACCCGCCGCCCTCGCCCTGGCACTGGGCTGCCAGGAAGCCACAAAGGGAACCGCAACCCCGACGGCGCCCACCGCACCCACTACGGTGGTAGCACCCACGAGGAAACGGCGCCGCCCTTTGTTTACGCCGTTATCTGCCATTTTCAGGTTTCTCCCATCAACTTACCCGTTGTCGTTTCGCGGAACCGCGATCCGCAGCCACGGATACAAATGCGCACTATGGTAAAAAAATGCCTGCCGGAACACAACAATAAGCAGGCCCTGACCTAAGTGGAAGGCTGATATAAGTCATTGTCATATCATAAAAAAACGCCCAGACCCGCGAGGGTCTGAGCGCTCTTGACAGTCTCGAAGCGAGATTAACGCTTGGAGAACTGCGGACGACGACGCGCCTTGCGCAGGCCGACCTTCTTACGCTCGACCTGACGCGCATCGCGGGTCACGTAACCGGCGGCGCGCAGCGGCTTGCGGAACTCTTCGTTGTACTCGATCAGGGCACGGGTGATGCCGTGACGAATCGCGCCCGCCTGGGCGGAGCCGCCGCCACCCTGAACGGTGACGTAGATATCGAACTGACCGGTGGTCTCGGTCAGTTCCAGGGGCTGACGCACCACCATACGACCGGTGACGCGACCGAAATACTCGTCCAGATCACGGTTGTTGACGGTGATCTTGCCGGTGCCCGGCTTGACGAAGACGCGCGCGGTAGAGGTCTTGCGGCGCCCGGTACCATAATACTGCTGTGACATGGCGAATTATCCCTCAGATGTTCAGTTCTTGCGGCTGCTGAGCGGCATGCGGATGCTCGGCACCGGCATAGACCTTGAGCTTGGTGTACATGGCGCGACCCAGCGGACCCTTGGGCAGCATGCCCTTGACGGCCTTCTCGATGATGCGCTCGGGAGCGTGATCGATCAGCTTCTCGAAGGTCATGGAACGCAGACCACCCGGGTAACCGGTATGACGATAGTAGGTCTTGTCCTGGGCCTTGTTGCCGGTCACCTTCACCTTCTCGGCGTTGATCACGACGATGTAGTCGCCGGTATCCACGTGGGGGGTGTACTCGGGCTTGTGCTTGCCACGCAGGCGGCGAGCGATTTCGGTAGCCAGACGACCGAGCGTCTTGTCCGCGGCGTCGACGACATACCAGTCGCGCTGCACGGACTGCGGCTTAGCAGTGAACGTCTTCATGGATGAATCACCAAAAGTCGAAATTTGGGTCTTGCGGGCCGGGCCCACGCGACCATCCCTATTTTTCTTGGTTGCCAGGGCCTGAGCCATGGCAACGTTCGAGCGAGGGCGCATTCTACACGACCCGCCCCCGCCGGGGCAATCACCCGCCGACTCAGGGCTTATGCGGCAGCGCCAGGTACTCGTGGGACTGCATCTCCTGGAGCCGCGACAGGGTACGGTCGAACTCGAAGGAAAGGCTGCCCTCGGTGTAGAGCCGCTCGGCCGCCACTTCCGCCGACATCAGCAGCTTGACGCCGCGATCGTAGAACTCGTCGACCATATTGATAAAGCGCCGCGCCTGATCGTCGCTGCCGCGCCCCATCTGCGGCACATTGGAGACCAGCACCGTATGGTACTCCCTCGCCAGCTCGATATAGTCGTTCTGGCTGCGCGGCCCGTCGCACAACTCGCGAAACTCGAACCACACCACATCGTCATGGTGGCGACGCGACTTGAGCACGCGCCGATTGATCTCGATGGGCACCCCAGCCTCCCCCGCCTGGCCGGCGATCTCGCGAAAACTGCGCGAAAGCTCCGCCTCGGCGGCATCGTCCAGGGGCGCATGAAAGATCTCGGCCCGCTCCAGGGCCCGCAACCGGTAGTCGATGCCCGAGTCCACGTTGACCACCTCGCAATGGCGCTCCAGCAGGTCGATGGCCGGCAGGAAACGTGCCCGCTGCAGGCCATCCTTGTAGAGCTCCGAGGGGACGATATTGGAGGTGGTCACCAGCACCACGCCGCGCTCGAAGATCGCCTCGAGCAGGTTGGCCAGGATCATCGCATCGGTGATGTCCTTGACGAAGAACTCGTCGAAGCAGATCACCCGCGCCTCGGCGGCAAACTTGGCGGCGATCAGGGTCAGGGGGTTCTTCTCGCCCTTGTAGTGCTCCAGCTCGTTGTGCACCCGCTGCATGAAGCGGTGGAAATGCGTGCGCATCTTCTCCGGGAAGGGCAGCGACTCGTAGAAGGTATCCACCAGGTAGGTCTTGCCGCGACCGACGCCCCCCCAGAAGTAGAGCCCCATGATCGCCGGCGGCCGGGGCGCCGCGTCACTCTTCTTCTTGCCGAACAGGCCGGCCACCCGCGATTTCAGGCCCTTGCCGGGCACGCCCGCCTTGGCCGGCGCCGGTCGCCGGACCAGGTCGTCGTAGAGTCGCTGCAGGTGGGCCACCGCCTGCTCCTGGGCGGCGTCGTACTGGAAACCGTCGCGCTCCAGGTCGGCACGGTAGCGAGCCATGGGGCCCGCGGCGGGGGTGGCAGGGGAAGTCATTGTCGCGCACATCAGCGTCTTGGCTACCTCGGACTCGGGGCTTCGGGGCGCTATTATACGCAGGCGCCGACGGATTCCCATGCGTCGGCGGTCGCATTGACCCGGCCCTCGGAGTGCCTCGTATAATGACGCGAGCGTGATGCCAACCGCCAGGAGCCGCCTGGCTGATAAAGAATTTCAAGGGGAACACCGTGTACGAGAGCAATATCGACTGGATCCTGGCCATCGCCAGCGGCCTTGCCGGCATCGGCATCGGCGCCCTCGGCTACCATCTGCTCAACGCCAACGTGGCCCGCAATCAGAAGGTGCGTCAGCGCCTGGCCGAGAGCGAGCTGGAGCTGACCCAGGTCAAGGACTCGCTGAACGATCACTTCGCCCGGGCCGCCGACCTGCTGCAGGGCATCCAGCGCCAGAGCCAGGAACTGCAGCAGCAGCTCGCCCAGAGCGCCGAGCGCTTCTGCGACGATGACCAACTGAAGCGCCGCCTCAAGGGGAGCGACGAGAGCGTCGAGAGCGGCGACGACGCCGAGGGCACCGCCCCGCCCCGGGACTATGCCGACGGCACCCATGGCACCCTCTCGGAAGATTTCGGCCTGCGCCGCGCCCCCGAAGAAGCCGAGACGGCCTCCGCCACGGCCCAGCCGCCGCGCTACTGAATCCCACCCAGAGCAATCAAACAGCGGGGCCAGGCAAATGCCTGGCCCCGCTGTTTGTGTTTGCGAACCGCAGCCGCCATTTAAGCGGGATTATCGATATCCACGAAGCGATGCTCGACCCCGAAACGCCGGGCGAGCCAGTCGCCCAGCGCCTGGACGCCATAGCGCTCGGTGGCATGATGCCCCGCCGCCAGGTAGCCGATGCCCAGCTCTCGGGCCAGATGGGTGGTGCGCTCGGAGATCTCGCCGGAGATAAAGGCCTGGGCACCGGCCTCATGGGCCAGGCTGATCATGTCCTGGGCGCCGCCGGTGCACCAGGCGACTCGCTCGATGGGCCCGGCATGGCCGGAGATCAACAGCGGCTCGCGCCCCAGACGCTCGCCGATCCGCGCGGCCAGCGCCGCCTCATCGAGGACCTCGTCCGGCTCGCCCAGCCACACCAGCCCCTCCCCCAGTTCGCCATCGGCGCAACCGCTGGCACGCAGCCCCAGGCGCTCGCCGAGGCGGGCGTTATTGCCCAGGGTCAGATGGGCGTCCAGCGGCAGATGGTAAGCCAGCAGGCTGATATCGTGACCGAGCAGCGTCTTGAGGCGACGCTGCTTGATCCCGGTAATCGCCACCGGTTCATTCTTCCAGAAGTAACCGTGATGCACCAACAGCAGATCGGCACCCCAGGCCACCGCCTCATCGAGCAGCGCCTGACAGGCGGTCACCCCGCTCATCACCCGGGTCACCCGCTCACGCCCCGCCACCTGCAGGCCGTTGACGGTGTAGTCCTTGAAGCGCTCGGCATTCAGCTCCGCCTGGCAGGCCGCCACCAGCTCGTCGCGTCTGATCATTCCTGCTCCTCGATTGGGGCAATGGTACAATGCCGGCCATTGTAACCACTGTGGCGGAGGCCCCGCCACGCCAGACCGGGAGCCCTGCATGGGTCGCAAGCTGATCTCCTGGCTATGGCCGGCCCTGGCGGGCCTGGTCATCGCCGCCCTCCTGCTGCTGCTCTTTCCCCAGCTGGGCGGGCGCACGCCCCCCGTCGAGCAAGCCCCCCTACCCACCATCGCTCAGCCCGTCGAGCGCGAGAGCCGCCCCGCTCCGGAGATCGAACAGGCCGCGCCGCTGAGTCGCGACCAGGGGCCGGTCAGCTACGCCGAGGCGGTGGAGCGTGCCGCCCCGGCGGTGGTCAACATCTACTCGTCGCGGATCGTCGAGCGCGACGAGCACCCGCTGATGTCCGACCCCTTCTTCGGCCAGTTCTATGGCGACGACCTGCCCAGCCAGCAGCGCATGCTCTCCAGCCTGGGCTCCGGGGTGATCGTCAGCCGCGACGGCTATGTACTCACTAACCACCATGTGATCAACGGCGCCGACCAGATCCAGGTGGCCCTGCGGGATGGTCGCGAGACCCTCGCCGAGGTGATCGGCACCGACCCGGAGAGCGACCTGGCGGTGCTGCATATCGAGCTGGATGACCTGCCAGTGATCGCCCTCTCCGACTCCAATCGCGTGGCGGTGGGTGACGTGGCCCTGGCCATCGGCAACCCCTTCGGGGTCGGCCAGACGGTGACCATGGGCATCATCAGCGCCACGGGGCGCAGCCACCTGGGCCTCAATGCCTATGAGGACTTTATCCAGACCGATGCCGCCATCAACCCGGGCAACTCCGGCGGCGCCCTGATCGACCCGGAAGGCGCCCTGGTGGGCATCAATACCGCCATCTTCTCCCGTTCCGGCGGCTCCCAGGGCATCGGCTTCGCGATTCCCGCCAACCTGGCCCGCAATATCCTCGAGGAGCTGGTCACCCAGGGTCGCGTGATCCGCGGCTGGCTGGGCATCGAGGCCCAGCAGATGACCCCGGAGCTGGCCCTCTCCTTCGGCCTGCAGACACCCCAGGGGGTGGTGATCGCCGGCGTGATGGCGGACGGCCCCGCGGACCGGGCCGGCCTGCGCCCCGGCGACGTGCTGCTGGCGGTGGACGGTCGCCCGATTCTCGATGCCCGGGCGGCGATGAGCGATATCGCCGCCATCGCCCCCGGCGCCGAGCTGCCGCTGACGGTGATCCGCAGCGGCCAGCCGCGGGAAGTAATCTTGGAAGTGGGCGAACGCCCGACGCCGACCACCCCTAATGGCCCGGAGCGACGCCCCTGACTGACTCCCGCGACCAGCAACCGAAACCGGCTCTTGACAGCGGCGAACGCCCGACGTCGCTCCCAGCGGTCCTCAACGGCGCTGAACGGCGGCTCGCAACGACGGCGGCCCCGCCTAGGCGGGGCCGCGTCACAGGCGCCTCGGGCCGACTCAGGACTTGATGCGATACTCCGCTGAGCGGGCGTGGGCGGTCAGGGATTCACCGCGCGCCAGGATGGAGGCGGTGGGCCCCAGGCTCGAGGCGCCCGCCTCGGAGCAGTGGATGATCGAGGAGCGCTTCTGGAAATCGTAGACCCCCAGCGGCGAGGAGAAGCGTGCGGTCCCCGAGGTCGGCAGCACATGATTGGGGCCGGCGCAGTAATCACCGAGGGCCTCGGCGGTGTGGCGCCCCATGAAGATGGCACCGGCATGGCGCACCCGGGGCAGCCAGGCCTCGGGGTCGGCCACCGAGAGCTCCAGGTGCTCGGCGGCGATGCGATTGATCAGCTCCACCGCCTCGGCCTCGTCGCGGCAGTGGATCAGTGCCCCCCGCTCGGCCAGGGACTGGCGGGCGATGGCTTCCCGCTCCAGCGTCGGCAACAGCCGAGCCATGGCCTCGGCCACCGCGTCCAAATGCTCGGCGTCCCAGCTAACGAAGATCGCCTGGGCATCCTCGTCGTGTTCGGCCTGGGAAAAGAGGTCCATGGCCAGCCACTCCGGGTCGGTGCCACCATCCGAGACCACCAGGATCTCCGAGGGACCGGCGATCATGTCGATCCCCACCTGGCCAAAGACCGCCCGCTTGGCGGTGGCCACATAGATATTGCCGGGGCCGACGATCTTGTCGACCCGCGGCACCGTCTCGGTGCCATAGGCCAGGGCCGCCACCGCCTGGGCACCGCCCAGGGTAAAGACCCGGTCGACCCCGGCCAGGTGGGCGGCGGCGAGCACCAGCTCGTTGAGCACGCCATCCGGGGTCGGCACCACCATGATGATCTCCTTGACCCCGGCCACATGAGCGGGGATGGCATTCATCAGCACCGAGGAGGGATAGGCCGCCTTGCCGCCGGGCACATAGATGCCGGCGCGGTCCAGGGGGGTCACCTGCTGCCCCAGCACGCTGCCATCGGCCTCGGTGTACTGCCAGGACTCCGGCTTCTGGCGCTCGTGATAGACCCGCACCCGCTCCGCGGCCAGGCGCAGTGCCTCGCGCTGCGCCTCCGGCAGGCCGTCGAAGGCCTGACGCAGACGCTCGGGGGTCAGGGTCAGCTCGTCCATGCCGCTGACCGAGAGGCGATCGAAGCGGTTGGAGAGCTCCACCAGAGCGGCATCACCCCGGGCGCGCACCTCGGCGATGATCGTCTCGACCCGATGCTGCACCTCGGCATCGGAAACGCCTTCCCAGGCCAGCAGGCCGTCGAGGCGTGCGGTGAAGTCGGAGTCACGGGTGGAGAGTCGAGCGATATCGAGTGCGGTCATGGTTTTCTCTTGTCAGGATCGGCACGGGGCCTTCAGCATGCCGCCATCGATGCCGGCGAGCAATCCCGAAGGCCCTATGGGGAAGATATGCCGAACGTATCGGCGACTCAGGCCTCGGCGGCCTGGCGGCGCGCCGCCACGGCGGCCTCGAGGCGCTCCAGCAGCGGCTTGAGGCGCTCGTGCTTCATGGTCATGGCGGCCTTGTTGACCACCAGCCGGGTGCTGATGGGCGCGATCAGCTCGCGGGGTTCCATGCCATTGGCGCGCAGGGTATTGCCGGTATCGACGATATCGACGATCTCGTCGGCCAGGTTCATCAGCGGCGCCAGTTCCATGGCGCCGTAGAGCTTGATCACCTCGGCCTGAATGCCCCGCTCGGCATAGTAGCGACGCGCGACATTGACGAACTTGGTGGCGACCCGACGCCGGGCCCGACTGGGCTCGGCGCCGGTGACCCCGGCGGTCATCAGCTTGCACTTGGCGATCTCCAGGTCGAGGGGCTCGTAGAGTCCCTCGACGCCATGCTCCAGCAGCACGTCCTTGCCGGCCACGCCGAGATCGGCGGCGCCCAGTTGCACATAGGTGGGCACGTCGGTGGCACGAATCACCACCAGCTTGACATCGGGCAGGTTGGTATCGAAGAGCAGCTTGCGGCTCTTGCCCAGGTCCTCGGCGGGCTCGATACCCGCGTCCGCCAGCAGCGGCAGGGTCTCGTCGAGGATACGGCCCTTGGAGAGGGCCAGGATCAGTTGTTTAGACATAGTCGCCTTCACAGGTCCAGGAAATCGGTGGCCAGTCGCGCCTAGCCGGGCACGCGACGGATCTTGGCGCCGAGCAGCTGCAGCTTCTCCTCGATGCACTCATAGCCCCGATCGATATGATAGATGCGGTCCACCAGGGTCTCGCCGTCGGCCATGGTCGCCGCCACCACCAGGGAGGCGGAGGCGCGCAGGTCGGTGGCCATCACCGGGGCCCCCGAGAGGCGCTCGACGCCGGTGACCACGGCGGTATTGCCCTCCAGGGCAATGCTGGCACCCATGCGGTTGAGCTCCTGGACGTGCATGAAACGGTTCTCGAAGATGGTCTCCACCACCCGCCCGGTGCCCTCGGCCACCGCGTTCATGGCCACGAACTGGGCCTGCATGTCGGTGGGAAAGGCCGGATAGGGCGCGGTGCGAATGTTCACCGCCCGGGGCCGGCGCCCCTCCATGTCCGCCTCGATCCAGTCGTCGCCGGTGGTCACCTTGGCCCCGGCCTCCTCCAGCTTGGCCAGCACCGCTTCCAGCACGTCGGCCCGGGTACGGCGCACCTTGACGCGGCCGCGAGTCACGGCGGCGGCTACCAGGAAGGTACCGGTCTCGATTCGATCCGGCATCACGTCGTGATAGCAGCCATGCAACCGCTCCACCCCCTCGATGGTGATGGTGTCGCTGCCATGGCCGGTGATTTTCGCGCCCATGCCGATCAGGCACTCGGCCAGGTCCACCACCTCGGGCTCCCGGGCGGCGTTCTCCAGCACCGTGGTGCCCTCCGCCAGGGTGGCGGCCATCAGCAGGTTCTCGGTACCGGTCACGGTGACGGTGTCGAAGAAGATGGTCGCGCCCTTGAGGCGGCCATCGACCCGGGCGCGGATATAGCCGCCCTCGACGCGGATCTCCGCCCCCATGGCCTCCAGGCCGCGGATATGCAGGTCCACCGGCCGCGAACCGATGGCGCAGCCGCCCGGCAGGGAGACGTCGGCATGACCGAAGTGGGCCAGCAGCGGCCCCAGCACCAGGATGGAGGCGCGCATCTTCTTGACCAGCTCGTAGGGCGCATGGCAATCGCGCACCTGAGCACCGTCGAGCTGGATGGTCATCTTCTCGCCCATCACCGGCTCGACCCCCATGCGCCCGAGCAGCTCCAGGGTGGTGGTGATGTCCTGCAGGTGGGGCAGGTTACCGATGGTCACGGGCCCTTCGGAGAGCAGGGTAGCGCAGAGGATCGGCAGGGCCGAGTTCTTGGCGCCGCTGGCCCAGACTTCGCCGTCGAGGGCGCCGTTGCCGGTAATGATCAACTTGTCCATGTGGCGGCTCAGGCTCCGGTGTTTTCCGGGGCCCCTTGCCACTGGGCCGGGGTATAGGTCTTGATGCTCACGGCGTGCAGGGCGCCGCTGGCGATCTCCTCGGCGAGGGCGCCGTAGATCAGTTGCTGTCGCTTCACCGGCGAGAGCCCCTCGAAGACCTCGCCCACGGCGATCACCTGGAAGTTGCAGCCTTCGCCCTGGATATGGAAGTCACAGCCCTCGATCTGGGCCTCGAGCCGCGCCTTGACATCACTGGGTTGCATGGGCGTAAGCCTCCTTGAGTGGGTAGCGGGCGCCCTCGGCGGGCGCAGCGGAAATCGTGGAGGCCCATGGTAATCAAAAGCGCCGCCGATGGCGATGGCGGCGCGCGGCGACGACTCGGCCGAGGCACTGTCGCCGGGGCGCGACAGGCATCACTCAGGAGCTCGCGCTCCCCACACCGGGCAGCAGGGCATCGAGGTCCGCCAAGCGGGTCAGCCGGGCCAGGGGCTCGGAGAGCGCCACCTCGTCCACCTCCACGCCGGCGCCGCGACTGTCGCGCAGCCATTGCAGCAGCACGCTCAGGGCCGCGCTGCTGACCCGGTCGACGCCGCCCAGGTCGATCACCACCCGGCTGCCCGACGCCAGGCCCGCCAGCCAGTCGCTACCGGCGGCGGCCAGGGAGGCCGCGACATCGAAGTCCACCTCCCCATCCACGCGCAGGCGCTCCCCCTCGGCCGAGAGGCACACCCCCTGGGCCTCGAGCAACTGCGTCATGCACCACGTCCCTCCTCCAGGGCCTCGGCGCCCACCTCCGGCGCCCAGGTATCGATCACGGCGTCGTAGTCGCGCCCCAGGTCGCGCATCGCCTGGTCGAACTGATTGCGGAAGGTCAGCCCCAGGTTGATGCCGTTGACGATCACATTGACCACCTTCCACTGACCATCGCTCAGGCGCAGGGAATAGCTGACCGGATAGACCTGACCGTCGCCGGCCACCACTTCCATCTCGACGCTGGCCTGATCCGACTGGCGCGAGGCCCGCTGGTTGTCGAGCACCCGCAGCTCGCGATAATCGAAGGTCACCAGCCCCTTGACGTAGGTGTCGATCAGGGTCTGGCGGAAGGTGGTAGCGAAGCGCGCCCGCTGCTGGGGGGTGGCATTCTGGAAGTAACGCCCCATCACGCTGGCGCCGATATAGCGGAAGTCGGCGACCTCCTCGAGGCTCTCGTCGACCAGGGCTTCCAGCTCATCGAGGTTATCGGCGAAGTAGTCGCGCCGCCCCTCGATCTGCCCCATCAGTTCATCGATGCTGTCGCGGATCATTCGCTCGGGAGAGTCGCCGGACTGGGCCAGGGCCGGCGGCGCCAGCATCAGGCACAGCAGTAGCAGCCAGGGACGCCACAGGGTCGGGGAAAGGGTCTTCATGGGGCCATCCTTTTTTCTCTGGGGTGACTCAGTCACGGACCATATTCGACACGAACTGCTGGATCAGCTCTTCCAGCACCAGGGCCGATTGGGTATCGGTAAGGGTATCGCCATCGCCCAGGGTCTCGGGATCGCCCCCCGGCGAGAGGCCGACATACTGTTCGCCGAGCAGGCCGGCGGTAAGGATCGCCGCGGTGGTATCCCGGGAGAGCTGCCCCTCCAGGGCGCCATCCAGCTCCAGGGTGACCCGGGCATCGTACCAGTCGGTATCCAGCTCGATGGCACTCACCCGCCCCACATTGACCCCGGCCATGGTGACCCGGGCGCGAGGCTTGAGGCCGCCGATATTGGCGAAGTTGGCCTGCAGGGTGAAGGTGTCCGCCGGCACCGACAGGCTCAGGCCGCTGACCCTTAGGCCGAGGAATACCAGGCCCAGGATGCCGGCCAGCATAAAGAGCCCGACCCCCAGCTCCATCGTCTTGCTACGTTTCATGCGCGCTCTCCGCCAACCATCACTGCCCGTTCACTTCCCTGCATTGCCCGTTGCTTGCCGCCTGGCATAGGCCGCCTCCATTGATTAACACGCCTTATGACAGGCCCCCGAACATCACCGCGGTCAGCACGAAATCGAGCCCCAGCACCGCCAGGGAGGAGTAGACCACGGTGCGGGTGGTGGCCCGGGAGATTCCCTCCGAGGTAGGGATCAGATCATAGCCCTGGAAGACCGCGATCCAGGTCACCACCAGGGCGAACACCAGGCTCTTGAGCATGCCGTTACCCACGTCGGCGATAAAGTCGACGCTGGCCTGCATATTGCTCCAGTAGGAGCCCTCGAAGAGTCCCAGCCACTCGACCCCCACCAGGAAGCCGCCATAGATTCCCACCACGCTGAAGCCCACGGTGAGCAGCGGCAACGACACGAAGCCGGCCCAGAGGCGCGGCGCCACCACCCGGCGCAGGGGATCGACGCCGATCATCTCCATGCTGGTGAGCTGTTCGGTGGCCTTCATCAGGCCGATCTCGGCGGTCAGGGCCGAGCCGGCGCGCCCGGCGAACAGCAGCGCCGCCACCACCGGCGCCAGCTCCCGCAGCAGCGACAGGGCCACCATCTGGCCGAGGGCCTGCTCGGCCCCGAAATCGATGAGAATGGTGTAGCCCTGCAGCGCCAGCACCATGCCGATAAAGAGGCCCGAGACCAGCACGATGGCCAGCGACAGCACCCCGACGAAGTGCATCTGGCGAAGCCACAGATAGAGCCCTTCCCGGGAGGGCCAGCCCAGGGCCGATTGGGCCAGGAAGAGGCCGGAACGCCCCAGGGCCTCGAGCAGATCGCAGCCGTGGCGCCCGAGGGCGATAACGCGAGGAATCATCGCTGTCTCCCCGTATCGAGGATATCCCGGTAGAAGTCCACCGCCGGGTAGTGGAAGGGCACGGGGCCGTCCGGCTCGCCATGCACGAACTGGCTGACCCGCGGGTCCCGTTCCACGTCGAGGCTGGCCGGCGTGCCCTCGGCCATCACCTGGCCGTCGGCGATCACATAGACATAGTCGGCGATGGAGAGGGTCTCCTTGATGTCGTGGGAGACCACCACGGCGGTCAGGCCCAGGGCCTCGTTGAGGCGCTTGACCAGTTGCACCAGCACCCCCATGGAGATGGGGTCCTGACCCACGAAGGGCTCGTCATAGAGGATCAGTTCCGGGTCCAGGGCGATGGCCCGGGCCAGGGCCACGCGACGCGTCATGCCCCCGGAGAGCTCCGCCGGCGTCAGGTGACGCGCCCCGCGCAGCCCCACCGCCTGCAGCTTCATCAGCACCAGGTCGCGAATCATCGGCTCCGGCAGATCGGTATGCACCCGCAGCGGGAAGGCCACGTTCTCGAAGACATCCAGGTCGGAGAACAGGGCCCCGCTCTGGAACAGCATGCCCATGCGCCGACGCAACCGGAACAGCGCCTTGCGGGAGAGCGCGTGGACGTCCTGTCCGTCGATGCGCACCCGCCCCGCGTCGGGCGCGAGCTGGGCGCCGATCAGCTTCAGCAGGGTGGTCTTGCCGGTGCCGCTGGGCCCCATGATGGCGGTGATCTTGCCACGGGGAATGCGCATCGAGACCCCGCGAAAGATCTCCTTGTCGCCGCGGGAGAAGTGGAGATCGTCCACTTCCACCAGAGGGGTATCCGTCATCGCTCCGGGTTTCCTTGGATAATTATCGAACATCGTATCCTAACCGGGCCCGTTCCGACTACCCTCGGCGGCGCCTCCCTTGATTCGGCGCTCGCTCACGCGTTTAATGGGCGCCCTCGCCCACCAAGGAACGCTTCGATGCCGATCGCCCTGCTCGCCGTGCTGCTCGGATTCGCCGGCCTGCTGTGGAGCGCCGACCGCTTCGTCGGGGCCGCCGCCGCCACCGCCTACCGGGCGGGCATGAGTCGGCTGCTGGTCGGCATGACCATCGTCGCCCTCGGCACCTCGGCCCCGGAAATGCTGGTGGCCCTGATGGCCGCCCTGGATGGCCTCCCCGACCTGGCCACCGGCAACGCCCTGGGCTCCAATATCGCCAATATCGCCCTGGTGCTGGGCGCCACCGCCCTGGTGGCACCGATCCCGGTGCGCTTCTCCCTGGTGCGTCGCGAGCTGCCCCTGCTGCTGGGCGCCACCGGCCTGGCCGGCTATGCCCTGGCCGACGGCCACCTGGGCCGCCTCGACGCCTTGCTGCTGGCGGCCCTGCTGGGCTTCAGCTTATGGTGGCTGTTTCGCGCCGACACCCCCGACGAAGCCTTCGACGACGAGATTCCCGCCCTGCGCCTGGGGCCGGCCCTGGGCTGGCTGGTGGTGACCCTGGTGCTGATGGTGGTCAGCTCGCGCCTGCTGGTATGGGGCGCCAGCCAGATCGCCGCTGGCTTCGGCGTCAGCGAGCTGGTGATCGGCCTGACCCTGGTGGCCATCGGCACCAGCCTGCCGGAACTCGCCGCCTGCCTCATGAGCGCCCTGCGCCGGCATCATGACCTGGCCATCGGCAATGTCATCGGCTCCAACCTGTTCAATATGCTGGCGGTACTGCCGATTCCCGGCTTATTGGCCCCGGGGGCCGTGGACGCCGCCGCCGGCCAGCGTGACGTGCCGGTGATGGTCGTGCTGACCCTGGCCCTCGGCGCCTGGCTGCTGTGGCAGCGTCGCGGCCGCCTGGGCCGCCTGCCCGGCGCCCTGATGCTCCTCGCCTATCTGGGCTACCTCGGCCTGCTGGCCGTCGACATGACTTGAGCCCCGCCCCGCAACCGGCAACAATCTCCCCATGACACCGACACCCGATTTCGACTTCCGCGCCAGCGCCCGCCGCACCCTGCAGCTCGAGCAGCAGGCCCTGGGCGCCCTGATTCCCCGCCTCAACGGCGACTTCGACCAGGCCTGCCGGCTGCTGCTGGCCTGCCGCGGGCGCGTCGTGGTCACCGGCATGGGCAAGTCCGGCCATATCGGCGGCAAGCTGGCCGCCACCCTGGCCAGCACCGGCACCCCGGCCTTCTTCGTGCACCCCGGCGAGGCCAGCCACGGCGACCTGGGTATGATCACCCGCGGCGACGTGGTGATCGCCCTCTCCAACTCCGGGGAGACCGGCGAGGTGACCGCCCTGTTGCCGCTGCTCAAGCGCCTCGGTACGCCGCTGATCAGCCTTACCGGGCGCCCCGCCTCGACCCTGGCCCGCCACGCCGATGCCCACCTGGATACCGGCGTCGAGCGCGAGGCCTGCCCCCTGGACCTGGCCCCCACCGCCTCCACCACCGCCGCCCTGGCCATGGGCGACGCCCTGGCGGTGGCCCTGCTGGAGGCCCGCGGCTTCACCGCCGAGGAGTTTGCGCTGTCGCACCCCGGCGGCAGCCTGGGCCGCCGCCTGCTGCTCAAGGTCGGCGACCTGATGCATCAGGGCCAGCGCCTGCCGACGGTGCCCCTGGGTAGCCCGCTGCGCGACGCCCTGCTGGAGATCACCCGCCAGGGCCTGGGGTTCACCTGCGTGGTGGACGAGACGGGCCACCTCGCCGGGGTCTATACCGACGGCGACCTGCGCCGCACCCTGGACCAGCACACCGACCTCAGCCGGCTCAAGGTGGACGACGTCATGACCCGCCCCGGCAAGCGCATCGGCGCCGAGGTGCTTGCCGCCGAGGCGGTGCGCGTCATGGAAGACAACCGCATCACCGCCTTGGCGGTAGTGGACGACGCCGGCCGACCGGTGGGCGCCCTACATATGCACGACCTGCTGGCCAGCGGCGTAATCTAAGGAATCCTGACATGACGTTCGACTCCCCCTGCTCGACCGCGCCCGCGGGGTTATGCACGCGCTGCTGGCCAGCGGCGCGACCTAAGGAACTGCTGACATGACGTTCGACTCTCCCCTGCTCGACCCGACCCTGCTCGACCGCGCCCGCCGGGTGCGCCTGCTGGCCCTGGACGTGGATGGCGTCTTCACCGACGGGCGCCTCTACTTCCAGGCCGACGGCGTGGAGATCAAGGCCTTCCATACCCAGGACGGCCAGGGCATCAAGCTGCTGCGCCGCGCCGGGGTGGAGGTCGCCCTGATCACCGGCCGTGACTCCCCCATGGTCAGTCGCCGCGCCGCGGCCCTGGGCATTGCCCATGTCTACCAGGGCCGCGAGGACAAGCTCGCCGCCCTCGCCCAACTCGCCGAGCGCCTCGAGCTGGAGTGGGAGACCATCGCCTACGCCGGCGATGACCTGCCGGACCTGGCGGCGATTCGTCGGGCCGGGCTCGGCATCAGCGTGCCCAATGCGCCCGCCTATATCCGCAGCCAGGCCGACTGGGTCACCGAACGCAGCGGCGGCCATGGCGCCGTGCGCGAGATCTGCGACACCCTGCTGGAGGCGCAGGGTCACTGGGGCGCGGTAATCGACACCTACCTGCACGGCCAGGGCCATGACGACCGCTGAGCGTCTGGCCACGCCGCTGGTCCGCCGCCTGGCCCTGCTGCTCCTGCTGCTGGCCCTGGGCGGCGTGCTGGTGCTGCTCACCGACCGGCAGCCGACGCCGCCGGGTCCCGTGCCCCAGGACGAGGCCGGCGAGCCCGACTACTACCTGGAGCAGGCAGAACTCGTGCGTTACGACGCCGAGGGCCTGGCCCATCAGCGCCTGAACAGCCCGCGCCTGGTGCACACGCCCCACGACGACGTGCTTCGCGCCGAGACCCCCCGAGCCGAACTCCTCGACAACGCCGGGCGGCGCTGGACCGTGCGAGGCGAACGGGGCACCCTGGCGGATCAGCGCTTGACGCTGAGCGGCGACGCCAGGCTCAATGCGCCTGATGCCGGCTGGCGACTCGACACCCAGGAGCTGCACCTGAACACCCGCACCGGCCATGCCTGGAGTGACGTACCCGCGCGCTTCGAAGCCCCGCCACAGCACGTCGAGGCCGAGCGCTTCGAGGCCTGGCTCGAGGATGAACGCCTGCACCTGGAAGGTCGGGTACACGGCCATCATCCGCCGGCCCGGCAGTGAGCGATGTCCCCTGCCGCTTCCATGAGGACCCCATCATGAGTGACTCCCCCCGCCAGCGCCTGATCGGCTGGCTCGCCGCCGGCCTGCTGGGCCTGACCCTGACCGCCCCCGCCCTGGCTCAGCAGAGCGAGCCCATCGAGGTGGAGGCCGACCGCCTGGAGCTCGACGACCGCGCGGGTACCGCCGTCTACAGCGGTGCCGTGGAGATTCGCCAGGGCAACCTGCAGCTGACCGGCGCGCGGGTCGAGATTCAGCGCAACGACGCCGGCGAGGTCTCGCGACTCACCGCCACCGGCGAGCGCGCCTACCTGGAGCAGACCCCCGTCGACGGCGAGCGGATCCAGGGCTGGGGCCGCACCATCGTCTACCATGCCGCCGAACGACGGGTGGAGCTGATCGATCGCGCCGAACTGCACCGCGGCGCCGACACCTTCAACGGCGCCTACGTGGAGTATCTGATCGACCGCCGCCTGGTGGAGGCCCGCGCCGACGCCGAGGGCACCGAGCGCCAACGAGTCCGCATGACCCTCACCCCGGAACAGCAGTAAGGGCCGCCATGAAGACCCTGACCGCCAGTCACCTGGCCAAGAGCTACAAGCGTCGCCGCGTGGTTCACGATATCAGCCTCGCCATCGAGCAGGGCAGCGTGGTGGGCCTGCTCGGCCCCAACGGCGCCGGCAAGACCACCTCCTTCTACATGATCGTCGGCCTGGTGCGCGCCGACGCGGGCCGGGTGGCCATCGACGACCGCGACCTCTCCACGGCGGCCATGCATGAACGCGCCCGGGCCGGCATCGGCTACCTGCCTCAGGAGGCGTCGATCTTCCGCAAGCTGTCGGTGGCCGACAATATCCTGGCCATCCTCGAGACCCGCCAGGACCTGGATCGCGCCGGTCGCCAGGCACGGCTGGAGGCCCTGCTCAACGACTTTCATATCACCCATATTCGCGACAACCTGGGGATGAGCCTCTCCGGGGGCGAGCGGCGCCGGGTGGAGATCGCCCGAGCGCTGGCCACCGAGCCCACTTTCATCCTCCTCGATGAACCCTTCGCCGGCGTCGATCCCATCTCGGTGGGCGAGATCAAGGGCATCATCCGTGCCCTCAAGGCGCGGGATATCGGCGTGCTGATCACCGACCACAACGTGCGCGAGACCCTGGATATCTGCGACCGCGCCTATATCGTCGGCGACGGCCAGATCATCGCCGAGGGCGATGCCGAGGCGATCCTCGCCAACCGCCGGGTGCGTGAGGTCTACCTGGGCGAAGATTTCCGCCTCTAGCGAAACCACAGGGAATCGCCACTGCCAATTCGCTGAAAGTCTTAGCCACGAGATCGATTTGGCATATTCATTGCGGCTGGCATATAACTTGCTATGAAGTCATGCCCAATGGGCTTGCACGGGCCCGGACGGCGGGCTACCGTGTCTCCCACCTTTGTCACGGAACCCTAGCACACCATGGCAATGAAACCCTCGTTGCAGCTCAGGGTCGGCACGCAGCTGACCATGACCCCACAACTGCAGCAAGCCATCGCCCTGCTGCAGCTCTCCACCCTCGACCTGCGCCAGGAGATCCAGCAGGCCCTGGAGTCCAATCCCATGCTGGAACTGGACGAGGCCTACGGCGAACTGGCGGTGGAAGCGCCCAAGGAGGACGAGTGGTCCGAGGCGATTCCCGAGCAGTTGGCGGTGGACAGCGACTGGTCCGACACCTATCAGGACATGGCCCCCAGCGGTGGCGGCGAGGCGCCGGACTTCGAGCGCAATGCCGATGTTCCCAGCCTACGCGATCACCTGACCTGGCAACTGGCCATGACCGACCTGACCGCGCCCCGGGAGCGCGCCATCGCCGAGAGTCTGATCGATGCCGTGGATGCCAATGGCTACCTGACCCTGCCCCTGGAGGAGATCACCGAGGGGCTGCGCCATCAGGACCTCGCCGGCCTCAAGGTCGGCGACGTGGAGGCGCTGCTGATGCGCCTGCAGCAGTTCGAGCCCACCGGGGTCTTCGCCCGCGACCTGCGTGAATGCCTGCTGCTGCAACTCGGCGCCCTCCCCGACGATACCCCCCTGCTGCCCCAGGCCAAGCGCCTGGTGCGCCAGTTCCTCGAGGCCCTGGCGGGGGACGATCGCAAGCTGCTCAAGCGCCGCCTGCGCCTCGAGGACGACCAACTGGACACGCTGATCCAACTGGTCCGAAGCCTCGACCCGCGCCCCGGCCAGGCCTATGCCGAGGGCGGCAGCGACTATGTGATCCCCGACCTGATCGCCCGCCATGACCGCGATGGCTGGCGGATCGAGCTCAATCCCGAGGCGCTGCCGCGGATGCGCATCCAGCCCGATTATGCGGCGCTGATCCGCCGCGCCGACAAGAGCGACGACAACACCTTCATGAAGCAGCACCTGCAGGAGGCACGCTGGCTGCTCAAGAGCCTCTCCAGTCGCAATGACACCCTGCTGCGGGTGGGCCAGGAGATCATGACCCGCCAGCTCGACTTCCTGGAGCGGGGCGAAGAAGCCATGAAGCCCCTGGTGCTCGCGGATATCGCCCAGACGGTGGAGATGCATGAATCGACCATCTCCCGGGTCACCACCCAGAAGTACATCCACACCCCCCGCGGGGTCTTCGAGCTCAAGTACTTCTTCTCCAGCCAGGTCGGGGGCGGCGAAGGCGATGCCCACTCCAGCACCGCCATTCGCGCCCGCCTCAAGAAGCTGATTGGCGAGGAGCCGCCGCGCAAGCCACTCTCCGACAGCAAGCTGGTGAGCCTGCTCGCCGATGATGGCATTCAGGTGGCGCGGCGCACCGTGGCCAAGTATCGCGAGGCCATGGGCATTCCCCCCTCCAGCGAGCGCAAGCGCCTCTCCTGACCGACAAGGCTTTCGTCGATTCTCGGAAAAACCATTTATCCCATTGATCTCAATGGGATAAAAATCCTATAGGGCTTGCGTTGGAAATCCCCGACGCCAAGGGGTTTGCAGGGGCGAAAAAAGGGTTACAATCGAGATGACACCCGCAGGAAGAGGAGCGTGCCATGCAAGTCAATATCACCGGCCATCACGTCGAATTGACCGATGCACTGCGTGACTATGTGAACGAGAAGCTCGCACGACTGGAGCGGCATTACGACAATATCACCACGGCACAGTTCACCCTGTCCGTCGAGAAAGAACGCCAACAGGCCGCTTGCGTACTCCACGCTGCCGGTGCCGATCTGCACGCCGAAGCCCAGGATGGCGACATGTATGCCGCTATCGATGCGCTCGCCGACAAGCTCGACCGCCAACTGGTGAAACACAAGGAAAAGGCTCAGGCCCGCGCCCAGGGCGCCGGTGCCCGCTAACCCTCCATGACTCTGCAATCCATCCTTCCCCCCGAGCGGGCGCTGTTCGATGTCCCCGGGGGGAGCAAGAAACGGGTGCTGGAATTCTTCAGCACCTTTATCGCTCAGAACACCCCCAGCCTCGATAGCCAGGAAGTCTTCAGCCGACTGATCGGTCGCGAGCGCCTGGGCAGTACCGGCATCGGCCATGGCGTCGCGATTCCGCATGCCCGTAACGCCCACTGCAAGGCGCCCCTGGCCGGCTTCCTCAAGCTCGCCGAGCCGGTGGACTTCGATGCGGTGGACGGCGAGCCCGTCGATCTGGTGTTCGTGCTGCTGGTGCCGGAAGAGGCCGACGATACCCACCTGGCCCTGCTGGCTCAGGTGGCCGGCATCATGAACGATGCCGAGACCCGTCAACGGCTGCGCAAGAGCGACAGCCAACGCCAGCTTTACGATACCCTGATCGAGGCCATCGAGCGCCACGCCGAGGCCGGCCCCCCCGCCTCGCCCTGAGCGCTTGGCGCCACCCCTCAGGCAGCCAGGAGGCTCCCATGCAACTGGTGATCATCAGCGGCCGCTCCGGGTCGGGGAAATCGATCGCCCTTCAGGCCCTGGAAGACCTGGGCTTCTATGCCATCGACAACCTGCCGGCCATGCTGCTGGGCTCCCTGGTCGACGAGCTGCAAGCCGACGACGCCCACTACGATGCCATCGCGGTCAGCATCGACGCCCGCAACCTGCCCGGCGCCCTGCGGCGCTTCCCGCAGCTGCTCGACGAGGTCCGCCAGCGCGGGATCCAGGCCCAGATCGTCTACCTGACCGCCGATGCCCGCATCCTGCTGGAGCGCTACTCCCATACCCGGCGTCGCCACCCGCTGACCCGCAACAGCCAGATGACCCTGGCCGAGGCCATCGAGCGGGAGGAGCAGGCCCTCGGCGAGATTCGCGACCTGGCCGACCTGGTGGTGGACACCTCACGGCTGTCGCTGCATGACCTGCGTTCGCGGATCACCGAGCAGGTGGCGGGCCACCAGGCCGGCCAACTGACCCTGACCCTGGAGTCCTTTGGCTTCAAGCGTGGGGTCCCCCTGGATGCCGATACCGTCTTCGACGCTCGTTGCCTGCCCAACCCCTACTGGGATCCGCGTCTGAGGGATGCCAACGGCCGCGACACCCCGGTGATCGACTTCCTGGAGAGCTACCCGGAGGTGGCAGCTATGGCCGCGGATATCCAGCAATGGCTGGAGCGCTGGCTGCCCGCCTACCAGGCCAGCCGCCGCAGCTATGTGACGGTGGCCATCGGCTGCACCGGCGGCCAGCACCGCTCGGTCTACCTGGCCGAGCGCCTGGCCCGCCACTTCGCCGCCGACTATCCAGGGTTGCGCCTTCGCCATCGGGAACTGGGCATTCACACCGACCTGGGAGAGCAAGATGCCAGCCCCCTGCAAGGAAGCTCGAGGCATGCCGAGCCGTGAGCTGACCCTGATCAACAAGCGCGGCCTCCACGCCCGCGCCGCGACCCGCCTGGTGCAGTGCTGCCAGGCCCATGACGCCCGCGTCACCGTGTCCCATCAGGGGCGCGACGCCGACGCGGCCAATATCATGGCCCTGCTGATGCTGGCCGCCCCCTGTGGCAGCCGGCTCACCGTCAGTGCCGAGGGCAGTGACGCCGAGGCGGTCCTCGACGCCCTGACGGCGCTGGTCGAGGCTCGCTTCGACGAAGGGGAATGACCCCCACGCGCCGACGCCGGAAGACAGCGCAGTGTGAATCGCCCCCCATGGCCGAGCCATGGGGGGCGATGTTCCTTTCGCGTCACGCGCCCGGCGTCAGCTTCCGGCGATGGTCATATCGTCGATCAGCCAGCTACCGGTATGGATGCTGCCGCGGGTATCGATGTCTTCGCCGACGCCGGCCAGGTTGGCGAACATCTGCCCCAGGTTGCCGGCGATGGTGAACTCCTCCACCGGGTACTGGATCTCACCGTTCTCCACCCAGAAGCCCGCCGCGCCCCGCGAGTAGTCCCCGGTCACGCCATTGACCCCTTGGCCCATCAGCTCGGTGACCAGGACGCCGCGGCCCATCTGCCGGAGCAAGGCCTCGCGGCTGGCCAGGGGCGCCTGGAGGCGCACGTTGCGGGCGCCGCCGGCGTTGCCGGTGCTCTCCATGCCCAGCCGCCGGGCGCTGTAAGCGGAGAGCATGTAGCTGGCCAGGCGGCCGCTGTCGATAAAGGTGTTGTCGCGGGTATAGACGCCATCGTTATCGAAGGGGGCGCTGGCCATGGCGCCACGCTCCAGGGGCCGCTCCACCAGCGAGAACCACTCCGGGAAGAGTGGCTCACCGAGGCGGTCGCAGAGGAAGGAGGCCTGGCGATAGAGGGCGCCACCGGCGATGGCGCCGAGGAAGTGTCCCACCAGGCCGGCGGCCTGGGTGGGGTCGAAGAGCACCGGGAAGCGCCCGGTGGCGGGACGCCGGGCGCCCAGCCGACGCAGGGTGCGCTCGGCGGCACTGGCCCCCACCGCCTCGGCGGAGCGCAGCTGCCGCGGGTCTCGCACGCTGCTGTAGTCGTAGTCGCGCTGCATGCCCTGGGCATCCTCGGCGATCAGCATGCAGGAGAGCGAGTGCCGGCTGCCCCGCTGGCTGCCCAGGAAGCCATGACTATTGCCGTAGACCCGCACCCCCTCGCCGCTGGAGAGGCTGGCGCCGTCGGAGTTGCTGATGCCCTCGACGCCGCGCCCGGCGGCCTCGCAGGCCAGGGCCAGGTCGATGGCGGCATCGGTGGTCAGTGCCCAGGGGTGATGCACCTCCAGGTCCGGAAGCTCGCGAGCCATCAGTTCCGCCGGCGCCAGGCCCGCGGCCGGGTCCTCGCCGGTATGGCGGGCGATGGCCAGGGCCTTCTCCACCGCCGCGCTCACCGAGGCCTCGCCGGTATCCGAGGAAGAGGCACTGCCCTTGCGGCTTCCCACATAGACGGTGACCGCGAAGCCCTGATCCCGGGAGAGCTCGACGCTCTCCACCTCGCCCAGGCGCACGCTGACGCCGATCCCCTGGTCGACGCTGGCGCCCACCTCGCAGGCGTCGGCTCCCAGCCGCTTGGCCTGTGCCAGGGCGGCCGCTACCCGCGACTCCAGCAGGGCCTGCTGGGCGGCGGCATCGAAAGCCTGTGTCATCTGATTCTCCCTCTGATCATTCTGTGTGGATGCTACGCGCACCGGCCGGACTGGTATACTCTGCCCTACACTCCGATGCTGATGGTAATGGCATGTCCTTCGATTCCCCCGCCGACCAAGACGGTTGGCAGAGCAAGACCCAGCGCAAGCAGGAAATGCACGCCCTGCAGGCCCTGGGCGAAAAGATCATCGCCCTCTCCGAGGCACAGCGCGCCAAGCTGCCGCTCTCCGACGACATGCTCGCCGCCGTGGAAGAGACCGGTCGCATCCGCGCCCGGGAGGCGCGCCGCCGCCATATGCAGTACGTCGGCAAGCTGATGCGCAAGGAAGACACCGAGGCGATCCAGGCCGCCTTCGATGAATTCGAGCAGGAGAAGCTGCGCCGCGACCACGCCTTCCACCGACTGGAGCGCTGGCGGGATCGCCTGATCGACGAGGGCGACGAGGCCGTGGAGGCCTTCCTGGCCGACTTTCCCGATGCCGATCGCCAGGCGCTGCGCCAACTGATCCGCAATGCCCAGCGCGAGCGGGACGCCGGCAAGCCCCCGGCCAGCTCCCGCAAGCTGTTCAAGCTGATCCGCGATATCGCCGGGCTGTAACTCCCAAAGCGTGAAGCCGGAAGTTACCGAAACCCGCCACGTCATGGTGTGTTCTTCCAGCTTCCAGCCGTGACGCGGCGCGCTTCCCGCGTCGGGCGTTATGATTGCGTCCCGCCCACGGTCAGCTCGTCCAGCTTCAGGGTCGGCTGACCGACCCCCACTGGCACCCCCTGCCCTTCCTTGCCACAGACGCCGACCCCGGTGTCGAGTTCCAGGTCATGGCCGATCATCGACACCCGGCCCATGGCCTCGGGACCGTTACCGATCAGGGTCGCCCCCTTCACCGGGGCGGTGATGCGGCCGTCCTCGATCAGGTAGGCCTCGCTGGCGGAGAAGACGAACTTGCCGGAGGTGATATCCACCTGGCCGCCGCCGAAGCTCACCGCATAGATGCCACGCTTGACGCTGCCGAGGATATCGGCCGGGTCGTCCTGACCCGCCAGCATATAGGTGTTGGTCATGCGCGGCATGGGCATATGCGCATAGGACTCGCGGCGCGCGTTGCCGGTGGGCGCCATGCCCATCAGCCGGGCATTGAGCTTGTCCTGCATGTAGCCGGTCAGGATGCCGTCCTCGATCAGCGGGGTGTACTGCCCCCGGGTGCCCTCGTCATCGATGGTCAGGGAACCGCGGCGATCGGCCAGGGTGGCGTCGTCGACCACCGTGACTCCGGGGGCGGCGACCCGCTCGCCGAGGCGCCCGGCGAAGGCGGAACTGCCCTTGCGATTGAAGTCGCCCTCGAGGCCATGGCCCACCGCCTCGTGGAGCAGGATGCCCGGCCAACCCGGGCCCAGCACCACCGGCAGCTGGCCGGCCGGGGCGTCCACCGCCTCCAGGTTGACCAGGGCCTGGCGCACCGCCTCCTTGGCGTAGCGCTCGGCCACCCCCTCGTCGCGCAGCCGCGCCATGGGATAGCGGCCGCCACCGCCGGCGCTACCCCGTTCGCGGCGGCCGTTGCGGATGGCGATCACGCTGACATTGAAACGCACCAGGGGCCGCAGGTCCGCCGCCAGGGTGCCGTCGCTGGCACGCACCAGCACCACCTCGTAGAGGCCAGTGAGGGAGGCACTGACCTGGCTCACCGAGGGGTCCGCGGCCCGGGCGATGCGATCCGCCTCCTTGAGCAGGGCGATCTTCTCCTCGGCGGAGAGGCCGGCGAGTGGGTCCTCGGCGCCGTAGCGGGCGGGATGGCTAGGCACCGCCACCGCCTGGGGCGAGAGCCGGGCGCCGCTCCGGGCGATCCCCGAGGCGGTCTGGCCGGTCTCGGCCAGGGCCTCGGCGGTGATCTGATTGGAGTAGGCGAAACCGGTCTTCTCGCCGGTCATGGCGCGCACCCCCACGCCGCCGTCGATGTTGTAGCCGGCCTCCTTGACCTCGCCGTCCTCCAGCACCCAGCTCTCGTGCCAGCTGCGCTGCAGGTAGAGGTCGGCGAAGTCGATGCCCGCGCCCAGGGCATGGCCGAGGCCGGCATCCAGGTCGTCGAGGCCGAGGCCCGTCGGCGCCAGCAGGGTGGCGACGGCGGTGTCCAGGGCACGATCCGCCGCGGGAACGCTAGTCGGTTGATTCATTCGGCGTCTTCCAGTGTGATCCGTGGCGAGGTCCAGGGCCCCTCCACGCGATAGTGAATTCGTGTCACCCGGTCGATGACACCACCGAACAGGCGGTGGGCGATAAAGAGGGCGCCGCCCACGACGGGGGCACCGGCCACCACCGCCGCCAGCGGCAGGTTCTGACTCAAGGGTAACGTAACCGCCAGGTGGTGATCGAGCTCCCGCCGCGCCAGGTCCACCTGGCCATCGAGGCTGAAGGAGGTGGCCGGGCCACGCACCTCCACCGGTCCCTGAGTCTCGAGGATACCATCATAGAGGGTGGCCACCCCCATCACGCTGTCGAAGGCGGTGCCACGTTGAGTGACGTCGGAAAAGTCGAGCCGCAGGCGGCGCAGCAGGTTATCGAAGTTGAGCAGACCGATCAGCTTGGCGGAGGGCGAGTCGATATAGCGGAAATGACCATCCGTCAGGTTCACCTCGAGGCTGCCCCGGGAGCGCGCCAGGTCGAACTGCCAGGGCGCACCGGGCCAGGCCAGCCGGGCGTCGACGCGGGTCTCGGCATTGCGGATCGCCACCGGCTGGGCGAGGCGTTCCAGGGCCGTACCCAGGTCGCCACCGGCGAGGGCGAGGCGGCCGCGAGTCAGGCTGGCCTCCGCGCCGGCGGCCTCCCAGACCAGCTCGCCGCTGGCCTCCAGCTCGCCCAGGGTCAGACGCAGGGGCGCGAGGCGCAGCCCTTCTTCCGTGGCCTGCCACTCGGCGCTCAGGGGCCCGAAGCGCTGGCCCTGGCGCGCCAGACTCGCCACCTCGAGGCGCCCCGCCGGCAGCCGCCGCGCCCAGTCGGCCAGGGGTTCCGGTGCCGGTGGCACCGCCACTTCCTCGAACAGCGCCACGCCCTCGCTGGGAGCCGGTAGCAGCGCATCCAGGTCGAGACTCTCGAGCTCGATCGCCAAAGGCCGCGTACTGGCGGGGCGGTAGCTCGCCTGCCCTTCCGCCAGGCTGCCGCCCAGATCGAGTCGCCAACGCCCCGCCTCGGGCGTCGCCCGGGCGCGCAGCGAGCCCAGGCAACGCCCTTCCAGCAGCAGGCAGTCGGTGGCCAGGTCCAGGGTCAGCGCGGGCGACGCCCCCGCCCCGTCAGCCTGGACCAACGGCGCCAGGGCCGCCGCCCAGGGGGCGGGGTCGAACCGCGCCGGTCGCCAGCCGATCTCCAGGCCGGGGCGCACCGGCCAGGTGGGCGACTCCGGCCAGCGCTCCAGCCATAGCTGCCCCTGGGCTCCCAGGGCGCTCTGCTGCCGCCAGCGCAGCCGGGCCAGCCCCTCCAATTCGGCGTCGAGCCGTCCGCTGGCGGTATCCATTTCCAGCCACAGCGGACGGCGCGCCTCGGCCGACTTGGCGAAGGGGGCCGGCAACTCGAGCGCCAGCCCCTCGAGGGAGCTATCCAGGCGCAACCGGGCCCCGGCATCGGTCAGGGTCAGGCCGCCGCGATAGGCTAGCCGCCCGGTGATCGGCAGCCCCTCGCCGGACACCCCTCCCCAGGCCAACAGCCGCGACGCCTGGGCCTGCCCCTCGAAGTCGATCCGCTCCCCCGCCAGGGTGGCGGTCACGGCCCCGCCCAGCGCCTGGCCGTCGAGACGCCCCTCGAGCGCCCCCTCGCCATCACCATAGCGATAGGCCAGGGGCCCGGTGACCGTGGACAGATCCAGCCCCAGGGGGCGATAGCGGGCCCGCGGCAGGTCCAGGGTCGTCTCGACATCCAGCGCCAGGGCCTCGGGATCGCTCAGCGGCAGGGCCAGGTCCAGGCGGCCCTCGAGGCGCCCGGCCTCGGGCCAGGCCCAGTCATTCAGGGCCTCGAGCCCCTCCAGGGGGGTCGCGGCCAGGTAGCCGACCAGCGCCTCCGGCCCGCCCTCGACGCTGCCATTCACGGCCAGCTCGCCGTCGGGGCTCAGGGTGACCCGCCCGTCGCGGATCGTCAGGCCCCGGCTCTCGGCACGGTCGATCGCCGCCTCCAGGCTCAGGTCGGTGAGGGTCAGGCGCCCCTGCACGCCGTCCAGGGCCGGCCAGCCCGGCAGGTAAGGCAGGCGCCCCTCCTCGATAGCCAGCTCGAGGTCCAGGCGCATCTCCTCGGCCCCCGCCCCCTCGAAGAGCGGCTGGTGCAGCGCCAGATGCCCCCGGCTCACCCGACCGGCGAGCCCCGCCGACAGCCACTCGCCCAATTCTTCGCCGAAGGCGCCCATGGGCAGCCACTCGTTCAGGGCCGTGTCGCGGGCATCCACGTCGCGCAGGTCCAGCTCCAGGCCGAGCACCCCGGGCCCGCCGTTGCCGAGCACCAGGCCGAAGTCGCCGCTCACCTCGGCCCCGCGCCAGTCGGCGTGCAGGTCGCGACCGCTGACCCGGGTCAGGCCATCGGCATAGGTCCAGCCCACCACCCCGGAGGCGGCTCCCAGGGCCATGGGGGCGGTGAATAGCCGCGGGAAGTGCAGGGTGGTATCGCCGACCCCAATGAAGCGCACCTCCCCAGCCAGGTCCCGGGCCTCGACCCAGGCATCCAGGGGGCCGCCGCCGGGGGCATCCTCCCAGGGCGACACCGCCACCTCACGCAGGGCGCCCCGGGCCAGCCAGTGCCCGTCGCGACGACCGAAGGTGAAGCCTTCCACCCAGCCCTGGGGGTCCAGGGTGCCGAGCAGGCGCACCAGCCCCTGGGGCAGCGGCAGTCGTTCGCTCCAGTCGGCCAGGGCCGGCAACTCGAAGCCGTCGGTGGTCGCCCACCAGTCCGTGCCGTCGCCACGCAGCCGCCAGCGGCTGGGCAATGCCGGCCCCTGGGCCACGCCCTCGGCGTCGGCACTGGCCGCCAGGTTGAGCCAGGCGTTCCAGGCCTCGCCATCGCGCAACCACTGCCCCTCGGCGCGAATATCCGCCAGCGCCAGGCTGGCCTGATCGTGCCCGATGGCCAGCGCCGGCACCTCCAGGGCCAGGCGCACGTCCTCCAGGGCGCCCCGGTGCCAGCGCCCCCAGAGGGTCGCCTCCCCTTCCGCCCGCTCCAGGCGCAGGGGCTCGTCGCCGCTCAGCTGGCGGACCAGCTCGGCCAGGCTGGAGAGCTCCATGCGGGCCTGCAGGGCGGCATTGAAGTCGGCCAGGCCACGCTGGCCCGGCAGCACCTCGGCCACCACCTCCAGGGTGGTCTGCTCCTGGCCGGCCACATGGGCCCAGCCCTCCAGGTGCAGGCGTCGTTCGTCGCCGGTCAACAGCAGGCTGGGCGCTTGAAGCTCCACGCGGCGCTCGTGACCATGCAGCACCAGGCGCACCTGGCGGGCGTCCAGGCGCTGACGCAGCAGCAGGCCGATCCAGGCATCCAGGCGGGAGAGATCGAAATCGGGGGACGCCTCGAAGGGCAGCTCGGCGGGGCGCGGCCAGTGCCAGTAGCGCCCCTCCCCCTGATAGAGGTGCAGGGTGAGCCCCTGCACCCGGGCCCGGGAGGTCACCGGCACGCCGGCACGCAGGGAGGCCAGGGTATCCAGGCGTAGCTCGGCACGCCGCAATTCCAGCAGGGGGCGCTCGTCCAGGCTCAGGCGCAGGTCATGGAGGGCCAGGGAAGGATCGACCCCGCGGGTGTCCGCCGTCAGGGCACCGATCCGGGTCTCGGCCCGGGTTCGCTCGGCCAGCACCCTTTCCAGGGGCTCGCGCAACGCGTCCGCCTGGCCGGCGGCCAGGCGCCAGGCCGAGACGATCAGGGCCAGGCTCAACAGCCCCAGGGCCAGCAGGGTCAAGGCCCAGCGCCCGACGATCCGCCACCCCGTCATGACTGCCCCTCGTTCATCGGCCTCGCCTCCTTCACTGCCGGCCCCGGGCCGTCCTGGCCGGGGAATCGCTCACATCAGCACGATATCGTACTGCTCCTGGGAGTAGTGCCCCTCCACCTGGAAGCGGATGGTCTTGCCGATAAAGGCTTCCAGGTCCGCCACCGCCGCCGACTCCTCGTCGAGCAGGCGATCCACCACCGCCTGGGAGGCCAGTACCGTATAGGTCTCCGGGGCATAGGCGCGCTCCTCGCGGAGGATCTCGCGGAAGATCTCGTAGCAGACGGTCTCCGGGGTCTTGAGGGTGCCGCGCCCCACGCAGGTGGGGCAGGCCTCGCAGAGAGTCTGCTCGAGGCTCTCCCGGGTGCGCTTGCGGGTCAGCTGCACCAGCCCCAGCTCGGTGACCCCGGTGCACTTGGTCTTGGCGTGATCCCGCTCCAGGGCCTTCTCCAGCACCCGCAGCACCTGGCGCTGATGCTCGGCATCTTCCATGTCGATGAAGTCGATGATGATGATGCCGCCCAGGTTGCGCAGGCGCAGCTGGCGGGCGATGGCGGTGGCCGCCTCCAGGTTGGTCTTGAAGATGGTCTCTTCGAGATTGCGGTGTCCCACATAGCCGCCGGTATTGACATCGATGGTGGTCATCGCCTCGGTGGGGTCGATCACCAGGTAGCCGCCGGACTTGAGCTGCACCTTGCGGCCGAGCGCCTTGTGGATCTCATCCTCGACGCTGTAGAGATCGAAGATGGGCCGCTCCCCAGGATAATACTCGATGCGCTCCACCGCATCGGGCATGAACTCCTCGGCGAACTCCTTGAGCTTGAGGTAGTTCTCCCGGGAGTCGATGCGCACCTTCTCGATGTCATCGCGCATCTGATCGCGCAGGGTGCGGATAAACAGCGGCAGGTCGTCGTAGATCACGCTGGGCACGCCGGCGGTCACCTTGCGCTCGCTGACCTTGCGCCACAGCCGCAGCAGGAAGTGCATGTCGGCGTAGAGTTCGTCCTCGCTGACCCCCTCGGCGGCGGTGCGAATGATGAAACCGCCGGTCACGTCCAGCTCCTGGCGCGCCTGACAGGTCTCCACCAGCTGACGCAGGCGTTCCCGCTCGCCCTCGTCCTCGATCCGCTGGGAGACGCCGTTATGGGGCGCCTCGGGCATATACACCAGGTAGCGGGAGGGCACCGAGAGGTGGGTGGTGAGTCGTGCCCCCTTGGTGCCGATGGGGTCCTTGGTGACCTGCACCACCAGCGACTGCCCCTCGTGGAGCAACTGACTGATGGTGGCCTGTTCCTCGGCGGGGGTATGGGCCGCCATCACCTCATGGGCATGAATAAAGGCGGCCCGCTCCAGGCCGATATCGACGAAGGCCGCCTGCATGCCCGGCAGCACCCTGACCACCTTGCCCTTGTAGATGTTGCCGACGATGCCGCGCCGCCGGGAGCGTTCGATAAAGGCTTCCTGGAGGACGCCGTTCTCGACCACCGCCACGCGGGTCTCCATGGGCGTCAGGTTGATCAGTACTTCACCACTCATGCGGGATTCCTTGTCGTTGGCATGGGGGCATTATGCCATAGGCGGCAAGCTCCCCGACCACAGGGGGAGCCCCTGGCGGCGCAGCAGCTCGGCGGTCTCGAACAGCGGCAGTCCCACGACGGCGGAGTAACTGCCCTCCAGGCGGCTGACGAAGGTCGCCGCCAGCCCCTGGACGGCATAGCCGCCGGCCTTGTCGGCGGGCTCGCCGCTGGCCCAGTAGGCCTCGGCCTCGGCCGGGGAGATCTCGCGCATCCCGACCCGGGTGGTGACGGCGGCCTCCAGCAGGCCCGCGGGGCCGGTCACTGCCACCGCGGTAATCACCCGATGCTCGCCGCCGGACAGCGCCGCCAACATGGCCAGGCCATCCGCCCTGTCCCGGGGCTTGCCGAGGATCCGCTCGCCCAGCACCACCACGGTATCGGCGCCCAGCACCGCCTGGCCCGGGGCGGCCGCCGTGGCACCGGCCAGGGCCTTCTCCCGGGCCAGGCGAGTCACATAGGCCAACGGCGCCTCGTCGGGGGCCGGGGTCTCGTCTATATGCACCGGGCGCACCAACGGTGCGACGCCGATGGAGGCCAGGAGGTCGCGGCGCCGCGGCGAGGCCGAGGCGAGAATCAGGGAAGCAGCCATAAGGGCTCCGGTTCAGCCGAGGGCGAAGCGCCGCCGCAGCGCCTGCAGCATGGTGAAGAGCCAAGGCCAGAGCAGGGCGCCGATCAGCGACGACAGCAGAAACGCCAGGTGGATGGAGAAGGGACCGAACAGGGTGGTGAGCCATTGCCGCACCAGTTGCGTCAGCCCCAGCAGGACGAAGACCAGTACCGCCTGCTGCACCAGGGAGTAGGCGCGCATGCGCTGATAGACCAGGGCACAGAGGAAGGCCAGCAACGAGAACACCAGGGCATTGTGGCCGAGCGGCGCCCCCTCGATCAGGTCCAGCAGCAGGCCCAACACGAAACCGTGCAGGACCCCCACGCGATGCGGGGCGGCGATGCACCAGTAGACCAGCATCAGACCCAGCCAGTCGGGACGCCAGATCAGCCAGCCATCGGGCAGCGGCATCACCTGCAGGCACAGGGCCAGCAGCAGGCTGCTCCACACCAGTAAGAGACCACGGACTCCCAGGGCACCCATCAGCGTTGCAGCTCCTGTGGCGGTTCGACGACGGAAAAGGACTCATCCCAGAGCGCCTCCCCGGGCCGCGGCTCCGGCGGCGGAAACAGCAGCAGGAAGTGGCGGGAGCGCTGCAGCTGCGCCGCCGGCTCGGCGATGACCCGGGCGAAGGGCTCGCCGGGGTCGTGCTCCACCGAGACCACCCGGCCCACCGGATAGCCCAGCGGGAAGCGCCCCGCCAGTCCCGAGGTAAGCAACCGGTCACCGACGCGGATATCGGCGGTATCCGGCACATGCATGACATTGAGCCGCTCGTAGTGACCGCTGCCCTGGACCACGAAGCGCAGGCCATTGCGGGTCACCTGCACCGGCAGGGCATGGCTGGCGTCATTGATCATCAGCACCCGGCTGGAGAAGGCGGAGACCGCGGTGACCTGCCCCACCAACCCCGAGGCGTCCATCACCGGCTGGCCCACGTAGGCGCCGTCGCGGCGACCGCGGTCGATCACCATCTGATGGGTGAAGGGATCGGAATCCAGGGAGAGCAGTTCGGCGGTGATATAAGGCATCTCGTCGCGCCGCGCCGCCCGCAGCAACTCGCGCAGGCGCACGTTCTCGGCGGTAAGATGGGCGGTCTGCTGGGCGCGCTGGGAGAGGGTCAGCAACTGCTCGCGCAGGCGGCGATTCTCCTCGACCAGGGCGCGCTGGTCGGAGAGCGCCAGGGCCCCCCAGGTCAGCACCTCGCTGGGCAGGCTGACCACCCACTGCACGGGCGCCACCAGGGTAGAGAGCTGGGCACGCAGCTCGTCCATGCGCGTGAAGCGATGTTCCGCGAACATCAGGCCGAAGGCGACTATCGCACACAGCAGCATGCGATAGCCGGGCACCGCGCCGTGTGAGAACAAGGGTTTGATAGGCGCTCTCCCCGAAGTCAGCCCGGCCCCAGTCTCAGTCGCTGGACAGCAGCTCGAAGGTGTGCTGGTCGATCATCTCCAGCGCCTTGCCGCCACCCCGGGCCACACAGGTCAGCGGATCCTCGGCGACGATCACCGGCAGGCCGGTCTCTTCCGAGATCAGCTTGTCCAGGTCGCGCAGCAGGGCGCCGCCGCCGGTCAGCACCAGGCCGCGCTCGGCGATATCCGAGGCCAGCTCCGGGGGCGACTGTTCCAGGGCGCTCTTCACCGCGGTGACGATGGAGGAGAGGGTCTCCTGCAGGGCCTCGAGGATCTCGTGGGAATTGAGGGTGAAGCTGCGCGGAATGCCCTCGGCCAGGTTACGGCCGCGCACGTCGATCTCGCGCAGCTCGCCGCCGGGGTAGGCGCAGCCGATCTCCTGCTTGATGCGCTCGGCGGTGGCCTCGCCGATCAGGCTGCCGTAGTGGCGGCGCACATAGGCGATGATCGCCTCGTCGAAGCGGTCGCCACCGACGCGGATCGACTCGGAGTAGACCACGCCGTTGAGCGAGATGATGGCGATCTCGCTGGTGCCGCCGCCGATATCCACCACCATGGAGCCCTGGGCCTCCTCCACCGGCAGGCCGGCGCCGATGGCCGCCGCCATGGGTTCCTCGATCAGGAACACCTCGCGCGCCCCGGCGCCCTCGGCGGACTCCTTGATGGCGCGACGCTCGACCTGGGTCGACATGCAGGGCACGCAGACCAGTACCCGCGGACTGGGGGTCAGGAAGGTGCTCTGATGCACCTTGCGAATAAAGTGCTGCAGCATCTGCTCGGTCACGGTGAAGTCGGCGATCACGCCGTCCTTCATCGGCCGGATGGCGGTGATATTGCCCGGGGTGCGACCCAACATGCGCTTGGCATCCGAGCCCACCGCAGCGACGCTGCGCATATTGCCGGCCTGGCGAATCGCCACCACCGACGGTTCATCCAGCACGATGCCCCGTCCACGGACATAGATCAGCGTATTGGCCGTTCCCAGGTCGATGGACAGATCGCTGGAGAACAACCCCCTTAAACGTTTAAACATGAAAGTCTTTCACCTAGTGCAGACCGGAACCGGAACCCTGTGCGGAGGCAAACGGTATCATCGCCACCCGGAAGCGGCAAGCGACAACGCCTGCCAGCACGGCCAAGATATGATACCTTTTGGCGTTATTTTCCCCGCACCGATGGGCGCCAGCCTATGGCAGCCTGTCGGTCGATGTTCATCCTGTTAAGGAATTCCGATCATGGCGCTTGAACAGACCCATGTGCAGCGCGCGGCGCATCTGGCACGCCTGGCGCTGGATGACGCGGACGCCGACCGCTACCTGGACGACCTGAGCAATATCCTGGCGATGGTCGACCAGCTCCAGGGCATCGATACCACCGGGGTCGCCCCCCTGGCCCACCCCCTGGACGCCACCCAGCGGCTGCGCGCCGACGAGGTCACCGAAGCCGACCAGCGCGAGACCTTCCAGCGCTGCGCTCCGGCGGTGGAGAACGGCCTCTACCTGGTGCCCCGCGTGGTCGAGTGATCGCACCCGACGTTATCCTGTCCCGACCCGGAGACACTCATCCGATGCATGACAAGACCCTCCGCGAACTGGCCGCCTCCCTGGAGGCCGGCGAGTTCTCAAGCCGCGAGCTGACCCAGGCGCTGCTCGGGCGCATCGATCGCCTCGACGGCGAGCTCAACAGTTTCATCAGCGTCACCGCCGACCAGGCGCTGGCCGCCGCCGACGCCGCCGACGCCGCCCGCGGCCGCGGCGAGGCGGGCCCGCTGACCGGCCTGCCCCTGGCCCTCAAGGACATCTTCTGCACCCGGGGCGTCAAGACCTCCTGCGGCTCGAAGATGCTCGACAACTTCGAGGCGCCCTACGACGCCACCCTGGTGGAGAAACTCCAGGCCGCCGGCACGGTGAGCCTCGGCAAGACCAATATGGACGAGTTCGCCATGGGCTCCTCCAACGAGAACAGCTTCTATGGCCCGGTGAAGAATCCCTGGGACCTCGGCGCCGTGCCCGGCGGCTCCTCCGGCGGCAGCGCCGCCGCGGTGGCCGCGGGCCTGGTGCCGGCGGCGCTGGGGACCGATACCGGCGGCTCGATCCGCCAGCCGGCGGCCTTCTGCGGTATCACCGGCCTGAAGCCCACCTATGGCCGGGTCTCCCGTTACGGCATGATCGCCTACGCCTCGAGCCTCGATCAGGCCGGCCCCATGGCTCGCACCGCCGCAGACTGCGCCCTGCTGCTGGGCGCCATCGCCGGTCACGACGTGCGCGACTCCACCAGCGTGGCCCGCGGCGTGCCGGATTACACCGCCACCCTCGACGACTCCCTGTCGGGACTGAAGATCGGCCTACCCAAGGAGTATTTCGGCGAGGGCCTCGACCCGGCGGTGGCCGAGGCGGTCCAGGCGGCCATCAAGGTCTACGAGTCGCTGGGCGCCACGGTGCGCGAGGTCAGCCTGCCGCATACCCACCTGGCGATCCCCGCCTACTACGTCATCGCTCCGGCGGAGGCCTCCTCCAACCTGTCGCGTTTCGACGGCGTGCGCTTCGGCCACCGCTGCGAGGATCCGAGCGACCTGATCGATCTCTACAAGCGCTCCCGCGCCGAGGGCTTCGGCGAGGAGGTCAAGCGACGCATCCTGATCGGCACCCACACCCTCTCCGAGGGCTTCTTCGACGCCTACTACACCAAGGCCCAGCAGGTGCGCCGACTGATCCGCCAGGACTTCCTCGACGCCTTCGAGGAAGTCGACGTGCTGATGGGGCCGGCCTCCCCCACCCCGGCCTTCGACCTGGGCGCCAACAAGGACCCGGTCTCCATGTACCTGCAGGACATCTACACCATCGCCATCAACCTGGCGGGCATCCCCGGCATCAGCGTACCGGCGGGCTTCGTCGGCAAGCGCCCGGTGGGCCTGCAGATCCTCGGTAGCCACTTCGCCGAGGCCCAGCTGCTCAACGTGGCCCACCAGTTCCAGCAGGCCAGCGACTGGCACCTGCGCCGCCCCGATTTCGCCAAGGAGACCGCATGATGGAATGGGAGACCGTGATCGGCCTGGAGGTCCACGTTCAACTGGCCACCAAGTCGAAGATCTTCTCCGGCGCCTCCACCGCCTTCGGCGCCGAGCCCAACACCCAGGCCTGCGCCGTGGACCTGGGCCTGCCCGGGGTGCTGCCGGTATTGAACGAGCAGGCGGTGGCCATGGCGGTGCAGTTCGGCCTGGCGATCCATGCCGAGATCCCCGAGGTCTCGGTGTTCGATCGCAAGAATTACTTCTACCCGGACCTGCCCAAGGGCTACCAGACCAGCCAGATGTATCACCCCATCGTCGGCGCCGGCGAGGTGGAGATCGCCCTCGACGACGGCGGCACCAAGCGCATCCGGGTGCACCATGCCCACCTGGAGGAGGACGCCGGCAAGTCGCTCCACGAGGACTTCCACGGCATGACCGGCATCGACCTCAACCGGGCCGGCACGCCGCTGCTGGAGATCGTCTCCGAGCCGGACATGCGCAGCGCCAAGGAGGCGGCCGCCTATCTGAAGGCGATTCACTCCATCGTCACCTACCTGGGCATCAGTGACGGCAATATGGCCGAGGGCTCGATGCGCTGCGACGTCAACGTCTCGGTGCGCCCCAAGGGCCAGGCGGAGTTCGGCACCCGCGCCGAGATCAAGAACGTCAACTCCTTCCGCTTCGTGGAGCGGGCCATCGCCTATGAGGTGGAGCGCCAGATCGAGCTGATCGAGGACGGCGGCCGGGTGGTCCAGGAGACCCGTCTCTATGACCCGGAGCGCGACGAGACCCGCGGCATGCGCACCAAGGAGGAGGCCAACGACTACCGTTACTTCCCCTGCCCGGACCTGCTGCCGGTGGTGCTCGACCAGGCCTATGTCGATCACCTGCGCGACAACCTGCCGGAGCTGCCCGACGAGAAGCGCACGCGCTTCCAGGAGGCGCTCGGCCTCTCCGCCTACGACGCCGGGGTGCTCTCGGCGAGCCGCGCCATGGCCGACTACTTCGAGGCGGTCAAGGACGCCTGCGGCGACGCCAAGCAGGCCGCCAACTGGGTGATGGGCGAGCTTTCCGGCGCCTTGAACCGCGAGGGCCTGGCCATCGAGGACAGCCCGGTCTCCGCCGCCCAACTGGGTCGGCTGATCGCCCGGGTGCTCGACGACACCATCAACGGCAAGGCCGCCAAGCAGGTCTTCCAGGCGCTATGGAACGGCGAAGGCGGGGGTCAAGCGGATGCCGCCGATGCGGTGATCGAGGCCAAGGGCCTCAAGCAGGTCACCGACACGGGCGCCATCGAGGCGATGATCGACCAGGTGATCGCCGACAGTCCCGCCCAGGTGGCCCAGTATCGCGACGCCGAGCCGGACAAGCGCGGCAAGATGATCGGCTATTTCGTCGGCCAGGTGATGAAGGCTTCCCGGGGCACCGCCAATCCCCAGCAGGTCAACGCCCTGCTCAAGGAAAAGCTCGACGCCCTGTGCTGAGCAGCGGAGGCGGGCCGCCCGGCCCGCCCCTTCGATTTCAGAGGACGACCCATGGCAGATGATGTCGGCGCGCGACTGCGCGCCCTGCGCAACCTCAGGGGCATCTCCCAGCGCGAGCTGGCCAAGCGCTGCGGGGTCACCCACTCCAGCCTGTCGTTGATCGAACAGGGCAAGGTGAGCCCCTCGGTCAGCTCCCTGAAGAAGATTCTCGACGCCATTCCCATCGGCGTCGGCGACTTCTTCACCATGGACCTGGAGAGCCGCGACCAGGTCTTCTACTCCGCCGACGAGCTGGCCGACATGGGCAGCGGCGAGGTGATCTTCAAGCTGGTGGGTGCCAACCGCGAGGCCCGGGCGCTCTCCTTTATGATCGAGACCTACCCCCCGGGCACCGATACCGGGCGCGAGATGATCGCCCACCAGGGCGAGGAGGCCGGGGTGGTACTCGAAGGCGAGATCGAGATCACGGTGGGCGCCGAGACGCGCATACTGAGCACCGGCGAGGCCTACTACTTCGATACCAATGTGCCCCACCGCTTCCGTAACGCCGGCAAGGCGCCCTGCCGCCTGGTTAGCTGCTGCACTCCCGCCAAGGCGTTCTAGCTCGGCGTCTCCCCCACGCCCCCACCGGCGCCCCGCGCCGGTTTTTTATGGCGCCTTTCGCCCTGCCTCGCCTTTCTCCATGCCTCGCCTTTGACAGCCATCGACGAAGCTGGAATCATATTTGTGAAAATCATTTCCACAAAAGGATTCCGAGCATGCCCATCGTTAATATCCAGCTGATCGAAGGCCGCAGCGACGCCCAGAAAGAGGCGCTGATCGAGAAGGTCACCGAGGCCTGCGTGGCCTCCATCGACTGCACCCCGGAGAGCGTGCGCATCCTGCTCTCCGATGTCTCCACCCAGCACTTCGGCGTGGCCGGAGAGTCGGTGGCCAAGCGTCGCGCCGCCAAGGAGGCCGCGTCCTGACCCACCACCGCGTAGCAAGGCCCCGCCGCGCGACGAGCTGCGGGGCGCCCCCTGCCGCTCGCCCCTGCCTTCTCCGACACCTTGCCTAGCACGGCAACCGCCCTGCCGGCGCCACCTCTCCTCGCTGAACCGCCTCGCCCGTCGTGACGGACTCCCGGCCACGCCAAACCAGCGACATGAGCACCTTCCGACGTGGACTAAGCCCGGCCATCCTCCGGCGGCGTCGCCATGATATTGCCCGGGGCATCGACCATGCGACACAACGCATCGACGGCCTTCGAATCACCGCCCTTGCGCCAGGCCAGCATCAGCTGCGACGAGATCGGTAGGTCCTCCAGCTCGTAGGCCACCAGGTCGCTCTCCCCCCGCACCATGATGCTCGGCATGATGGCATACCCCATGCCCGTGGCCACCAGGCTGCGGATGGTGATGTCGTCATGACACTCCTGGACGGTATTGGGCACGATACCTGCCCGCCGGAAGCATCGATCGACCCTGTCGTAGCTGCCCGGCGTCGAGTCGCGACTGAAGCGAATGAAGGGGGCCTCGGCGAAGGCTCGCAGCGAATGCGGTGATGCCTCGGTGAGGGGGTGGCGGCGGCTGACGATGACGGCCATGCGGTAACTGGCGATCGGCAGGTAGGCCAGCCGGGGATCCTCTTCCCGCTCGGTAAAGAGGATGCCGGCATCGATGCCGCCGTCGAGAATCGCCTTCTTCTGCGGGCCAGACAGCATCGATTCCAGGGTCAGCCGTATGCTCGGATTCTGCGCCCGGAAACGGCTGATCAGGCTCGAGATGCTCGGAATATAGGGATGAATGGTGGTGATACCGATCGCCAGGCTGTCGCTGAAGCCATCCGAGATGGCCCGGGTCTTCTTGGCCACGCTGTCCAGTTCGGCCACCAGTCGGCGCCCGTTGTCGTAGAGGAACCGGCCGGCGCGCGTCAGCGACACCCCCTTGCGATCGCGCTCGAAGAGCCGGGCCCCGACCCGCTCCTCGAGCAGACGGATCTGTCGCGTCAGGGCAGGCTGGGCGACCGGGATCCGTCTGGCCGCCGCGGTAATGGAACCGGCGTCCACCACGGCGAGAAAGTACTTCAGCTTCTTGATATCCATGGGCCTATCTCAGCGCTCGGACCAGGCAGCATACCAAAAAAGCATGACCGCATAGGAAAGAAGTATTTTTTCTCCCCTCAGTGGCCTGAGCATACTGGAACTCGCTTACCCCAGGGCCGGTGGATGGACGCTTCACAGGCGTCGGCGATACCACTTCCGCCTGACTCCCGACCAGAACAAGCACAGGACAACGCGATGCAAGAGCGTGATGCACAACGAATGATCGCCTTTCGACGGGAGCTTCACCGCTATCCCGAACTCTCCTGCGAGGAACGCCAGACGGCACGGCGCGTCGCGACCCTGCTGCGCGATATCGGCGTCGACGAAGTGCACGAGGGGATCGGCGGCCATGGCATCGTGGCCGTGATCCACGGACAACAGCCCGGCCCGTCCGTCGGCCTGCGGGCCGACATCGACGCCCTGCCCCTGCAGGAAGCCACCGGGCTGGCGCACGGCTCGACCCATGACAATGTCATGCATGCCTGCGGGCATGATGGCCACACCGCCATGCTGATGGGCGCGGCCCTGGACCTGATCCAGGCACGCCCGGCGCGAGGCCGGGTCGTTCTGATCTTCCAGCCCGCCGAAGAGCTGGGCACCGGGGCCCCGGCGATGATCGAGGACGGACTGCTCGAGCGTTTCCCCATCCAGGCCGTCTTCGGCCTGCACAACTGGCCGGGCGTGGAAGCGGGTGCCTTCGTCATTCATGACACCCCGCACATGGCCTCCAGCGATGATTTCGAGCTGAGCTTCCACTCCGAAGGTGGACATGGGGCCATGCCGCACCTGACCACCGATCCGATCGTCGCCGCCGGGCTGTTCGTCACCGCGGCGCAGCAGATCGTCAGCCGCAATGTCGACCCCGAGGACATTGCCGTGGTCAGCCTGGGCAGCCTGCAGGGCGGGCATGCCAGCAACATCATTCCCGCCACGGTGCGGCTGAAGGGCACGGCCCGCTGCTTCAAGCCGGACGTTCGCCGCCGGCTCGAAACGCGGATTCGCGAGGTTGCCGAGGGCATCGCCCGCGCCAGCGGCTGCGACGTGACATTGAACTATGTGCCCTCGACTCCCGCGGTGGTCAACGACGCCGCCTGCGTCAGGCTGTGCCGGGAAGTCGTCGAGGCGCACTGGGGCCGAGAGCGCCTGGTCTCTCACCCCATCAGCATGGGCGCCGATGACATGGGCTTCCTGCTCGAGGCCGTGCCCGGCGCCTATGGCTGGATCGGCAACGGCAAGGGGGCCGCGGCGCCCGCGCTGCATCAGCCGGACTACGACTTCAACGACGACATTCTGGAGGCGGGCAGCGACTTTCTCGCCGGCGTGGCCCGGCGCTTCCTCGATAATAACCACTAGATCCAGAGGCTTGGCATGAACGATTTCGACACAACAACGACACTCGAAACGGCATCACCGCGAACGCTGAAGTTCCCACATATCTTCGTGGTGTTGTTCACCTTCATCTGCATCGCCGCGCTATCGACCTACCTGGTCGATGCGGGCAGCTATGAGCGCATCACCACCGAGCAGGGCCGGACCGTCGTCGTACCGGGCAGCTACGCCCCGGTGGACACCGACCCGGCCGGCTGGTTGACGCCCTTCATGGCCGTCTTCGAGGGCATGCGGGAAGGCAGCAGCATCATCTTTTTCATCTTCATCTCCGGCGGCGCCTTCGGCGTGCTCAAGGCCACGGGCGTGCTGCAGACCCTCGTGGCCAGCCTCAGTCAGGCCCTCTCCGGGCGCGACATCGCCCTGATTCCCCTGCTGATGCTGCTATTCGCCGCCGGTGGCGCCACCTTCGGCCTGGCCGAGGAGACCATTGCCTTCATCATTATCCTGGCGCCGATGCTGCGCCTGCTGGGCTATGACTCCATCACCGCCGCCGCCGTCCCCCTGGTCGGCGCCGGTGCCGGTTTCTCGGCGGCCTTTATGAATCCCTTCACCGTCGGCGTGGCCCAGGATATTGCCCAGCTGCCGCTCTTCTCCGGCATGACGCTGCGCGCCTGCTACTGGACGGTCTTCGTCGGCGTCAGCATCGCCTTCGTGACGCGCTATGCGGCCAGGGTCAAGGCGCAGCCCGAGCGCAGCCTTACCTACCACAGCGACCGCCGACAATTCGGCAACCCCGCCCCCCTGCAGGGAAAGCAGCGACTGAGCCTGTCGGACAAGCTGGTGCTGTCGGCCTTCGTCGGGGCCATCGCCGGCATCGCCTATGGCGTTATCCGCCACGGCTGGTATATCGGCGAGATGTCGGGTGTCTTCCTGCTGATGGGGATCCTGGTCGGCGTACTGGCACGCATGGGACCCAACGAGATTGCCGAGCATTTCGTCAGCGGCTTCAAGGAGATCGCCATGGGCGCCCTGGTGGTGGGGTTCGCCTATGGCATCCTGATCGTGCTCAAGGATGGCAGCATTCTCGATACCATCCTGTATCGGCTCGAGGGACTACTGAACGGCATGCCGGCGGTACTGACCGCCATCGGCATGTTCCTGGTGCAGCTGCTGCTGAACTTCCTGGTGCCTTCCGGCAGCGGACAGGCGGCCCTGACCATGCCCCTCATGGTGCCCTTGGCCGACCTGGTGGGCGTGACGCGCCAGACCGCGGTGCTCGCCTTCCAGTTCGGTGACGGCATCTCCAATATCATCACCCCCACCTCGGGCTACTTCATGGCCGGCCTGGCCGTGGCCGGGGTGTCCTGGAGCAAATGGATCAAGTGGATAGCGCCCCTGGCCCTCACCCAGCTGCTGCTGGCGAGCGGCATGATCACCCTGGCTCACCTGCTCTCCTGGACCTGAAAGGAATCCTCTCATGACGATCAAGCGCATCACCCTGCATGGCATCCGCCTGCCCCTCAAGCGACCCTTCAAGATCGCCTACGACAGCTACGAAGAGATCGAGAGCCTGGTGGTCAGCATCGAGTCGACCCGTGGCGATATCGGCTGGGGCGAGGCCGTGGTCGACCAGCATGTCTCCGGCGAGACCTGGCAAGCGGCTCGCGACGTCATCGCCAGGGAACTGGCTCCCCTGCTGATCGGCCAGCCCGCCGACGATATCGGCGCCTTCCATCGTGCCGCCGAGGCGCGCATCCGGCACAATCCCTCGGCCAAGGCGGCCCTGGATATCGCCCTGCACGACCTGCTGGCCCGGCAGTGCCGGCGACCGCTCTACTCCCTGCTCGGCGGCCGCTGCCATGAACGCCTCGAACTCCCCTGCGTGATCAGCATGCTGTCACCGGAGGAGATGGCACGCCAGGCCGACGAGGCGTGCCGGCAAGGCTTCCGCTCGATCAAGATCAAGCTCGGCGATACGCCGGAAGCCGACGTCGAACGCATCGCCCGGGTGCGGGAGGCACTGCCGCCCGGCATGGCCCTGAGAGTGGACGCCAACCAGGGCTGGAGCGCCAAGCAGGCACTGGAGGTGATCCGCCGGGCCGCCCCCTACCGAGTGGAGTGGTACGAACAGCCGGTGTTCATCGAGAACCTCGAGGCCTTGGCCCGGGTGACCCAAGCGACGGAGGCGGTGATCATGGCCGACGAGCCGATCCACGGACTCCGCGATATGCTCCGGGTCATCCGCCTCGAGGCGGCCGACATGGTCAACATCAAGCTGATGAAATCCGCCGGCCTGCATGCCGCCCGCGCCATGGCCGACTTGGGCATGGCGGCCGACATCCCCTGCCAGGTAGGCTCGATGGTGGAATCGTCCATCGCCACCCTGGCCGGAGCCCACCTGGCCATCGCCCATCCCAACATCATTGCCAACGACCTGGTCGGCCCCGAGATGATCGCAAGCGACGTGGCCGAGATGCCGGGTGACGGCACGCATATCCCCCTGGACGAATCCCCGGGGCTCGGCATCCGGGTCGACGGCGACCGGGTGCGCGAACTCAGCGTCTTCGAAGCGCGCATCGACTGATGCCAGCCGGCACTCGCACCCACTCGAGGACGCCATCGAGGATACGCTTCGGGCCCGGCCAATGCCGGGCCCGAGGCGTTTCTGGGTGGCCGGCTCCACTCCCGCCCCACAAAAAAGCCGGCCCCGTAGAGGCCGGCAAACCGATAGAGGCAGACATCCGTCTATCAGTGCATCGCTCGTTGTGTGGTGGACTTACCCCTCCAGGGACATCCAGACGGTCTTCAGTTCGGTGTACTCCGCCAGGCTATGGTGGGACTTGTCGCGGCCGTTGCCGGACTGCTTGACGCCGCCGAAGGGCACCGTCTGATCGCCCCCA
>NZ_BJUK01000012.1 GCF_007989625.1 Bisbaumannia pacifica
GCCTTGTCTGACCTTCGCTCGCCGACTTTTCAGGCATAGCCTAGCGCCCGGGGTCCGGGGCGGCGTCGCCGCCACCCGCCGTCCCCGGCGCATGCCCCGGGGCATCGCCCCCGTCCATCGCCTCGGCGTACGCCGGCAACGGACCGCCCCCGCGCCCTTCCATGCTGATATTGAGACGCGGCATGGCCAGGTCGATTCCCATGGCCTCCATGCGCTGCTTGAGCAGCAGGTTGAAGGCTCGGGACACGTCCCACTGCATCTCCGGGGCAGTACGGAAGCGCATGCGCAGCACCGGGCAGCCCTCCTCGAAGGCCTGGATGCCCTGCATCTCCAGCGGTGACCAGATATGGTGGCGCATCACCGGGTCCTGACGCAGCGCCTGGGCGGTCTCCTGCATCAGGGCGATGGCGTCATCGATCTTCATGTCGTGGGGAATGCGGATCCTCATCAGCGCGGTGCCGAACTGCCGCGACATGTTGTGAATGGAGTCGATGCGACTGAAGGTGATGATATGCACCACGCCGTCCAGGTCGCGCAGGCGCACGGTGCGCAGGGTCAGCCCCTCCACGGTGCCCATGTGACTGTTGATCCTGACGAAGTCATCCACCGCCAGGGAGTCCTCGATCAGGATAAAGATCCCGGTGATCAGGTCCTGCACCAGGGTCTGGGCCCCGAAGCCGATGGCCAGGCCGATGACCCCGGCACCGGCCAGCAGCGGCGTCACATTGACCCCCAGGTTGGCCAGGCCGACGATGGCGGCGATGATCACGATGGCGGCGAAGATGATATTGCGGATCATCGGGGTGATGGTCTGGGCGCGGGCCTGGTTGACCCGCCGGCCGCGGGCTCGCGCCGAGCTGGTCAGGGCACGCTGGATGGCGGTATCGGCGAAGATCCACGCCAGCCAGGCCAGCAGCACCGTGAAGCCGATGGCCAGCAGCGCCTTGCCGATCCGCGCGCTGGCCACCGCCTCGCCGCCGAAGCCGATCAGCGAGGTGCCCCAGACCTGCAGGGAGAGTTCGGCGAAGGTCAGCCAGCAGAGGATATGCGCCAGGGCATAGCCGAAGCGCTCCAGGCGCCGGCGATACTGGGAGATGCGCTTGCGCCGGGTCACCGTCGCACCGTGGCGACGGATCAGGCTGGCGACCACCAGGGTCAGGATCAGCAGCAGCGCATTGGCCAGGGCGCGGGTCAGGGCCCCCCCGGCATCCCCCACCGAGACGAAGATCGCCAGCAGCGAGGCCCCCACCATCAGCAGCGCCGGAATATGCCAGAGGCCGCCGAGCACCCGGACCAGCTCCAGGGCGGTGTTGGTTACGCGGCGCTGATGGTAGGGCCGGTTGCGGATCAGGTGCTTGATGGGACGCTTGAAGCGCACCACGAAGAGGCCGCTGAGCATCGCCGCCAGGGCATTGGCCACCACCGAGAGGAAGCTCGCCAGGTCCCCGCCCACCAGGGCGATCAGCCGCGCCGAGTCGAGGGCATCGGCCAGGGCCACCAGGGCGCCGATCACGAACAGTCGACGCAGGGTGCGCTGACGTAGGTGCTGCACGGCGACGAAGCGATGCCCACGGGTAAATACCGAGATCAGCGCCTCCCAGATGGCCGCCGCCAGGCGCCCGCAGAGGGCCACATAGGCCACCACCAGGACCAGGTCACGCCCCGGATTGGGGGCCAGGGACTGACCCAGGGCCAGGGTCATCAAGAAGGCCAGCAACCAAGGCAGGACCCGGCGCAGAAAATGCACACCCACCAGCCAGGCCTTGGGTTCCCTGGGCAGGGTCGCCGGCAGCCCGCGGCGGCTGATCAGCCAGCGACCCAGGGCCATCAGCAGGCTGAGCAGCGACAACCAGACCGCCAGCAGGACCGCCGCCTCGAAAGCGACGCGCGCTATCTGAGCATGGCTCGACTGACGAGCCAGCTCGCTGGCCTCCTCGGCGGCCTGAGCCAGCTGGCGCTGCCAGGCATCGAGGGGCGACTGCCCCGACTCGGCCTGGTCGCCCAGGTCGCTGAAGGTATCCGCCAGGGCCCCCAGCAACCCCTGGCGGGGCAGCTCGCCGGCCGGGCCCTCCAATCGGGTGGTGGCCTCGCGCAGCTCCTTGAGCCGCGCCACCAGGTCATCGCGGCGCTGGCCGTCCTCCAGGGTCGCGATCACCTCGTCCAGGGAGCGCCGCAGCGCCTCCGGGTCGCTGGTCGTGGCCCCATCGCTCTCGCCGGCGAGCCCCGACAGGCTCAGCCCCTGCCCCTGGACCGGCCCGGCCAGTGCCAGCAGCACCAGGCACAGCAGCCAGCCCCCCAATAGCGGCAACGACACAGGCATCGGCAGGGGACGGGGCATGAGTGACTCCGAATCAAAGGGGGAATGCGGCAAGAGTAATGGAGCCGTCGTCCGGGGAAAACCACCCAGGCTGCGAACCGCGCCGGGGACTATGCTAGTCTCGGGACTCCAACCCTGTTAGGCCACCAGGAGTCAGCGCATGGAACCGCAAGCGCCCCCCTGCGCCACCAACCCCGAAGGTCTCCCCCGCCGCATCGGGGTGGAGATCGAGTTTGCCGGCGTCGCGCCGGCCCAGGCCGCCGAGGTGGTGATCGAACGCTTCGGTGGCAGGGCGCGACCGGTCAGCCCCCACCGCCTCAAGGTGGAAGGCGCCCGCTGGGGCGATTTCACCATCGAGCTGGACGCCAAGTATGCCCATCCGGATGCCAGGGTCACCGACCGTGCTCCCAAGGGCAACGGCGAGTGGGAGCGGCTGCGCCATGAGTTGCGCCTCGACCTGCACTGCCGTACCCGGGAGCTGATCGGCGACGTGGTGGCGGGGCTGGTGCCCACCGAGGTGGTCTGCCCGCCGGTGCCCTGGCCGGAGCTGGGCGAGCTGGACGCCCTCTTCGAGGGGCTCCGCGACCATGGCGCCAAGGGCACCGACGCCAGCCTGCTTTATGGCTTCGGCCTGCACCTCAACCCGGAGCTGGCCGATCCCTCGGTGACCAGCCTGCTGGCGCACCTGCGCGCCTACCTGCTGCTGGCGGAGTGGCTGCGCCAGGATATCGATATCGATATCACCCGTGAGGTGCTGCCCCATGCCAACCCCTTCCCCAAGGAGTATGCCCTCAAGGTGCTCGACCCGGACTACTCGCCGGACCTGACCACCCTGATCGACGACTACCTGGTGGATAACCCCACCCGCAACCGGGAGCTGGACCTCTTCCCGCTCTTCGCCCACCTCTGCCCCGAACACCCCAGCCCGCTGCTCGCCGACGACCTGGTCAAGCCGCGTCCCACCTTCCACTACCGGCTGCCCAACGCCCAGCTCTCCCGCCCCGGCTGGGGGTCCGTGGTGGAGTGGAATCGCTGGCTGGAGGTGGAACGCCTGGCCGCCGATCCCCCCCTGCTGGCCGAGCGCGCCGCCGCCTACGTGGCCCATCACCGTCAGTCGCCGATGACCCGCTGGCTCGACAAGCTGCGCGGCTGGATGGACGAATGACCCGACCGCGCATCGGCATCACCACCTCGGATCACAAGAGCCGCATCGCCTGGTTCTTCGACTGGTTGGCGGTATGGCGCCACGGCGGCCGGCCGCTGCGCCTATCGCCGTCGCGGCCGGTCCCCGAGGCCCTGGATGGCCTGATCATCGGCGGCGGCGACGATATCGAGGCGCACCTCTACGGTGGCGAGATGCAACTGGACGTACGGGTCGACCCCCAGCGGGACGAGCTGGAGCTGGCGCTGTTGGCGCGCTTTATTCCCCGGGACTGCCCGGTACTGGGCATCTGCCGGGGCGCCCAGATGATCAATGTCTACCTGGGCGGCACCCTGGATGGCGATATCTACACCACCCATCAGGGCCTCAGGCGACGTCGCACCGTGCTGCCCCGCAAGACGGTGGATATCATCGGCGGCAGTCAGCTGCATCGCATCCTCGGGGTGAGCTGGTGTCGCATCAATAGCCTGCACCATCAGGCGGTGCAGCGGGCCGGCCAGGGCATCGAGATCGTCGCCCGGGACCGCGAGGGGCTGGTGCAGGGCATCGAATCCCTCCACCACGATTTCCTGATCGGCGTGCAGTGGCACCCGGAATGGCTGATCTTCAATCGCCCCCAGCAGCGCCTGATTCGCGCCCTGGTGGAGGCCGCCCGCCGTCATCAGCAGGCCTGGCAGGCGCAGACCTGAGCCGTCCCATGTCTCGCGTAAGTGGCGTCAGGCCGCCGCTCTCCCCAAGCCAGCAGGCCGGGCAGGCGTAGACCTGAGCCGTCCCATGTCTCGCCTCCCCTATTTGTTGTCGCGTAGGGCCGCCAAGGCGCGGGCCAGTGGCTCGCCGCCGATCTCCCTGAGCCGGTCCATATTGCGCTGGGGAATCGCCTCGGGATCCGGGTAGGCGGCCAGCGCCCGCTCCAGGCTCGCCTCGCGCAGCAGATGCAGCATCGGCCAGGGGGAGCGGTTGGTGTAGTTGGCGGGATCCTCCGGCTCGGCATCGGCGAAGCAGTAGTCGGGATGGAAGCTGGCCAGCTGGAAGACGCCTTCGTAGCCCTGATCGCTCATCAGTGTCTCGGCCAGTTCCAGGAAATCCAGGTAGTCGTCGAAGGCCTCGAGGCCCTCGGGGATCACCAGCAGGCAGGTCTCGATCGCCTCCGTCGCCTCGAGCTCACGGCAGGCGGCGATCAAGGCCGCCAGGGCCCGGGACCAATCGCCGCCATCGATCACCCGGTAGTCGATGCTGCCGCGCTGCACCTCGCGGCCGGCGAAGGGACAGAGGTTCTCGGCGACCACGAAGGTCTCCACCCAGTTGAGGGTGGCGGCGAGGCAGGCGTCGGTAGCGGTCATGGCAGGGCTCGAACGGTGGAGGGCCTGGCAGTATACCCCTAGCGTATCTTGCATTCCGCCTCTGCCTGGCCGAGCATATTTATAGAAATGCATTCCACGATGATATAGCGAATTCCGGAGGCCACGATGAGCGCACGTCCCCATGTCACCCTGCCCGCCACCGCCGGCCAGGCCGCCGTCGACCTGCCCGCCATCGGCCAGGGCACCTGGTTTATGGGCGAGGGGCTGGCCCCGCGCCGCGACGAGGTGCGCGCCCTGCAGCAGGGGCTGGAGCTGGGCCTGTCGCTGATCGATACCGCCGAGATGTATGCGGAAGGCGGCGCCGAAGAGGTGGTGGGCGAGGCGCTGGTGGGTCGCCGCGACCGGGCCTTCCTGGTCTCCAAGGCCTACCCCTGGAACGCCGGCCGCGATAGCGCCATCGCCGCCTGCGAGCGCAGCCTCCAACGCCTCGGTACCGACTACCTGGACCTCTACCTGCTGCACTGGCCCGGTTCGATTCCCCTGGAAGAGACCCTGGAGGCCTTCCAACGGCTGCAGGAGGCGGGCAAGATCCGTCGCTTCGGGGTCTCCAATTTCGATGTGGACGAGCTGGCCGCCTTTCATGGCCTACCCGGCGGCGAGGCCTGTGCCGTCAATCAGGTGCTCTACCACCTGGGCTCCCGGGGCATCGACTACGCCCTGCGTCCCTGGATGCGCGAGCGCGGCATGCCGCTGATGGCCTACTGCCCCCTGGCCCAGGCCGGCCGCCTGCGTCGTGACCTGCTCGGCCAACCGGCCCTGCGGGAGGTCGCCGGCGAGTTGGGTGCCACTCCCGCCCAGGTCCTGCTGGCCTGGGCGATTCGCGCCCAGGCGGGGCAACGCGAGGTGATCGCCATCCCCAAGGCGGTCCAGCCGGAACACGTGGAACAGAACGCCAAGGCGCTGGATATCCTGCTCGACGACGCGAGCCTGGCGCGCCTGGAGGCGGCCTTCCCGGCGCCGACGCGCAAGTTACCGCTGGATATCGTCTAGGCTATGCCCGAAAACTGGCTGCGCTCGGCTATACGGCGTTAAAAATTGGCTCAAAGTACTCATTTACACCCCGTAAACTCCGTCTTTTCGCCAATTTTTGCCTTGTCTAACCTTCGCTCGCCGACTTTTCGGACAAAGCCTTGAGAACAGGAGGTCAGAGATCGCCCCGTCGGGAGGCGAGGCGATCCGCCAGGCGGGTGGGCTCGGGAAGCTTGGTCTTGCCCAGGCAGCGCATCACCCACTCCCGGGCCGACTCGATCCCCAGGCGGTGCCCCGGGGAGACGTAGATCGGCTTGACGCCGGCCCGGGAGCGCAGCACCACGCCGAGCGGCTCGTCGCCATCGAGTAGTGGCGTCCAGTCGCCGCGCGCGGGCCCGACCTCCTGATGGCGGCCGCAGAGCCGCGACTTGGCCACGCCGATCGTCGGCAGGTCGAGCCACAGTCCCAGGTGGGAGGCCACGCCGAGGCGGCGCGGATGGGCGATGCCCTGACCGTCGACCATCACCAGTTGCGGACGAAGCGTCAGGCGGGCGAAGGCGCCGAGTGCGGCGGGCACCTCGCGAAAGGAGAGCAGCCCGGGAATATAGGGCCAGCGGGTGGGCTCCCGGTGGACGACCCGCTCGACCAGCGTCGGCCCCGACGACGGATCCTCGGGCGACCAGGCCAATACCACCACCGCGGCCCGGGTGATGGTGCCCTGTTCTTCGAAGCCGATATCGACGCCGGCGATATGCTTCACCGGGTCCAGGCGATCGCGGCGCTCGACTCGCCGCGCCAGCTCCCGCTGCAGGGCGATGGCCTGGCTAGGCGTCAGCGACCAGTCATGCAGCGGCGGCCCCTCCATGGCTCGACTCAGTCGCAGAAGCCCCAGCCTTCCAGCAGCATGCGCAGCTTCTCCACCCGGGCGCGGTTCTTGCCCAGGTCGGTGATACCCAGACGCGAGGCGCTGCGTACATGGCAGACGCCCTCGTCCTCGCTCCACAGCAGCTCCAGGTCATCGACGAAGCCCAGGGCCGAGTGGCACTCGGCGTGCAGATAGGTATCGCTGGCGGTGATCACCTCCGCCTCTTCGCAGCCCATCAGGGCGGTCTTGAGGCGACGCATCATCTCGGCGGGGCAACGATCGCCCGGCTCCAGGGGAGCGATATAGTGGGCCGCGTCCTCGGCCTGGCTGCAGACGCTATTGCGGGTGGGGGGGCAGGCCGCCAGGCGCCCCTGATGAGCGCCGAGCGATTGCGGACGCTTGCTGGTCAGTGGGTTGGTCAGCATCGAGGCCTCCTCGCGCAGTGGGCTGCGCATCGTTGTGGTGTCGTGGTCGGCAGAGGCGTCGCTCCTGCCGTCGGCCTTCTTCAGAGACCTTATATGGAAATATTTTCCATAAACACTCTCGTGTCAAGCCTGCCGGTGAATCCAGGTCACCGCCCCCTGACGTTTTCGACCTTGGTATAGCTCAGTCAACGCCACTCCCGCGGCCGCTGCAAGCCGACCCCATCAACGGCCCCGCAGCCGGCCCCAACAACGGCACTGCAGCCGCCTCCAACAATGGCCCATCAACGCCCCGAATCGGACCATGAACCGGCGACGACAGCCCTAGCCTGGCATGGCAAGATGACCGCCTCGGGTCAGCGGCCCAGTCCGCCCTGCGACCCGCTCGACTGGATGGCGCGGCGGTTAAGACCCCGTCGCCCGGAACAAGGACCCTCGCCGTGAAGCTGATTCACACCTCGGACTGGCATCTCGGCCAGACCTTCCATGGCCAGGAGCGCCATGCGGAGCATCACGCCTTCCTCACCTGGCTGCTCGACACCCTGGTGGAACGCCAGGCCGATGCCCTGCTGGTGGCCGGCGATATCTTCGACGTGGTCAATCCCTCGCTGCGCGCCCAGGAACTGCTGTACGACTTTATCGTCGGCGCTCACGAGCGGCTGCCGAACCTCGATATGGTGCTGATCGCCGGCAACCACGACAGCGGCAACCGTATCGAGCTGCCGGCCCCCTTGATGAGGCGCTTGCGCACCCATGCCCTGGGCCGGGTGCGCTGGCTCGACGACGGCCGCCTGGACGCCGAGCGCCTGCTGGTGCCGCTCACCGATGCCACGGGCGAGCCCCGGGCCTGGTGCCTGGCGCTGCCCTTCCTGCGCCCCGCCGAGGTCACCGGCAACGGCCTGGCGGCGGACCCCGCCGCGGAGGGAGGCAACGACTACGTGGCCGGTATCGAGCGGGTGCATCGCCAACTGATCGAGGCCGCCCGGGCGCGCCGCCGGCCGGACCAGGCCCTGGTGGCCATGAGCCATGCCCACCTGCATGGTGCCGCCGTCTCCGAGGCCAGCGAGCGCCCCATCGTGATCGGCGGCGAGGAGTCGCTCTCCGCCACCCTCTTCCCCGCCGAGATCGCCTATGTGGCCCTCGGCCACCTGCACCGTCCCCAGCGAGTCGGCGAGGCACGCATCCGCTACAGCGGCAGCCCCCTGCCCCTGGATTTCAGCGAGGTGGGCTACCCCCACCAGGTGGTGGCGGTGACCCTGGCCGGCGCCGAGCTGGCCGATGTGGAGAGCCTACCCATACCCCGCCCGGTGGCCATGTATCGGGTCGGCCCCGCCCCCCTCGAGGCGGTGCTGGCCGAGCTGGAGGCCCTGCCCCAGGACCCGGCCCTGCCCAGGGAACAGTGGCCCTGGCTGGAGGTGCGGGTGGAACTGGAGGCGCCGCTTCCCGACCTGCGCGCGCGCATCGACACCACCCTGGAAGGCAAGGCGCTACGCCTGCTGCGCCTCGAGCGGCGCCTGCCCCGGGGCGGTGAGACTCCCACCGCGGCCCGGGCCGATCTCGCTTCCTTGGGCCCGCGCAAGCTCTTCCAGCACACCTGGGTGCGCCACTGGGACGCGCCCCCGAGCGAGGCGGTGATGGCCGACTTCGACCGCCTGCTCCAGGACGTCCTCGACGAGGAGGAACCGTCATGAGAATCCTCGCCCTGCGCCTGCAGAACCTCGCCTCACTGCCCGGCCCTCTGGAACTCGACTTCACCGACTCGCCGCTGCGCGACGCCGGCCTCTTCGCGATCACCGGCCCCACCGGGGCCGGCAAGAGCACCTTGCTCGATGCCCTCTGCCTGGCGCTCTACGGCAATACCCCGCGGCTGCGCCAGGCCCCCGGCCGCGAGGCGCCGCTGCCCGACGTGGCGGGCGAAACGGTCGGCACCGCCGATCCCCGCACCCTGCTGCGCCGGGGCGCGGCCAGCGGCCATGCCGAGGTCGACTTCCTGGGCCGCGACGGTCGCCGCTACCGGGCCCGCTGGGCGGTACGCCGCGCCCGGGAGAAGGCCGGCGGGCGCCTGCAGGCGGTGGAGCAGTCGCTCACCGACCTGGACGACGACCGCCTGCTGACCACCCAGAAACGCGAGTTCGCCGAGCTGCTGCCCCTGCGCCTGGGCCTCACCTTCGACCAGTTCACCCGCGCCGTGCTGCTGGCCCAGAGCGAGTTCGCCGCCTTCCTCAAGGCCGACGACAACGAGCGCAGCGACCTGCTGGAACGCCTCACCGGCACCGCCGAGTACTCGCGGATCTCCATCGCCGCCTACCGCCGCGCCAGCGAGGCCAGGAAGGGCGTGACCGAGCTGGAGACCCGACTCGCCGACGACCTGCCCGCCGAGGCCGAGGCCCGGGCCACCCTGGAGCGCGAGGTCGAGGCCGCCGAGGCCCGCCTCGCCGAGCTCAACCAACAGGCCACCGAGCTGGAGCGGCGCCGGCAGTGGCACGCCACGGACCGGCACCTGAGTAACGCCTACCGCCAGGGCCTGGCGAGCCAGCAAGAAGCCGAGGCCCACTGGCAGGCCTTGGCCTCCGCCCGCACCGAGCGGGAATGGCGGCGCCTGCTCGCCCCCCAGCGCCATGCCCTGGCGCGCCAGACCGCCCTGCCCGAAGAAATCGCCAGCCTCGAGGCCAGCCACGCCGAAACCCGAAAGGCCCTGGCCGAGGCCGAGACCAAGCAACGCCATGCCGCCGAGACCCTCGACCGGGCCGAAGCGACGCTGGAGTCGGCCGTAGCGTCCCGCCAGGCCGCCGAGCCCGAATTACGTATCGCCCGCGAACTGGCCCAGCAATTGGCCGGTGTGGAGCAGGAGCTGGCGACGCTGACCCGGACCCGTCAGGAACGGCAGGCCGAAGCGACGCAACTCGCGACCCGGCGCCAGGAGCAGCTCGACGCCCAGCGACAGCTGATGCAAGAACGCGACCGCTGGCAGGCCACCCTGACCCGCCTGCTGGGCGAGCATGACGACCGTGACGCCGCCCGCCGAGCGGTTCAGGAGCGCCATGACCGGGCCGCCCGCCGCCGCCTCGCCCTGGGGGAACTGGCCAGCCGCTGGCAGGAGCACCAGCGCGCCGAGCACCAGCGTCAGGAGCTCGTCCGGCAACGCCAAGAAGAGACCCGGCGCCGCGAAACCCTGCTCGCGGAGGGCCATGCCGCCCGTGAGCGACTGGACCATGCCCAGTCTCACCTGAACAGCGTCTCGACCCTGATCGAGCGGCAGCGGGCGGTACGCAGCGAGAGCGTGGCCCGGCTCCGCGAGACCCTGGCGGAGGACCGGCCCTGCCCGGTGTGCGGCGGCCTCGACCACCCCTACCGCCAACGCCCCCCCTCCAGCCCCGAGGCCGCCCAGCTCGCCGCCCAGGAAGCCGAAGAGGCGCGCCAACTGGGCGAGGCCCGGGAGCGACTCGACCAGGCGCAACGCCAGCACCAGGAACGGGTGGGCGACTACCGCATGGCGGAACGTGCCCTGAAGCAGTTGGCCAATGACCTGGCGTCGGCCGAACGGCGCCTGGTGGCGGCCAACCAGGCGCTGGAGGCAGAGTCGCTATGGGAGGAGCTGGCCGCCATCGCCGTCGAAGCCCGGGACGCCTGGCTGACGTCCCAGCAACAGGCCAGCGAAGACGAGCGTGATCGGCAGGCCGAGGCGCTGGCCGCCTTCGCCGAGGCCGAACGCGCCCTGGCCCCTCTCGATGAGCGACTGCGCCGGGGCGAGATCGAGTCAACCCGGCTCGAGACTCGGCGCCAGGGCCTCGACCAGGAGCTGGCCAAGCTGGAGGCCCAGCTGCCCCCCCGACGCCAGGAACAGAAGCGCCTCGACGCCGAGCTGCGCGCCCGCCTGGGCGATTACCCCAGCGCCGATGCCTGGCAGCAGCAGTTGGAGCAACAACAGGCCCAGGCCACCCAGGCCAGGGACTCCGCCCTCGCCCACCGGCATGTCGCCGAGCAGGAATTCCAGCGCCTCGCCCAGCGCCGGGAACACGAGGCCGAGCGGCTGGTCCAGCTACGCCGGGAGCTGGAGCGCCTGCATCAGCAGCTGGACGCCTGGCGGCGCCGCCATCCCGAGCTGGACGATGCCACCCTGACCCGCCTGCTGGCCCAGTCCGAGGACGAGGCCAGGGCCCAGGAGCGGGCCCTGGACGAGGCCGAGCGCCGCCGCCAACAGGCCGCCGCCACCCTGGCCGAGCGCCGCCAGCAACTGCTGGCCCATCGCCGTGAAGTCACCCCCGAGCGTGATGAGAAGGCCCTGCTGGCCGCGGCCATGGACGCCGAGCTGGCCCAACAAGAGGCGGCATCCAGCGAGGCCCAGGCCGAGCTGGCACCGAAGCTGGAGGAAGCCCAGCAGGCCCGCGACGCCGCCGTCTATGCCCTCAACGACGACGACCGCAAGCGTGCCCGCCAGCAAAAGGGCCAGGCGGCGCTGGAGGCGGCCCGCGCCGAGTATCGCCGCTGGGGCCAGATCAGCGAGCTGATCGGCTCCGCCGACGGCAAGGCCTTCCGACGCATCGCCCAGGCCTACAACCTGGAGCAGTTGCTGGAGCACGCCAACGCCCACCTGGGCAGCCTGAGCCGCCGCTATCGGTTGATTCGCGGCGGCAGCGAACTGGGCCTGTTGGTGGTGGATCATGACATGGGCGACGAGACCCGCTCGGTGCACTCCCTCTCCGGCGGCGAGACCTTCCTAGTCTCCCTGGCCCTGGCCCTAGGCCTCGCCTCCATGGCCTCCGGGGAGCTGACGATCGAGTCGCTGTTTATCGACGAGGGCTTCGGCAGCCTCGACCCCCAGTCGCTGGCCCTGGCCATGGAGGCGCTGGATGGCCTCCAGGCCCTGGGCCGCCGGGTCGGGGTGATCTCCCATGTCCAGGAGATGCACGAGCGCATCCCGGTACAGATCCAGGTGGAGCCGCTGGGCAACGGCACCAGCCGCGCCCGGCTAGTCAGTGTCTAAGCAACAGGATCCACAAGGCCACGGAGACGAGACCATGCATATCGGTATCCTGACCCTGCGCCTCTCGCTGCCCGGCTGTCGCTCCCTCAAGGAGAAGCGCCAGCGCATGGGCGGCCTGCATGAACGCTTCGGCCGCCAGCCGGCGGTGGCAGTCTGCGAGAGCGGCGACCTCGACCGCCTGGAGGCCAGCGAATGGACCTTCGTGGCCATGGCCACCACATCACAGAAGGTGGAGTCGCTGCTCGCGGAGATCGAGGACAAGGTCCAGCGAGGCGTGGACGGGCGGGTGATGGAGGCGACCCGGGAGCGGCTCTAGTCCCCTTACCACGGGTCGCTGCCTTAAGCCCCGCTGCCGGCAGTGGGGCGGCCGTGGTAGGCTGCTCCCATCATCGACAGGAGCCAGATCATGACCGCCAGCCAACTGCTCGAGACCCTGGTGGGCTTTCCCACCGTGTCCCGGGATTCCAACCTGGAGCTGATCCGCTGGGTCGAGGCCTACCTCGACGACCATGGCGTGCCCCATCAGCGCATCGACAGCGACGACGGGCGCAAGGCCAACCTCCTGGCGCGCATCGGGCCCGAGGTGGCCGGGGGCGTCGTGCTCTCCGGGCATACCGACGTAGTGCCGGTGGATGGCCAGCCCTGGTCCAGCGATCCCTTCACCCTCACCGACAAGGGCGACGGCCGCCTCTACGGCCGCGGCACCTGCGACATGAAGGGCTTTATCGCCTGCGCCCTGGCCCAGGTGCCCGAATGGGTGGGGTTGGACCTGCCGGTGCCCATCTACCTGGCGCTCTCCTACGACGAGGAGGTGGGCTGCATCGGCGCCCCGCGCATGATCGAGAGGCTGATGGCCGAGCATCCGCGACCCGCCGCGGTGATCGTCGGCGAGCCGACCCTGATGCACCCGGTGGTGGCCCACAAGGGCGCCACCAACCTGCGCACCACCGTGACCGGTCGCGCCAGCCACTCCAGCCAGGTCGACCAGGGGGTCTCGGCGATCCATGTCGCCGCCCGGCTGGTCACCTATATCGAGGAGGTGATGGCGGAGCTCAAGGCCGAGGGGCGCGTCGACGAGGCCTTCAACGTGGTCCACTCGAGCCTGCACGTGGGCAAGATCGCCGGCGGCACGGCGATCAATATCATGGCCCGGGAGTGCGTCTTCGAGTGGGAGATCCGCCACCTGCCGTCGGATCGCTTCGACGAGTTGCTGGGCCGGGTCCAGGCCCGGGCCGCCGAACTCGAGGCCGAGATGCGCGAACGCGCGCCACAGGCCGCCATCGTCACCGAGGCCCTCAACGAGACGGTGCCGGCCCTGGCCGACGACAACAACGCCGAGGTGCTGGCGCTCTGCCAGTCGCTGCTGGGCGAGCGTCCCGCCGGCGCCGTGGCCTATGCCACCGAGGCGGGCCAGTTCCAGCGCCGGGGCCTGCCCACGCTGATCTGCGGCCCCGGCAGCATCGCTCAGGCCCACCAGCCGGACGAATATATCGAGCTCGCCGAGCTGGAGGCGGGCAGCCGTTTCATGGCGGCGCTGGGCCAGCACCTGACTGCTCGTTGAGGAAGCCCCGATGCCCCGACTACTGATCGTCAAGACCGGCGAGGCCTTCCCCGAGGTGGTGGCGGCCCACGGTGACTTCGAGGCGCTGTTCCGCCAGGCCCTGGCCCGGGAGGGCTTCGCGGCCGAGGTCTTCGATGCCCGCCACGAGGCGCCGCCCGACCTGGACGAACTCGATGGCCTCTATCTCACCGGCTCCCATAGCATGGTCAGCGACGCCGAGCCCTGGAGCGAGGCGCTCAAGCCCTGGCTTCGCGAGGCCCGCGCGCGGGACCTGCCGATGCTCGGGGTCTGCTACGGGCACCAGCTGATGGCCGCGGCCTTCGGCGGCGTCAGCGACTACCACCCGGCGGGGCGCGAGTCCGGCACCCATACGGTGACACTCACCGCCTCGGGCCGTGAGGATGCCCTGCTCGGCGCCCTGCCCGAGCGCTTCCCGGCCCAGCTGACTCATGCCCAGTCGGTGCTCGAGGCTCCCCGGGATGCCGAGGTGCTGGCCCGCAATGCCCATGATGCCCATCAGGCGCTGCGTTACGGGCCGCGCCAGTGGAGCGTGCAGTTCCATCCGGAATTCACCCCGGCGGTGATGCGCGCCTACCTCGCTCGTCAGATAGAGGCCCTGCGCGATCAGGGGCAGGACCCCCAGGCCCTGCTCGACGGGGTGACCGACACCCCGGCAGCCGGCTCGCTGTTAACGCGCTTCGCACGGCTGCTCGGCTAGCCCCGGCGAGCCGTCTCCGCCCTCCTGCTGGGCGGCCTCGGCGAGAATCCGCTGGGGGTCGGGGGCCCCCTCGGCTACCTTGCGACGCTGCCGCAGCAGGTCCAACAGGCCGCTGCCCAGCAGGGCGGCGAGGATCAGGCCACCGCCGACGAAGGCCAGCGGCGGCGGCACCTCACCGACCCACCACCAGACCAGCAGGGTGCCCACCAGGGTCTCCAGCAGCATCACCAGGCTGACCTCGGCCCCCGGCAGGTAACGGGGGCCGGTCTGGATCAAGAAATAGGCCGCCGGCAGGAACACCAGCCCCAGCAACAGCAAGCGCAGCAGGTCCGCCAGCGGCGGCAACTGCATGCCGCCCAGGGCCAGCGCCGGCAGCAGCATCACCAGGCAGCCCAGCGGCAGGATCACGGTGGTATCCACACCGCGCTGGGCGCTGGCCACGGTCATGTTGATGGCGATCGACAGCGGAATCGCCAGGGCCATCAGCAGCCCCAGGGGCGAGCCCTTGCCCACCTCGCCGGCGGCCATCAGCCCCGCCCCCAGCACACAGAGCAGGATCACCACCCAGGTCTGGCCACGCAGGCGCTGGCGGAACAGCAGCAGGCCCAGCAGCCCCGCCACCAGCGGCGCCAGGTTCTGAATCACCAGCACGTTGCCGGCGGCGGTGAGGCGCACCGCCGCGACGAAACCCCAGGCGGCACCGGCGAAGGCCAGCGGACACCACAGGGCCGCCGGCCCGCAGGCGCGCAGCGCCCCGGGCAGCCGGCGACCGTAGCGGGCCAGGGCTACCAGGCCCAGCATCAGCCCCAGCAGCAGCGCCCGCCAGAACATGAACACCTCCACCTCCACCTCGGTGGCCTTGACGAAGAGGGCGTCGGGGGAGAGCAGCAACACCCCGGCCCCGGTAATCAGGTAACCGCGGGCGCGCCTCGAGAGTCCCTGCCACATGGCGTATCTCCTTGATAAGGGGTTCCGTCAGTCTCGGTAGTCACCAGAAAAACGCAGGCCGGGGAACGTCCCCGGCCTGCGTGGTTACGACCCGCCCGGCGACGGCGCCCTGGGAAAGCGGCTCATCTCATCGGGAGCCAGCGGATGCGGTCAGTGACGCTCGCCCACCGGGGGAGCGGGCTCGCCCCGCACGATGCTTTCCTCTGCCGCCTCGTCGCGCAGGCGGCGGGCATCCAGGGCGCCGTCGGCGGCCTTGCGGCGCTGCCGATAGAGGTCGCGCAGGGAGCTGGAGAGCATGGCGGCAATGATCATGCCGCCGCCCAGGAAAGCCAGCGCCGTCGGTACCTCGCCCACCCACCACCAGACCAGCAGGGTGCCCACCAGGGTCTCCACCAGCATCATCAGGCTGACCTCGGCGCCCGGTAGATAGCGTGCGCCGGTCTGGATCAGGAAGTAGGCCAGCGGCAGGAGGAGTCCCATCATCGCCAGACGCTGGATGTCATCGGGCTCGGGCCACTGGACGCCCCCCATCAGCGCCGCCGGCACCAGCATGGCGAGACACCCCAGAGGCAGCACCACCGTGGTGTCGATGCCCCGGGCACCGCTGCCCCGCTGGGCGCTGGCCACCGTGGTGTTGACGGCAATGGAGACCGGGATGATCAACGCCACCCCCAGGCCCAGCAGGCTACCCTGCCCCATCTCACCGGCGGCCATCAGGCTGGCCCCGACGACGCATACCCCGATCACCACCCAGGTCTGGCGGCGCAACCGCTGGCCGAAGAGCAACATGCCGATCAGCCCCGCCACCAGAGGCGCCAGGTTGAGCATCACCAACACATTGCCCGCCGCGGTCAGCCGGTTGGCGCCCACGAAGGCCCAGGCGCTGGCGGCAAAGGCCAGCGGGCACCAAAGCGCGGCCGGACCACAGGCACGAATGGCCTGAGGCAGGCGCTCACGGTAGCGCAGCGCGGCGATCAGCAGCAGCACGATGCCCAGTAGCAGGCCCCGCCAGAACATGAAGGTGGCCACATCCACTGTGGTGTCCTTGATCAACAGCGCATCCGGCGAGAGCAGCAACACACCGAGCACGGTAATCAGATAACCACGCAGACGAAACGGCAGCCGCTTCCACATGACACTTCCTCTTTGTCGACAGGGTTTCAGGGATACCAACGACAACAGGCCGGAGCTAGGCTCCGACCTGTCGGTGGGGTGGGCCGCCCGGCGCCGGGCAGCAACCGCTACGTCAGGCGCTATGGCGCCGACGAATCGGCGCATCGCCGTCCTGGCGACGCCGCGGGGCCCGCTCGGGGGCGCCACCGTCTTCGCGGATCTCCAGCTCGCGGCCGGCGACCCGGGCCCGGGCCATCTTCGCCAGGATGCTCGGCGGCAATGAGCTGGGCAGCTCCACCACCGAGAAGGCGTTGCGGATATCGATGCGACCGATGCGCTTGCCTTCGATCCCGCCCTCGTTGGCCAGGGCGCCGACCAGTTGGCCCGGCTTGACGCCGTCCTTGTGGCCCACGGCGACCCGATAGCGGGTCATGCCCTCGCGGGGGGCACGATCGCGGGGCGCGCCGCGCTCGCGAGGAGCACGCTCGTTGCGCTCGCGGGGCGCCGGCAGGCGACCGATGGGCGCCTCGTCGGCACGCGCCAGGGCGGCCAGCACGCAGGCCAGCTCCACCGGGTCCTGGCCGTCGGCTACCAGGGCCTCCACCAGGGCGCGCTGCTCGTCGGCACCCTGCACCAGGGCATCGCGCACGCGCAGTTGGAAGACCTGGTCGCGATGGGCGCGGATGGCGGCCTCGTCCGGCAGCGGCATCTCGCTCATCTGCTGGCCGGTGGCCTGCTCCAGCCAGCGCACCTTGCGGGTCTCGCGGAAGCCGGCGAAGGTGATCGCCACGCCGCTGCGACCGGCACGGCCGGTACGGCCGATGCGGTGGGTATAGGCCTCGCTGTCCTGGGGCAGGTCGTAGTTGACCACGTGGGTGATGCGCGGCACGTCGAGGCCGCGGGCGGCCACGTCGGTGGCGATCAGCACGTCCACCTTGCTGCGCTTGAGTCGCGTGATGGTGCGCTCGCGCAGGCTCTGGTCCAGGTCACCGGAGAGGCCGGCGGCGTTGACGCCGCGGGCGGTGAGCTGCTCCACCAGGGTGGTACAGGCGGCCCGGGTGCGCACGAAGACGATGGCGGCGTCCACCGGCTCCACCTCGAGGATGCGCGACAGCGCCTCCAGCTTGGCGGCGCCCTCGACGCGCACCAGGCGCTGTTCGATGTTCTCGCCGGTGGTGGTGCGTGACTCGATGGCCACCTTCACCGGGTCCACCAGGTAGCGGTCGACGATGCGCTCGATCTCCGCCGGCAGGGTGGCGGAGAAGAACACCCGCTGGGCGTTCTTGGGGGTGTCGGCGACGACGCGCTTGACGTCATCGATAAAGCCCATGCGCAGCATCTCGTCGGCTTCGTCCAGCACCAGGGCGGTGAGACCGTCGAGCTTGAGGCTGCCGCGGTCCAGGTGATCGATCACCCGGCCGGGGGTACCGACGACGACCTGGGCGCCGCGCTTGAGGGCCCCCAACTGCTCGCGATATTCCTGACCGCCGCACAGGGTGGCCACTTCCAGGCCCTTGAGGTTCTGGCCGTACTTGCTGAAGGAGACGGCCACCTGCTGGGCCAGCTCGCGGGTCGGCGCCAGCACCAGCACCTGGGGCTCGCGGCGAGTCAGCTCGAGGCGCGACAGCAGCGGCAGGGCGAAGGCGGCGGTCTTGCCGGTACCGGTCTGGGCCTGACCCAGCAGGTCACGTCCTTCCAACAGGGCGGGAATGGTCTGCGCCTGGATCGGCGAAGGCTCGGTATAGCCCTGGCTCTCGATGGCGGAAAGGACAGCGGGGAGCAGTTCCAGCTCGGAAAAGCTGGAGGAAACGACGGAAGTCGAGGTCATTAATCACACCTTGATAGGCCGGCCGGGCCGGCAACGAAACATGGTGGCGTCTCTACCCCGCAACACGTGCGGGAGCATGCGGCTCTTGGCCACATCGACAACGGGGGTTGAGACGCCGGTCGCACCTGGCATTCGGTTCGTGGGAGGCGCAGCGTCGCGCTCTCTCCTTGGCGAACCGCTGTGGCGACCTTGATGCGCTGATTCGCCGGGGGCGAGGGCGCTCCATCTCCAAAAGCGACGCCGGCCGTCTGCCGGGCGTCCTGCAAAGCCTTGTCTCGGAGCGGTCATGGCGACACGCGGCGACAAGAACGATCCAATACGATGGTGGGGTCAACACATGCGAGGAGCGCGCATGCTACCATCGACCTCCCCGCGACGCCAGCCTTATTCCCTGGAGCCTTTATGTCCCAGCCCGCTTCACCCACCCAACTCTGGGTGGATGCCGACGCCTGTCCCCGAGTGGTGCGCGATATCATCGTGCGCGCCGCCGAGCGCACCGCCACCCCGACCTGGTTCGTGGCCAACCACAACATTCCGTTGCCGCCGTCGAAGTGGGTGAAATCGCTGAGCGTGGCCAGCGGCTTCGACGCCGCCGACAACGAGATCGTCGAGCGCCTCCGGCCCGGCGACCTCTTGATCACCTCCGACCTGCCCCTGGCCCTGGAGGCCCTGGAGGCCCTGGGGCGCGGCGCCAAGGTGATGACCACCCGCGGCGAGTCCCTCAACGCGGACAATATTCGCGCCCGGGTGCAAATGAGGGATTTTATGGAAACGCTTCGGGCCAGCGGCGAGCACACCAGTGGACCGAAAGGCTATAGCGACGCCGACCGCCGCGAGTTCGCCAATGCCCTGGATCGCTGGCTGGCCAGGAAAGGGGCATAAACCGCACCTGCACCCGGGGTACAGATGCGCCTGATACAAGCCCTACATGGAAACGCTACGCGCCAGCGGCGAGCACACCAGTGGACCGAAAGGCTATAGCGACGGCGACCGCCGCGAGTTCGCCAATGCCCTGGATCGCTGGCTGGCCCGGAAAGGCTAGGAATCAGAAATACAGCGGCGTCCCTACCCCTTGCGGCGGATGCCCTGGCCCGGCAGGCGTTCCCGATCATGGGGCCGCTCGAAGTCCAGCTCCGGGCCCTGGGGCACGATGCGGGTGGGGTTGATGGTGTCGTGGCTGTAATAGTAGTGGCGCTTGATATGGTCGAGGCTCACCGTCTCCTTGATGCCCGGCCACTGATAGAGTTCGCGCACATAGTTGGCGAGGTTCGGGTAGTCCTCGATGCGCTTCAGGTTGCACTTGAAGTGGCCGTGATAGACCGCGTCGAAGCGCACCAGGGTGGTGAACAGGCGAATGTCCGCCTCGGTCAGCCACTCCCCCGCCAAATAGCGATGCTCGGCCAGGCGTGCCTCCACCCGATCCAGGGCCGCGAAGAGCGCCGTTACATGCTTCTCGTAGACCGCCTGGTCGGTGGCGAAACCGCTCTTGTAGACGCCGTTGTTGATATGCGCGTAGACGTCGTCATTGATGGCGTCGATGGTCTCGCGCAGGTCCGCCGGATAGAGGTCCAGGTCGTTGCCGGTCAAGCCATCGAAGGCGTCGTTGAAGATGCGCAGCAGCTCCGCCGACTCGTTGTTGACGATCCGCCGTTCCTGCTTGTCCCACAGCACCGGCACCGTGACCCGGCCGGTGTAGTGGGGGTCGGTCAGGGTATAGAGCTCACGATGGTAGGCGGCGCCGTTGACGGGATCGCCGCTGGAGCCCTCGCTTTCCTCGTAGGTCCAGCCCTGATCGAGCATCAGCGGGCTGACATGGGAGGTGCCGATCAGGCCATCGAGCCCCTTGAGCTTGCGCATGATCAGGGTGCGATGGGCCCAGGGGCAAGCCAGGGACACATAGAGATGGAAGCGCTCCGCCTCGGCGGGCAGTGCCGGCTGACCGTCGGGGCCGGGGCGGCCGTCGCGGGTCACCCACTCACGCAGTTGGGCGGATTCGCGCACGAACTCGCCGCCATGCGTCTTGGTGTCGTACCACTGGTCGCTCCACTTGCCATCGATCAGAAGGCCCATGTCGTTCTCCTCGGGTGATGAATCATGCCCTCAGAATAATCTGATTATTTCGACCATCAAGCCGATAATTTCCCGACAATCATTCGATCAAATCGAATCTATATCGCATCTCCGGACCGCCTCGCTCAAATTGGCCCCCATCGCCCGGGTGGCCGGGCCGGCCCGATCCCGATCGCGATAGATCAACTGCATGGGCACCTCGCGTGTGCCGCCGGCGGCCAGGGGTAGCGGACGTAACCGATCGGCGGCCAGGGCCGACTGGATACGCGTCTCCGGCAACCAGGCGAAGCCCAAGCCCCGCTCCAGCATGCCGATGGAGGTATCCAGGTGGCTGACCGTCCAGCGTTGCTCGGCCTTGAGCCAGCCGGAGTCCATCGACTGGCGTTGCGCCGAGTCGCGCACCACCAGTTGGCGGTGCTGTTCTAGGTCGCGCAGGTCCAGCTCGCGCCCCAGCCGATGCAAGGCATGGTCGGGGTGAGCCACGGCGAGAAAGCGCACCGTCACCAGGGGTTCGCCCAGGAAGCCCTGGGCCGCCTGGCCGCTGACCACCAGATCGGCACGACCGTCATAGAGCATCTCGATGCCGCCGTTGAGCACCGTCTCATGGAGCTGCACCCGCACATGGGGGTAGGCGCTCGAGAAGGCATCCAGGGCCCGGGCCAGGGCATCCGGGGGAAACAGCTGATCCACCGCCAGCACCACCTCCGCCTCCAGCCCTTCGGCCAGACGCCCCGCCACGTCTTCCAGGGACTCGGCACTCTCCAGCAGTTGCCGGGCGCGGCGTAGCAAGAGCTCCCCCGCTTCGGTGAGGCGCACCTGGCGCCCCACCGGCTCCAGCACCTTGACGTTGAGCTGCTCCTCCAGCTTGTGCACCGCATGATTGAGGGTCGAGGGACTCTTATGGATGGCCTCGGCGGCGCGGGCGAAGCCGCCATGGTCCACCACCGCGGCGAGGGTCTGCCACTGGGCCAGGGTAACGCGCGACATTTCTATATCCTCGAATGATAACGGCGATTTAATGCGCTTAATCTTCGAAAAAATCAGACTAATATGCGAGTCAGACACTTCAACGGAGGCACCCGCCATGACGACTCCACGGCTTCGTAAGGTTACCCAGCTGCGCCGCAACCAACCCAGCCAGGATGGCGCCGGGGTCAAGATCCGCCGCATCCATGAGTTCGGCGGCGGCATCGACCCCTTCCTGATGCTCGACGAGCTGGGCTCGGATCGCCCCGACGACTATCTGGCCGGCTTTCCGCCGCATCCCCATCGCGGCATCCAGACCCTGACCTATGTGCTGCATGGCGGCCTGACCCACGAGGATCACCTGGGCCACTCCAGCACCATCGCCGCCGGCGACGCCCAGTGGATGCATACCGGGCGCGGCATCATTCACTCGGAGATGCCATTGACCGACAGCCAGGGGCTGCACGCCTTCCAGCTGTGGCTCAACCTGGCCGCCGACTACAAGCTGAGCCCGGCCACCTACCGCGACGTGCGCGGCGACGAGATGCCGCGCCTGGCCCGCGAGGGGGCCGAGCTGATCGCCCTCGGTGGTCGCTGGCAGGCCGCGGATGGCGAGACCGTCGAGGGTCCCCTGGACGCCCTGGCGGGCCGCGGCGCCGTGGCCCATGTCCGGCTCGACGCGGAGCGTCACCTGAGCCTGACGGTGGAGGCGCCGACCCTGCTGGTCTACGTCTTCGCCGGCGAACTGGAAATCGCTGGCGAGCGCGTCGCCAGCGGGCAGATGGCAAGCCTGAGCGCCGGCGAGCGACTCGAGCTGAGCGGCCTGTCGGGTGCCGGCGAGGCATTGCTGCTGGCGGGCTACCCACATGGTGAGCCCATCGCCCATTACGGCCCCTTCGTGATGAACACCCAGACGGAGCTGGAGCAGGCCCTGCTCGACTACCGCAATGGCACCTTTATCGACGGCTGAGGCGCCCCAGGTGGGGCGAAGGCACTCGGGTCGCGGTCGGCGAGAGTCGCGGATCGGGACTCGGGTGCCGGACTTGCACCAAAGGTCAATTAGTTTATGCTAGCGAGCCGCCTGTACCGGGCCTCCCAGAGGAGGCCCGGGGTTTCTGTTTGCATATACAGGCTAGGCAGGCTACACAGCATAGGGTATGGTTCTTGGGTTTTTTGGCACTCTTTTCCACCATTTTCACGGCCATTTCCTATGTTGCGAATCCTTCATTCGCTGCCCCGCGCGCATAAGTTACTGCTGCTACCCGTTGCCACCATGGTCACCGTGCTGGGCGCACAACAGATCTTTACCGTTATCGACTCCCGCGACGAGTCCCCCCAGATCACCCGAGTGATCTCCCTGGAAGAGAGCGCCGATTCCGCCGGCGTCACCTTTCCCGATGCCCAGGGCGGCGATGACGCCTGGCATCGCGATACGCCCGCCCAGGAGCGCCTGCTGGCCCTGGCCACGCCCTTTCCCGCCGCCGACAGCGCCGCTTCTCGCCCTGGCTTGAGCCCCGAGGCACTGCGCGTGGCCCTGGGCCTGACGGCCCTGCGGACCGGCGAGTGGGAAGAGGCCACCTCCTATGACGATTTCGACGACGGCCCCCTGGCGCTGTTCGATAGCGAGAATATCTACCTGGAAGACGAGATCCAGGCCGAGGAGGTCTTCGAGCCACGCTGGGAGACCTACACCGTCCAGGCCGGCGACACCTTCGCGGTGCTGGCGCAGAGCCACCTGGGCATGGGCTACAGCGAGGCCCTGCGGCTGCTGGAGAGCCTGCCGGACGAGAATGTCCTGACCCGCTGGCGAGTCGGTCAGAGCTTCGATTACATGCTCGATGAAGAGGGGCGCCTGCAGGCCCTGAAGGTGATGGTCAACGCCCGCCGCGGCTACCTGGTCGAGCGCCAGGAGGACGCCGAGGTCGCCTTCGCCACGGCCGATATCGAGCGGGCCGGCGAGGCCACCCAGCGTCTCTTCGCCGGCAGCGTCAGCGGCAGCCTCGCCCGATCGGCCCAGGCCACCGGCCTGAACGCCAGCGAAGTGGCCCAGCTCACCAATGTGCTCTCCAAGAAACTCGACTTCCGCCGCGATACCCGTCGCGGCGATCGTTTTCAGGTGCTGGTCGAATCCGACATGATCGACGGCCAGCCCCTGGACTCGCGCATCCTGGCGGTGCAGTACGAGGGGGAACGGATGGATCTCGCCGTCTTCCGCAACAGCGCCGACGACCGTTTCTATACCGCCGACGGCCGTGGCCTCGACCCGGCCTTCGAGCGATACCCCTTCAATGGCAATTATCGCCTCAGCTCCTCCTTCAACCGGCGCCGCACCCATCCGGTGACCGGCCGCGTCAGCCCCCACTACGGCACCGACTTCGCCATGCCGACGGGCACCCCGGTGATCTCCCCCGCGGATGGCCGCGTGGAGCGAGTCGGCAACCACTCCGCCGCGGGGCGCTATGTGGTGATTCGCCACGACAACGGCTACCGCACCCGCTACCTGCACCTCTCGCGTCCCCAGGTCAGCCGCGGCGACCGGGTCAGCATGGGCGAGCAGATCGCCCTGTCCGGCAATACCGGCCGCAGCACCGGCCCGCACCTGCACTACGAGGTGATCGTCAATAATCAGCCGGTGGATGCCATGCGCGTCGAGCTACCGGAGAGTCAGCGCCTGGAGGGCGATGCCCTGGCCGCCTTCCAGCAAGAGTCGGAGCAGCTCCTGGCACGCCTGGAGAGCGGCGAGACCGGCACCGTGCTGGCCAGCACGCCACGCGAGCCGCGCCCGGATAGCGATAGCTGAGCCTGGCACCACCCTCCCGCAACGCCCCGCCCCTGTGCGGGGCGTTCTGCGTTGGGGCCGCCCTCGCGCCGGCTGCACCACCCTGGCCCATGCCCCTCGCCCCACGCCCCACGCCATTCTTTCCCAAACCACTGAAACAAAAGCATAAGACCGATAACGGCAAAGGAGTTGCAAAGTTCAGGTACCCGACTGGTAGGCGTAGACCAGGCTCCGCGGAGTACGAGTGCGTCGAACCGCCCTTCAACGATGAAGGCGCGACAGGGCAGTGGCCACGGCCGCCTGCCATGCCGCGATGTTCGAACCCGCTCATCCGACGAGGTCACTGCCCATGGAACTTCGCAATAAGGCCAACAGGATTCGCCTGTTCAGCTTCAATACCCCACAGATGCGCGCCTTCCACTTCTCCTGGTTCGCCTTCCACCTGTGTTTCTTCGGCTGGTTCGGCATCGCCCCACTGATGGCGGTGGTGCGCGAGGACCTGGCCCTCACCCAGACCCAGATCGGCAATACCATCATCGCCTCGGTACTCATCACCGTGATCGTGCGCCTGGCGATCGGCGTCTTGTGCGACAAGATCGGTCCCCGCAAGGCCTATAGCGGCCTGCTGCTGCTGGGCTCGCTCCCGGTGATGAGCATCGGCCTGGCCGACAGCTTCGAGACCTTCCTGCTAGCCCGCCTGGCCATCGGCGCTATCGGCGCCGCCTTCGTCATCACCCAGTACCACACCACCATGATGTTCGCCCCCAATGTGGTGGGCACCGCCAACGCCACCTCGGCGGGATGGGGCAACCTGGGCGGCGGTACCACCCAGATCCTGATGCCGCTGATCTTCTCCGGCCTGCTGATACTCGGCGTCAGCGAGACCCTGGGCTGGCGACTGGCCATGGTGGTGCCCGGGGTGGTGCTCTTTATCACCGGCATCGCCTACTACCGCTTCACCCAGGACGCCCCGGACGGCAACTTCGACGAGCTCCGCGAGCGCGGCGAGCTGGCCGAGGCCAACGGCGAGCACGGCGCCGGCCGGAGCTTCCTGGCCGCCGCCAAGGACATTCGCGTCTGGGCCCTGTTCCTGGTCTATGCCGCCTGCTTCGGGGTCGAGCTGACCATCAACAATATCGCCGCCATCTACTTCTTCGATCACTTCGACCTGACGCTCGCCACCGCCGGCATGATCGCCGGGCTCTTCGGGCTGATGAATCTCTTCGCCCGCACCCTGGGCGGCGTCTTCTCCGATCTCTTCGCCCGCCAGGGCGGCCTCAAGGGCCGGGTGCGCTGGCTCTTTATCGCCCTGCTCTGCGAGGGCATCGCCCTGATCGGCTTCTCGCAGATGCACGTGCTCTCCTACGCCATCGGCATCATGCTGGTGTTCAGCCTCTTCGTGCAGATGGCCGAGGGTGCCACCTATGGCGTGGTGCCCTTCATCAATAAGCAGGCCATCGGCGCCGTGGCCGGCATCGTCGGCGCCGGCGGTAACGTCGGGGCGGTGGCCGCGGCCTTCCTGTTCCGCGCCGAGGCCATCAGCTACCAGCAGGGGCTCTTCTACCTGGGCCTGGCGGTCCTGGTGCTGGCCTCCTGCGCCCTGCTGGTGCGCTTCTCCCCCGAGGTCGAGGCCGAGGAGGCCCAGGCCTACCGCGAGGCGCTGGGCGAGGAGAGCGGCGCCGGCGCCCTCTCGCTGCACTGATCCCCGCTACCATTGCCAGCCGCCGCCTCCGGGCGGCGGTTTTCGTTGGTCCGTCAGGACGCACCACCCGCGTTGATCAGCGCCTCCGGGGTGGCGAAATCCTCCTCGCTGATCTGCTCGTCCAGGAAGTCGAGCAGCGCCCGCACCGCCGGCAACAGGCCCCGCCGGGAAGGGAAGACCGCATGCAGGATGCCGCCCCGGGGCTCCCAGCCCGGCAACACATCGATCAGGCGCCCCGCCTGGATATCCTGGGCCCCCACCAATAGCCCCAGCTTGACCACCCCGAGCCCCTTCAGGGCGGCGGCATGCAGGGTCTCGGCGCTGTCGGTGACCAGCCGCGGTCGATGGGGAATCTGGGCGCTGGCGCCCTCGGGGCCCACCAGGTCCCAGCAGTGGCGATGATCATACTGCTCGAAGTCGAGGCTCGGCAGCTCGGCGAGATCCGCCGGGCTGCGCGGCCGTGGCCGCTCGGCAAACAGCTCGGGGGCGGCCATCAGCCGCTGGGGACTCGATGCCAGCACCTTCATGGTCAGGTCGCAGTCCTCCAGGGGCGGGAAGCGTACCCGGATCGCCAGGTCGAAGCCCTCCTTGATCACGTCCACCCGCCGGCTGGTGGCTTCCACCTGCACCTCCACCTTGGGGCAGCGCGCCATGAAGCGCACCAGCAGCGGCGTGATCAGGTAGTGCAGCACGCTGGGCGGGCAGCTCAGTCGCACCATGCCCTGGGGCTCGGCGTGATGGCGCTGGATCAGTTCCTCGGCGGCCTCGGCCTCCACCAGCATGGCCAGGCAGTGGCGATAGTAGGCCTGGCCCAGTTCGGTGACCGAGAAGTGCCGGGTGGAGCGCTGGATCAGCCGGGTGGCGAGGCGCTCTTCGAGCTGGGTGATACGCCGGCTCAGCTTCGACTTGGGAATGCCCAGGGCACGCCCGGCCGGGGCGAAGCCGCCATGGTCCACCACCTGGACGAAGTAGTAGAGGTCATTGAGATCCTGCATCCTATTGTCCTATTATCGAAACGCTGGGTGTTATATTAGCCATCTAGCGGAGTCATCGTTCTTTAAATAGGCTTCCCATCATCGGGAGACGGCGCTTCTCCCCCTTGATAGGAGCCAACTGATGAAAAAGATCCAGGCAGTATACGGTGCCCCGCACGGCCATTGGGTGGGCGATGGCTTCCCGGTGCGCACCCTCTTCGGCTACGACCGCCTGGGCGCCGAGCACCTCAGCCCCTTCCTGCTGCTCGACCATGCCGGGCCCCACCGTTTCGAGCCGACCCGCTACCGCCGTGGCGTGGGCCCCCCCCCCACCGGGGCTTCGAGACCGTGACCCTGGTCTACCATGGGGCCCTGGAGCACCGCGACTCGGCGGGGCACGGCGGCCGGATCGGCGAGGGCGACGTGCAGTGGATGACCGCCGGTGCCGGCATCATCCACGAGGAGTACCACGCCCCGGTCTTCGCCGAGACGGGCGGCACCCTGGAGATGGTGCAGCTATGGGTCAACCTGCCGGCGCGGGACAAGTCCGCCCCGCCGGCCTACCAGACCCTACTCGACGGCGAGATCCCGCGGATTGATCTGGAAAATGACGCCGGCCAGGTCAGGGTGGTGGCGGGCCGCTATCTTGATCGAGAGGGCCCGGCGCGTACCTTCACCCCGATCAATGTCTGGGATCTGCGCCTGGTGGCCGGCGGCGATGCCACCCTCGAGATCCCCGAGGGGCATACCACCCTGCTGGTGGTACTCGAGGGCACCGTGCTGGTCAACGGCGAGCGCATCGTCCGCGACGCGAGCGTCGTCGCCTTCGAGCGCCGCGGCGAGGCCCTCCACCTGGAAGCCAATAACGACGCCAAGCTACTGCTGCTAAGCGGCGAGCCCCTCAACGAGCCGGTAGCCGGTCGAGGCCCCTTCGTGATGAATCACGAGACCGAGTTACGCCAAGCCTTTGCCGACTTCCAGACCGGGAAGTTCGGCAACCCGAGGGGAGCATGAGTCGACTCATGTGCCCATCCCCGCCCGGCGCTAGGCGCCGGGCAGCCCCCGACGACCAAGAAGGGAGAACGACCATGTCCTATACCTACAATCGACTCGACAAGGATGATGTGGCCCTGCTGATGGTGGACCATCAGGCCGGCCTGCTGTCACTGGTGCGCGACTACAGCCCGGACGACTTCAAGAACAACGTCCTGGCCCTGGCCGATATCGCCAAGTTCTTCGATATCCCCACCATCCTCACCACCAGCTTCGAGACCGGCCCCAATGGCCCCATCGTCCCGGAACTCAAGGAGATGTTCCCCCAGGCCCCCTACTTCGCCCGCCCCGGGCAGATCAACGCCTGGGACAACGAAGAGTTCGTCGCCGCCATCAAGGCCACCGGCAAGAAGCAGCTGCTGATCGCCGGGGTGGTCACCGAGGTGTGCGTGGCCTTCCCGACGCTCTCGGCCCTGGAGGAAGGCTATGAGGTCTTCGTCGTCACCGACGCCTCCGGCACCTTCAACCAGACCACCCGGGACGCCGCCTGGGATCGCATGTCCCAGGCCGGCGCCCAGCTGATGACCTGGTTCGGGGTGGGCTGCGAGTTGCACCGCGACTGGCGCAACGATATCGAAGGCTTCGGCGGCCTGCTGGCCGGCCACCTGCCCGCCTATGCCAACCTGATGCAGAGTTATTCGCAGCAGAACCAGCTGGGCTAAACGACAACCGGCCAGGGCAGGACCCGCGCCCTGGCCGGGCGTCGGTAGAGCGTCGAGGGCTCGGCCCCTGGCAAGGCCCCATAGGGCCTATGCTAAGGGCCGAGCCTTCTCCCTTGACCGTCAGGAAACCCGGATCATGAGCAATCTCGTCAACGAACGCGAGCTCGCCAGCTCCCTCGACTGCCCCATCGTCGATGGCAAGCGTCAAGTGCAGCACGTCACGCCGCATAGCGCCGAGGTGGGCGGCATCCCCGTCAACCGCGCTCTGCCCCGCCGCCAGCGTCGGCTGATCGGCGCCTGGTGCTTCCTCGACCATATCGGCCCGGCCGACTTCGCGGCGGACGACCCCGGCCTCAGGGTCGGGCCCCATCCACATATCGGCCTGCAGACCTTCACCTGGATGATCGAGGGCGAGATCCTCCATCGCGACAGCCTGGGCACCGCCCAGGTGATCCGCCCCGGCCCGGTCAACCTGATGACCGCCGGCCGTGGCATCAGCCATACCGAGGAGTCGCTCTCCGGCGAGGCGACCCTCCACGCCGCCCAGCTATGGATCGCCCTGCCCGAGGCCGACCGCGCCACCGACCCGCGCTTCGATCACTACCCGAGCCTGCCGCGCTGGCACGAGGAAGGCACCGAGCTGACTCTGCTGGTGGGCGAGTTCGCCGGCCACCGGGCGCCGACCCTGACCTTCTCGCCGCTGGTGGCCCTCGACCTGACCAGCCCCCGGGGCAGCCAGTTGCGCCTGCCGCTGCGCGCGGACTTCGAATACGGCCTGCTGCCCCTGGAGGGCGACCTGGAGGTCGAGGGCGACACCTTCGCCACCCATGAACTGGCCTACCTGGGCCGCGGCCGCGACGAGGTCACGGTGACGCTACCCGCCGGCGGCCGGGTGCTGCTGGTGGGCGGCGAGCCCCTGGGCGAGGAGATCCTGATCTGGTGGAACTTCGTCGGCCACAGCAAGGCGGAGATCAGCGAGGCCCAGCGCGATTGGGAGGCCGAGAGTCCGCGCTTCGGCAGCATTCCCGAGTTCGACGGCCCGCGGCTGACGCCCCCGCCGCTGCCCTGGAAAGCCTGATTCTCTTCTCGACCCCAGCCAAGGAGGCCCCATGAGCGACAGCCCCCGCATTCTGGTCTTCGCCGGCAGCACCCGGCGCGGCTCCCATAACAGCCACCTGGCGCGGCTCGCCGCCGCGTGCCTGGAGCGCCACGGCGCCCGGGTCACCCGGATCGACCTCAAGGACTACCCCCTGCCCCTCTACGACGGCGACCTGGAGGCCGCCGAGGGCCTGCCGGCCCAGGCCCGGCGCCTGCAGGCCCTGCTCGCCGAGCACCAGGGGCTGCTGATCGCCTCGCCGGAGTACAACGGCTTTCCCACCCCGCTACTCAAGAACACCCTGGACTGGATGACCCGCCCCGACGGCGAGCGCAGCGGCCTGGCCCTGTTCGCCGACAAGGTGGCGGCGGTGGTGGCCGCCTCCCCGGGCGCCCTGGGCGGCATGCGCAGCCTGGGCCTGACCCGCCAGCTATTGGGTAACCTGGGGGTGATGGTGCTGCCCAACCCCCTGGCCCTGCCGCGCGCCGCCCAGGCCTTCGGCGAGGACGGCGACCTGGAGGAGCAAGCCGTGCGCGAGCGCCTCGATGCCCTCTGCCGGCGACTGGTCAGCACCCTGGATCGCCTGCACCCCGACGATGACGCCAGTGGAGAGAGCCCATGAGCGACGCGCCCCAGCCCCGGGACGGTGCCCACTGCGAGGGCGCCACCCTGCGCATCCATCACCGCATCAGGCCCCAGGCCCAGGAACGCTACGAGACCTGGCTGCGCCAGATCATCGAGGCCGCCGGACGCTTCCCCGGCCATCAGGGGGTGCATATTCTGCGCCCGCAGGCCCAGGGCCAGGACTACGAGATCGCGGTGCGCTTCGCCGGCGAGGCGGATGCCCAGCGCTGGCGGGAGTCCAACGAGCGCCGCGAGCTGCTGGCGGTGATCCAGCCGGAGCTCGCCCAGGACGAACGCCTGGAGATCCTCAGCGGCATCGACTACTGGTTCACGCCCCCGGAGTCCGGCGCCAAGGTGCCGGTGCGCTGGAAGCAGTGGCTGATCACCACCGCGGTGATCTGGCCCCTGACCATCCTGGTGCCGCTGCTCTGGTGGCCGCTGTTCCGGGTGGCGCCGGTCCTCGAGACCTGGGGCCTGCGCCACGGGCTGGTGGCGGCGACCATCGTCGCCCTGGTGGTCTATCTGGTGATGCCGCGGGTGGTGCGCCGGGTCTCGCCCTGGCTGCATCGCCGCTGACCTCACCATTACGCCAGGCGGCGGCTGGGCACCAGCTGCACCGCCACCGCCTTGGCCACCGGGGTATCGCTGCCCTCACCTACCCGCTCCAGGGGCATCAGCGCATTGGTCTCCGGGTAGTAGGCGGCGCAGCAGCCCGGCGGGGTGTCGTAGGCCACCAGGCGGAAAGCCGGCGCCCGGCGCGGCTCGCCCCGCCTCTCTCCCTGCTCCTCTCCCTGATAGGGCTCACCCAGCAGGTCCACCCAATCGCCGGCACGCAGCCCCAGCCGCGCCAGGTCGTCGGGATTGACGAAGAGCACCCGGCGCTGCCCCTTGACCCCGCGATAGCGGTCGTCATAGCCATAGACGGTGGTGTTGTACTGGTCGTGGCTGCGCAGGGTCTGCAGGGTCAGCCAGCCCGGGCGCCCGGCCAGGCGCTGGTGCATCACCGCCTCGGGCAGGGCACCGGCGGCGAATTCGGCGCGCCCGGTGGCGGTGAGGAAGTCGCGTTGGCGGGCCGGGTTGTCGAGGACAAAGCCCCGGGGCGCCGCCAGGCGGGCGTTGAAGTCCGCGAAGCCGGGAATCACCGCGGCGATCTCGTCGCGGATGCGGTCGTAATCCGCCACCAGGGCCGCCCAATCGACCACCCCCGGATCGATGCCGCGGCGCGGCAGCACCCGGGCCAGGGTCGCCGCGGCGATCCCGGCGACGATGGCCGGCTCCGAGCGCAGCTCGGGCGAGGCCGGCGTCAGGCGTCCGGCGCTGGCATGCACCGCCGACATGGAGTCCTCGACGCTAATGCGCTGGGACCGCCCCTCGGGGCCCTGGCGATCGATCTCGCTGCGCCCCAGGCAGGGCAGGATCAGTGCCTCCCGCCCGGTGATCAGGTGGCTGCGGTTGAGCTTGGTGCTGATCTGTACCGTCAGCCCGGCGCAGCGCAGGGCCGCCTCGGTGCGCGGCGTGTCCGGAGTGGCCCGGGCGAAGTTGCCGCCCAGGCCGATAAAGACCTCGGCCTCTCCCGCCTCCAGGGCCTGCAGGGCGCCCTTGGTATTGAGCCCGGGATCGCGCGGCATGGGCACCCCGTAGCGCGCCTCCAGGGCCTCCAGCAGCCAAGTCGGCGCCGTCTCGTCGATGCCCATGGTGCGATCGCCCTGCACATTGGAGTGGCCGCGCACCGGACAGGCACCGGCCCCGACGCGGCCGATATGGCCGCCCAGCAGCAGCAGGTTGATGATCTCGCGCACCGTGGCCACCGAGTGCTCGTGCTGGGTGATACCCATGGCCCAGGTGATGATCACCCGCGGCGCGTCGGCGTAGATCTCGGCCAGCCGTTCCATCTCCTCGCGGTCAACCCCGGCCTGGGCCTCCAGCGTCGCCCAGTCGCAGGCCTGCACCGCCTCCCGCCAGGCCGTGTAGCCCCGGGTATGGGCCTCGATAAAGGCGCGATCCGGGGTGAAGGTCCCAGCCGCCTGCCTGGCGAAGAGCGCCTTGGCCAGGCCGCGCAGCAGCGCCATGTCGCCACCCAGCCGCGGCTGCACATAGTGGCCGGCGATGGGGTGGCTGCCGGCGTGCAGCATCTCGACCTTGCGCTGGGGATCGGCGAAGCGCTCCAGGCCGCGTTCGCGCAGGGGGTTGATGGCCACGATGGTGGCGCCCCGCTCCGCCGCCCGGCGCAGGTCCCCCAGCATCCGCGGATGATTGGTGCCGGGATTCTGACCGAGCACGAAGATGGCATCCGTCGCCTCGAAGTCCTCCAGGCGTACCGTGCCCTTGCTCACCCCCAAGCTCGCCATCATGCCCAGGCCGCTGGCCTCGTGGCACATATTGGAGCAGTCGGGGAAGTTGTTGGTGCCGAACAGGCGCACGAACAGCTGGTAGAGGTAGGCGGCCTCGTTGCTGGCCCGCCCCGAGGTGTAGAAGAGCGCTCGATCCGGGTCGTCGAGACCCGCCAGGCGCTCGGCGATCAGCGCGAAGGCGGCGTCCCAGCCGATGGGCCGGTAGCGATCCGTGGCGGCGTCATAGCAGAGGGGCTCGACGAGGCGACCCTGGGCCTCCAGGCGGCAGTCGTCCCAGCCCAGCAGCTCGCTCACCGTATGGCGGGCGAAGAAGTCACGACCCGCCCGCTTGGCGGTGGCCTCCCAGGCCACCGCCTTGGCGCCGTTCTCACAGAACTCGAAGGCGGCGCCATGGGTCGGGTCGCCCCAGGCGCAGCCCGGGCAGTCGAAGCCGTCGGCCTGATTCATCGCCAGCAGCGCTCGCACCCCGGTCAGCGGCGCGCCGCTGCGCGCCAGTTGTCGGCCGACGCTCTTCAGCGCGCCCCAGCCACCGGCCGGGCCGGCATAGGGGGCTAGCGAAGGCGTGCCGGCCAGGCGCTCCTCGGTCAAGGGAAGTGCCGCCTCGGGCGTGGTGTCGACTTGGCTCATAACAGGTTCTCTGGGGTATCGGGGGCCTGGCCGCTAAGCAGTTCCAGATCGCGCCCGCGGTGGCAACAGATCAGGTTGAGGTCACAGCCCCGGGCCACCTCAACCGCCATATCGGAGGGCAGCGCCAGGGTGGCCAGGGTGGAGATGCCGGCGCGCACCGCCTTGTGCACCAGTTCCAGGCTGCAGCGGCTGGAAACCAGCAGGGCCGCGAAGTGCCGCCCCGGATCGCTGCCCCGACGCAGCCCTTCGCCGATCACCCGATCCAGGGCGTTATGGCGACCGATATCCCGCCCCAGGGCCAGAAGGCGGCCCCGCGCGTCCAGGCCCAGGGCGAGATGCTGGCCCGGCGCCGAGTGCGCGCTCAGCGCCTCCAGGCCACGCCACAGGGCCGCCGCCGCCAGGGGCGGTCGCGCCGGCAGGCGCCGCAGTCCGGCCAGCAGTTGCCCCTCCTCGGCCAGCCCACAGGCGCCGCAGCTGGAAAGCGAGGGGGCGGCGCGACGCAGTGCCAGGGCCTGGGCCTCGATCCGCGGCGCCACCGAGAGATGCACCGCCAACCCATGGCGCAGCCGGGCCAGGCGCACTTCGGTGACCTGGTCGGCCCGACCGATCCAGCCGGCGGTATAGGCATGCCCCAGGGCCAGCGGCTCCAGAGCCTCCGGGGTCGCCAGCAGGGTCGCCATGGGGCTGTCGTTGAGCAGCAGGGTCAGGGGCGCTTCACAGGGACCGTTCTGGTCGCGCAGCGGCCGCCGGCGGCTATCCCGGTAGGTCGCGGCACCATCCAAGCGGGCACGGCGCCGGAATGGCGCCGTGCCAGGCGCCGGAGTCGTGACAAGAGAGGTCGCGGTGATAGGCATCAGGGGTCGCCCCGGGGACAGCAACGGATGACGGCAGCCTACCCAAGGGCGTTGCTCACTCGCCAATGGAGGCTGGCGATCCCATCATAGATGTCATCTATCAAACGACCTCAGGGGGAGGTCGGCCAGGTCGCCAACACCTCTTCCAGCAGGCGACTGCGCGGGCGCTGGGGCCGCCACAGCAGGCCGATCCGATCTCCCGGTCCCGGCAGTCGCCGGGCACAGATTCCGGAAACGGTGGCCGGCAGGCATGCCTCCGGCAACACGCCGACCCCCAGCCCGGCCCCTACCAGCGCCAGCAGGGCGGCGATGGAGTTGGCCTCCAGCTGGGGTTCCAGGGACTCGCCCGGTGACTGGAGCCGCGCCGCCAGCAGTTGGCGGTTATGCATCTCCGGGGTCAGCAGGCAGAGCGGATAGTCCCCCAGACACGCCCAGTCGGGCCTCTCGGGCAGGCGGAAATGGTGTGGCGAGGCGAGCAACGCCGGGCGTTCCTCGAGGAGGGGGCGATGGGCGAAACCGGCCATGGCGGGGGCATCGAGGTAGCCCAGCACCAGGTCCAGCTCACCGTTTTCCAGTCCCTGGGCCAGGCGCGGCGTGGCCAGCTCGCGCAGGCGCACCCGCAGCCGCGGGTGAGTCGCCCGCAGGCCGGCCAGCGACGTGGCCAGGGCGCCCAGCGCGGTGGGAATCACCCCCAGGGTCAGCCGACCGGTGAGGGGCGCGTCGGGGGCCAGCTCGCCGCGCAACGCCTCGAACTCACCGAGGATGCGCCGGGCATGACTCAACACCCGCTCCCCCTCCGGGGTCAGGCCCTCGTAGCGGCGCCCACGGCGAACCAACTGCACCCCCAGTTCCTCCTCCAGGCCGCGCAGCCGTGCCGAGAGGGTCGGCTGGGTGACATGGCAGGCCGCGGCGGCGCGGCCGAAATGGCGCTCCCGGGCCAGGGCCGCCAGGAAAGCGAGTTGACGATGATCCAAGCGTCACCCCCTCGGGACATTGATGATAGACAAACCCTATGATGCCAGAGGCAGGCTCGCTCGCCAGGGTTCTCTCCCCGCGATGGTCTGCCCCCAGGATAGTCCCGGTCCTCAGCGGCAAGGCCGGCTGACTCGACCGGCGGCGTTCTCACGCTGGGCTCTGCTACACTCGGCCCTTCTAACTGCCGGAGTCCTCGCCTTGTCGGCCCCGTCCCCGCCCACGCCCCCCGCCAATCCCTTCGCCGGCTTCTTCGGCGTCTTCCGTTACAGTCGCCGGGCGATCCGCCTGGTGTGGGAGACCTCGCGGCCGCTGACCCTGGGCCTGGCGGTCTGCACCCTGGTGGCCGGGGTGCTGCCGGCGGTGGCGGCCTGGCTCGGCCAGTTGATCGTCGATGCGGTGGTGGCGGCCATGGCGGCGCATCGGGAGGGCGGCCAGGCGCCGACCTTCGAGAGCCTCTGGCCGGTGCTGCGCTATGTGCTGGCCGAGGCCGGGGTGATCGCCCTGATCGCCCTGGCCCAGCGCGGCCTCTCCGCCCAGCAGTCGCTGCTGCGCGCCCAGCTCGGGCACAAGGTCAATGTGATGATCCTCGAGAAGGCGGGGCAGTTGTCACTGGCCCAGTTCGAGGACTCGGAGCTCTACGACCAACTGACCCGGGCCCGCCGCGAGGCCTCTACCCGCCCCCTGGCGCTGGTCAACAAGACCTTCGCCCTGGGCCAGCACGGCATCTCCCTGGTCAGCTTCGGGGTACTGCTGGTGGGCTTCTCGCCCTGGGCGCTGCTGATCCTGGTGGTGGGGGCCCTGCCGGTGTTCCTCTCCGAGGCCAAGTTCTCCGGCGACGCCTTCCGGCTGTTCCGCTGGCGCTCGCCCCAGACCCGCATGCAGATGTACCTGGAGACGGTGCTGGCCCGCGAGGACAGCATCAAGGAGGTGCGGCTGTTCGGCCTGGAACCACTGCTGCTGGGCCGCTATCGGGGCATCTTCGAGACTCTCTACGGCGAGGATCGCCGCCTGACCATTCGCCGCGACAGCTGGGGCTTCCTGCTCGGCCTGCTGGGCACCCTGGCCTTCTACGGCGCCTACGCCTGGGTGGTGATCGAGACGGTGGGCGGTGCCCTGACCCTGGGCGAGATGACCATGTACCTGATGGTCTTCAAGCAGGGCCAGGCGGCCCTCTCGGCGGGGCTCACCGCCATCGGCGGCATGTACGAGGACAACCTCTACCTCTCCAATCTCTATGAGTACCTGGAGCAGCCGGTGGAGGGCGACGCCGGCACCCTGACCGCGGGCGTGCTTCCCGGCGACGGCATCCGCTTCGAGGGGGTCGCCTTTACCTACCCCGGCGCCGAGACCCCGGTGCTGGCGGGTATCGACCTGCACCTGCGCCCGGGCCAGAGCCTGGCCCTGGTCGGCGAGAACGGCTCCGGCAAGACCACCCTGATCAAGTTGCTGACCCGGCTCTACCCGCCCTCGGCGGGGCGCATCCTGCTCGACGGCAGCGACCTGCGCGACTGGGACGTGCGGGCCCTGCGCCGGCGCGTCGGGGTGATCTTCCAGGACTTCGTGCGTTACCAGCTGCAGGTGGGTGAGAACCTGGGGGTCGGCGACGTGGCCGCCTTCGAGGACGAGGCCCGCTGGCAGGCCGCCGCCCGCCTGGGCCTGGCGGACGCCTTTATCGAGCGCCTCGGCGGCGGCTACCGCACCCAGTTGGGGCGCTGGTTCAAGGGCGGCCAGGAGCTCTCCGGCGGCCAGTGGCAGAAGATCGCCCTGTCCCGGGCCTATATGCGCGAGGAGGCCGATATCCTGGTGCTCGACGAGCCCACCGCGGCCATGGACGCCGCCGCCGAGGCCGAGGTCTTCGCCCGCTTCCGCGAGCACAGCCGCGACAAGATGACGATCCTGATCTCCCACCGTTTCTCCACGGTGCGCGCCGCCGACCAGATCCTGGTGATCGACCGCGGCCGCATCCTCGAGCGCGGCACCCACGCCGAACTCCTGGCCCGGGACGGCCGCTACGCCCGACTGTTCCGCCTCCAGGCCAAGGGCTACCGCTGAGCTACACTACAGGGCCAACGCCCGATCATGGAGGAGAGCGAGATGTCCATCACCGCGAGTGGTCGCTGCCTGTGCGGCGCCGTGACCCTGGAGCTGAGCCTGGGCAACGCCAAGGTGGGCGCCTGCCACTGCAACCTGTGTCGTACCTGGGGCGGCGGCCCCCTGCTGGCCCTGGAGTCGGTGGAGGCGATGACACTGCACGGCGAGAAGCACGTCACCACCTATGCCTCCTCGGAATGGGCCGAGCGCGGATTCTGCGGCCGCTGCGGCACTCACCTCTTCTATCGCCTCACCTCCGGCGAGCATATCGCCGTGCCGGTGGGCCTGATCGACGACGGCCGCGCCTGGTGCTTCGAGGCCGAGATCTTTATCGACGAGAAGCCCGCCTTCTACGACTTCGCCAATGCCACCCACCAGATGACCGGCGCCGAGGTCTTCGCCGCCTTCGCCCGACAGGAGTAGTCTCGGGCTTCGCCGGAAGGCGCCGGCCCTGCTACATTGGTCCCGCCAGGGGCCTATCCCCATGGCGCGATCGATTCCACCGACGAGAAGGATCCCCGACATGAGTCTTGCCATCGGCGACACGCTGCCCAACCTGACCCTCAAGACCAACGGCGCCCAGGGCCCCAAGGACATCGACACCGACGCCCTCTTCGCCGGCAAGAAGGTCGTGCTCTTCGCCGTGCCCGGCGCCTTTACCCCGGGCTGCTCCAATACCCATATGCCGGGCTTCGTGATCAAGGCCGACGAGATCCTCGCCAAGGGCGTGGACGCCATCGTCTGCACCTCGGTCAACGACGCCTTCGTGATGGACGCCTGGCAGAAGGACCAAAACGCCCAGGCCATCACCATGCTGGCCGACGGCAGCGCCGACTTCGCCGAGGCCATCGGCCTGAGCAAGGACCTCACCGCCGCCGGCCTGGGCGTGCGCAGCCAGCGCTATGCGCTGATCGCCAACGACGGCGTGGTGGAGTACCTGGGCGTCGACGAGAAGGGCGTCGACAAGAGCAGCGCCGAGACCATTCTCGCCCAGCTGTAACGATCGACCGCGAGTCCCCGAGGGCCGGCGATCGCCGGCCCTCGGGCCGATAAGATCTCATCTATGGTTAATCGATCAGTATACGGCGACGCATCTCGCTGGCAGAGCAACCGAAATGGCGTCGGAAGGCGCGACAAAATTGTGCCTGATCCGAGAACCCCCAGCGGTAGGCGATCTCGCCAATGGTGATACCACAGGCCGCATCACAGAGGTCTCGGCGTGCCGCCTCCAAGCGCTGGCGACGAATCCATTCGTTAACGGTATGGCCGGTCTCGGAGAAAAGTTTGTGTAAGTAACGCAGCGAGATGCCGCTGTGGACAGCCACCAGGGCAGGATCCAACTCAGGGTTGCCGAGCTGACTGGCGATAAAGCGTTCGATACGCATCAAATGGGCCGTCTTGAGGTGAGACTGCTCGCTATTCAGTACCCGCTCATCCTGCTCGAGCACTAGAGACAACATGCCCAACGCCTGCTCGAAGAGACGATTGCGATCTCCCGGTGAACACTCTTCATATCGCTCGGCACAAATCATCAGGAACTCGACGAAGGCCCGCCCCATCCCCCTCTCGGCGTCGAAACAGTGCTGAGAGTAACGCTCGGGACGCCGTACTCGATACTGCATCGCTTCGCCGGGTACCTTGAAGACCCACATGGCATTACGATGCTCATAACCGAAGCGATAGGGCGCATCCCCCTGCTCGACGATAAAGCCACCGGGGCGGCAGCGCAGGGTACGCCCATGCTGATCGAAATAAACGCTGGTGTGCTGGGGAATGGTCACCAAGAAAGAAGACTCGCTGTCATCAGCGATCTGCGTTTCATTACGCGCATACTCAAGACGGTCAGAGCATAAGCGAGAGAGAGAAAAGCCGTCGTTATCCGCTTTCCATACTTTGAGAGAGCCCTGAAACCCGCCTTGGTCGTCACCATAGTTCAGCGTCAGTGGGAAATAGGTCGTCGATACCATGCGAGACCACTGATCTCGAGCCTCGATGGCTTGTGCCTCTAGAGTCATGGGTCACCTCGTCACTCTTGTTGTTATGAGGTCGGGGGGCGCCAATGCGCCCCCACGTCTTGCCATCCATGATGCCTTATTCGCCCTCACCTGGGGTCAACAGATAAGTGGCCGCGCGGGTCAGACTCGCACGCCAACCGGGCGGTATGACGATATTGGTTGTCGGTTCCTCAATCACCGCCGGTCCGCGAATACAGAGATCCGGATCGAGCTTCTCACCATCGTAGACTGGGGCGAGCGTCCAATCGCCACTCTCGTCGAAGAGCATATCACGCTGTCCCTTGCGGGCCTGCTCCAGATCGAGACCACGCGGCGCGAGTTCCGGCATCTGCGGCGGCGCCACCCACCCCACCACCGAGCACTCCAGGTTGACCAGTTCGATGGCGCTATGTGGCTCACTATAGGAATAAAGTGCCTCATGGCGATCATGGAAGGCGGCCTTGAGATCTTGCCAGCCCTGAGCATCCAGACGATCGGACTGTAGCTCCACGGTGCACTCGTGAATCTGGCCAAGGTAGCGAATCTCGAGTCGATAGTGACAATCGATCTCGTTACGTTCGAAACCATCCTGCCGCAGTTGCTCCACTCCCTGGTCTCGCAATGACGCTAACCGCTCATTGAGTACATCGCGATGAGCCTCATCCTCATCCAGGGGCAACGGCAACGAGGAAAGCTTCTCGTACTGAACGTTGGAGATGATCTGACCAAAGGCGCACAACCCCGAGGCGACCTTCGGCACCAGCACCTGGCGAATCCCCATCTCGTCGGCCAGGCGAACCAGGTGCATACCGGCAGCGCCGCCGGCTCCAATCAGGGCAAAATCGCGGGGATCATAACCCTGCTCCACCGAGACTCGGCGAATGCCGTTGACCATATTGAGATTAACCAGCGTCGAGATACCGAAGGCGGCCCGCTCTACGCTGATACCCAGCGGCTTCGCCACCTTGTCATATATCGCCTGATAAGCCGCCTCTCGATCCAGACATACCGTACCGCCCAGCACGGCGTCCGGGTTCAGGTAACCGAGCACCAGGTTAGCATCGGTGACCGTGGGCTCCTGCCCACCCTTGCCATAGCAGACCGGTCCTGGGGTCGCCCCGGCGCTGCGCGGCCCCACCTGGAGCATGCCCTGATCGTTAAGGTGTGCGATGGAGCCCCCGCCCGCACCCAGGGTTTCCACCTGGATCATCGGTACGCCAATGCGGTAGCGCAGGAAGTCCACATCCTTGCTGAAGTTGGTCTGCCCTCCCCGGGTCAGGGTGATGTCGAAGGAAGTCCCCCCCATATCCACGGTGATAACGTTGTCGATCCCGAAGGGCCGTGCCACATGAAGCCCAGCCTGGGGGGCCGACGCAGGACCAGAGTTGATGGCGGTTACCGCACGCTCGCTCATCATCTTGCCCTGGGCCAGACCTCCATTGGACTGGAAGTACTGCACAGGATGACGCGCTCCCAGCTCCTCGAAGAGGGCATCAATGCGCGACACATAGCGCTGCATCACCGGACTCAGGTAAGCATTGACCACCGTCGTAGAAGTTCGGGTGTATTCACGCACCTGGGGATAGACTTCACTGCCGGCACAGACAAACACTTCGGGTAAGAGCTCACGCACCAGGGCCAGGGCGCGAGCCTCGTGATCCGGGTTGGTCACCGACCAGAGGAAGGAGATTGCCACCGCCTCGACTCCCTGATCGCGGAAATAACCCAGCGCCTCGCGAATCGCTGCCTCGTCGAGCGGCTCCCGTTCACGGCCATCGCTCAGGATTCGTCCACCGATCGGGCGCCTCAGATGGCGTGGCACCAGCATGTGCGCCGGGGGGTATTCCGGATCGTAGCGGTAACCGTCTTCCTTGTGTCCAAGCCGAATCTCCAGGCTATCCTCGTGCCCCGCCGAACAGAGCAGCCCCACCTTGACGCCCTGACGTTCAATCAAGGCATTCAGGGCGACGGTGGTGCCATTGATGCAGAGATCGGCATTGGCGACGATCTCAGCGGCAGGCTTGCCCAGGGCATCGGCGATCTGCGCCAGACCGGCCCGGATCGCCTTGGTGCCATCCTCAGGCGTGGATGGGCTCTTGAACAGCCTCACCCGGCCCTCCCGATCAGCGATAATAAAGTCGGTAAAAGTACCGCCGGCGTCGATGCCCAGTCGATAGTCATGTTTCATTGTTGTGTCCTCCTCAGGATCAGCCGGCTTGGCGCTGCTGGTGGGTAGCCTCGATGTCGAGTTCACCACTGGCAGTCACGATCACCCCATAGTCGAGCCGGGCTCCCTCGCGAGAGACCAGACCATTCGTTATGTCATCGAGCACCTCCTCCACGGGGCGGGTAAAGGGATCTCCGAAGCCGCCACCGCCAGGATTGATATTGATCACACGCTCACCGGGGGCGATCTCCAGCATGGCGTTATGGTCATAGGCGGTCTCACTACCGTCGCCATGACGATGGACAAGGCGCCCCAGCTTGGGCTCGATCAGGGTATTCCGGGCACCTGCGGCACCGGCAGTGGGATACTGTCGTCCCTCGCCGAAGGCAACGGTAGTCATCACGTGATCCAGGGGCTCGATCTCCAACCAGGTCCCGGAGCCACCGCGTCGCTCGCCGGCGCCGCCGCTGTCGGGCACTAGTCCATAGCGGTGGATCAGGATCGGATAGGAGTATTCCAGTAGCTCGATATCTCCCGACATCAGGGCACCGAAGCAGCACAACGGTCCACGGGAGTGCCAGCCATCCATTCCCCGGGTCGCGCCCGCACCGGAGATGATCGAGGCCAGCACCATGGTGACGTACTGGTCATCACCTCGCCGTGGATCCTTGCCGGCAATATTGATGCCGCTGGCATGTCCCCAGGAAGCACTGACCCGATCCGGAGCGGCCTGCTCGAAGGCCAGGCGTACCGCGTCGGTCAGGGTCTCCATGGGCGTAGTGGTGCAGTTGGCATGCGGAGCCGGCTCGGTGGCATTGCACAGAGTGCCCGGTGGCCCCATATCGATACTGACGCAGCGGTAAAGCCCTTCGTTGTAGGGAGGCGGCAACTGGGCAAACATCATCAGTCCCAGCAGCACCCCGGACATGGAGTTTCCCTCGTAGGAGTTGATGAAATAGGGCACCTGGGGTGGGCTATCGATGTGAATTGCTACTTCATCATTGCGTACCGATACATGGGCGGTGATCTCGAGATCACCGAGACCATGGCCGGAATCTTCCAACCGGGCCTTGCCAAAGTAGTCACCATCTGGCACTTGGCGAATCAGGCTGCGCATCTGGCGGTCCGCCATGGCCTTGAGTTCGGCAATGGCAGCCTTGACGGTATCCACCCCATAGCGTTCCAGCAACGCCAGCAAGTGACGCTCCCCCACGCGACAGGCGCCGTACTGAGCGTTAAGGTCGCCTTCCTGACTCTCGCGTGCCCGCATATTGGTCAGCAGCAGGTTGATCACGTCCTCGCGCCGCTTTCCCTTCTCCCATAACTTGACCGGGGGGATACGCAGCCCCTCCGCATAGATCTCCTTGGCATCCGGGTTGTAACCCGCCGGCACCGGTCCACCGATATCGGTGAGGTGGCCCTTGCACACCGTCCAGAACACCAGTTCGCCTCGAAAGAAGACCGGCTTATACATGCAGCAATCGATGATATGACTGCCCTTATAGGCCGGATCATTGTGGTAGATAACATCGCCCTCGGCGATGTCTTCACCATAGAAGCCCGCAACAGCTTTCATGGCAGGAATCAGGGAACCTAGATGAATCGGAATATCCTGCCCTTGGAGGATCATTTCTGGCAGGTGGTCGAAGAGAGCATTGGAGTAGTCATGGGCGAGATTGAAGACGCTGGAGCGGCCGGTCTTCTCCAGAGTCAGGGTCATCTCTCGCTGGGCGGTTTCCAGCGCTCCCCTGACCACGGCCAGCGTGATGGGATCAATGGTCGACATATGGGACTCCGATATTGTCGTTGTGAGCCTTGCGATATCACGACGCGCGTCGATGACACCGATGGCCGAGGCCATGTCCTCTACACTACGGTCCGTCAGGTCTCGGAGCTTGCTATCTGGCGAGCAGTGAATTGACGTTGCGTGCACTCCCATCCAACCAATCCCGGGTGCACTTAACGCCAATCCTTAGGGGGCTTCGTCGGTTAAGCTGGAACCGGGTGACGCGACGCGTGGAGAGCCGCGTCGCGCCTCTACTTGCCGCCCTTGGGCGGCTTTTTTCGGCACAAAAAATACTGCCGAAGCCCAGGACTCCGGCCGCAACGTATCAAGCGACAATCACTCCTTGAGCAGACTCGCCATGTACCAGGCCGGATTGGCCCGGCGCAGTCCCAGTTCATAGAGGAGGTAAGAGCAGAAAAAGGTCACTGGGGCTGAGAAGCCAACCAAGGTAGGTAACTGCATCAACACTATGCCCACCAGGATCGCTCCCCCCCAGGCCAGAAGACCACAAGGGTTGAAAGCCGGAATATGAGCATTATCCAGCTCCACATGGCCCTGAAAGCGGCTCTGATAGGTGGGCGATATAATATGCGCTAGGGCCACACCCACCCAGGCCACCACGAACACCCCCTGATAGGCCAACGCCTGAAGCAGATAAGTAAAGACATCTGCCATCATCAAGCCATAGGCCATGGCACCAATCAGGCAACCAGCTAACACCTTACCCAGTCGCCGGCCTGTCACCTTGCGAACCAAGGATTCGAAGTTGACCGTGGCCAGATAGAAGTTGGCGGTATTAATCCGGCTCTGCGTTACCCATACCAGTAGCAGGCCACCCACCCCCATCAACTCCAGCAGCCCCAGCACGATAGAGGCTTCGGATAATCCGCCGATGGGAATCATGGAGTCGAGCAGGATACCCACTACCCCGCTGAACAGGAACGCCATTAAATAGAACGGCACACCAAAGGTGATTCGTGAATGAAAGAGCACATCCTTAGGGCGACCAAAACGCGCATAGTCAAAGGTAAACATCATCAACACCCAGACGCCCATATAGTAGGCAAAAGTGTGCAACCACCCAAAGGTAGGGGCTCCACCGTCCGGCACACGCGCCAGCCAATCAGCAGGATACCCAAACTCACTGATCGCCATCCCCACGGCGATCAACATTCCCACAACATAGACTGGCAGCAACACCCCATTAAACTTGTCCAGCCAATGCTGCACGCTACCAAAAATCAGCGAGACCCCTAGCACCACCACAATAGCGGTGGCCATTGCCATGGAGAGAGAGCCACTCCATTCGGCCAATACCAGGGCCATGACATAGCCTTCGAAGACCGCGTAGTAGAGGGCAGTGGCAAAGAAGATCAAGGTGGCCACCATGGCTCCGAAATGGCCAAACAGCACCTTGGAGAAGAGCGCCACGGTCAACCCGGTACGCATGGCGTAGCGGCTGATCACCACATTGATGGCACCATAGGCTAATACCGTTAAAACAATTCCGATCAAGGCATTAGCAGTGCCGTAGTGGCGTGCCATGGCGGCGGCGACAACCAGGTAGAAGATGGCACTGCAGACCGCCCACCAGGCCATCATCAAATTACCACGGGGCATGCGCCCAGATTCCGGCACTGGCCCCTCGGCATAGTCGAGATCGTTCTCTTGTTTTCGCTGGGTCATTTGGCTTACCTTTTTGTGCTTGTTATACAAACCGGCCACCCAGGCCGGCAACGAAGGGTGGAGCGCTGCTTGCGCTCAATACAGCGCCTGGTTTTCACCCTACTCAGCAGAGGTGGACTCGGCTTGCCGGCTAGAGCCTCATGAATTGGCATTCAGGGCACCATGTCATCCGAAAATTTTCTTATCGAACCCGAGACGCCGCGCCTGCGGCTGCGCCAGTGGCGGGAGAGCGACCTGGGGCCCTTCGCCGCCCTCAATGCCGACCAGGAGGTGATGGCGCACTTCCCGGCGCCGCTGAGCCGCGCCGAGAGCGATGCCATGGCCGAGCGCATGCGTGGATTGATCGCCGAGCGGAGCTGGGGCTTCTGGGCGGTGGAGATAAAGACGGCGGCGTCCTTACCGGCGTCCTTTATCGGCTTCGTGGGACTGCATATTCCCCGGGACGACCTGCCCTTCGCGCCCTGCGTGGAGATTGGCTGGCGCCTGGCGCGGCCCCATTGGGGACACGGCTATGCCCGGGAGGCGGCCGAGGCCGCCCTGACGGTGGCCTTCGACTCGCTGGGGCTCGACGAGGTGGTCTCCTTCACCACCCTCGGCAATCGCCGCTCCCAAGCGCTGATGGCGCGGCTCGGCATGCGCCACGACGCCATCTTCGAGCACCCCGCCCTGCCCCCGGGCCACCCGCTGCGCCCTCATTGCCTCTATCGGCTGAGCACCGCCGACTGGCGCGGCGCGCGACGCTGATCGACCCGACGCCGAAAATCTACGAGGCCCTCCATGGAGGGCCTCATAGGGAAGCGTGACGCCGGGGTAGTGCAGGGGGAGTAACGGGACAGGCGCCTGGCGAAACGGCCGGCTCAGGCCGCTTGGCGAGGCGCCCGCCCCTTGCGGGAGTAGCTGCCCTTGCCCTTCTTGGGGATCTCGCGCCGCTGCTTGAACAGCGGGGTGCGTAGCGTCGCCTTGAGGGCATTATCGCGAATCTTGCCGGTCTTCTTCATCGAGACACTCCTTGGATGTCACGGGAGGCGAACACCGCCTCTCGGCGCCCCCTGAGACTCTAACCGTGCCCGGGGGTTCCCTCACTCCTTCGTCGTCCCAGCCCTAGCCCCGGCCACTCGGCGCTGCCGCTGCGCCGCCATCCGCACCACGCTGCCCACAACGATCAAGCAGGGCGAGGGCAGCGGCTCGGCCGCCAGCCTGGCGGGCATCTCGGCCAGGGTGCCGATCAGTGCCCGCTGCTTGGGCAGGCTGGCGTTGGCCACCAACATGATCGGCCAGTCGTCGGGCAGACCGGCGCCGCGCAACCCGGCGCAGATCGCCTCGACCTTGGCCAGGCCCATATAGAACACCAGGGTCTCGTCGCGACGGGCCAGCGCCGGCCAGTCCGGCTCGCCTTCGGCACGGCACAGCTGGGCGGTGACCAGGCGCAGCTGCTGGGCATGGGCCCGGTCGGTGAGCGGAATGCCCATGCCGGCGCAGGCCGCCGAGGCGGCGGTGATACCGGGCACGATCTCGCTGGGCACCCCCGCCGCGTCGAGGGCGGCGAGCTCCTCGCCCAAGCGCCCGAAGACCCCGGGGTCGCCGCCCTTGAGGCGCACCACCGACTTGCCCTGGCTCGCCAGTTCCACCAGCAGCTCGCCGATCTCCGCCTGGGGCACGCTATGCTGGCCCCGTGCCTTGCCCACGTAGTAGCGCTCCCGGTGAGCCGGAATCAGCGCCAGCACCTCATCCCCCACCAGGCGGTCATAGACCACCGCATCGGCCTCGCCCAGCAATCGGGCGGCCCTGAGGGCCAACAGCTCCGCCGCGCCGCTGCCGGCCCCCACCAGGTAGACGCTGCCGGGGCGACAGTCGCCACCCAAGGCCGTGCCCTTCCGCTGGTCCGCACCATCGGTCCGCCAGTAGGTCGTGTCGGCGATGCGCCGGGCCAGGCCGCGTAGCGGCGTCAGCAGGGCGTCCCATGCCAGTCGGGCCTTGCTGCTTGGGGTCAGGGTTCGCATGGGGCCTTCTCCTCTTCGGCATGCGTCGCGCGCTGCTCTTCGATCAGGGATTTCAACTCGGGAATGCAGCTCCCGCACTGGGTGCCGCAGGCCAGGCGGGCACCCAGCGCCTCGACGCTAGCCTCGCCGCCGCGGATCGCCGCGACGATGGCCTTCTGGCCCACCTGGTGGCAGCTGCACACCACCGGGCCGCTGTCGGCGGCGCCGTCGTCGCATCCGGCCAGTAGGCGCCGCCGGCGCTCGGGCGACAGGGCCTCGCCGCGGGCGGCCTCGGCGAGGCGCTCATCGAGCCAGGCCAGCCCCGGCAACTCCGCCGGGGGGCCCACCATCAGCCACCAACGCAGGCGACCGTCCTCAATACCGGCGGCACGCAATCGCCCGCCGGCGGGATCGTCGAGCCACAGCGCCGGGGTCACCGGCAGATGGCCCGCGAGCCAGGCCAGCCAGTCGCGATCGGCCTGCTCAGGCATGCCGGCCAGTTGCCAGCGCTGGCCATGGGCCAAGGGGATTCGCGCCCAGTAGGCGCTCTCCATGCACCAGCCGGGCGTCGCCGGGAGGTCATCGGCGACCAGCAGGGTCGCCTCCCAGGCGACGGGAAGCGACTCGAGGGCCACGGCGCCATGTTTGGACTCGGGCTGGCCGGAGAGCGGGTCGAGGTGGGCCTCCAGCAGGCTGCCCATGCGCGCGCTCCCGCTGAAGCGGTCGCTCCAGTGCATGGGCACGAATACCTCGCCGCGGCGCTGCCCCTTGGTGAGCCGCACCCGGCCTAGGTAGTCGCCGCCGGCACCACGCAGCCGTGCCAGTTGCTGGTCGCCGACGCCCAGCGCCAGGGCGTCCTCGGGGGTGATCTCGATAAAGGGCTCGGCGCGGTGATTCATCAGCCGCGGCGCCCGGGCGGTGCGGGTCATGGTGTGCCACTGGTCGCGGATACGCCCGGTGTTGAGGCGCAGCGGCCGCGCCTCACTAAGCGCCTGCTCGGGCTCCCGGGGGCGCACCGGGATCAGCCGGGCCCGGCCATCCGGGGTGGCGAAGCGGCCATCCTCGAAGAGCCGCGCGGTGCCCCGTGGGGCGGCGGCGGTGACCGGCCACTGGATGGGTAAGAGGGCATCAAAAGCGGCGCGATCGAGTCCCGCCAGCCCGGAGATATCGAACAGTCGCTTGCTGCTATCCGCGTTCTCGAAGCCGGAGAGCCGGGCATGCTCGTCGAAGATCTCCGCTGGATGCGCGTAATCGAAGGCCTCGCCATAGCCCAACCGCCGGGCCACCTGGGTGATGATCCACCAGTCGTGCTTCGCCTCCCCGGGCGGCGGCAGCAGGCCGCGCTGGCGGGAGATGCGCCGCTCGGAGTTGGTCACGGTGCCGTTCTTCTCCGACCAGCTCGAGGCCGGTAGCACGATATCCGCATAGTCCAGCAGGTCGGTATCGGCCATGCACTCGGAGACGATCACCAGCGGGCACGTCTCGAGTGCCTCCCGCACCCGGTTGGCCCGGGGCAGGCTGACCGCCGGGTTGGTGGCCATGATCCATAGCGCCCGGACCTCGCCCCGCTCGATCGACTCGAAGAGTTCCACCGCCTTGTGGCCGGGCCCCTCGGGCAGGGTCGGGACCAGCGATTCGGTGGCCCAGAAGCGGGTCACCCGATCGCGGGCCCCCGGGGTGTGGTAGTCCATATGGGCGGCCAACTGGTTGGCCAGGCCACCCACCTCGCGGCCGCCCATGGCGTTGGGCTGGCCGGTGATCGAGAAGGGCCCGGCCCCGGGCAGGCCAAGCTTACCGCCGGCCAGGTGGCAATTGATGATGGCGTTGCACTTGTCGGTGCCGCTGGAGGACTGGTTGATGCCCTGGGAGTAGAGGGTCACCACGTGCAGTTGGCTAGAGAACCAGTAGTAGAAGGTCTCCAGGCGCTCCGGGTCGAGATCGCAGTCGGCGGCGATGGCCTCCACCGAATCGTCCTCCTCCCGGGCCGCGGCCAGCGCCTCCTCGAGGCCATGGGTGTGCTTCTCCAGGTAGACCCGATCGAGCCTGCCCCGGTCGGCCATCCAGGTCAGCAGCCCATTGAAGAGGCGGGCATCGCTGCCGGGCCTGAGGCCCAGGTAGAGGTCGGCGATCTCGCAGCTGTCGGTGACCCGGGGGTCGATCACCACCACCCGCATCAGCGGATTGCGGGTCTTGGCCACCTTGAGGCGCTGGTAGAGCACCGGGTGGTTCCAGGCCAGGTTGGAGCCCACCAGCACCACCAGCTCGGCCTCCTCCAGGTCCTCGTAGCTGCAGGGCACCGCATCGGCCCCCAGGCTGCGCTTGTAGGCGGCCACCGCCGAGGCCATGCACAGCCGCGAGTTGGTATCCAGGTGGGGCGTGCCGAGGAAGCCCTTGAACAGCTTGTTGGCGACGTAATAGTCCTCGGTGAGCAGTTGGCCGGAAAGGTAGGCCGCCACGGCGTCGGCGCCGTGCTCGCTGCGGGTCGCCGCCAGGCGCTGCGCCACGGCGGACAGTGCCGTCTCCCAGTCCACCTCGACGCCGTCGACCCGGGGCCGAGTCAATCGCCCCCGGTGGCCGAGGGTCTCGTGGAGGGCCGAGCCCTTGACGCAGAGGCGGCCATAGTTGGCCGGGTGCTCGCTGTCGCCGCTGACGCCGACGATCCGCTCGCCCGCAAGCTCCGCCACGACGCCGCAGCCGACGCCGCAGTACGGACAGGTGGTTCGCGCCTGATGCATAGGGTTGCCTCTTGAAACGACGATGGCGCCCTCCCTCGGCCGCTAGGCCGTGGGCAGGACGCCATCGTCGTGTTCGCTGAACTGCTGATATCGACAGGACCGCCATTGGTCCCGGGTTACTTCCTGGTAAGCAAGACGTATGCCATAAGACCGGAGAATCACCCTAACTATTTGACTATCCTGAGCATCTTGGCGAACCACCAGGCCCCTGGGTTACCCCGGTCGCGCCCCCACGCACCACTACAAGGCACCCATTGACGTCACTGCACCCCGGCGGCGCAAGCCGAGGGTGACTCATTCCCGTACGGACCATCGCCGAGCCGCCTGGAGACCGAAGCCTTCCCCGGGTTATCGCCGCCATACGCCTTCTGCAGGAGGCCCGGGGCTACCCTGGTCATTCCGGCTGCCATGCCACAGGTTTCCCTGACCCACCCCGGCCAGTTGGAACGCTTATTGCAGGGCCAATGGACCTGATCTGCCCGCGAGTCCCGTTATGTCCCCACCCACGTCCCTGAAGATATTGCTGGTCGACGACGAAGTGGTGCGCGCCGCCATGGTGGAAGAGGCCCTGACCCACGAGGGGCACCGGGTGATCTGCCGACTGACCAGCCCCGCCAGCCTCAACGAGATGGTGGCCCGCCATGCCCCCGATGTGGTGATCATCGACATGGAGTCCCCGGACCGGGACACCCTGGACAGCATGGCGCTGCTCAATCGCGAGAACCCGCGCCCGGTGGTCTTCTTCGCCGATCAGCACGACCCGGAGACCCTCCAGGCCGCCCTCAAGGTCGGGGTCAGCGCCTACGTGGTGGATGGGCTGGTGCCCGGCCGGGTCAAGCCGATCATCGAGGTGGCCATCGCCCGCTTCGACGCCTTCCAGTCGCTGCGCCGCGAGCTGGACAAGACCCGCAACCAGCTCAGCGAACGCAAGCGCATCGAGCGTGCCAAGGGGCTGCTGATGAAACATCAGAACACCGACGAGGAGCAGGCCTACCGCATGCTGCGCAAGCTGGCCATGGATCGCGGCCAGCGTATCGCCCAGGTGGCCGACAATGTCATCGATATCCTCGAACGCCTGGAGAACGGCCTATGACCTTCCTACCGGATGCCGAACGTCCCGACCTGACCCTGGGCTTCGTGCCGCTGCTCGATGCCGCCCTGCTGGTGATCGCCCGGGAGGCGGGCTTCTTCGCCGACCAGGGCCTGGACGTGACCCTGGCCCGCCAGAACACCTGGTCGGCCCTGCGCGACAAGGTGGCCGCCGGCCTGCTGGACGGCGCCCAGATGCTCGCCCCAATGCCGTTGGCCATGAGCCTGGGGCTGGGCCGGGCTCCCTGCGAGACCCTGGCCCCGGTGACCCTGTCCCGCAACGGCAATGCCCTGGTGCTTGCCGAACGCCTCGCCGAGGCCAGTCACGCCCACCTGGCGGTGGACCCGGCGCGCGGCGCCCGGGCCCTGGCCGCGGCCCTGCCGACGCTGCCCCGCCCGCCGCGGCTGGCCATGGTCTACCCCTACTCCTGCCAGCACTATCAGTTGCGCCACTGGCTCGACCTGGGCGGACTCGACCCGCAGCGCGACGTCGAGCTGGTGGTGCTGCCGCCGCCGCGCATGGTGGAGGCCATGGAGGCCGGCGAGATCGACGGCTTCTGCGTCGGCGAGCCCTGGGGCAGCCTGGCCCAGCACCGCGGCGCGGGACGCATCGTCGCCACCGGCGCCCAGCTGTGGCCGGAGGCTCCGGAGAAGGTACTGGGGGTGACCCGCTCCTGGGCGCGCTGCTATCCGGCCACCCTGGCCCGCTTGATCGTTGCCCTGCAGCGGGCCGGCGACTGGCTGGCGGCGGACCCCGGCCATGCCCGCCGCACCCTGGAGTGGCTGGCCCTGCCCCCCTACCTGGATCGCTCGGTGGCCCACCTCTCGCGGCTGCCCCTCAACGAGACGCCGATTCGCCAGCGTTTGTGCGGCAGCGAGGTACTGCGCCCCGATCCCCAGGCCGCCGCCAGCGTCGCCGAGCACCTGGATCAGGCCCTGCGCCGCGAGGGGAGGCGCCTGGACCTGGCCAGCCTGCGGGCCTGCCATGACCCCGTGCATTACGACAGGGCCCTGCACCAGGCCGGTGCAGAGGACACCGAAGGTGGCACGCCCCCGGCCCCACAGCCTGACAGCAACCCTATGTAATCACATAAAAAGTCGTCTTATCCCGGCATTCTGGCCGGGTTCTTGAAAGTTCTTGATAGCACGGGGCATCAACGGCGATCGCCCCGACAGGATTCACGACAACGGCGTCTTCCCCTGGCCTGCGGGCCAGAGGAAGGCGCCGTTCTTGGTTTTCGCCACGACAGGAGACACCTCCCATGCCTCAACTCACCCCGGACGAGCCCCTGGTGATCATCGGTAACGGCATGGCCGGCCACCGGCTGGTGGAGGCCCTGCTCAAGCGGATGAATCGGCCGACACGCATCATCGTGCTGGGCGAGGAGACCGTCCCGGCCTACAACCGCATCCTGCTCTCCCCTTGGCTGGCCGGCGAGATGGCCCGCGACGCCCTGACCCTGCGCGACGCCGGCTGGTACGCCGACCAGGGCATCGAACTGCTCCTCGGCGAGCGCGTCACCGATATCGACCGCCGGGCCCGGCGCCTGACCACCGACGCGGGACGCACCCTCGACTATGGCCGCCTGGTGCTGGCCACCGGCTCGCGGCCGGCCATGCCGGCGGTGCCCGGCATCGAGCTGGCGGGGGTGCACGGCTTCCGCGACCTGGACGATGCCGAGGCGCTGATGGCCGCCGCCGAGGCCGGCGCCGAGACCCTGGTGGTAGGGGGTGGCCTGCTGGGCCTGGAGGCCGCCGAGGGCATGCGCAAGCGCGGCGCCCGGGCCGGCGTGCTGCAGCGCGCCGGCCGGCTGATGAACCGCCAGCTCGACGCCACCGCCGCCGCCCTGCTGGAGCACGAGCTTCGCGGCCGCGGCCTCGCGATCCATACCGGCGCGCGCCTGGCATGGCTGGAGGACGACGGCCGTGGCCGGGTGGCGGCGGTGCACCTAGAGGACGGGCGCCGGCTGCCCGCCGACTGCGTGGTGATCGCCGCCGGCATCACCCCGAATACCCAACTGGGCGAGGCCGCCGGCCTGGCCATGGGCCGCGCCATCCGGGTGGACGCGACCCTCACCAGCTCCGACCCGCGTATCCATGCCCTCGGCGAATGCTGCGAGTTCGCCGGCCACACCTATGGCCTGGTGGAACCGATCTGGCGCCAGGTGGAGGTGCTGGCCGCGCGCCTGTGCGGCGAGACCACGCCCGGCTACCGGGAGGCCGCGACCGCCACCAAGCTCAAGGTCAGCGGCATCGCCCTCTACGCCTTCGGCCCCATTGACCCCGACGCCGACCACGAGGTGTTGGTCTACCACGACCCCGACCAGGGCGACTACCGCCGGCTACTGCTGCGCGACGGCCGCCTAGAGGGCGCGGTGCTCTATGGCGATACCGCCATGGGCCCCTGGTACTTCGCCCAGGCCGGCCGCGACCTCGGCGCCTGCCGCCCGGCCCTGCTACTCGGCGCGGCCGATGCCGACGCCCTGCTCGACACCCCGTCATCCGCTTCAACGTCCCGCCCCGTGAAGGAGGCCGCATAACATGTCCACGCAACAGCCATTGATCATCATCGGTAACGGCATGGTCGGCCACCACCTGGTCGAGCAACTCATCGAGCGCGGCGCCCATCGGCGCTACGCCATCACCGTGTTCGGCGAGGAGCGTCACCTGGCCTATGATCGGGTGCACCTCTCCGAGTACTTCGCCGGCCGCGACGCCGAGTCGCTGGCCCTCTCCACAGCGGACTACTATGCCGAGCACGGCATCGAACTGCGCCTCGACGAGGCCGTCATCGCCATCAACCGCGACACGGGCGAGGTGGTCACCCCCCGGGGCCGCTACCCCTACCACCGCCTGGTGCTGGCTACCGGCTCCACCCCCTTCGTGCCGCCGATTCCCGGCAACGACCGCGAGGGCTGCCTGGTCTACCGCACCCTGGATGACCTCGACGCCATCCGCGCCACCGCCGAGAACGCCGCCACCGGCGTGGTGGTGGGCGGCGGCCTGCTCGGTCTGGAGGCGGCCAACGCCCTGCGCGGCCTGGATCTCGACACCGCCGTGGTCGAGTTCGCCCCCAGGCTGATGCCCATGCAGGTCGACGCCGAGGGCGGCGAACTGCTGCGCGAGAAGATCGAGGCGCTGGGCGTGCAGGTGCTCACCGAGCGCGCCACCCAGCGCATCGAGGACGGCGAGGCCGGTCGCCATCGCATGGTGTTCCAGGACGACAAGGTGCTGGAGGCCGACCTGATCGTCTTCTCCGCCGGTATCCGCCCCCGGGACGCGCTGGCCCGCGGCAGCGCCCTGGAGATCGGCGAACGCGGCGGCGTGGTGATCGACGACCGCTGCCTGACCAGCGACCCGGCGATCCTCGCCGTCGGCGAGGTGGCGCTGTGGAACAACAGCATCTTCGGCCTGGTGGCCCCCGGCTACCAGATGGCCCGGGCCGCCGCCGACACCCTGATGGCCGATGCCCTCGATCGCGCCCCCGAGACCTTCGGCGGCGCCGATATGAGCACCAAGCTCAAGCTGCTCGGCGTCGACGTGGGCGCCATCGGCGACGCCCATGGCACCCAGCACCCCGGCGCGCGGATGTTCCGCTACCTGGACCAGATCAAGCAGGAGTACCGCAAGCTGGTGGTCTCCGGCGACGGCAAGAGACTGCTCGGCGCCATGCTGGTGGGCGACAACGGCTATTATGACACCCTGATGCAGTACTACGCGGGCGGCATCGAGCTACCCCAGGACCCCGCCGCGCTGATCCTGCCCTCCAGCGACGGCGCCCCGGCGCTGGGCCCCGACGCCCTGCCCGACAGCGCCATGATCTGCTCCTGCCATAACGTCACCAAGGGCGACGTCTGCGCCTCCATCGACGCCGGCGCCTGCGACCTCGCCACGGTCAAGGACTCCACCCGCGCCAGCACCGGCTGCGGCGGCTGCGCGGCCCTGCTCAAGAGCGTGGTCGACCATGAATTGGAGAGCCGTGGCGTCGAGGTGGACCGCTCGCTCTGCGAGCACTTCGCCCATACCCGCCAGGAGCTCTACGACATCGTCCGCGTCGAGGGCATCAAGACCTTCGGCGAGCTGATGGAGAAGCACGGCAATCCCGAGACCCATCGCCTGGGCTGCGATATCTGCAAGCCGGCGGTGGCCTCGATCCTCGCCTCCTGCTTCAACGAGCCGATCACCGACGCGGCGCATATCCCGCTGCAGGACACCAACGACACCTTTATGGCCAATATGCAGAAGAACGGCACCTATTCGGTGGTGCCGCGCATCGCCGGCGGGGAGATCACCCCGGACAAGCTAGTGGTGCTGGGCCAGGTGGCGCAGAAGTACGAGCTCTACACCAAGGTCACCGGCGGCCAGCGCATCGACCTGTTCGGCGCCCGCCTGGAGGACCTGCCGGCGATCTGGGGCGAGCTGATCGAGGCGGGCTTCGAGACCGGCCACGCCTACGGCAAGTCGCTGCGCACCGTGAAGTCCTGCGTCGGAAGCACCTGGTGCCGCTACGGCGTGGACGACAGCGTGGGCATGGCGATCCGCCTCGAGCATCGCTACAAGGGCCTGCGCTCGCCCCACAAGATCAAGCTCGCCGTCTCTGGCTGTACCCGCGAGTGTGCCGAGGCCCAGAGCAAGGACATCGGCGTGATCGCCACCGAGCACGGCTGGAACCTCTATGTCTGCGGCAACGGCGGCATGCGCCCGCGCCATGCCGAGCTGTTCGCCACCGACCTGGACGACGAGGCACTGATCCGCACCATCGACCGGGTGCTGATGTTCTACGTGCGCACCGCCGACCGCCTGCAGCGCACCTCGGTGTGGCGCGAGAACCTCGAGGGCGGCCTCGACTACCTCAAGGCGGTGATCCTGGAGGACAGCTTAGGGATAGGCGAGGAGCTGGAGCGCCAGATGCAGGCGGTGGTGGACACCTACGCGTGCGAATGGGCCAACGCCATCCAGGATCCGGAGAAGCTCAAGCGCTTCAGAAGCTTCGTCAACGACAGCCGCCCGGACCCGGACATCATCATGACCAGCGAGCGCGGCCAGTTAAGGCCCGCCTAGAGAATGGCGCCCCAGAAGCCCTCACCCCGGACAATGGAGACTCCCCATGACTACCGCCACCGCCCTGAAACACGAGACTGAGATGACCTGGCAAGCCCTATGTCGCCGCGCCGACCTGGTGCCCTTCTCCGGCGTCGCCGCCTGGATCGAGACCGCCGAGGGCCCGGCCCAGGTGGCGCTCTTCTACCTTCCATGCGACCCGGCTACGACAGGCGGCCCGAACACGCCGCAGCCGGGCCACGAGCAGACGCTCTATGCCCTGGATAACCACGACCCCTTCTCCGGGGCCAATGTGATCGCCCGGGGCATCGTCGGCGACCTCCAGGGCGACCCCGTCGTCGCCTCGCCCCTCTACAAGCAGCACTTCCGCCTCACCGACGGCCAGTGCCTGGAGGACGACGCCGTCAAGCTGCGCACCTGGGCGGTGCGCCTGGACGGCGAGCGGGTGCTAATCCAGGCCTGAAGGGCCTGCCCTCAGGCGCCGAAGAGCCGCCAAACCAGCGGCAGGAAGAGCGCGGTAAAGACTCCGGTCAGGCTCATGCCCAGGGAGGCGAAGGCACCGGCCGTGGGGCCGAGTTCGAAGGCGCGGACGGTACCGATGGCGTGGCCGTTCACACCCAGGGTAAAGCCGATCAGGCGCGGGTCGCGAATACCGAGCAGGCGCGCCAGCCAGCTCACGAAGAGGGTCGCCATGACCCCGGTGATCAGCAGGCCGCCCAGCATCAGCGATAGCGAGCCGCCGATCTGCTCCTGGATGCCGATGGCCAGGGGCGCGGTGACCGACTTCGGCGCCAGGGAGGCCAGCACCGCGGGCGGCGCCCCCAGCAGCCAGGCGATCGCCACGGCATAGCACGCCGCCAGCGCGGCGGCGAGCGGCAGGCAGCAGAGGATCGGCTTCCACAGGGCGAAGATCGACTGGCGCTGCTGGTAGAGGGGCACTGCCAAGGCCACGGTGGCAGGCCCCAGCAGCAGGGTCAGCCAGACGATATCGCGCTGGTAATCACGGTACGGGATGCCCAGCAGCCAGAGGCCGGTGGCGATCAGCAGCGCCCCGATCAGCACCGCCGGACACCAGCTTGGCCGGCCGAGCCGCTCGAACAGCCGGACGCCGCCGAGATAGGCGGCCAGGGTCAGGGCAATGGCCAGGATGGGGCCATTCGGTATCGACGCCTGCCAGCCGCTCATGGCCGTGGCTCCTGCGTCTCGCTACTCACCAGATCCCCCGGCATAAAGCGCTGCATCAGCCAGAGGGTAGTCAACACGCTGAGAAAGGTGCCCAGAACCAGGGCGAGCATCACCGCCGTCCAGTGGCCGGCGAACTCGTCGATCACGAAGAACACCCCCACCACCCCGGGCATGATCAGCATGGCGAGCTGCCCGATCAATGCCTGACTCGCCGTGGCCACGCTCTCGTTGAGTCGCCGCGTCACCAGCAGCCAGACCAGCAGCAACAGCAGCCCGGCCATGGCGTGGGAGACCGGCAGCGACAGCCACTCGACGGCCGCTTGCCCCAGCAGTTGGAACCCGAGTAGCCACAGGAACCCGCGTAACAGTGTCATGCCATCTCCAGAATACGACGATAGAGGGAGCCTGCTGCGGGGTGACGACAGCAGGCCGTGACGCCAATCGCCACTAAGGTTACCACGCTATCATTATCGCGAGACGACGCTATCCGCTCAGGACACGCTCCTCCTGGCCGGCCCGAGATCGGGGCCCCTGGAGGCGCCAAGCCGCAATCAGCGCACTCACCAACACCGCCGCCCCGAAGAGCGTCAGCGCCAGCGCGTGCCCGAGAGCATCGATCAGGGCCCCGGTGGCGATCACGGGAAGACTGAAGCCGAGATAGGCCATCAGGAAATAGCCGGCACTGGCCCGGGGCTTGTCTTCCCCGGCCGCCTCGAGCACCCCGCTCAGGCCGCCGAGATAGACGAAGCCATAACAGGCGCTGCTCGCCACGACGGTGCCCAGTAGCACGGCACTCAGCCTCCCCTGCACGGCGCCCCAGGCGATCAGCGCATAGCCCAGGGGCAGGATAAGCAGGCCGACCCGGGTCGCGACCCGCGGCGACAGCCTGCGCGCCAGCGGCTGGAACAGCACGCCACAGCTACAGATACCGAAGGTCGCGAAGCCGGTCCAGCCCGACAGCCCATGTCCGGCCAGGGCCGACGGCAGGATCGCGATCACCAGCCCCACGGTGGCCCAGGCCGTGAGGATCGCCAACCCATAGCCGAAGGCACCGGGCGGATAGGCCGGCAGGCGCAGCATCCCGCCTCCATCGCCCCTGGGCGCCTCATCCTTCAGCGATAACACCAGCGCCAGTGCCAGGGTGGCCGCTCCCAGATACCAGCCCAGGCTGGGTGGCGTCAGGCTCGGCGAATGCAGTACGAACAGGCTGGTAAAGGCCGCACCGAGGCCGAAGCCGAGCGCCGTGCTCGCCGTTACCCAGGTGGTCGGCCTCCGGCTATCCTCACCCGCGAAGAAGGTGAGCATGTATGCCGGCGCCACGGCCGAGGTCAGCGCCGTACCGATCCCCAGCAGGAAGCGGGCGATGCCCAGGGAGAGGAGTCCCGGGGCGACGAGCGTCAGGGTCGTGGCCACCAGGCACAGCAACAGCGCGAGGAGGATCGGCAGACGCCTCCCCAAGCGTTCGACGAGCCCGCTCAAGGCCAGCAGCACCGGCAAGACGCCGAGCACATAACAGGCGAAGGCCAGGGTCGTGGCGCCGACGCCGACCCCATCCCGGGTCGCCAGGGCGGCATAGAGTGGGGCCTGAAGATTCACCGCCGTGGTGATCATGCACAGGGCGAAGGCGAGACGGAGGGCGGGAATTCGATGCATGGAGACGCTTCCTGTCGGGCGGTCATCGGTGATCATGCCTGATGGCATGGCGTCTCAAGCTCGCATCGCCAGCGAGCCGCGGTAAGGTACACTTCCCAGGATTAACACGGCACTGTTCCGGCGTTTTCCCGAACGGTTGGATGCAATGGAGACTTTCCTGCCAATGAAGCTTTGCCTCGACAGGCACTCGAGCACCCCCATCGTCCAGCAACTGGTGGATGGCATTCGTGACTGGATCGAGCGCCACGGTGCCGCGGATGGCCGGCGGCTGCCCTCGATCCGACGCCTGTCGCCGGGCGATGTCTTCTTTCCCCAAGGCGCCGCCTCCCCCTGGTTACGCCTCAACGTGGCCTATACCAACGATCCCCGGGCTATCAGGTTCCTCACCGACCCAACGAGTGCATGCCTTGATTGATGTGACCGCCAGGCCACCGACCTGGCACTGGCCATCGGACGATGCGACAGCCGCCTACCGATACCGTCACTCTGGGCCCCCTCTCGCCGGCTCACCCGCGACGAGGCCTGGATGCCGCCTCAGGTAACGAACGCTCGACGAAGACCCAGGCCGGCAGTGGCGCGCGCTTCAGCCAGGGCAGTCGGGCCAGCAGGGCGATGACCAGCAGCGCGAAGCCAAGGCGTGCCCACAGCAGGCCGGAGAGGTCCGCCCCCATCAGCATGATCAACAGCGTGTCCTCGATCAGGCTGTGGCAAAGCCCCAGAAAGCAGAGAGTAAGCACGATGTCACGGGGCGCCAGGCGGCCCGAATGTGCCTCGCGCAGCAGCAGGCCGGCACCGAAGCTGAGCCCCAGTGTCATGCCGATCACGGTGATATTCGCCGCCGCCGGACCGATCCCCAGCAGCCGCAGTAGCGGGTAGAGGAGCCTGTGAACCAGGCGCTCGATACCCAGCCAGCGCAGCAGGTTCAACAGCGCCATCAGCACCAGGATCACCACGAAGATCATGGCCAACGTCATGGCCTGATCCTGTAGCCAGGCTACCAGGGTGGCGTCCCGCGGCGATGGCGCCCAGACGACATGGTTGGCATGTTGCAGCCAATCGCCGAGTGTATGGCTGATGTGCAGTACCCAGCCGAGCACCCAGGCACCACCAACCCGCAGCAGCAACGTCAGCCACCAGGGCACGCCGGCCTTGCGAGCCACGGCGCCCTCCACCGGCAGCGAGTGGCCCACGGCCATCAGCGCCCCCAGCACCGTGACCTGCGCCACGGTGAGCGGCGTGTCTCGCGTGATCTCGAAGAAGATGACCAGGCCGGTATAGATATTGGTCAGCAGAGTCGCGGCCCATACCATACTCAGCGGCTCCGGTAGCCCAAGTGGCGACATCAAGGGCGATAACCATGCGCCCAGCCATTCGGTCATGCCTAGCATCTCGAGCGCCTTGACCGTCACCAACGCTGGCACCATCACCTTGAGCAGGGCCAGATAGGCGCCCCAGGCCTCACGCAGGAGTCGAACCGTCGATCTGGTGTAGCGCGAGTCAAAATGTCCTGCCATACCCTGCCCCTGTGTTCCCGTGGAAGCTCACAGTGCTTTACTTTACCCAGGGGCCGGACAAGGCGATGGCGTTCTCGGACCGGAGCGAGAAGAATGTGGCCTTTCACGTTAGCTGAGGGAAATTTCCTGCACCATGGACAGACTCGACTTGAGGATCCTCGATCAGTTGCAGCGCGACGCCAGCCTGACCAACCAAGCGCTGGCGGAGCGAGTCGGACTCTCCCCATCGGCCTGCCTCAAGCGTGTACGCCGCTTGAAGGCGCGGGGCGTCATTCAACGCGAAGTGGCGATCCTCGCCCCCGAGGCGCTCGGTACGAGCCTGCACATGGTGGTGGAAGTCATCATGGCGCGAGACGATAGGGCGCTCTATCGCGATTTCGTCCGGCGGGTAGAAGCGGCCCCCGAAGTCACCCAGTGCTACCAGGTGACGGGAGAAGTCGATTTCGTGTTGATCGTCAGTGTGCCCGATATGCGAGGCTACGATCGCTTCTGTGAAAGCGTGCTCTATGCGGGTGGGGGCATGCACAAGTTCCGCACGCTGATCTCACGCAAGCGCAACAAGTTCGAGACACGCTTGCCATTGAGCGGTTAGTGCCGGCCCTCCTCCCTGGCCTCGAGAACCTCTTCCCGTCGCACCTGAAAGCGTTCCCTCCGCCTGGACGAAAGCGCGGGTATCACAGCGACCGCACGATCCTCGTCGGGCGGACTGTGAGCCCCCCTCACGCGAAGGGCCTAGCTTCCGGGTAAGCGAACACGGCTGCCATCGGCACGTATCGAGAGGCGCTAAATAACGTTGAACCCGGGTGCTGGAACTCATGAATCGGCCGGCGCATTCTAGGGTCAAAGGGGTATTCCCCGGTCATAGAGGAGGCACGTCATACCAGGGAAGCGGCATTGGCGCGGTGCCCTTATGACAGGCTGTCATATGACCGTAAGGTGTCACTGCCAATGTCGATCATGCCGTCAACCAAGGAGCGCTTCCAACGATGGTGCGAATCGACAAGAAGCCCACTCGGCTCTACGTGCTGGATACCAATGTCCTGCTGCATGACCCCACGGCCATCTATCAGTTCGAGGAACACGACGTCGCCATTCCCATGACGGTCCTCGAGGAGCTCGACAAGCACAAGAACGGCATTCGTGAAATTGCCCGTACCGCCCGCCAGGTCAGCCGTACCCTCTCGGAGCTGACCAACCAGGTCGACTTCGACGAGATCCCCCACGGCATCCCGATCCCCCGGGCCAACGACGCCCCCAGCGGACGACTGCGTTTTCTCTGCTATTCGGACCTCGCCCCCCTGGACCACCTGGAGGAGAGCCCCGACAACCAGATCCTCGCCGAGACCTGCCGGCTACGCGATGAGTACCCGGACGCCTCGGTGGTCCTGATCACCAAGGACATCAACCTGCGGGTCAAGGCCGCGGCCCTCAAGGTACCGGTGGAGGACTACCTTACCGACCGCGCCTTCGACGACAGCGACGCCATGACCGAGGGTGCCCAGATCGTCGCCAGTGCCGGCCATGACGGCAGTGCCCTCTGGGAATCCCTGGCCGTCGAGGTGGAGGTGGAGCGCGCCGATCATCACACCTTCTATGCCCTGCGCGGCGAGCTGCCCGACGACTGGCACGTGGGTATGCTGGTCTCCGATGATGAGAACGGCGCCCATTTCGAGGCCATCGTCCGCGAGCTGGAGCCGGGACGGGCGCGCCTGCAGCTGCTCACCAACTATCGCCACAACGCCAGCGTCTGGGGCGTGCACGCCCACGACAGCCGCCAGAACTTCGCCCTGAACCTGCTGATGGACCCCGAGGTGGACCTGGTGACCATCGCCGGCGGCGCCGGCACCGGCAAGACCTACATGACCCTGGCGGCGGCCTTCCAGCAGACCCTGGACACCAAGCAGTTCGAGCGCATCGTCTTCACCCGGGCACCGATCTCCATGAGCGAGGACATCGGTTTCCTGCCGGGCACCGAGGAGGAGAAGATGTCGCCCTGGATGGGCGCCTTCCACGACAACATGGACAACCTGCTGCGCGACGAGAAGGACGGTTCCACCAGTTGGAGCGAGGATGCCACCCGCTCGCTGATTGGCTCCCGGGTGCAGATTCGCTCGCCAGGCTTCATGCGCGGGCGGACCCTCAACGACACCTTCCTGATCATCGACGAGGCGCAGAACTTCACGCCCAAGCAGCTCAAGTCGCTGGTCACCCGGGCCGGGCGCAATACCAAGATCGTCTGCTTGGGCAACGTGGGGCAGATCGACACCCCCTACCTCACCCCCAACACCTGCGGCATGGCGGCGCTGGTGCAGCGCTTCCGCCACTGGCCCCATGCCGGCCATATCACCCTGCGCAGCATCGAGCGCTCGCGGCTGGCCCTGGCCGCCGAAGAGCTGCTCTAACCCCCATCCCAACCCATCCGGCGGGGCGCCCCAAGGCGCCCCGCTACGTATGTTACCCAGCTAGCAATGAGGCCCGGGGCTAGCCTGGGGGTAGGCACCCCTATCGATCCGAGACTACCAGCCGAACTTGCCGCCGGCTGGCCTTTCCGGGCCCCGGGCACTATCATCGTGCCAGCGAAAAAACCCCTCAACCGAAGTGGCTTTCCATGGCGCAATACGTCTACACCATGAACCGGGTGGGCAAGATCGTGCCCCCCAAGAAGCAGATCCTCAAGGACATCTCCCTGTCCTTCTTCCCCGGTGCCAAGATCGGCGTGCTGGGCCTCAATGGCGCGGGCAAGTCGACCCTGCTGCGCATCATGGCCGGCGTCGATACCGAGTTCGAGGGCGAGGCGCGCCCCATGCCGGGCATCAACGTCGGCTACCTGCCCCAGGAACCCGAGCTCGACGACGCCAAGAACGTCCGCGAGACCGTGGAAGAGGCCCTGGGCGAAATCAAGGAGGCCCAGGCCAAGCTCGACGCCGTCTACGCCGCCTATGCCGAGCCGGACGCCGATTTCGACGCCCTGGCCGCCGAGCAGGCGCGTCTCGAGAACATCATCGAGGCCGCCGACGCCCATAACCTGGAGCGCAAGCTCGAGGTCGCCGCCGACGCCCTGCGCCTGCCGCCCTGGGACGCCAAGGTCGGCAACCTCTCCGGGGGCGAGCGCCGCCGCGTGGCGCTGTGCCGCCTGCTGCTCTCCGGTCCCGACATGCTGCTGCTGGACGAGCCCACCAACCACCTGGACGCCGAGTCCGTGGCCTGGCTGGAGCGCTTCCTCCACGACTACAACGGCACCGTGGTGGCGATCACCCACGACCGTTACTTCCTCGACAACGTGGCCGGCTGGATCCTCGAGCTCGACCGCGGCCAGGGCATCCCCTTCGAGGGCAACTACTCCCAGTGGCTCGAATCCAAGGAGAAACGCCTCGAGCAGGAGGCCAAGCAGGAGGCCTCGCGCCAGAAGGCCATCAAACACGAGCTGGAGTGGGTGCGCTCCAATGCCAAGGGTCGCCAGGCCAAGAGCAAGGCGCGCCTCAACCGCTTCGAGGAGATGCAGTCCGGCGACTTCCAGAAGCGCAACGAGACCAACGAGATCTATATTCCGCCCGGCAAGCGCCTGGGCGACAAGGTCATCGAGTTCCACGGCGTCTCCAAGCGCTTCGATGACAAGCTGCTCTACGAGGACCTCTCCTTCACCGTGCCGCCAGGGGCCATCGTCGGCATCGTCGGCGGCAACGGCGCCGGCAAGTCGACGCTGTTCAAGCTGGTCAAGGGCACCGAGCAGCCCGATGCCGGCGAGGTGGTGATCGGCGAGACCGTCGACATCGCCTATGTGGAGCAGCTGCGCGACGCCCTCGACAACAAGCAGACGGTCTGGGAAGCGGTCTCCGACGGCCAGGACATCCTCAATATCAACGGCTACGAGGTCTCCTCGCGGGCCTATGTGGGGCGTTTCAACTTCAAGGGCAACGACCAGCAGAAGCGCCTGTCGGACCTCTCCGGGGGTGAGCGCGGTCGCCTGCAGCTGGCCCAGACCCTGAAGCAGGGCGCCAACGTACTGCTCCTCGACGAGCCCTCCAACGACCTGGATATCGAGACCCTGCGCGCCCTGGAAGAGGCCCTGCTGGCCTTCCCCGGCTGCGCCATGGTGATCTCCCACGATCGCTGGTTCCTCGACCGCATCGCCACCCATGTGCTCGCCTTCGAGGGCGATTCTCAGGTGGTGTTCTTCGAGGGCAACTACACCGAGTACGAGGCGGATCACAAGAAGCGGGTCGGTAACGACACCCCGCACCGCATGAAATACAAGCGCATCGACGCCTGAGTTCAGGCCCGCGGAACACGGCCCCCAGGCAACGCAAGCGCCCCCGACGAGCCTCTCGTCGGGGGCGCTTGCGTTGGGAACCCTCCTTGCAGCACGCCGAGGAAGGGCTCATAAGTCAGAAGGCCTGTCAGGGAAGGAATCGTCATGTCGATGACTCAACTGCTTCACCCGGTCGAGCTGTTCAAGCGCTTCACCACCAGCATCGCCTACCTGCCGACACTGGCCGCCCTGGCCTACGTCTCCCTGGGCCTTCTAGCCTTACTGCCACCCGTCGCCGACGATGTCCTGCCCCTGACCCTTCGACGACTGAGCCTGTCCTCGCCAAGCGATACCCAGTCGCTGCTCGCCGCCCTGCTCGGCGGGATGATCTCGCTGATGGTATTCAGCTTCTCGATGGTGATGTCGGTGCTCTCCCAGGCCGGCGGCAACTTCTCTCACAAGCTGGTCTTTGGGCTGATCTCCGAGCGTCGCCACCAGTGGGTACTGGGTCATTACCTCGGCACCATTCTTTTCATTCTGATGCTCTTGATCGTGCCCACCGTGGCCGATGACGAGGCGACCTGGCGCTCCCTCGCGATCTACGCCGCCTGCGCCATGGTCACCCACTGCCTGGCGCTGTTCGTCTTCTTTATCCACAACGCTTCCCAGTCGATCCAGGTCGATGCCGTGATCAGCAACCTGCATGAGGCCACCCTCGACTCCATGAATCGGGCCAAGGCCAGGGAACAGTCCCCCCGCTGGCGCTTCGTTCCCGCCTCGGCGGTACCCTTGAGGCGCTGCCACGAGATCCACGCCACCCGGGCAGGCTACCTGCAGAATGCCGATCTGGAGAAGCTGGGCAGGCTCGCCGGCCGTATCGGTGGCGTTATCCATCTGACCTTCCGCTTCGGCGATTACGTAGTGGAAGGACTGCCCATCATCATCCTTGAGTGCGAGGATGCCCCCAACGAGGAGTGGTGCCAGGCGGTGTGCGAGACCATGACCTACTTGAGCGGCGAATCCATCGACGAACACTTCGTCCACGGCATGACTCAACTGATGGAAGTGGCGATCAAGGCGCTCTCGCCGGGCATCAATGACCCCGGTACCGCACGGCTATGTTTGCACCGATTGACCGACCTGCTCGGGCAATACCAAACCTGGCAACCCGCCAATACCCTGGTGGACGACGACGGTCGGCGCCTCGTGACCTGGCCGGTGGAGCGCTTCGACAGCCTGCTGCACCGCCTGTTCGTGCCACTGCTGCACTACGGCGCCGAGGATCAGAGCACCCTGCTTGGCCTGCTCAAGGCCATCAAGTCCTTGTCGCTGCTGGCTAATGAGGCACAACTGGCCGGCCTCCAGGCCATGGCGGATCGCATCGTCGAGGCACTGGATGGCCACAGCCGGCATCCCATGGATCGCGCCTTCATCACCGAACGCCTGCAGCGCGGCCAGCATCGCCTCAGTCTGCCTGCAAGCCTGGGCGACGCCTGAGCGGAGGGTGCCGGTGGCGCGGATCAATAGAACCCGGGCTCGCCTTCGGGGCGGGTCTTGAAGCGCCGATGCAGCCACAGGTACTGCTCCGGGTGCTTGCGGATCGCCTGCTCGATAACGGCGTTGACGCGGGTGGCATCGGCCACCTCATCGCCACCGGGAAAGTCCTCCAGCGGCGGCAGATACTCCAGGGTATAGGTGCGGTTGTCCGGGTTACGATGGAAGATCAGCGGGATGACCGGGGCCCCGGTCAGGCGTGCGATGCGCGAGGTCATCCGCACCGTGGCGGCTTCGATGCCGAAGAAGGGGGCGAAGACGCTGGCCTCGCGGCCGAAGTCCTGGTCCGGTGAGTACCAGACGTTATGGCCCGCCTTGAGGCGCCTGACCACGCCGCGTAGGTCATGGCGGTCGAGGACCGCATCGAAGTAGGGTGCCCGGGCTCGCGCCATGAAACGGTTGAAGAGCACATTGTCATGGGGGCGCTGCACGGCATCGGCACGAAAGAACAACGAATGCAGCGCCCCGCCCAGGTCCAGGGTCGAGAAGTGAATGCCGAGGATCAGCGCGCCCTTGCCCTGGGCCTGGACTCGCGCCATCTGCTCCTGGCCCTTGAAGGTGACCCGGTGGCGCAGATGTTCGGGGTCACGACACCAGCCGGTGGCGGTCTCCAGCAGGCCGATGCCGTTGGCGATAAAGGTCTCGCGCACCAGCTCAGCACGCCGCGCCTCGGAGAGCTCGGGAAAGCACAACCGCAGGTTGGTCTCGGTGATATGCCGCCGGCGCCTGGCCAGGCGCCAGGCCAGCAGGCCGATCCCCTTGCCCACCCCCATCTTCAGGCGCCAGGGCAACCAGGCCCCGAGACGCATGGCGCCGATGCCCAGCCAGGTGGGCCAGTAGCGAGGATGGGCGAAGGAGGTCTGGGAAGCGTCCTTGGACATAGCGGCAACCTACGGAGAATCAGCCGCGATTATAGCGCCTCGGGGCCCTCGGCAGCACCCCGGTGAGCAGGGTGTAGCTGATGGTGTCGCAGTGTCGGGCCACCTCGTCCACCGAGAGCACGGTCCCATTCGCGGCACGCCCCCAGAGCACCACCTCGCTGCCGATCTCCGCCTCGGGGATCTCGGTGATATCCACGGTCAGCATGTCCATGGAGACCTTGCCGGCGATGGCGGTGCGCCGGCCATCGACCAGCACCGGGGTACCATCCACGGCGTGGCGATCGTAGCCATCGCCATAACCGCAGGCCACCACGCCGATCCGCGCCGGGCGCGGCGCCTTCCAGCGCCCGGCGTAACCCACCGGCTCGCCGGGGGCCAGGTCGCGCACGGCGATGATCTCGGAGCGCAGCGTCATCACCGGCTGCAGGCCGCGGCTCGCCTCGTTGGCCACCTCCAGGGGGTCGCTGCCGTAGAGCATCACCCCGGGGCGATTCCAGGCGCCATGGGCCTCGGGGTGGGCCAGGGTGGCCGGGGAGTTGGCCAGGCACAGGGGCGCGTCGAGCCGCTCGGCCAGGGCGCGCATGCGCAGCAACTGGGTCTCGAAATAGGCCGGATGCGCCGCATCGGCGGTGGCGAAATGGCTCATCAGCTGCATCTCGCCGACCACCTCGGGGGCCGCCGCCAGCCGTGCCCAGACTGCTTCGGCCTGCTCCGGGGCGAAGCCCAGGCGATGCATGCCGGAGTCGACCTTGAGCCACACCGGGATCGGCCGCTGGGGGCGATAGGCGAGCAGCGCCTCCAGTTGCCAGTCGCTGTGGACGGCGATCCACAGGTCATGGGCATCCACCAGCTCCAGCTCGCCGGCCTCGAAGATGCCCTCCAGCAGCACGATGGGCGTGGCGATTCCCGCCTCGCGCAGGGCGATGGCCTCCTCGATGCAGGCCACCGCGAAGGCCGGGGCCAGATCCTCCAGGGCCCGGGCACAGGCCACGGCACCATGGCCATAGGCGTCCGCCTTGAGCACCGCCACCGCCTGGCTGTCGGGCGCCAGGTCGCGGGCCAGGCAGTAGTTGTGGCGCAGGGCCTCGAGGTCGATATCGGCGATCAGGGGGCGTGCCATGAGTGTCTCCAGGGGGCTGTCGGCAAATCGTCAGGAAAGCATGATTATTTGCCAGAAAAGCCCCGATTTCACGCCATCTAACCACCAAATATGGCATGAATTACAACAACTTTATTTGCCAAAAACCACAAACTCAGAAAGAAGCTCTATCCTATCGACGATAGGCGAGTGATATCCCCCAACGCGAAGGGGCGACGCCAGGCGCCGCCCCCTCGGGAGTCTCTGATGGCCCTCGACGAGCTACTCGAAGATGGCGTTCAGGTCCAGGCCCTGCTTCTCCAGCACCCGGCGCAGTTTCTTCAGGGCCTCCACCTGGATCTGGCGCACCCGCTCACGGGTCAGGCCGATCTCCTCGCCCACTTCTTCCAGGGTCGCCGCCTCGTGGCCGCGCAGGCCGAAGCGCCGCACCACCACTTCCATCTGCTTGTCGGTGAGCTCCGCCAGCCAGTCATCGACGTGCTGCTTGACGTCCACGTCCAGCAGCCAGGATTCCGGCCCCTGCTCGTTGTCGTCGGCCAGGGTCTCGATCAGCGGCTTGTCGCTCTCGCTGCCCATGGGGTAATCCACCGAGGAGACGCGCTCGTTGAGGCCGAGCATCTTCTTGACCGTGGCCACCGGCTTGTCGAGGAAGTCGGCGATCTCCTCCGGGGTGGCCTCGTGGTCGAGCTTCTGGGTCAGTTCCCGGGCCGCCCGCAGGTAGATATTGAGTTCCTTGACCACATGAATCGGCAGACGAATGGTGCGGGTCTGGTTCATCAACGCCCGCTCGATGGTCTGGCGAATCCACCAGGTGGCATAGGTGGAGAAGCGGAAGCCCCGCTCCGGATCGAACTTCTCCACGGCGCGGATCAGGCCCAGGTTGCCCTCCTCGATCAGATCGAGCAGGGAGAGCCCCCGGTTGAGGTAACGGCGGGCGATCTTGACCACCAGGCGCAGGTTGGACTCGATCATCCGCGACCGGCCGGCGGGATCCCCGGCCTGGGCCAGGCGCCCGTAGTGGACCTCCTCCTCGGGGCTCAGCAGCGGCGAGAAGCCGATCTCGTTGAGGTAGATCTGGGTGGCGTCCAGGCTGTGGTGGTAGGTGTTCTCCTCCCGACTCAGGGCCTTCTCGAACTCATCGGACGCCTTGTCATCGTCGACCACCTCCGCGTCTTCTTGGATGGCCTCGTCGACGGACTCGATGTCCATGTCCTGCAGATCGCGTTCGAGCATGCTCATGGTACTACCCCATTCATCAGACCCTGGAACAGCGGGTGCCGGCGGCACCCGCCCTCGATCCATGCTTGTTGTTATTCGCTCTGTCGCCTCAACGCGGCGGCAGGAATGTCAGGGGATCCTGAGGCTGGCCGTTACGCCGCACCTCGAAATGCAACTTGACCCGGTCGGCGTCGGTATCGCCCATGGTAGCGATCACCTCGCCCGCCTCCACCACGTCGTTTTCGCTGACGTTGAGGCTGTCATTGTGGGCATAGGCACTGAGGAAGTCGTCGTTGTGCTTGAGCAGGATCAGGTTGCCATAGCCCCTGACGCCGCTGCCCGCGTAGACCACGATCCCCGGCCCGGCTGCCTTGACAGGTTGCCCCTTTTGTCCGGCGATATCAATGCCGGCGGTGATGTTGCCAGCGTCGCCGAAATTGCCGACCACCTCGCCATCGACCGGCCACTGCCAGGGCACCTCGGCCACCGGCGTATAGGTGCGCTGGCGACGCGTCTCGTCGGCCGGCGCGGCCGTCTCGGCAGGCGTCGCGGCGTCGGCCGCCTCGCTCTCCCCAGCCGCAGTATCCTCTGGCGTCGATGACGATTGCGTGTCGGCGACCGCCTCGGCCCCAGTATCCCGGCTGGCGGTGCTTGAGCTCTCAACGGCGGGTTCACGGGCGGCCGCTTCCTGGGCTTGTCGCGCCTCGCGGGCCTCGCGCTCCGCCAGGTCACGCTCGCTGAGGCGGCCATCGGCGCCGGGGCTGTCGGGGTTGACCACCGGCCCCGGGGCGACCAGGGCATCGTCCTCCTCGGCGACCTGGCTCGTCGCCGCGCCCGCCTCAGCGCCCAGGGGCGTGGCGGTCAGGCGACGATTGCGCTCGATGGCGGCCTCGTCCGGGGCCAACCAGTCGCGCTCGCCATCCGCCGGGGCCTCGCCCAGAGGCGTGACCCGCACGCCGGAGGAGGCGGCCACATCGGCGCCGCCGGCCGGGGCCTGCCCCCCCTCGCCGCCACCCAGGCGCAACTGCTGGCCCGGCTGCAGTTGATAGGGAGGGCCGATGGCGTTGAGCCGCGCCAGCTCGCGATAATCCATGTCGTGGCGCCAGGCGATACCATAGAGGGTATCGCCGGGCGCCACGGTATAGCTGGCCGGAGTCGTGGCCTCCCGGGCCATGGAGAGATCACGCACGGTGACCTGTCCCGTGGGTTGCTGGGCGGCACAGCCCGCCATGGCCAGGGCCACCGCCGATACCAAGAGTGCCTTACGCATCAATGTCCTCCTTGAGATGCCTGGGAACCGGCCTGTCGGCTGATCGCCAGCACCAGAATCAAGCCCGCCAGCATCAACGCCAGGACGGGAATAAGCTGTGCCGACTCGCCGGTCAGCAGCGCATAGTCATGGGGCAGCAGGTAGCGATAATCCAGGGGAATCATCTGCTGCTCGGGCCCCAGTTGATAGCTCACCAGCTCGCGCCAGGGCCACAGCAGCGGCAGGGCGCCGACGATAAAGCCGATCATCAGCTGCAGGGTGCCGGTACGGGCATGCCGGAGCAACCAAGAGAGCAGCCGCGAGAAGCAGAACAGGCCGATGGCACAGCCCACCCCGAACTGGGCGATCAAGGCCAGATCGAAGCTCTTGATGCCCTCCATCACGGTGCCATAGAGCCCCATGGTCAGCAGCAGAAAGCTCCCGGAAACCCCCGGCAGCAGCATGGCGCTGATGGCGATGGCGCCGGCCACCACCAGCATCAACGGCTCCACCCCCAGCTCCGCCACGATGGGCATCAGCCCCGGCAGGGCGCGGGCCAGCAGCAGGCCGCCGATCAACGGCAGGATATGCCAGTAGCGCCAGTAGCGCAGGCTGCGGCTGACCACCAGGGCCGAGGCGGCCACCAGGCCGAAGAAGAAGGCATCCAGCAACAGCGGCTGGGTCTCCAGCAGCCAGGTGATCAGATGCGCCACACTGACCAGGCTGATCGCGATCCCCAGCAGCAGCGGCAGCAGGAAGGCCAGGTTGAGGTGCGCCACCAGGCCGCCGCGGCGCCAGGCACCGAAGGCCTCGGGGCCGAATTGCTTGATGGTGTGAATCAGCTCCTCGTAGATGCCGGTGACGAAGGCGATGGTGCCTCCGGAGACGCCGGGAACCGCATCGGCGGCCCCCATGCCGGCGCCCTTGAGGAAGAGGGTAACCTTGGACTTCAACGAATGACTCCTTCCAGTAACGGCACGAAGCGAACCCGCTCGAGCCGCTGATATTCATAACCCTGTCCCTGGCGCTGAACCCGGGTCAACCACTGCTGGCCATCGCCATCCTCCAGCGGGGCGATCAGCACCCCGCCCTCCGTCAGTTGCTCCAGCAGCGCCTCGGGCAGCTCGCTGGCGCAGGCGGTCAGCAGGATCACGTCGAAGGGCGCTGCTTCCGGCCAGCCATGGCCGCCATCGGCCAGGCGCAGGTGAACCGGGTGAGCCGCCAGGCGCCGCAGGCGTTCCGCGGCGCGACGGTGCAAGGCAGCGATACGTTCCACCGACCAGACCTCGGGCACCAGTCGGGCCAGGATCAGGGTCTGGTAGCCGGACCCGGTGCCGATCTCCAGCACCCGCCGTGGCGCTTCTCTGACCACCAGTTCGCTCATGCGTGCCACCATCCACGGCTGGGAAAGCGTCTGGCCGTGGCCGATGGGCAGGGCGGTATCTTCGTAGGCGCGGTGGGCCAAGGCTTCGTCGAGGAAGAGGTGGCGCGGCTCGGCGGCCATCGCCTCCAGCACCCGGGGGTCGTCGATACCGGCCCGGGCCAGGCGCCGCGCCAGGCGATCCCGGGTGCGCTGGGAGGTCATGCCGATACCGCGTAATTCAAGCGAGTGCATCCAGCCAGCCTCGTACGTCGGCCAGGGCCGCCTGCCGGGTCAGGTCGGTCTGCAGCGGCGTGATGGAGACATACCCCGCCTCGACGGCAGCGAAATCGGTATCGGGGCCATCGTCGGCACTCTCCCCCACGGCGGCGATCCAGTAGCGCTCGCGGCCCCGGGGGTCCTGTACCCGCAGCGGGCGGGCGGCGGGGCCGCGAAAGCCCAGCCGCGTCACCCGAAAGCCCTGGATCTGGTCCCAGGGCAGGTCGGGGACATTGACATTGAGCAGGCTGCGCGGCGGCAGCGACAGGGTATCGGCGGCCCCTACCAGGCTCGCCGCCACCCGGCCGGCGGTCTCGAAATGGCGATGCCCTACCAGCGACATGGCGATGGCCGGCCGGCCCAGGTTGCGCCCCTCCATGGCCGCCGCCACGGTGCCGGAGTAGAGAACGTCGTCGCCCAGGTTGGCGCCGTGGTTGATGCCGGAGATCACCAGGTCCGGAGTCTCCTCCCAGAGGTCGCTGACGCCCAGGTAGACGCAGTCCGCCGGGGTGCCGTCGACGCTGTAGAAGCCGTTGTCCAGGGCATTGAGGGCCAGCGGCCGGGTCAGGGTCAGGGAGTTGCTGGCCCCGCTCTTGTCGCGGTCCGGGGCCACCACCCGCAGCCGCGCGATCCCCGTCAAGGCATCATACAGGGCCCGCAGGCCCGGGGCGTGGACGCCATCGTCATTGGAGAGCAGCAGTCGTCGCATCCTTGGTCCTCGTCTTGTCCGTCGGCCGCGCGGATGCTTCCTCGGCGCAGCGCCGTCGGATTCGGGGGCTATAGGGTCGGGTGAGTCATCAGTTCGCGAAGCACGGCGGTGGCGAAGCCGCCCCGGGGCAGGTCGAAGGCGAGCCATACCCCATGCGCATCGCGCTGCAGGCTGGGGTTGCCCAGGCGCAGGCGCAGGGCGCGCCGCCCCAGGCTGACCCCGGCGGCCTCGAGGCCGGCACACAGTGCCGGCGCTGCCGTCGTCAGGGCCTGCTCTCGCCGCGCCGCCTGGTCGCGGCTGCCCAGGCGCCCCTTGCCCCAGAGCACGCCGCTGGGGTGCAGGTCGAGGCGCTCGGCCCGGGCCAGGAGCGCCTCATCCGGCGTCTCCACCAAGAACTGGCTGGCGGTGCCATCCAGGATCACCAGCTCGCCGGGCAGCGGCGTGGCCCAGCTCCCCTCGGCGAGGCGCGTCGCCAGCAACTCATTGAAGAGGTAGCTGCGCGCCGCGGAGAGCAGCAGGCCCTCCGGGTCGGCACGCTTGCGCCAGCCCCGCGCCAGCAGGGCCTCGGCGCGCCCCAGGTTGCGCCCCTCGTGGCCGAAGCGCTGGGGGCCGAAATAGTTGGGTACGCCCTGCTCCACCAGCGCCTGCCAGCGGGCATCGAAGTCGTCGGCCTCACAGGCCTCGCCGGTAAGGCGCAGGCGGAAGCGGTTGCCCTTGTGCACCCCGCGCTTGAGCTTGCGCGGATGGCGGCACAGCTTGAGCAGCCGCACCGGGGTCTCCCCCAGGCGCGCCGCCAGGTCCTCCGGGGCCTCGCGCCCGGGCAGGTGCACCGACAGCCACTGGCGGGTCACCGCCTGGCGATCCTTGAGGCCGGCGTAGCCGATATCCCGGGGCCGTACCTCGCAGGCCCGAGCCAGGCGCTTGACCAGCTCGAGGGTGGTCAGGTCGCGCTTCTCCACCCATAGCCAGAGGTGTTCCCCTTCGCCTTGCGGGGCGAAGTCGAGCAGTTCCTCTACCAGGAAGGCCTCGGGGGTGGCGCGATACGCCCCCGGCGGCGGCGTGCCGAGGCGCGCCTCCAGGGCCCGCGGCCAGTTCGGTGGCCAGCGAATCTCGCTCATGCGTCGCCCTCATGGCGCTCCAGCAGCACCACCGCCTCGGCGGCGATGCCTTCGCCACGGCCGGTGAAGCCCAGCCGCTCGGTGGTGGTGGCCTTGAGGTTGATGGCATCCCGTGGTGCCGCCAGGTCCTCGGCCAGGTGGTCCACCATGGCCGCCAGGTGAGGCGCCATCTTGGGGGCCTGGGCGATCAGGGTGGCGTCCAGGTTGCCGAGCCGGTAGCCGGCCTGGGTCACCAGGCGATGGACATGGCGCAGCAGGTCGCGGCTATCGGCGCCGGCCCAGGCGGCATCGGTGTCGGGGAAGTGACGGCCGATATCACCTAGCGCACAGGCGCCGAGCAGGGCATCGCAGATGGCGTGCAGCAGCACATCGCCATCGGAATGGGCCACGAAGCCGCGGTCGAAGGGGATGCGTACCCCGCCCAGCATCAGGTGATCGCCCTCGCCGAAGCGATGGACATCGAAGCCGTGGCCGATTCTCAGGCGCATCAGGCAGGTTCTCCGGGGTTGCAATAAGGGGCGTCCTGGCCGGCGAGGATCCATCCCGCCAGGCTCAGGTCGTCGGGATGGGTGACCTTGAGGTTGTCGCGGCGCCCGCTCACCAGCCTGGGGGCCAGTCCCAGGGCTTCCACCGCCGAGGCCTCGTCGGTGATCGCCACGCCCCGGGCCCGGGCCGCCTCAAGGGCGCGACACAGCAGGGCATAGCCGAAGCCCTGGGGCGTCAGGGCATGCCAGAGCCCCTCCCGGGGCTCGGTGGCGCGGATATGGCCCCGGCCATCGTCGCGCTTCATGGTATCGGCCACCGGGGCGGCCAGGATGGCTCCCGCGGCTGCCTCCCGGGCGGCGTCTCTGAGCCGATGCAGGTCATCGACGGTGACACAGGGACGGGCCACGTCATGCACCAGCACCAGATCGTCGGCACCGGCCTCTTCGGCGATGGCCGCCAGGGCTCCGGCCACGCTGTCCACCCGCTCGGCACCGCCCGGCGTGCGCCGCCAGTCGGCGAAGGGCACCCACTGGGCATCGAACCAGTCGTCATCGGGGTCGAGGCAGAGGCACAGGCGCGCCTCGGGAAAGGCCTGGTGCAACCGCGTCAGGGTGCGTGCCAGGATCGGCCGCCCGGCCAGTTCCAGGTACTGCTTGGGTCGGTCCGCGCCCATGCGCTTGCCCTGCCCGGCGGCGGGCACGATCAACCAGAGGTGACGGCTCATGGGCGGCCCTCCCCGATGTCCTGGGACAGGGCATGCTGTTCGATCAGGGCCGATTCAATCACCACCCCGGGCACCCAGAAGAACTGCTCATCGCGGCGCACCATGCCCAGCTCACTGCGGCCCCGCTCCTCGACGGCATCGAGGCCAGTCTTGAGGTCGCGTACCTCGGCGGCCAGGCGCTGATTACGGGCCCGCAATGGCTCGTTGGCCGTCTCCATGGCATCGGCCCGGGCACGGGTTTCGGCGAGCTCGCGCAGGCCACCCTCGCCGAGCCAGAGGCGATACTGGAGCAAGACGATCAGCACCAGCAGCACGCCGGCCAGCCACTTGAGCATCGGGTCATCCCATCCACGAAAAGGTCGGCGCCGATTATGCCATTATCGCCGGCGTGGCGGCGAGTCGTGTCGAGGAGCCATCCCGCTCTCGAGCCATGACCTCAGGCGTCGCAAAACAGCGAGACCCCGAGGGCCTCGCTGGCGGTAGGAAGCGTTTCGTGAAGGAGCCTAGATCTGGAAGGGCATGCGGAAGGTCAGGCTGATATCGGAGGCATCGTCGGTCAGGCCAAACCCGAAACTCGTGACGACAGAAACGTCTTCACTCAAGGCATAGGTACCGCCGATATTGAATACCCCGACATTGGCCTCACTACCCACGACCTTATTGGTCACGCCATTCTGGGTGGTCTCCGACTGGCGGATATACTCATGCGAGTAGGAGAGTGACAGGCTCAGCCGCTCGTTAAGGGCGAAGGCCGTCCCCATGCCCAGGCGGATCGTATCCCCCAGCTTGACATCACCCGGCTGGGCGCCATCGCTCGCCGAGATATCGTCGAAGCTCTCCTCGAAGTTGTAGGTATACCCCAGGTTGGCGAAGACGATGGCGGGATCCAGCGTCTTGAGAACCGAAGCCCCCAGGCTGACGCCCCAGACCCCGTTACCGGTCGGTAATTCATCAGGAATGTTCAGGTTCGTATTGGGATCCTCACGCAGGGCGATACCATAGGGGTCGGTCCCGGTGGGGGCCCGTACGCCAAGGCTCACGACCACATCGGGGCGGGTCAGCGTCTCGGGCAGGAGGCGATAGGAGAGGGACAGGCTGATATCACCGATATCGGCCTCGGACACCGAGGCCTCGCTATTACGCTCGGTGGAAAACTCATCGCCGATGGACTGATAAGTGCTGGAACGATAGACGAAGGGCAACCCCAACCCCACTTCGAGACGATCCGTCAGGCCATAACGCGTATTGATATCAAAGGTGGTAATGTGACTCTGGACGGTATCGACGTTAATTTCGCCAAGGAAGATCGCATCCAGGGCCAGGAACCCTCGCAGGGCCAGTTGAGAGCGATCCGAGTAGGAGTAGTTGATACCGGGCTCGATGGTCAATCTATCGGAAAACAGGGCATGCTCCTCGCGCAGGACGTTTTCCACGCTCTGGCTCGGCCGAGCCTCGCGCACCACCTCTCCCTCGGCCCTCTCCTGAGCGGTGGCTACACCCATGCCACCCAGGGCGGCAATGGCAAGACACAGCGACGATGTTCCCTTACGAATGATCGGCTTGCATTTATCCACTGGGCTCTCCTTGGTACCAAGAGGCTAGGTTATCCATGGTGCTGCCCTTCAACGATTGACAGCCAAGCATCGCCACGGGGCAGGCTAAGTGTAGTCAAGCGCCTCGTTGAGGCCGCGCGCTAGCGCACACCAAGATGACGAACCGATTCAACGGCATGACGCATTCCGACATTGCCCGAACCAACCGGCTGCCGCTGCATATAAAGCTCCAGCCGAGCCAAGTTATGGACCTGTTGTCCGCTGCTGCTTAACTGAATCGACTGACGTACCCCTAACCTAGGAGCAATGCGCTGCTCGATGCGTCCCACTCCCGGTATGTTCAACTCGACACCGGGGCCCAGCTGTCCCTGATTCACGGCCAGGCGTATCCCGGAATCGAGGTGCCGCTCCATGCTAGCCTGCCCCGACTGACCCAACCCACTGAATTGATCAGCACTCCGCACGTCGACCTGAAAATCATTGGCCGCCGAATTGAAGTCTCCCCCGGCCTGTATCGTCTGAACGACACCATAGGCATTGTCGGTCCCGGCATTGACGACCATGGCCCCATTACTGGGCGGAAGGGCTGCGCCGCTATCCACCTCTATCATGGTCAGGTTTGGTTCGAAGGTGACCCGTGGAGCCGAGCCGCTCAGATCACCGCGAAAGTGGGTCTCGGCACGCAGATAGCCTCCTCCGCTAGTGTGCCACTCGCTACGCATTTGCACGCCGAAGTACACCAAGCGGCCGCGCTCGACGAAACGCCCCCTGAGCTGCCCCAGCTCCTGATCGCTCAGTTGGCGTCCCGACGAAAAGTCGTCGAAGCTGGTCACTTCGGCATGGGCTAGCCCGCCCAACGCAAGGCTGGAAGCCATTGCCGTCAGGGCGAGGGTTCTTACTACCCCCTGATACGTTCGATTCTCCTTGCAGTTCATGACGGTACCCTCATTACGTAGGGTCATGCCTCACTCGCTATAGGTCTGCTATAGAAGGTCAGCATGGCGAAAACCGAAATCGAGTAAGTTCTGATTGGTCAAAGGCGCGAAAACATCCTGCATGCGATGCGCCGTCAGTGGCTGCCTGGGACTCAACAAGACGGTATCGCGGTCGAAGCCTTCGCCCACCACGGCGAAGATGACGCCGTTCCAGGCCTCCAGGAACTCATCGCGACGCATCACGCGATTGCCCAGGGCCGGATCGCCCACATAGACGCGATCACCGCTGGCCCGCTTCATCACCACGAAATGCTTGTAGCCATCCAGGTCCAATAGCACGATCACCGGAATGGAGACCGACTCCAGGGTATCCTCGGCCACTTCATAGCCGCGCCCGCGAAAGCCGAGCCCCTCGACATAGTTCTTGATATCGAGCAGCGAAAAGCCCTGCACGCGCACCAGCTCGGGGTCGGCGACCTCCAGCATGCCTTCCAGGACACTCGCCTCGGTAATCTCGTCGTGCTGGTAGGCATAGCGCAGGATGGTGGCCAGCGAGGCCGCCGCGCAGGAAAAGTCGGTCTGCTGTTCGATCAGATTGGCGAAGCGTCGCTCGCGAATCGACTCGACGTTCTTGGTCACCATCGTCCCGGGTACGACGGTGCCCAGGCGCACTCCCGCCGCCTGGGCATCGAAGAACCATGCCCCCGAACAGAGCAAAGCCACCGAAACGACAGCACAGGATCTTATAAGCTCCATTACCCACTATCCTCCCTGGCACTGAGGCGCTCCCAAGATAACTCCCGACCCGCCGAAGCGGGCCGGGAGGGTCCATGGCGTCCTACTATTAATTTTCCCCACCACCACCAGCCATGGCTCCACTGGTGGAAGAGGCAATCGCCAGAGAGTTACGCTGCATATTATTGGTACCGGCGGTAATATTAACACCCACATTACCACTAGCACCACGCAGGGCATCGCCACCCAGAACAGCGGTATTGCTATGATCGACTCGCACGTCTCTCCACTCTAGGCTGGAGCCAGAAGCGGTGCCAGATAGTTCCATTCTTCCACTTTCACGGAACCAGAGCCGTCCCCGCTCATCACCCTCAAACTTCCCATCATCACCGGCAGGGGATTCGTCATCAAAATCCATATGGCCAGCATACTGGGCGCTGCTACTAGGGTGTCCCTCATTCTGATCACCACCCAACCAGATCTCTGGATAGACATCATTGGTCTGATTCCAGGTACCATCATAACCACCAGAACCCCGGACAGTGCCACCGTTATAGGTACCTTCTAAGTAAATATCCTCTTCATATTCACTACCACGATAAAGGGTAATCACACCTGAATTATCGGTATAATTGGCGTAGGCGGTCTGCTGACCAGCAGCGGTGGCCCGAGCAGAACCGGAGCTAGTATTGGAAGACGCCGCCAGGGAATTCTGCTGGACATTACCAACGCCAGCGGCAATATTAACGCCAATATTACCGGTCGCTCCGCGCAGGGCACTACCCGCCATTCGTGCATCATTGGGGCTGCCGTGATTAGTGACAGTATTGGCAGTCGTAGACTGAGCGGAGTAGGCCTCGGCCTGACCAAAGACACGATTGGCATCCGAAGCGGAAAGGGCAGCATCATTGGCCTGAGCATTATTATCACCGGCGGCCACGTTAATGCCGATATTCCCGGAAACGGCCTCACCAACGGCGCCACCTTCTCCACCTTCTCCACCAGAACCACCGAAGTCACGACCGGCATTACCACCCACACGGGCAGTGTTTTCCGAGTCAACATTCATCACTTCGTTGTAATCTACCACTTGTTTACTATCAACCAAAGCCCCGGAATAATTACCAGGATTACTCCTTACACGGACGCGAATATCAAACTCTTTATCGGTAGTTGAGTTATGCTCTAGATCCACAGAGATATCATTCTCAAACTCTGTATCTAGCGATGTATATAGATCGTGCTCATGATCCCTGTCGGCCAGTGCATAGGGGGCCACCATCAGGGCGGTAATTGCCAGAGCCAACGGAGCTTTTTGGAACGTTTTCATGATCTTTCTCCCGAATGAACCGAATCGTCCTTCCTATTGCTTATGAATGCTACGGCGACAGCGTCATATTCATGCGGAAGCTGTTGCGCGTCGCATTTCCCGTACCGGCTGATTGGCTGACCTGGATCACACCCCGGGCATCCACGAAGGTCGACGCATCGATCTCGACTCGACGTGAACTCCCCGAATTGCTCTCCTCGGTCCCGCTCAGCCCCTCCCTTCCGGCCTGGACCCGCTGCAGCGATGCATCGCTGAGGTCGCTGGCCGCGATGCCCAGAGCCACACTGAAGGTGTTGCTCTGCACATTTCCGAGACCCGCCGCCTGGTTGATGGATAGCCAGCCTTCTGCCTGGCGATAGGCGCGGTCTTCGATAACCACATCATTGATCGATTGGATTCCTCTGTTATCGAGATGAACGCGTTGAGATATCAGCTGCCCGGTCGAGGCCTGCTGTCCCAAGGCGATCACCCCACTATTGCTCTGCAGGTTATTGCTTCCTGCCGCCATATTAGTGGCACTGACCCCGTGGATATGGCTCAGGGCACTTCCCCCCAATACCGTGCCGTTATGCAACTCACCCAACTCCTGGGAATAGGCGTCTAGGGTGGTCATCACTCCGACTAAGACAAGAAGACCGGTCAGCGCCCTGTTATTTCGCTTTTTCATGGCTCAGTTCCTGCCGCTTAGCGGTGCGAGCGCCTGCCCGACCGTGCCAGAGATATTGGAAGTCGCCGTGGAGATGCCTCCCGCCACTCCACCGCCTCCTAGGCTTCCCGCTGCACGGCTCAACGCCTGGCCGGCTTGGCCCTCGGCTCCCGATCTGGTGGTGCCAAGAATCCGATGCATGGCACCCATGCCTACTACGCCACTGCTGACGCCTGCGGCCTGATCATCCGATAACGCCGTAAAACGATTAACATCCAGACCCCCTCTCTCGAGGCGTTGTTGAATCTCCATGGCGCTATCTCGAGTGTTTACCTTGGAGACGATGGGCCCGGCGTGGCGATCACCTCGACCGATAGGAGCAGGCTCGACACGACGAAGTACGACGATATCACCCGGATTGACGCCGGGGTTACGCTCGAATACTCGGGGAGTATCTGCACCAACGGGAAATGATATAAAGCTGGCGACAACTGTTGCCATAATCCAGCGGGCCGTACCTCCGACAATCGACGATCTCATGGCTGGTTTGAGACTTGGCTTAGAAGTCATGGTATTCATGGTCTACTATCCCTTTGCGTCTCGACTCGCGTGACCTGTTGATTCAGCGTTCCGGTAGACAGGTTAGAGGAACCCGGCCTGTGCCCTCCCTGCCCGGTCTGCCCCGGTCTTTCATCCCAGAGGATGACGCCATCGCCGTGGGATACTTCCGGGGCCACGAACCTGCCTCTTAATTGCTCCAGCTGGTGATCAGTTAGCGGCGCTACTGCCACTGTCGTTATCTCTTCCTGCGTCACCCCTTCCCTCCAGACCTCCGGCACTTCACCCTGCGATGAGGCGGCCCAGGCAACACAGGAAAAACCAACCACCCCTGCCGCGGTCATCAGGCCCTTACCTAGGCTTGCGACCCAGAAGCGTCCCGGCACTCCACTGCGCATCACCCGACGACTGGCGGACCAGCGGGATGCCTTATTGCGGAGGAAGTGGCGGGTTATAAGCTTCATCTCTGGATCTCACGGCTAGTGTTGTCGAGCGGGGCAATATGGCTGTCACCTTGATTCTGCCAACGGCCCCGGAATTACCTTTTGTCACACCCTACTCACAATTTAATAGAGCAATCCTCATGCCAACTTTTAAACCACTGATTTTTATGTATTTTAAAAAACCGGCTCATCTGAAAATGTAAGCCCCATGAAACAGATCAGCGCCGAGGCCGCCGACGCGCCTGAAGAAATCAGGTATTAATGTCGAAGAATCAATGTTTTGCGAATTTTACGTCACAGTGATTCGTCGCTGACATAGTGAAACGACAGGTCGAAGCATTAGCCATTGACACAGAAAAGCCCCGCCATCCCTTTGGATAGCGGGGCTTTTCTATGACTCCGGACGGTAATCCCGGCTAGGCTAACGACTCACGGCATACCCCATGCTTCTCCATCAGCCGATAGATGGTCACCCGCGAGACACCGAGTTCACTGGCCGCCGAATTGATTCTGGCCTTGTTACGCCCCAGCGCAGCGATCAAGGCATGCTTCTCGGCTCGCTCCCTGGCTTCCTCCAGCGTCATCACATGGCGTTGGATACGCCGCCGCTCGATACCCAGGTCTTCCGGCTGAATCAGCCGGTTCTCACACATCACCATGGCCCGTCGTACTCGGTTGATCAGCTCCCGGACATTCCCCGGCCAGTGGTACTGACGCATCACCGTCAGAGCTTCCTTGGAAAAGCCCTTCAGACAAACCGGTTTTTCGTGAGAGAAACGCTGGAAGAAGAAGCGCGCCAGGATCTCGATATCCTCGGAATGATCACGCAGGGCAGGCACCTCGATCTGCAAGACATTGAGTCGATGGTAGAGATCTTCTCGGAAGCGCCCCTCCTTGACCGCCCGGCCCAGATCGACATGGGTCGCCGCCAGGATGCGCACATCCACGGCGATCTCCTCGAGGCCTCCCACACGCTGAATGCGGCGCGTTTCCAGGAAGCGCAGGAGATTGACCTGGAGCTCCAGAGGAAGATCACCGATCTCATCGAGGAAGAGGGTACCACCGTCGGCAGCCTCTATTCGCCCTACCTTGCGCTGGGCCGCCCCGGTAAAGGCGCCCTTCTCATGGCCGAAGAGTTCCGACTGAATCAGGTTATCGGGCAGGGCCCCGCAATTGACCGCATGAAAGGGGCCGGAAGCCCGTGCCGAACGCTCATGGATCGCCTGCGCCGTCAGCTCCTTGCCGGTTCCCGACTCACCATGGATAAAGACCGTGGCATCCACCGCCGCGACCTTACGAATCGTCTTGAACAGCTGCCACATCACCGGCGTCGTCCCTACCATCTCATATTCACCGGACTCGGCTTCGGTGCGTATCTGATATTCGCTCTCCTGCTGTTGCAGTCTTGCCACCGCCAAGGCGTTATGAAGCAGTAACTCCAGGCAGGGTGGATCGACCGGATGACAAAGAAAACCTTGGCAGAGATCGAGCAGCAGCCGCCTTATCCCGGCCACCTCCAGCGCTTCTTCGTCCAGCAGCCCCACCCAGGGGTGCTGACTTTTAAGCATAAACGCCTCTATGTGACCAAGAGTCTCCATGGTGCAGCGGTCTAGGATAACCAGTCCGACCCGAAGACTCGGGTCGGACTCCTTAGCATTCAGTCCATGGCCCTCTTTCACCGGCTCAATCGCCCAGCCCTTCTTCTTTAACTCACGAACCGGTTCATGATAGTTGCAACTCTCTCCCAGTAGCAGCACCCGTGCCAGTGAGGCCATTCTTCCTCCCTCCACCTCGGCGCATAAACGACCCAAGTGGCTGATATTTTTGTGCGAAAAGGATGTTTCGCACAGGCGACAGACTGTTATATAAAAGAGTGACAATAAAGATAAATACAATTTGAAACAGTCGGTAACATTTCAGCATACCCTACCAACTATAGACGTCATGGCACCTTATGTCCTGAACGGCAGTGCCGCCTCGGCATCGGTACAGTAGGCGCTCAGGTGGCGGGCCTCCTCGGTGCAGAAACGCACCACGGCGTCGCGCAGCCGTGGGTCGGCGATATGGTGCAGGGAGCGCAGCTTCAGCGGTGCGAAGCCCCGGGTCAGCTTGTGTTCGCCCTGGGTGCCCGGGTCGAAGGTGCTCAGTCCCTTGGCCAGGCAGTGCTCGATACCCTGGTAGTAGCAGGCTTCGAAATGCAGGCTGTCGGCCATCACCTCACTGCCCCAGTAACGGCCATAGAGGGTACGGGCGCCCTGCAGGCTGAGTGCCGCCGCCACCGGGTGCCCCTCCAGCCGGGCTCGCACCAGCAGCAGTGCCTCGGGCATGGTCGCCCTCAGGCGCCGGAAGAACTCGAGCGGCAGGTAAGGACGCTGGCCCCGCTCCAGGTAAGTCAGGCAGTAGCAGCGGTAGAAGTGCGACAGTGCCACCTCATCGATGGCCTCGCCTTCCAGGCGCTCCAATTGCAGCCCCTGCTCGGCGACCCGGCGCCGCTCGCGACGAATCGCCTTGCGCCGCTTGGAGGTAAGGGCGGCCAGGAAGCCATTGAAGTCACCGAAGCCCGCATCCTGCCACTGGAACTGCACCCCATGGCGCACGATCAGCTCGGGCCGGGCCTCGAGCCAGGCATCGACCTCCGCGCTTTCGGCAAACAGCAGGTGCCAGCCGGACAGCGCACTGCCCTCCCACTGGGCCGCCAACTGCCGCCGCGCCTCCACCGGGTCGATATGCGAGGCCAGCAGCAGGCGTGGCCCCGGCGCCGGGGTAAAGGGAATCGCGCTCAGGGCCTTGGGATAGTAGCGCCCCCCCGCCCGCTCCCAGGCATCGGCCCAGCCCCAGTCGAAGACGTACTCGCCCCGGGAGTGGCTCTTGTGATAGAGCGGCAGGGCCCCGACCAGTTGCTCGCCCTGCCATAGGCAGAGGTGCCGCGGCGTCCAGCCGGTGGCGGTGGACACCGCCCCGCTCGCCTCCAGGGCGGCCAGGAACTCGTGGCGCAGGAAGGGATAATCGTCAGCGACCAGGGCATTCCAGTGGGGAGCGGCCACCTCGTCGATGGCGGCCAGCGACTGCACCCGCAGGGCGGGGCGGACAGGTCCAGGCATAGGGCAGAGTCTCGAGCGACGATCTCAAATGGCAAGGCTTCGACCATAGCGAAGCGGCGCCCACCGGGAAAGTGGGCGCCGCCAAACAATGCGAAGAAGACGGGAGATTAACGCCGCGCGACCTGGCGTCGGGGCTCTGTCTGAGTATCGGTGTCGGCCGTGGGTTCGGCGGCCCGGTATGACGGCTTGGGGGCCGGGGGACGGCAGGCGGCCAGCAGGGCATCGAACTGCTCGCGGGTCAGTTCCACCCGCTCGCTACCCTGGCCGGGCGCCCAGCAGACCCAGAGCACCGGCGTGGCCTGGGACTGATCGACGCCCACGATTCGCCCTTCACGGCCCTTCTGGGTATCGCGAAGCGAGAGCCCCAGCAGGGGCTGCACATCGACGGGGGGTGGGAATCTCACTCTGCCAGTCACGGCGGCTGCTCCATGTTAGTCACCATTCAGCGTCCATCGCTGATGGGCCTAAGCCTAGCAGCTTAGCGCCGGACAAGCACCGTTGGCCAGCGCCGAAGTCAAGCGTCGCGGCAAAAACGAGAACGGGTGCCCGAAGGCACCCGTGAAGCGCAGGACATGACGTCACCATGACACCGGAGCGGAGCCGTGAGTCGCCGTGGGCATGGCGACGCCATATCGTGCCGGGGGCGGATCAGCGCGCCGCGGCCATGGCCAGGGCGGTGTCCAGCATGCGGTTGGAGAAGCCCCACTCGTTGTCGTACCAGGCCATGACCTTGACCAGGCGACCATTGACGCGGGTGTGGTTGGCGTCAAAGGTGGAAGAGTGGGCGTCGTGATTGAAGTCGATGGAGACCAGCGGCTGGGCATTCACCGCCAGCACCGGGGAAGCCTCGGCGGCCTTGGCGACGATGGCGTTGATCTCTTCCTTGGTGGTATCGCGGCCGGCGGTAAACACCAGATCCACCAGGGAGACATTGATCACCGGCACCCGCACCGCCAGGCCGTCCAGCTTGCCGTCGAGCTCCGGCAACACCAGGCCCACGGCGGCGGCGGCGCCGGTCTTGGTGGGAATCATCGACTGGGTGGCGCTACGCGCCCGATAGGGGTCGCTATGGTAGACGTCGGAGAGGTTCTGGTCGTTGGTGTAGGCATGCACCGTGGTCATCAGGCCATTCTCGATGCCCACCGCATCCTGCAGGGCCTTGGCCACCGGCGCCAGGCAGTTGGTGGTGCAGGAGGCGTTGGAGACCACCCGGTGCCCGGCCTCCAGCACGTCCTCGTTGACACCGTAGACCACGGTGGCGTCGGCATCGGGGCTAGGGGCGGAGATCAGTACCTTGCCGGCACCGGCTTCCAGGTGCTTGGCGGCGGCCTCGCGCTTGGTGAACAGGCCGGTGCACTCCATCACCAGGTCGACATTGAGGGACGACCAGGGCAACTGGGCCGGGTCGCGCTGGGAGGAAATGGCGATGCGGTCGCCGTCGACGCTAAGGCTCTCCTCGTCGTGCTCGACCTTGAACGGGAAGGGGCCATGGACGCTATCGCGCTGCAGCAGCAGGGCATTGAGGGCCGGATCGCCCAGGTCGTTGATGGCGACCACCTGGACCCGGTCACGATAACCGTTTTCGTAGAGGGCCCGAAGAACATTGCGGCCGATGCGGCCAAAGCCATTGATCGCGACACGTAGGGTCATGCTGGCATCCTCGCGTTCTTGTGCTGTCGAGTCGATGACGACGGCCCGGATCGGGAGCCGACGTCCGTAACACTGAAAGATTACTATCTATGCCCCCCAATTTGGCCCAAAGTCGGGGAGCTTTCAAGGTGTTTTTTTGCTAAGTTTACAACATCGGAGATCGCCGGGCCGGCGATACCCCTCCATTTCACCCAGACGAGGTTGCCATGACCGCCCAGACGCCCCCGCTCAATGACGTCGTCAATCGTGTGACACAACGTATCGCCGAACGCTCCGCCGAACGCCGCGCCCTCTATGAGGCGCGCATGGAGGCCCAGCATCGCCGCGGCGTGCACCGGGGCGAGCTCTCCTGCGGCAACCTGGCCCACGGCTTCGCCGCCTGCGGCGAGACCGACAAGGGCCGCCTCAAGCTGATGAACAGCGCCAACCTGGGCATCGTTTCGTCTTATAACGACATGCTCTCCGCCCACCAGCCCCTGGAGAGCTACCCGGAGATCATCAAGGAGGCGGCCCGAGCCATGGGCTCCACCGCCCAGTACGCCGGCGGCGTGCCGGCCATGTGCGATGGCGTCACCCAGGGCCAACCGGGCATGGAGCTATCGCTGTTCTCCCGCGAGGTGATCGCCATGGCCACCGCCGTGGCCCTGTCCCACAACATGTTCGATGCCGCCCTCTACCTGGGCGTCTGTGACAAGATCGTCCCGGGACTGTTTATCGGCGCGGCGCGCTTCGGCCACCTGCCGACCCTCTTCGTCCCCGCCGGTCCCATGCCCAGCGGCCTGCCCAACAAGGAGAAGGCACGCATCCGCCAGCTCTATGCCGAGGGTAAGGTGGGCCGCGAGGCGCTGCTGGAGGCGGAGTCCGCCTCCTACCACAGCCCCGGCACCTGCACCTTCTATGGCACCGCCAACTCCAACCAGCTGATGATGGAGATCATGGGCCTGCACCTGCCCGGCGCCTCCTTCGTCAACCCGGGCACGCCGCTGCGCGAGGCGCTGACCCGCTACGCGGCCGAGCAGGCGGTTCGCAACAGCGAGGCCGGCGGCACCTATCGCCCCTTCTACAAGCAGGTCGATGCCCGGGCCATCGTCAATGCCATGGTCGGCCTGCTAGCCTCCGGCGGCTCCACCAACCACACCCTGCACCTGGTGGCCATGGCCGCCGCAGCGGGGCTCACCATCACCTGGGACGACTTCACCGAGCTCTCCGCGGTGACCCCCAGCCTGACCCGCATCTACCCCAACGGCCAGGCCGACGTGAACCACTTCCAGGCCGCCGGCGGCATGAGCCTGCTGATTCGCGAACTGATCCAGGCCGGCCTGATCCACGCCGATATCCCCACGGTGTTCGGCACCGACCTGACCGCCTACACCCAGGAGCCCTTCCTCGAGGACGGCGAGCTGGTGTGGCGCGAGGGCCCCACCGAGAGCCTCGACGCCGACGTGCTGCGCGGCGTCGCCGAGCCCTTCGCCCCCACCGGCGGGCTCACCGTGCTCGATGGCAACCTGGGCCGCGGCGTGATCAAGGTCTCGGCGGTGGCCGAGGAACACCGCGTCGTCGAGGCCCCGGCGCGCATCTTCGAGGACCAGAACCAGCTCAAGGCGGCCTTCGAGGCCGGCGAGCTGGACCGCGACCTGGTGGTGGTGGTGCGCTTCCAGGGCCCCAAGGCCAACGGCATGCCGGAGCTGCACAAGCTGACCCCCTTCCTGGGCGTGCTCCAGGATCGCGGCTTCAAGGTCGCGCTGATCACCGACGGGCGCATGTCCGGCGCCTCAGGCAAGGTCCCAGCGGCCATCCATATGACCCCCGAGGCGCTCGACGGCGGCCCCCTGGCACGGCTTCGCGACGGCGACGTGGTTCGCCTGGACGCCAATGCCGGCACCCTCGAGGTCAAGGTCTCCGCCCATGATCTGGCCGAGCGCGAGCTGGGCGAGCCCCACCTGGAGCACTACCACCAGGGGCTGGGCCGCGAGCTGTTCGCCGGCTTCCGCCACCTGGCCAGCGGCTCCGAACACGGCGCCTCGGTGTTCGGCGGCTTCGAGGCCGACGACCTAGCCCAGCAGGCCGGCCAGATCCACGACGAAGACGCCTAAGGGAACCGCCCCGATGATTCGACCGGCATTGATAGGTGATATCGGCGGGACCAATGCCCGCTTCGCCCTGGTGACCCTCGGCGGCTTCGAGCCCCACGATATCCTCAGCCTGCCCTGCGCCGACTACTCGGGCCTGGTGGAGGCGGTCAACGACTACCTGACGCGGGTCGGCGCCACCGGCGCCCAGGCGCCCCGGGAGGCGTGCCTGGCCTTCGCCTGCCCGATCCGCGGCGACCGGATCAAGATGACCAACAACCACTGGGCCTTCTCCCGGCGCGAGGCGCAGCAGGCCCTGGGGCTGACGCTCTTCAAGGTGATCAACGACTTCACCGCCCAGGCCCTGGGCGTGCCCCATGTGACCGAGTCGGACCTCGTCGAGGTGCAGCCCGGCGAGGCCTTGCCACACACCGCCCGGCTGGTGATCGGCCCCGGCACCGGCCTCGGTGTAGCCGGCCTCTTCCCCGGCCGCCGGGCCTGGATCCCGCTGCCCACCGAGGGCGGTCATGTCACCTTCGCCCCGACCGACGAGCGGGAGCAGAACCTGCTGCGCCACTTCCGTAACCGCTACGGGCGGGTCAGCGTGGAGCGCATCCTCTGCGGCCAGGGGCTGCTCGACCTCTACCTGGCCCACTGCTCCCTGAAGGGCGCCCCGCCCCGCTATGCCAACCCCGCCGAGGTCAGCGAGGCCGCGGGAGCGGACCCGGTGGCCCGTGATACCCTGCTGCGGTTTTTGAAGATCCTCGGCGACGTTTGCGGCGATGCGGCCCTGACGATGGGCGCCCGGGGCGGGGTCTACCTGTGTGGCGGCATCCTGCCGCGGCTGCTCGAGTGGCTGCCGCGCAGCCGCTTCCGCGAGGCCTTCGCCGCCAAGGGGCGCATGGGCGACTACACCGGGGCGATCCCGGTGCAGGTGGTCACCGCCGCCTGGCCCGGCCTGCTGGGCGCCGCCGAGGCCCTCCACAACCCCGAGGTCGACTGACCCCTGTTAACGTCCCCAGGAGAGCCCCGATGATTCCCGATTCCTTGCGCCAATTGCTGGATGCCACCCAGGGCCAACGCCGCACCCAATGGCAAGGCCGTGAGGTGTGGCTGGCCAACGAGGCCTGGGGGGAGCTGGCACTCTCCCTCCAGGGCGCCCAGGTACTCCATTTTCAGCCGGCCTGCGACCCAGCGAGCGGCGGCTGGCTCTGGGTGACCCCCACGCCTCAGGCGCTGCCCGGGGCGATCCGTGGCGGCATCCCGCTGTGCTGGCCCTGGTTCGCCGATGAGCGCTATGCGGACGAAACGGAAGACCATAGCGGCCCCTTCCATGGCACCGCCCGCAAGGCGGACTGGCGCCTGGACGCGGTGGACGAGCACGAGGGCGGCGTCGAGCTGCACCTCTCCCCGGAGACCCGCCTGCATAGCCAGCTCAGCCCGCGGCTGATGGTCCAGGCCAACGCCAACCGCCTGCACGTGGAACTGATCACCGAACACACCGGCGAGACCCCGGTGAAACTCAGCGGCGCCCTGCACAGCTACCTGGCGGTCAGCGATGCCCAGGCCTGCCGCGTCGAGGGGCTGGCCGGGGCCCGCTACCTGGACAAGCACCGCGACTTCGCCGAGGCCGAACAGCAGGGCGAGCTGGGGGTGCGTGGCGGCGTGGATCGCATCTACCACAGCAACGCCGAGCTGCTTCTCGACGACGGCCGGCGTCGCCTGCGCATCGCCCGCCAAGGCAGCGACTCGGCGGTGATCTGGCACCCCGGCGAGGCCCTGCCGGAGGACACCGCCGCCGCGGCGGCCCGGCACTTCCTCTGCGTCGAGTCCGCCAATACCCGCCTCGACCCGGTGTGGCTGGTGCCCGGCGCCCAGCACCTGCTGGGCACCACCCTCTCCCTCGCGGAGGACACCCCATGAGCGCCTTCGAGGTGCCCCTGGTACTGGGCATGATGCGCCTCCACGAGGCCCGGGAGCTGCAGCCCCCCGAGCGCCTGGCCGACTGGATCGAGGCGCGCCTCGACCAGGGCCTCGACTGGTTCGACCATGCCGATATCTACGGCGACGGCCAGGGCGAGGCGCTGTTCGGCGCCGCCCTCAGGCGCCGCCCGGGCCTGGCCTCGAGGGTGCGCATCGTCACCAAGGCGAGCATCGTCACTCCCCAGCGCGACGCCTCCGGCCATGCGGTCAAGCACTACGATGCCTCACCCGCTTATCTGGGCGCGGCCATCGACGCCGCCCTGGCGCGCCTGGGCGTGGAACGCCTCGACCACTTCCTGCTGCATCGCCCCGACCCGCTGATGGATGCCGAGGCCACCGGCCGCGCCCTGGACGACGCCGTGGCGGCCGGCAAGATCGCCGCCGCCGGGGTCTCCAACTTCCTGCCCGAGCAGTGGCGGCGCCTGCAGGGCGCCATGCACCAGAGGCTGACGGTGCACCAGTTGGAGCTCTCCCTGCGCCATAGCGCGCCGTGCTTCGACGGCAGCTACGACGCCCTGCTGCGCGATGGCCTGACGCCCCTGGCCTGGTCACCGCTGGGCGGCGGCAGCGTCTTTGAGGACCGCCTGGGCCGGGTGCTGACCGCCGAGGCCGAGTCCCACGGCTGCAGCCCCGGCGCCCTGGCCCTGGCCTGGCTGCGCCGCCTGCCCGGTCGCCCCACCCCGGTGGTGGGCACCCTCAAGCCCGAGCGCCTGGACGCCCTGCGACAGGCCCCCGAGCTGTCGCCGCCCGCCTGGTATGCCCTGCTGGAAGCGGCACGCAGCCACCGCGTGGCCTGAGTTTCCCCAAACAACGATACCGATGACCCGGAGGAACCCATGTTTCAGCTGACCCGTAGCGTCACCTGGCAAGCCCTGGAGCGGCTCTGCCGCGAGACCGCCAAGGACCGCATCCACGACTACTTCGCCGCCGACCCGGCGCGCTTCGACAAGATGAGCCTGCGGGTCGGCGGGCTGTTCCTCGACTACTCCAAGCACCTGGTCTCCGACGCGGTGCTGGAGAAACTGCTGGAGCTGGCCGACCACTCCGCCCTGGTGCAGCGCCGCGCCCAGATGTTCTCCGGCGATATCATCAACGTCACCGAGGATCGCCCGGTGCTGCACACCGCCCTGCGCCACCTGGGCGACTCCCCGGTCTTCGTGGACGGCGAAGACGTGATGCCGGAGATTCGCCGCACCCGCGAGCAGATCCAGCGCTTCTCCGAGGCGATCCGCAGCGGCGAGTGGAAGGGCTACAGCGGCAAACGCATCAAGGACGTGGTGAACATCGGCATCGGCGGCTCCGACCTGGGCCCCAACATGGCCTGCCGGGCGCTGCTCAAGTACCGCCATCCGGAACTCAGTTTCCACTTCGTCTCCAACGTCGACGGCACCCATATCCAGAAGGTGCTCAACGGCCTCGACCCCGAGACCACCCTGTTTATCGTCTCCACCAAGACCTTCTCCACCCAGGAGACCCTGCTCAACGCCAAGACGGCGCGGCGCTGGTTCCTCGACAACGCCGGCGAGGACGCCGACGTGGGCGCCCACTTCGTGGCCGCCTCCACCAACCGCAAGGCGGCCATGGCGTTCGGCATCCGCGAGGAGAACGTCTTCGAATTCTGGGCCTGGGTCGGCGGCCGCTACTCCATGTGGTCCTCCATCGGCCTGCCCATCGCCCTGTCCATCGGCTTCGACGGCTTCATGGAACTGCTGGAGGGCGCCCACGAGATGGATGAGCACTTCATCTCCGCGCCCTTCGCCGAGAACATGCCGGTGCTGATGGCGCTGATCGGCATCTGGTACATCAACTTCCAGGGCGCCGAGACCCAGGCCATCGTGCCCTACGACCAGGCGCTGCATCAGCTGCCCTCCTTCCTGCAGCAGTTGGACATGGAGTCCAACGGCAAGTCGGTGGATATCTTCGGTCACCCCGTCGACTACAAGACCGGGCCCATCGTCTGGGGCCAGACCGGCTCCAACGGCCAGCACGCCTTCTTCCAGCTGCTCCACCAGGGCACCCGCTTCGTGCCCATCGACTTCATCGCCTCGCTGAAGCCGGAGCCGGGCTTCGAGGATCATCACTTCGCCCTGCTCACCAACATGCTGGCCCAGGCCAACGCCTTTATGGAGGGCAGCCAGGAGGGCGGCCAGCTCGACCCCTACAGCTGCCCCGGCAACCGCCCCTCCAGCACCCTGCTGCTCGACGAGCTGACGCCGAAGAACCTCGGCGCCCTGATCGCCCTCTACGAGCACAAGGTGTTCGTCCAGGGGGTGATCTGGAACATCAACTCCTTCGACCAGTGGGGCGTGCAACTGGGCAAGCGCATCGCCGGCGAGATCAGCGAGCGCATCGACGAACGCACCCAGGACTTCGACGCCTCCACCCAGGGGCTGCTGGCCCTGGTGCGTCAGCACTTCCCGGGCCGCGATCCGGCCCGCGCCGCCGACCAGGCCGAGGCGGCCAAGACGGCGCCCGAGCAAGGCAGCCCCGCCAAGGGCGGCAAGGCCAAGCGCGGCAAGGAGCAGGCCCAATGATCCCGGTGATCGCCTTCGGCGAAGCCCTGGTCGATATGCTCTCCAGCCGCCTCGGCGAGGCGGCCGGCAAAGCCCCGGAGACCTTTACCCCCTACGCCGGCGGCGCCCCGGCCAATGTGGCGGTGGCCTGCGCACGGCTCGGCGTGCCCAGTCGCTTCCTCGGCATGCTCGGCGACGACCACTTCGGCGACTTCATCGCCGAGCAACTGGCCGCCCACGGCGTCGACACCGGCGGCGTGGTACGCACCCGGGCGGCGCGCACGGCGCTGGCCTTCGTCTCCCGGGACGCCCAGGGCGAGCGTACCTTCGACTTCTACCGGCCGCCCGCCGCCGACCTGCTCTACCGCCTGGAGCACCTGCCCCAGGGGGTCTTCGCCGAACCGGCCATCCTGCACCTGTGCAGCAACAGCCTCACCGAGCCGGAAATCGCCGAGACCACCCTGGCCATGGCCGAGATGGCCCGCCGGGCCGGCTGCCTGGTCAGCGTCGACGCCAACCTGCGCCACAACCTCTGGGCGGGCGGCCGGGCCGATGCGCCCCTGGTCACCCGGCTGCTGGATGGCGCCGACCTGCTCAAGCTCTCCCGGGAGGAGGTCGACGACCTGCGCGGCGACCACCCCGAAGCCGCCTGGCTGGCCGAGCGCCTGGCCGCCGGGGTCAGGGCCATCGTCATCACCGATGGCCCCGAGGCGGTGCGCCTGCTGGGCGCCGGCCGCGAGCTGAGCGTGGCCCCGCCCCGGGTCCAGGCGGTGGACACCACCGCCGGCGGCGACGCCTTTATCGGCGGCCTGCTGGCGGAGCTGGCCACCCACCTGGAGAGCGCCGGCATCGCCAGCGACTGGCACCAGGACGATGCCTTCCTGACCCGGGCGCTGACCACCGCCAGCCACTGCGGCGCCCATGCGGTGACCCGCCCCGGCGCCTATGCCGCCCTGCCCACCCGGGAGGACCTGGCGGCCCGCTGAACCGCCCCCGACTCGATCCCACGCCTCGCCCACTCAGGGCGGGGCGCTGACAGGAGCCATCGGCAAAAAAAGACCCGCCGGGTGGCGGGTCGAAGGCACAGCACTAGCTTTGCTACGAGCGGGCTGTCGAGAGAGAAGCGGTACAGAGTTCAGTGGTGGAAGCGCTCGGCGGCCTGGCGGGCCAGGTCGCGGATGCCGTCCCAATCCTCGGCCTCGATCAGGGCCTTGGGGGTCAGCCAGGAGCCGCCCACGCACATCACATTGGGTAGCGCCAGGTAGTCGGCGGCGTTGTCCAGGGTGATGCCGCCGGTGGGGCAGAAACGCGCCTCGGGAATCGGCGCGCCGAAGGCCTTAATCGCCTTGACGCCACCACTGGATTCGGCGGGGAAGAACTTGAAGCGACGGTAGCCGTACTGCCAGCCGGTCATCAGCTCGGAGACGGTGGCCACGCCGGGCAGCATGGGTACCGGGCTCTCCACGCCGTAGCGGTAGAGGGCCTCGGTGGCGCCGGGGGTAACCACGAAGTCGGCGCCGACCTTCTCGGCCTGGCGATACTGGGCCGGGGTCAGCACGGTGCCGACGCCGATGCTGGCCTTGGGCAGCGCCGCCTTCATACGCGCCACGGCGTCCAGGGCACAGTCGGTGCGCAGGGTCACCTCCAGCACCGTCAGGCCGCCCTCGACCAGCGCGCGGGCCAGGGGTACGGCGTCCTCGAGGCGCTCGATGGTGATCACCGGGATCACCTCCGCCTTGAGGCAGATGCTGTCGATCTCGGTGGTGCGGGTGGAAGGCAGCTGTTTGTCGATGGTCATATTGAAACACTCCACATCGGGGCGGGCGCGGCACACCCGGCCGGGAAATCGGAAAATCAGGGCGCCCAGTAGATCGCCAGGGGGCAGGCCAGGAAGGCGCGGATCGGCAACTCGCGGACGTCATCGCCGGCCAGGGCCCGGCCCAGGACGCTGCGCTTGTCCTCGCCGCTGAGGTGCAGGAAGTGGCGGCGGGCCTGATGCAGGCGGTCGGCGCTCAGGGTGATGCGCGGCTGGGGCTGGCTGGGGGTGCGCACCGCCACCAGGGGCTCGGCGGTGCTCAAGGCCAGCCCCAGCTCCTGACTGTCGGGGAACAGCGAGGCGGTATGGCCGTCGCCGCCCATGCCGAGGATCACCACGCTGGCCGGCCAGCTCAGCGCCATGACGCGCTCGGCGACCTCCGCCACGCCCTGCTCGGGTGTGGCGGCGTCACTGGTCAGGGGCACGAAGTTGGCCGCCTCGGCGGGGCCCCGCAGCAGGGTCTCGCGGACCAGGCGGGCATTGCTGTCGGCGGCGTCCTCGGCCACCCAGCGCTCGTCGGCCAGGGTCACGTCGACCCGTTCCCAGGGCAACTCCGCCCGGGACAGCGCGGTGAAGAAGGGCTTGGGGGTCGAGCCCCCGGAGACCACCAGCAGGGCCCGCTCCTGGCGGCCCAGATCCTCGCGCAGCGCCTCGGCCACCGCCTCGGCCAACTGGCTGGCCAGATGTTCACGGGACAGATCGCTCATCGTAGTAATCCTCATGCTTGGCGGTGGCTAATAATCTTCGTACCAGCTACGACCATCCTGGGTGATCATGGCGGTCTGGAAAGCGCCGCCACCGGCCCCAGGGGCCCATCGGCTGTCCTTAATAGTCTTCATACCAGCTACGACCATCCTGGGTAATCATCGCAATCGAGGCGACCGGCCCCCAGGAACCCGCCGGGTAGCGCCGCGGCGCGTCGTCGCGGGCCTCCCAGGCGCCGATCAGCTGATCGATCCAGCGCCAGGCATACTCCACCTCGTCGCGGCGCACGAACAGGTACTGCTGCCCCTTCATCACCTCCAGCAGCAGGCGCTCGTAGGCATCGGGAATCCGCGACTTGGGGAAGGCGCTGTTGAAGTCGAGGTCCAGGGGCCCGGGGCGCAGGCGCATGCCCTTGTCCAGGCCGCTGTCCTTGGTCAGCACCTGCAGGGCAATGCCCTCCTCCGGCTGCAGGCGGATGATCAGCTTGTTGCTGGCCAGGCCGCGCTGATCCGGGTCGAAGATATAGTGCGGCTGCTGGCGGAAGTGGATGACGATCTGCGACAGCTTCTCCGGCATGCGCTTGCCGGTGCGCAGGTAGAAGGGCACCCCCGCCCAGCGCCAGTTGGCCACCTCGGTCTTCATGGCCACGAAGGTCTCGGTGCGGCTGGTGGTATTGGCGCCCTCCTCGTCCAGGTAGCCCGGCACGCTCTGGCCATCCACCGAGCCGGCGATATACTGGCCGCGCACCACGTCCCGCTCCAGCACCTCCGGCGTAAACGGCTTGAGGGCCTTGAGCACCTTGACCTTCTCGTCGCGGATGGCGTCGGCATCCAGGTTGGAGGGGGGGTCCATGGCGATCAGGCAGAGCAGCTGCAGCAGGTGATTCTGGACCATGTCGCGCAGCTGGCCGGCCTGGTCGAAGTAGCCCCAGCGCCCCTCGATGCCGACCTTCTCGGCCACGGTGATCTCCACATGGGAGATATGGTTCTGGTTCCACTGGGTGCCGAACAGGGGGTTGGCGAAACGCAGGGCGATCAGGTTCTGCACCGTCTCCTTGCCCAGGTAGTGGTCGATGCGATAGACCCGCGACTCGGGAAAGACGGCGCCGATGGCGTCGTTGATCGCGTTGGAGGAGTCCAGGTCGTAGCCGATCGGCTTCTCCACCACCACCCGGGCGCTGTCGTCCAGGCAGTCGCCGGCCTTGAGGTTATGGCAAATGGCGCCATAGATACTCGCCGGCACCGCCAGGTAGATCATCAGCGGGCGGGCATCCGGGGCCTGCCGGCGCCAGTCGCGGATGGTCGTATAGCCCTCGGGCTTGGCGAAGTCGACACTGAGGAACTCCAGGCGCTCCAGGAAGCGGGCCAGGCAGGCCTTGTCCAGGGTCTCACCCTTGAGGTGGGTCTTCAGCGCCGCGGTGACCTTGTCGCGAAAGGCCGCGGTCTCCAGGGTCTGGCGGGCCAGGCCGAGGATGCGGGTGGTCTCGCCCAGCAGCCCCTCCCGCTCCAGGTGATAGAGCGCCGGAAACAGCTTGCGCAGGGCCAGGTCGCCGAGTGCGCCGAACATCGCCAGGTCGACGCTGGGTGTCGCCGAGGCGACGGAACGGGTCTCTTGGGTCATGCCGCACCCTCTGGAAAAATGGTTAACTTACCTAAAAAATACGTTATTCATGCCAACAAAGGCAACCATTTTAAGTAATTTTACAACCAAAGTGTCACCCTCGATCGTCTACCCGGCGCCCATGCCTAGCGTCCTAAGGAGTGACCGTCTAGGATAGTGCCAGACAATGTAGTGAAATAACTACATGATAGCGCGCCCGGGATCGAGTCACAGGGGCGCGCCTCAACGTCCCAGTCACCGCCCAAGTTAGCAGAGAGAACGCGACCCACGATGGCCAGCCATGACCTGATCGAACGCATCCGCGCCCGCCTCGACGAGCTCAACCGCTCCGAGCGCAAGGTCGCCGACGTCATCCTCCAGGACCCCGCCTCGGCGACCGGGATGAGCATCGCCGCCCTGGCCCAGGCCTCCTCGGTCAGTGAACCCACGGTCAACCGCTTCTGCCGTAACTTCGACGCCAAGGGCTACCCGGACTTCAAGATCAAGCTGGCCCAGAGCCTGGCCGGCGGCACCCCCTACGTGAGCCGCAACGTGGAGCGCAACGACGGCGCCGCCGACTACGGCGACAAGATCTTCGGCGCCACCGTGGCCGCCCTGGACGATGCCCGCCGCGCCCTGGACGCCAAGCGCATCGAGCGCGCCGTGGACTACCTGATCCAGGCCAAGCAGATCCATTTCTTCGGCCTCGGCGCCTCGGGCCCGGTGGCCCAGGACGCCCAGCACAAGTTCTTCCGTTTCAACCTGCCGGTGATGGCCTACGAAGACGTGCTGATGCAGCGCATGGTGGCCGCCGCCTGCCATACCGGCGACGTGGTGGTGATCATCTCCTATACCGGGCGCACCCGGGAACTGGTGGAGATCGCCCGCCTGGCCCGGGAGAACGGCGCCGTGGTGCTCGGCATCACCGCCCCCGATTCGCCCCTGGCCAAGGAGTGCACCGAGACCCTGGAGGTCACCACCCCGGAGGACACCGACGTCTATATGCCGATGACCTCGCGAATGATCCACCTGGCGCTGATCGACGTGCTCGCCACCGGCGTGACCCTGCGCCGCGGCGAAGACTTCCTCGGCCACCTGAAGAAGATCAAGGACTCCCTCCAGGCCACCCGCTACCCGGCTCAGTAGGGCCTCCCTGACGGGCAGGCCTAGCAACGTGAGAGGGCGCCATTAGGCGCCCTTTTTTTGCTGATCAGGAGCTCGCGCGGCGAAGCCGCGCTCCCCCGGTGGCCTGATCTTCTACCGACCGAACACCACGGTACGATTGGCGTGGAGAAAGACCCGGCGCTCCACGTGCTGGGCGACCGCGCGGGAGAGGAGCCATGGACAGCGGCATTCGATATCAGGCCCCGGCGTCACCGACTTAGCGACCGAACACCACGGTGCGATTGGCGTGGAGAAAGACCCGCCGCTCCACGTGCTGGGCGACCGCGCGGGACA
>NZ_BJUK01000013.1 GCF_007989625.1 Bisbaumannia pacifica
GGGGCCGGGCGGCCATGCCTCCCGGCCCCGCGCCGTTTCCGTTAGTCGGAGAGACGCTTGTGGAAGTCAATTTTCAATTCGACTGGGCAGCCGCCTTCGGATCGATCCCCCATCTGCTGCCCGGGATCCCCTGGACCCTGATGATCTCCTTCGGCGGCCTGGCCATCGGTTTCGTGATCGGCATCGTCTTCGGCCTGATGCGCATCAGTCCCTCCCGCTGGATGCGCCTGCCCGCCGTCTTCTATATCGAGGTATTCCGCGGCACCCCCATCCTGGTCCAGGTGCTGTTTATCTTCTATGGCCTGCCACAGCTGCTCGGCGGCCCCATCAACGCCCTGACCGCCGGGATCGCCGCCATCGCCGTCAACTCCGGGGCCTATATCTCCGAAGTGGTACGCGGCGGGGTGCAGTCCATCGAGCGCGGCCAGCGCGAGGCCGCGCTATCCCTGGGCCTGTCGCGCACCCAGGCGTTCCGCTACGTGATCTGGCCCCAGGCCTTCCGGCGCATGATCCCGCCGCTGGGCAACCAGGGCATCATCAGCATCAAGGACACCTCGCTGTTCTCGGTGATCGGCGTCGGCGAGCTGGTGCGCCAGGGGCAGATCTATATCGCCACGACCTTCACCGCCCTGGAGGTCTATCTGATGGTGGCCCTGCTCTACCTGGCCATCACCTGGAGCCTTTCCCTGCTGCTGCGTGTGCTGGAACGCCGCGGCCTGGTCGGACAATAAGGGACCCCATCCATGACAGAGAGCCAACACGAGTCCCAAGCCATCGTGCGCATGCGCAAGCTCAACAAGCATTTCGGCAGCCTGCATGTGCTCAAGAATATCGATCTGGAGGTCATGCCCGGCGAGGTGGTGGTGATCATCGGCGCCAGCGGCTCCGGCAAGTCGACCCTGATCCGCTGCATCAACGGCCTGGAGGAGTTCCAGGACGGTCATATCATGGTGGATGGAAAGGACCTGCTGCCCCACGGCAAGGGGGCCAAGGCCCTGCAGCGCATCCGCACCGAGGTGGGCATGGTCTTCCAGCAGTTCAACCTCTTTCCCCACCTCTCGGTGCGCGACAACGTCACCCTGGCGCCCCTCAAGGTACGCGGTGTCACCGCCGCCCAGGCCGGCGAGAGCGCCGAGCGACTGCTCGACCGGGTGGGCATCCGCGACCAGGCCGACAAGTACCCCAGCCAGCTCTCCGGGGGCCAGCAGCAGCGGGTCGCCCTGGCCCGCGCCCTGGCCATGGAACCTCGGCTAATGCTCTTCGACGAGCCCACCTCGGCCCTGGATCCGGAGATGATCGGCGAGGTGCTGGATGCCATGCGCGAACTGGCCCGGGAGGGCATGACGATGATCATCGTCACCCACGAGATGGGCTTCGCCCGGGAGGTGGCCGATCGGGTCATCTATGTCCACAAGGGCGAGATCGCCGAGGAGGCGACGCCCGAGCGCATCTTCGATTCGCCTCAGGATGAACGCACCCGCGGCTTTCTGGCCCGGGTGTTGAAGCACTAGGGGCGCCCCTGCACGGCCATCATCGACCACCTTCGGCGGAAAAAAGGGCCTGTCGGCTTATCGACAGGCCCTTTTTTTGCCTGTGGATACAATTTTTCGACGAATGCCCCCAGGGCCCACCATGCCGGGCCTGGCGCGCGATTCGGCGGCTGTTGACCACCGCGGGCGCAAGTCGGGTAGGCGACGGTGGAAAAACGGTGCACCATTCGCGCTGTGCATAAGTGGGACTTTCATCCACAGCCTCGGGTGCGCTTGTTCGCAGCCTCCCACGAGCTTCTCCCGAGACTCGTCAACACGGCATCCTGTTGTTAAAAAAGAAGTTTATTCACTTGTCCCCGGATTTTGTCCACACCAATAGACACAACAGCAACAGAACTTCTCTTTTATCTCTCTTCTTTAATAACTAGTTAGGAAGTGAAGACAAGGAAAGGCCGACGAGGTTGTGCAAAACCCCTGACGGTTACCCACAGGGGGTTTATACTGTGCGGCTGATTTTCTGCTCCGAGCTCTACTGCGGCGCCGCCGGCGCCATTCGAGGTGCAACGTGGATTACCCCGACCGCTTTGACGTCATCGTCATCGGCGGTGGCCATGCGGGAACCGAAGCCGCCCTGGCCTCCGCCCGTATGGGCTGTCAGACCCTGCTGCTGACCCATAACATCGAGACCCTGGGCCAGATGTCCTGCAATCCCGCCATCGGCGGCATCGGCAAGAGTCATCTGGTCAAGGAGATCGATGCCCTGGGTGGGGCCATGGCCCTGGCCACGGACCTGGGCGGCATCCAGTTCCGGGTGCTCAACGCCCGCAAGGGCCCGGCGGTGCGGGCGACCCGAGCCCAGGCGGACCGGGTGCGCTACAAGGCGGCGATCCGCGGCCTGCTGGAGAACCAGCCCAACCTGACGCTCTTCCAGCAGGCCGCCGGCGATCTGCTTGTGGATAACGACACCGTGCGTGGGGTGGTCACCGAGACCGGCATTCGCTTCCACGCCGAGAGCGTGGTGCTGTGCACCGGGACCTTCCTCGGCGGGGTGATCCATATCGGGCTCGACCAGAGTCGCGGTGGCCGTGCCGGGGATCCGCCCTCCAATGCACTGGCCCAGCGCCTGCGCGCCCTGCCCTTCAACGTGGCCCGGCTGAAGACCGGTACCCCGCCGCGCATCGATGCCAAGAGCGTCGACTTCTCGGTGCTCGAGGCCCAGCCCGGCGATACCCCGACCCCGGTGATGTCCTACCTGGGCAGTCGCGAGATGCACCCGCGCCAGGTGGATTGCCATATCGCCCATACTAACGAGCGCACCCACGAGATCATCCTCGCCAACCTGGATCGCTCGCCGATGTATTCCGGGGTGATCGAGGGCGTCGGGCCGCGCTACTGCCCGTCTATCGAGGACAAGGTGCATCGCTTCGCCGACAAGGCGAGCCACCAGGTGTTCGTCGAGCCGGAGGGCCTGGATACCCACGAGCTCTACCCCAACGGCATCTCCACCTCGCTGCCCTTCGACGTGCAGTTGCAGGTGGTGCGTTCCATCCGTGGACTGGAGCACGCGCATATCACCCGGCCCGGCTATGCCATCGAATACGATTTCTTCGATCCCCGGGACCTGAAGCACTCCCTGGAAACCAAGTTTATCCACAACCTCTTCTTCGCCGGGCAGATCAACGGCACCACCGGCTACGAGGAGGCCGGCGCCCAGGGCCTGCTCGCGGGGCTCAATGCCGCCCGCCGCGCCAAGGGGCTCGAGGCCTGGTGGCCGCGCCGCGACGAGGCCTACCTGGGGGTGCTGGTGGACGACCTGATCACCCTGGGCACCCAGGAGCCCTACCGGATGTTCACCTCTCGGGCCGAGTACCGGCTGCTGCTGCGGGAAGACAACGCCGACCTGCGGCTTACCGAGACCGGCCGCGACCTGGGCCTGGTGGACGACGCCCGCTGGACTGCCTTCGCCACCAAGCGCGAGGCGATCGAGCGCGAGAGCGCCCGCTTCCGCGCCAACTGGGTGCAGCCGGGTAGCGCGGCCGGCGAACGCCTGGCGGAGAAGACCGGCAAGCCCCTGCCCCGGGAATACAACCTGATGGACCTGCTCAAGCGCCCGGAGCTGGAGTACGCCGACCTCGCCGGGCTGCCGGGCATCGAGGGCGAACCGGTGGCAGACGCCGCCGTGGCCGAGCAGGTACAGATCCAGGCCAAGTACCAGGGCTATATCGATCGCCAGCAGGCCGAGATCGACAAGCTCAAGCGCTTCGAGGCCACCCGCCTGCCGGCGGATCTCGACTTCGACCGGGTCGAGGGGCTCTCCAACGAGATTCGCCAGAAGCTCGCCGCGGCACGGCCGGCGACCCTGGCCCAGGCCGGGCGCATCTCCGGGGTGACGCCGGCGGCGGTCTCCATCCTGCTGATCCACCTCAAGAAGCATCGTCTGCTTCAGGAGAGTCAGGCGGTGAATCAATGAGTCAGACCCTGACACCGACCATCGAACGCCGGCTCGATGAGGGCCTCGCGCGGCTCGAACTCGCCGTCGAGCCGGCCCAGCGCGACCAGCTGCTGGCCCTGCTGGCGCTGTTGCACAAGTGGAACCGCGCCTATAACCTCACCGCGGTACGCGATCCGTTGGCCATGGTCTCTCGCCACCTGCTCGACAGCGCCGCGGTATTGCCCTGGGTGCGTGGGCCGCGGCTGCTCGACGTGGGCGCCGGCCCCGGCCTGCCCGGCCTGGTGCTGGCGATCCTGGCGCCGCAGCTCGAGGTGAGCCTGCTCGACAGCAACGGCAAGAAGGTGCGCTTTCAACGCCAGGCCGTGCTGGAATTGGGGCTGACCAATGTCACCCCGGTGCAGGCCCGGGTCGAGGCGCATCGGGACGCGCCCTTCGATCAGCTGATCTCCCGGGCCTTCGCCAGCCTGGCCGACTTCGTCACCCTCACCGAAGGGCTGCTGGCCGAGGGCGGCGAGTGGCTGGCCATGAAGGGCCCCGCCGCCGACGAGGAGCTGGAAGCGCTGCCACCCGGCGTCCGCCTGAACGCTCGCCATGAGCTGGCGGTGCCCTTCGACGAGAGCCAGCGGCAGCTGCTGATCCTGCAGCGCTACCCGACCACCTAGGCCGCCTGTCGGGCGGGCCGTCAGACGCAAGGAAGTCGCTCGTGACCAAGATCATCGCCTTGACCAACCAGAAGGGCGGCGTGGGCAAGACCACCACGGCGGTCAACCTGGCCGCCAGCCTGGCCGCCCTGGATCGCCGGGTGCTGCTGGTCGATCTCGATCCCCAGGGCCATGCCACCATGGGCAGCGGCGTCGACAAGCATGAGCTGGAGGGCAGCGTCCTGGAGGTGCTGCTGGGGGACAAGGGCGCCACCGAGGTGATTCTCGACTGCCCCGAGGCGGGCTACGGCCTGCTGCCCGGCAACGGCGACCTGACCGCCGCCGAGGTCGATCTGCTCGAGCGGGACGAGGGGCGCGAGCGCTGCCTGCTGGATGCCATCGCCCCGGTGGCCGGCGAGTACGACGTGGTGCTGATCGACTGCCCGCCGTCGCTGAACATGCTGACCGTCAATGCCCTGACCGCCGCCGACGGCGTGATGATCCCGCTGCAGTGCGAGTTCTATGCCCTGGAGGGGCTCTCGGCGCTGCTCGATACCGTCGATCAGATCAAGGAGAGCGTCAATCCTAGCCTGGCGATCTTCGGCATCCTGCGCACCATGTACGACGCCCGCAACGGCCTGACCCGGGACGTCAGCAAGCAGTTGCTCGACTACTTCGGCGAGACCCTGCTCAAGACCACCATTCCGCGCAACGTGCGGGTGGCCGAGGCGCCCAGCCATGGCCTGCCGGTGACCAAGTATGCGCGTCTCTCCCGGGGCAGCCAGGCCTATCGGGTGCTGGCCAAGGAACTGATTCGTCGCCTGTCGCTGTGAGGAAACGCCGATGACCCGTAAACGTGCCCTGGGGCGCGGCCTGGATGCCCTGATCGGTGCCGGGGCCCGCCGCCGCGAACTGCTGGAAGAGAGCGCCGAGTCGATGGAGCTCAACGGCGTCGAGCCTGAGCCGGATGTTGCCGCCGGCGAGCGCCTCGAGCGGCTGCCCCTGGGGCAGCTGACGCGCGGCAAGTATCAGCCGCGTCGCGATATCCAGCCCGAGGCCCTGGAGGAACTGGCCGACTCGATTCGCGCCCAGGGGGTCATGCAGCCCATCGTGGTGCGCCCCATCGGCGACAAGCGTTACGAGATCATCGCCGGCGAACGGCGCTGGCGCGCCGCCCAGCTCGCCGAGCTGGACGTGATCCCCGCCGTGGTCCGCGAGGTCAGCGACCAGGTCGCCCTGGCCCTGGCGCTGATCGAGAATATCCAGCGCGAGAACCTCAACCCGGTGGAAGAGGCCATGGCGCTGAAGCGGCTGCTCGACGAGTTCGAGTTGACCCAGCAGCAGGTCGCCGACGCGGTGGGCAAGTCCCGGGCCCAGGTGGCCAACCTTCTGCGCCTGCTGGCCCTGGATCCGGAGGTGCAGACGCTACTGGAGCGGGGCGACCTGGACATGGGCCATGCCCGGGCCCTGCTGGCCCTCTCCGGGGCCAGGCAACGCCAGGCCGCCCACGAGGTGGTCAACAAGGACCTCACGGTGCGCGATACCGAGGCCCTGGTGAAGCGCCTGGTCAATGGCGAGCCGGCCAAGCCCCAGCGCGAGGCGCCCTCCGCGGACGTGACGCGGCTGGAGACGCAGCTCGGCGAACTGCTCGGGGCCCCGGTGAAGATCCAGCATGGCCGCAGCGGCAAGGGACGCCTGACCATCCGCTACACTAGCCTCGACGAGCTGGACGGCATCCTGGCGCATATTCGCTAACCCATTAGCAGCCTACTTTTATCGAAAACTCGCCTTTTGGTCGTAAGCTGGCGCGAAAACGTGAAAAATCGCTCCGGCTTTGGTTGAAGCCGTCATGGCGCTTCCCTATAATCCGCGGTGGTTTGCCCGGCCACCGGGGAACGGGTCGAGGGCCGACGAATCGCTACCCTCGGCGGCAGTCAATGAAAGGGCATTTCATGCATAGGGCCGCGCAGTCTCGGCGACGATCACTCCCCGTGGGCGGCCTGATAGGCGCCCAGCTACTGGTCGCCGTCGCCCTGGCAGTGCTCTCTGCCCTGCTGTCGGGAGGCGCCGCGGCGCTCTCCGCCCTGAGTGGCGCCACCATCTGTGTGGCAGGCAACGCCTATTTCCTGTGGCGAGCCTCGCGTATCCGCGGGGGTCGCCAGCCGCGCCGCATGGTCAATAACTTCTATCGTGCGGCGGCGGGCAAGTTCGGTTTGACGGTGGCATTGTTCGTCGCTGCGTTCGTGCTAGTGCCCCCCTCAAACCCGGCTTTATTTTTTGGCGCATATGTGGCGACCCAATTCGCGCACTGGCTGGCCCCCTGGCTGCTGCGTAAACGGTCGACCCCCTGAACCTGAGGTAAGCAGCGTATGGCAGCAGGTAGCGAAGTCACTGCGACTTACTATATCCAGCACCACTTGCAGAACCTGACCTTCGGCAAGCACCCGGAGAACGGCTGGTCCCTGGCACACAGCTCCGAGGAAGCCATGGAGATGGGCTTCTGGGCGATCCACCTGGACACCATGGGCTGGTCCATCGCCATGGGGGCCCTGTTCATCTGGCTGTTCCGCAAGGCCGGCAAGCTGGCGACCACCGGGGTGCCCGGCACCCTGCAGAACATCATCGAGATGGTGGTGGAATTCGTCGAGAACACCGTGCGCGGCGCCTTCCACGGCAAGAACCCGGTGATCGCGCCCCTGGCCCTGACCCTGTTCGTCTGGATCTTCCTGATGAACCTGCTCAAGCTGATCCCGGTGGACTATGTCCCCGAGCTCTTCGCGCGGCTGGGCGTGGGTTACATGAAGATGGTGCCTACCACCGATCCCAACGCCACCCTGGGCATGGCCCTGGGCGTCTTCCTGCTGATCATCTACTACAGCCTGAAGGTCAAGGGCGTGGGCGGCTTCGCCAAGGAGCTCTCGCTGACCCCGTTCAACCACTGGCTGCTGATCCCCTTCAACCTGCTGCTGGAAATCATTGGCCTGCTGGTCAAGCCGCTGGGCCTCGGCCTGCGACTCTTCGGCAACATGTTCGCCGGTGAAGTGATCTTTATCCTGATTGCGCTGCTGCCCTTCTGGATCATGTGGACACTCAATGTGCCCTGGGCCATCTTCCACATTCTGGTCATCACCCTGCAGGCCTTTATCTTCACGGTGCTGTCGGTGGTGTACCTGAACGCGGCTCACGAGCATCACTGACTCGAATCGACCAAGTAACACCCTTAACCCCTTGTAACTCAACTTGAAACTAGGAGTACTACCATGGAACTCGTTTACATCGCTGCTTCTCTGATGATCGGTCTGGGCGCCCTGGGTACCGGCATCGGCTTCGCCCTGCTGGGTGGCAAGCTGCTCGAATCCACCGCTCGTCAGCCGGAGCTGGGCGACCAGCTGCAGACCAAGACCTTCCTGATGGCTGGCCTGCTGGACGCCGTGCCGATGATCGGTGTCGGTATCGCGATGTACCTGATCTTCGTTGTCGCCGGTTAACGATGTGCACACCGGGCGCCCTGCGCTCGGTTTGCTTGTTTCCGGTCGCCACGAATCAGTCAGAGGTACATCCCTGTGAATATCAACATGACGCTTATCGGACAGACGATCGCCTTCGCGATCTTTGTCTGGTTTTGCATTAAGTATGTGTGGCCGCCGATCAGCAACGCGCTCCATGAGCGTCAGAAGAAGATCGCCGATGGCCTGGATGCCGCCAGCCGTGCCTCTCGTGACCTCGAGCTGGCCCAGGAGCAGGCCGCCGAAACCCTTCGCGAGAGCAAGCAGCAGGCTACCGAGATTCTCGAGCAGGCCAACAAGCGTGCCAGCCAGATGATCGAAGAGGCCCGCGAGCAGGCCCGTGCCGAAGGCGAACGCCTGGTGGCCAGCGCCCGCAGCGAGATCGAGCAGGAAGTCCATCGCGCCAAGGACGAGCTGCGTGTCCAGGTCTCTTCCCTGGCCCTGGTCGGTGCCGAGCGTGTCCTGGAAGCCTCCATCGACGAGAAGGCCCATCGCGAGATGCTCGACAAGCTCGCGGCCGAACTGTGAGGAGGTGATCCATGGCGGAAACGTCAACCGTCGCCCGGCCCTATGCCAAGGCGGCGTTCGAGTACGCACGTGATCATCAGGCGCTGTCTCCCTGGGCCGAGTGGCTCGCCAAGCTGGGCCAGGTCGTCGCCACCCGCGACGTCCAGAGCCTGCTGGCCAGCCCCAGGCTCACCCCGAGCCGCAAGGTCGAGGTACTGCTCGAGCTGGCCGAGGTCGAGGCCGACGAGGGCCAGCGCAACCTGCTGGCCACCCTGGCCGATCAGGGGCGCCTGGCGATTCTCGGTGCCATCGCCGAGCAGTTCGAGCGCCTGCGCGCCGAGCAGGAGCAGCGCGTCGACGTGAGCGTGGTCTCGGCCTTCGAACTCGACGCCAAGCAGCAGGACAAGCTCGCCAAGGCACTCAAGAAGCGCCTGAATCGCGAAATCTCCATTACCACTCAGGTGGACTCATCGCTTCTCGGTGGCGTCATCCTGCGTGCCGGTGACACCGTGATCGACGGTTCCGCACGCGGTCGACTGACCCGCCTCCGTGAGACACTTTCCGCCTGAGTCTGAGGGACATGGCATGCAGCAACTGAATCCTTCCGAGATCAGCGACATCATCAAGCAGCGTATCGAAAAGCTGGATGTCGCATCCGAAGCCCGCAACGAGGGCACCATCGTCAGCGTCTCCGACGGCATCGTGAAGATCCACGGCCTGGCCGAGGCGATGTTCGGTGAGATGATCGAATTCCCCGGCGGCATCTACGGCATGGTGCTCAACCTGGAGCGCGACTCCGTGGGCGCCGTGGTGCTGGGCGACTACCTGCAGCTGGAAGAGGGCATGACCGCCCAGTGCACCGGCCGCATCCTCGAGGTGCCGGTGGGTCCCGAGCTGGTCGGCCGCGTGGTCGATCCGCTGGGTAACCCCATCGATGGCAAGGGCGAAGTGGGCGCCAAGCTCACCGACGCGGTGGAAAAGGTCGCCCCCGGCGTCATCACCCGTCAGTCCGTGGACCAGCCGATCCAGACCGGCCTCAAGTCCATCGACGCCATGGTGCCGATCGGCCGCGGCCAGCGCGAGCTGATCATCGGTGACCGCCAGATCGGTAAGTCGGCCATCGCCGTCGATACCATCATCAACCAGAAGGGCAAGGGCGTCACCTGCATCTACGTGGCCATCGGTCAGAAGCAGTCGACCATCGCCAACGTGGTGCGCAAGCTGGAAGAGCACGGTGCCATGGAGCACACCATCGTGGTCGCTTCCGGCGCCGCCGACCCGGCCCCGATGCAGTTCCTGGCGCCCTACGCCGGCTGCACCATGGGCGAGTACTTCCGCGACCGCGGCCAGGACGCCCTGATCGTCTATGACGACCTCACCAAGCAGGCCTGGGCCTACCGTCAGGTCTCCCTGCTGCTGCGTCGTCCGCCGGGCCGCGAAGCCTACCCGGGTGACGTCTTCTACCTCCACTCGCGTCTGCTCGAGCGCGCCGCGCGCGTCAACGCCGACTACGTCGAGAAGTTCACCAACGGCGAAGTGAAAGGCCAGACCGGTTCCCTGACCGCGCTGCCGATCATCGAGACCCAGGGTGGCGACGTCTCCGCCTTCGTTCCGACCAACGTGATCTCCATCACCGACGGTCAGATCTTCCTGGAGACCGACCTCTTCAACTCGGGCATCCGTCCGGCCATCAACGCCGGCCTGTCGGTCTCCCGTGTCGGTGGCTCCGCCCAGACCAAGATCATCAAGAAGCTCGGTGGCGGCGTGCGTCTGGCCCTGGCCCAGTACCGCGAGCTGGCGGCCTTCTCCCAGTTCGCTTCCGACCTGGACGAGGCCACCCGCAAGCAGCTGGAGCATGGTCAGCGCGTCACCGAGCTGATGAAGCAGCTGCAGTACTCGCCGATGTCCGTGGCCGAGATGGCGCTGACCCTGTATGCCGCCAACGAAGGCTTCCTGGACGACGTCGACGTCAGCAAGGTGCTGGACTTCGAGCGTGCCCTGCACGACTACATGAAGGCCGAACACGCCGAGCTGCTCGACAAGATCAACCAGACCGGCGGCTACGATGACGAGATCCAGAGCGGTTTGAAGGCGGGTCTCGAGAAGTTCAAGGCCACTCAGAGCTGGTAACGCCACTGGCCCATCCCGGCTTCCGGGGTGGGCCCTGGAGCTTTCTGAGGGCCACGAACGAAAGGTAGATCGCTATGGCAGCTGCAAAAGAGATTCGCACCCAGATCGGGAGCATCAAGAATACGCAGAAGATCACCAGCGCCATGGAAATGGTCGCTGCGTCGAAGATGCGTAAAGCGCAAGATCTGATGAAGGCCAGCCAGCCTTACGCCAAGCAGATCCGCAATGTCGTGAGCCATATCGCCGACGCCAACCCCGAGTACAAGCACGACTACATGGTCGAGCGCGAGGTGAAGCGGGTCGGTTATATCGTCGTCTCCACCGACCGCGGCCTGTGTGGCGGCCTGAACGTCAACCTGTTCAAGGCCGTGATCCAGGACGCCAAGGTGTGGCGCGAACAGGGCGCGGAGATCGATTTCTGCGCCCTGGGCTCCAAGGCCGGCAGCTTCTTCCGCAGCTACGGGGGCAACCTCGTGGCGGCGAAGAGCGGCCTGGGCGAGAAGCCCGAGGTCAAGGATCTGATCGGTAGCGTCAAGGTGATGCTGGAAGCCTATGACGAGGGGCGTCTCGACCGCCTCTGCGTGGTGTCCAACGAGTTCGTCAACACCATGACGCAGAAGCCGGTGGTGCGCCAGTTGCTGCCCCTCTCCCCGGATATCGGGAACGGGCACAACGCAGAACAGTCGCGTCCCGGAAGCTGGGACTACCTGTATGAGCCGGACCCCAAGGTGCTGTTGGATAGCCTGCTGACGCGGTTCATCGAATCGCAGGTCTATCAGGCGGTGGTGGAAAACGCGGCCTGTGAGCAGGCGGCGCGAATGATCGCCATGAAGAACGCCACCGACAATGCCGGCGGACTGATCGACGACCTGGAGATGGTCTACAACAAGGCCCGTCAGGCCGCCATCACCCAGGAGATCTCCGAGATCGTCGGCGGCGCCGCCGCCGTATAGCACCACGGAGGGTGAGCGGGCACGGGCCCCGCCCTCCGTCACCGGATTTCATTTACAGGGTTTTGAGAGGAACCAAGATGAGCGGACGTATCGTACAAATCATCGGCGCGGTGATTGACGTAGAGTTTCCGCGGGACGATGTGCCCAAGGTCTACGACGCGCTGAATGTCGCCAATTCCGAAACCGTGCTCGAAGTCCAGCAGCAGCTGGGCGACGGCGTGGTGCGGACCATCGCCATGGGCTCCACCGAGGGCCTCAAGCGGGGCATGGACGTCGAGAACACCGGCGCGGCCATCTCCGTGCCGGTGGGCAAGGAGACCCTGGGGCGCATCATGGATGTGCTGGGTCGCCCGATCGACGAAGCCGGCCCGATCGGCGAAGAAGCACGCATGCCGATCCACCGCAAGGCCCCGAGCTACGCGGATCAGGCGGCTTCCAACGAGCTGCTGGAAACCGGCATCAAGGTCATCGACCTGGTCTGCCCGTTCGCCAAGGGCGGCAAGGTCGGCCTGTTCGGCGGCGCCGGCGTCGGCAAGACCGTCAACATGATGGAGCTGATCCGCAACATCGCCATCGAGCACAGCGGTTTCTCCGTGTTCGCCGGCGTGGGTGAGCGGACCCGTGAGGGTAACGACTTCTATCACGAGATGACCGACTCCAACGTTATCGATAAGGTATCGCTGGTCTACGGTCAGATGAACGAGCCGCCCGGGAACCGCCTGCGTGTGGCCCTGACCGGCCTGACCATCGCCGAGAAGTTCCGCGATGAAGGCCGCGACGTGCTGCTGTTCGTCGACAACATCTACCGCTACACCCTGGCCGGTACCGAGGTCTCGGCCCTGCTGGGCCGGATGCCCTCCGCGGTGGGGTATCAGCCGACCCTGGCCGAGGAGATGGGCGTCCTGCAGGAGCGCATCACCTCCACCAAGACCGGCTCCATCACCTCCGTGCAGGCGGTCTACGTCCCCGCGGACGACCTGACCGACCCGTCCCCGGCGACCACCTTCGCCCACCTGGACGCCACCGTGGTACTGTCCCGCTCCATCGCCGAGCTGGGTATCTACCCGGCCATCGATCCGCTGGACTCCACCTCCCGTCAGCTGGATCCGCTGGTCGTCGGCGACGAGCACTACGACACCGCTCGCCGCGTGCAGGGCGTGCTGCAGCGCTACAAGGAGCTCAAGGACATCATCGCCATCCTGGGCATGGACGAGCTGTCCGACGAGGACAAGCAGACCGTGGCCCGGGCGCGTAAGATCCAGCGCTTCCTGTCGCAGCCGTTCTTCGTCGCCGAGGTCTTCACCGGTGCGCCCGGCAAGTACGTGTCGCTGAAGGAGACCATCCGCGGTTTCCAGGGCATCCTCAACGGCGACTACGACGAGCTGCCGGAGCAGGCCTTCTACATGGTTGGCACCATCGACGAGGCCGTCGAGAAAGCCAACAAGTAAAGGGCCGTCCACCAAGAGGACTAGACTATGGCGAACAGCTTCAAGTGCGAGATCGTCAGCGCCGAAGCCGCGGTGTTCTCCGGCCGGGTCGAGCAGATCATTGCGGCCGGCGTGATGGGTGACCTGGGCGTGCTGCCCGGTCACGCACCGCTGCTGACCGAGCTGCAGCCGGGTCCGGTTCGCGTCATTCATGACGGTGGCGACGAGGAAAACTTCTACATCTCCGGCGGCTTCCTGGAAGTGCAGCCGGATGTGGTGACCATCCTCGGCGATACCGCCGTGCGTGCCGACGACCTGGATGAGGCCGCCGCCGAAGAGGCGCGCCAGCATGCGCTGAAGGCCTTCAACGAGCAGTCCGCGGAGCTGGATTACAGCCGCGCCGCGTCCGAGCTCGCCGAGGCCGTGGCCCAGCTGCGTACCATTCAGCAGTTGCGCAAGAAACTCGGCCGAGGCTAACCCCTCCCGGGCCGTGGAAAACGCCTCTCGAACAGTGTTCGGGGGGCGTTTTCGTGTGTGGAGGCTGCCGGACTTAACACAGACCTACTGCGAATCCCGGGCTTTCGGCCAACTTGATTCGATCGATTTCGTTAAATAGCTCGCTATTCGCCTCAATCGATCGGACCATTTGACTCGAAATCCGTGATCCTCGTCACGATCGGTCAAGCCCGGCAGCCTCCTGGTATCATGACTCCCATTGCCGGATCGCCTCCGGAAGATTCCGTCACCTGTCGCCGCGTGGATCGTGGAGGCATCAGGAGGATGCCCATGTCGCTGAACGAAACCCTCACCGAGCAGAAGAGCGTCCTGCTGGCGGCCCTGGCCCAGGATGACGCCGAGCGCCTGGATGCCCTGCTGCCGGAGCTGCGTGCCGCCGATATCGGTGAGATCCTCGAGGATATCGCCGAACAGGAGGAGGGCCTGGCTTGCTTCCAGGCGCTGATGGAGCGCCTGCCCATCGAGCGGCGCGCCAATGTGCTGGGCTATCTGCCCGGTGAGCTGCAGCTGGCCTGGGCCGCCGAGATCGCCGACGAGGCCCTGTTGCTGGTGCTCGAGGAGATGAGCTCCGACGAGCGTGCCGACCTCTTCAATCTCTTCGATGAGGATCGCCGCGAGGCGCTATTGCGACGCATGGCCCGCCAGGAGCGCGAGGAGCTCAAGCGCCTGGCCAGCTACGAGGAGGGCACCGCCGGGGCCATCATGACCTCGGACTATGTGGCCATTCCCAGTGGCATGACCGTCTCCCAGGCGATGATGCGGGTACGCCAGACGGCACCGGACGCCGAGACCGTCTACCAGATCTATGTCGTCGATCCCGAGGGCCGCCTGGTGGGGACCCTGTCGCTGCGTCAGCTGATGGTGGCGCGGCCCGGGGCCCGGGTCGATGACCTGATGATCAAGGACGTGATCGGCGTGGCGGTGGACGAGGAGCAGGAGGAAGTGGCCCGCCTGGTGGCCCGCTACGACCTGCTGGCGATCCCGGTGATCGATGCCGAGGAGCGCCTGGTGGGCATCGTCACCCACGATGACGCCATGGACGTGGCCGAGTCCGAGGCCACCGAGGATATCCACAAGGGGATGTCCATCGGCGCCTTGGAGGACGGCGTCAGTCGGGTGCCGCTGTGGAGCCTCTACCGCAAGCGGGTCTTCTGGCTCGTGCTGCTGGTCTTCGCCAACCTTTTCTCCGGCGCCGGCATCGCCTACTTCGAGGAGACCATCGCCGCCCAGGTGGCGCTGGTGTTCTTCCTGCCGCTGCTGATCGGCAGCGGCGGCAACGCCGGGGCCCAGGCCGCTACCCTGACGGTGCGTGGCATGGCCACCGGCGACGTGGGGGTCAAGGACTGGGGCAAGCTGCTGGGGCGCGAGCTGCTGGTGGCCGGCTCCCTGGGGCTGACCATGGCGGTGGCGGTGACGCCCATCGGCATCATGCGCGGCGGCGAGACCGTGGCCCTGGTGGTGGCCTTCAGCATGGTCACCATCGTGCTCTTCGGCAGCCTGCTGGGCATGTGCCTGCCCTTCGTGCTCAATCGCATCGGCTGGGACCCGGCCACCGCCTCGGCGCCCCTGGTGACCACCCTGATCGACGCCTCCGGGGTGCTGATCTATTTCAGCATCGCCACCGCCCTGTTGACCGGCTAGGCGCCAAGGCGTCTTGTCTCGCTGGCGTGCCTTAGTCGCGATGGTGCGACGGCGGACAAGGCACGCCATGGGGTGTATTCTCTGCCAGGTTTCGAACCGGCCCGCGCGGTCTCATCCCTGATAGCAAGCGAGTGATCCATGGATTGGCTGCAGGTCCTGGTGCTTTCCATCCTGCAGGGACTCACCGAGTTCCTGCCCATCTCCAGCTCGGCGCATCTGATCCTGGCGCCGGAGCTGACCGCCTGGCCCGACCAGGGCCTGGCCTTCGACGTGGCCCTGCATATCGGCAGCCTGGGGGCGGTGGTGATCTACTTCCGCCATGACCTGGGGCGCATGCTAGTCAGCTGGTGGGCCTCCCTGAGGGGCCGCGGCACCGATGCCGACGGCCGCCTGGCCTGGTGGGTGCTGCTGGCCACCGTGCCGGTGGGGGTGGTGGGCTGGGCGTGCCACGACCTGATCCAGGACGCCATGCGCTCGCCGCTGATCGTCGCCGCGGGACTGATCGGCTTCGGGGTGCTGCTGGGCTACGCCGACTGGCGCGGGCGCGGACGCCTGAGCGAGTACCAGCTGACCTGGAAGCAGGCGCTATGGATCGGCGCCGCCCAGGCCCTGGCGCTGATTCCCGGCACCTCCCGCTCGGGTATCACCATCACCGCGGCGCTGCTGCTGGGGCTAAGTCGGGAGGGGGCCGCGCGCTTCTCCTTCCTGCTGTCGATCCCGGTGATCGTGCTGGCCGGGGGGATGGAGACCCTGACCCTGATCCGCACGCCCCAGGCCATCGACTGGTCGGTGCTGGTGATCGGGGCCCTGCTCTCCGGGATCAGCGCCTACCTGTGCATCCACTACTTCCTGGCCTTTATCCAGCGCATCGGCATGCAGCCCTTCGTGGCCTACCGGCTGCTGCTGGGGGCCTGGCTACTATGGATCTTCTGGTGATTTCCGAGGAGTGATGTGATGAGGTCCTGTGCAAGCCCGGTGCGCTGGGCACTGATGGTGCTGCTGGCGGTGACACTGAGCGCCTGCGATAACGGCGATCGCCCGCTGGAGTCACCGGTCACCCTGGATGGGGAGATCTTCGGCACCTTCTATCAGGTGACCATCGCCGATTCCCTGACCCGGCAAGGCGCCGAGGCGCTGGAGGCGGGCTTCCTGGAGGTGCTCGAGGCGGTGGATGCCTCCATGTCCACCTATCGGGACGACGCCGAGCTGGTGGCCTTCAATCGGGCGCCGGTGGGCGAGTGGCAGCCCCTCTCTGCGCCCCTGATGGAGGTGCTGGCCATCGGCCAGGCGGTGGCCGAGGCCAGCGGCGGCGCCTTCGACATGACGGTGGGTGGCCTGGTCAATCTGTGGAGCTTCGGGCCCGAGGCTCGCCCCCGGGAGGTGCCCGATGGCGACGAGCTGGCGACCCGCCTGGCCGAGATCGGCCCCGACAAGCTGGAGCTGGATCCGGCGACGAGCCAGGCGCGGCGCCTGGCGGATGTCTTCGTCGACCTCTCCGGGGTGGCCAAGGGGTATGCCACCGACCGGGTCGCCGTCTACCTGGAGGCCCAGGGCATCGATCACTATCTGGTCAACCTGGGGGGCGACCTGGTCGCCCAGGGATTCCGGGATCGCCAGGCGCAGCCCTGGCGGATCGGCGTCGAGCTGCCGGATAGCGAGCGCCGGGTGGCCCGCCATGTGCTGCCGCTGCATGACGGTAGCGTGGCCACCTCCGGCGACTACCGCAACTACTTTGAAGAGGATGGCCGGCGCTTCTCCCATACCCTCGATCCGCGCAGCGGCTATCCGGTGACCCATACCCTGGCCTCGGTATCGGTCTTTCACCCCTCCAATGCCTGGGCCGATGCCTGGGCCACCGCACTCAGCGTGGTAGGGCCGGAGGAGGCCCTGACCCTGGCCGAGCGCGAGGGGCTCGAGGTGCTGCTGCTGGTGCGCGACGGCGAGGGCTGGGCGAGCCTGGCCAGTCGTGCCTTCGGCGAACGCCTGGGCGAGGCCCGCCTCGCCGAGCTGGAGATCGAGGTGCCGGCATGGAACCACAATCAGGAGGAAGAATGAGTCTCGACGTCGTGATTCTCGCCGCCGGGCAGGGCTCCCGGATGCGTTCGACCCGGCCCAAAGTGCTGCATCGCCTGGCCGGCAAGCCCATGGTGCGCCATGTGATCGATACCGCCACCCGGCTCGGCGCCGGCAAGCTGCATGTGGTGATCGGCCACGGCGCCGACCAGGTGCGCAGCGAGCTGGGCGACTGCCCGGTGCACTTCGCCCTGCAGGCGGAGCAGAAGGGCACCGGGCATGCGGTGGCCCAGGCCCTCGAGGGCCTGGAGCATGACAAGGTGCTGGTGCTCTATGGCGACGTGCCGCTGATTCGCGCCGAGACCCTGGCGGGGCTGCTGGACGGGGTCGACGAGTCACATCTGGGGCTGCTCACCGTGACCCTGGCGGAGCCCGACGGCTATGGGCGCATCCTGCGCAATGCCGAGGGTCAGGCGGTGGCCATCGTCGAGCACAAGGACGCCTCCGAGAGCGAGCGGGCGGTCAAGGAGTGCAATACCGGCATCATGGCCATGACCCGGGCCCAGCTGAAGCGCTGGCTGCCCCAGCTCTCCGCCGATAACGCCCAGGGCGAGTACTACCTCACCGATATTATCGCCCTGGCCGCCGCCGAGGGGGTGAAGATCGTCACCGCCCAGCCGGAGGATCCCCTGGAGGTGGAGGGGGTCAATAACCGCGCCCAACTGGCGCGCCTGGAGCGGGCGCATCAGGCGCGGATCGCCGAAGCGCTGATGACCGAGGGGGTGGCCCTGCTCGATCCGGCACGCCTCGACGTGCGGGGCAGCCTGCGCTGCGGCCATGACGTGGAGATCGACGTGGGCTGCGTCTTCGAGGGTGAGGTAGAGCTGGGCGAGGGGGTGCGCATCGGCCCCTATTGCGTGATCCGCGACAGCCATATCGGCGCCGGCAGCGTGATCGAGGCCCACAGCATCGTCGAGCAGAGCGTAGCGGCGGGACATAACCGTATCGGGCCCTTCGCCCGGCTGCGTCCCGGCACCCACCTGGCGGTGCAGGCCAAGGTGGGTAACTTCGTCGAGACCAAGAATGCCCAGGTGGGCGAGGGCAGCAAGATCAACCACCTGAGTTATGTGGGCGATGCCACCCTGGGGCGCGGCGTCAACGTGGGGGCCGGTACCATCACCTGCAACTACGATGGCGTCAACAAGTCCCGCACCGAGATCGGCGACGACGCCTTTATCGGCTCCAATACCGCCCTGGTGGCCCCGGTCAGCGTGGGGGCCCGCGCCACCATCGGCGCCGGTTCCACCATCAGCAAGGACGTGGCCGACGGTGCCCTGGCGGTGGCCCGGGGTCGCCAGTTGACCAAGGCGGACTGGCCGCGGCCCAGCAAGCGCAAGTAATCGCGGGCGGTTAATGCCCGAGGCCCGGGGCTACCCTGGGGCAGGCCTCCGGGAGGCCGGCCCCCAGTGTCCCTTAGCGATTCCCGCACGAACCCTGCTCGGGTAGCTCCCGGGCTTGACCCGGGGCGCCGGCTGCGGTTTTATCTCTTCTTTCGAGTCGAAGCCAAGATCTTTCATGTCGAAGCGTAATACCGCCCAGCGCCGCCATGCCATTCTCGCCTTCGTCAACGCCCGGGGCGAGACCGGCGTGGATACCCTGGCCGAGCACTTCGCCATCTCCGAGGTGACGGTGCGCAAGGACCTGGCGACCCTGGAGAAGAGCGGCCTGCTGCTGCGCCGCTACGGCGGGGCCGCGCCCCTGCCCCAAGAGCTGCTCGGGGAAGCGCGCCTCTCTCCGGCCAAGCGGGCCATCGCCCGGGCCGCCTGCGGGCGTATCCGCGAGCATCAGCGCATCATTATCGACAGCGGCAGCACCACCTCGGCGATGATTCCCGGCCTGGCGGGCAAGGCGGGCCTGGTGGTGATGACCAATGCCCTGGCGGTGGCCAATGCCCTGCGCGAGCTGGAGGAGGAGCCGATGCTGCTGATGACCGGCGGCACCTGGGATCCCCACTCCGAGTCCTTCCAGGGCCAGGTGGCGGAGCAGGTGCTGCGCCAGTACGACTTCGACCAGCTGTTTATCGGCGCCGATGGCATCGATCCGGCCCGGGGCACCACCACCTTCAACGAACTGCTGGGCCTCTCCCGGGTCATGGCCGAGGTCTCCCGGGAGGTCGTGGTACTGGCGGAGTCCGCCAAGGTAGGCCGGCGCATTCCCAACCTGGAGCTGCCCTGGAAGGTTATCCACACCCTGATTACCGACGAAGGGCTTGGGGATAAGTCATTGGCCGCCATCGAGGCCCAGGGGATCGAGGTGATCCGGGCCGCCGTCGACGCCGACTAGTCGCATTATTTCGAGGAGAGTCATCATGTGTGGAATCGTCGCCGCGGTCGCCGGCCGCAACGTCCAGGGCATCCTGCTGGAGGGCCTCAAGCGCCTGGAGTATCGGGGCTACGACTCCGCGGGCATGGCGGTGCTCGATAGTGCCGGGACCCTGGGGCGGCGCCGCGCCCTGGGCAAGGTCGCGGCCCTGGAGGCGCGCCTCGCCGAGTCGCCCCTGGGCGGTCACAGCGGCATCGCCCATACCCGCTGGGCCACCCATGGCAAGCCCAGCGAGGCCAATGCCCACCCCCATCAGTCCGGCGATGACCTGGCGGTGGTGCATAACGGCATCATCGAGAACTTCGAGGCGCTGCGTCGCGAGCTGCGGGGCGAGGGCTTCGTCTTTACCTCCGAGACCGATACCGAGGTGGTGGCCCATCTGCTGGCGCGTCAGCTGCGCGATGGCAAGGATCTGCTGGCGGCGGTACAGGCGGTGGCCGGGGGGCTCGACGGCGCCTATGCCCTGGGGGTGATCAGCCCCTCGGAGCCCGGCGTGGTGATCGGCGCCCGCCAGGGCAGTCCCCTGGTGGTAGGGGTGGGCATCGAGGAGGCCTTCCTCGCCTCGGACCCCCTGGCGCTGCTGCAGGTCACCGACCGCTTTATCTACCTGGAGGAGGGCGACGTGGTGCGCCTGGCCCCGGGCGGCGAGATCGCCATCTTCGATGCCCGGGGACAGGCGGTGGAGCGTCCGGTGCGGGTCTTCGAACACGGTGACGGCGCCGCCAGCAAGGGCGACTATCGTCACTTCATGCTCAAGGAGATCCACGAGCAGCCGGCGGTGATCGCCGCCACCCTGGAGGGGCGCCTGGGTGCCGAGGGGGTACTGGTCAACGGCTTCGGCAGCGAGGCCCAGGCGCTCTTCCCGCAGGTGCGCCAGGTGCATATCGTCGCCTGTGGCACCAGCTACCACGCGGGCCTGGTGGCCCGCTACTGGCTGGAGCGCTATGCCGGCCTGCCGACCCAGGTGGAGGTCGCCTCGGAATACCGCTATCGTCGGGTGGTGGTACCGGAGAACACGCTCTTCGTCACCCTCTCCCAGTCCGGCGAGACCGCCGATACCCTGGCCGCCCTGCGCTTCGCCAAGGACAATGGCTACCTGGCCAGCCTGGCGATCTGCAACGTGCCGGGCAGCTCATTGGTGCGAGAGTCGGACCTGACCCTGCTCACCCAGGCCGGCCCGGAGATCGGCGTGGCCTCCACCAAGGCCTTTACCACCCAGCTCACCGCCCTGCTGCTGCTGACCCTGGCCCTGCAGCGCGTCCAGGGGGGCGAGGCTCCGGCGGGGCTGATCGAGGCCCTGCGTGGGCTGCCCGAGGCGGTGACCCGGGTACTGGCCCTGGACGACGAGATCGAATCTTTTGCCGAGGCCTTCGCCGAGAAGCACCATGCCCTCTTCCTGGGGCGTGGCGCCCACTACCCCATCGCCCTGGAGGGGGCCCTGAAGCTCAAGGAGATCTCCTATATCCATGCCGAGGCCTATCCCGCCGGGGAGCTCAAGCATGGGCCCCTGGCCCTGGTCGACAGCGAGATGCCGGTCATTTCGGTCGCCCCCAATGATGAGCTGCTCGACAAGCTCAAGTCCAACCTCCAGGAGGTGCGGGCCCGGGGCGGCGAGCTCTTCGTCTTCGCCGATGAGAGCGTGGCCCTGGAGGCCGGGGAAGGCGTGCGGGTGCTGCGCCTGCCGGCGGTGCACGAGGCCCTGGCGCCGATCCTCTACACCCTGCCGCTGCAGCTGCTTTCCTACCATGTGGCGGTACTCAAGGGTACCGATGTGGATCAACCGCGGAACCTAGCCAAATCCGTCACGGTGGAATAACAAGGCAAAGGCCGGGCCCCGATGTGGATTAGCCCGGCTCTCCACCACCCCGGCTAAATCCGTCACGGTGGAGTAACAAGGCAAAGGCCGGGCATCGATAGGGATCGGCCCGGCGAGTCGAGAGCCATCGAGTAGATCATGGGGAAACTTCACTTGGGCCTGGCCATGTGGGCCAATGGCGACTGGCGGGGCTCGCTGCTGGCCCCCCATGGCGGTAATGCCGGCATGCTGGCGGAATATGCCGCGGTCTTCGATGCCGTGGAGGGCAATACCACCTTCTATAGTGGCGCCCCGCGGGCCGAGACGGCGGCGGCCTGGGCGCAACAGGCGCCCTCCCACTTTCGCTTCTGCTTCAAGCTGCCTGCCGAACTGACCCATCGCCGGCGCCTGGTGGGTATCGAGGCGGAGCTCGCGGCCTTTATCGAGGCCTTGGCGCCGCTGCATGATCGCCTCGGACCGCTGATGATCCAGCTGCCCAGGGACTTCGGTGGCCAGGAGCTGCCGCGGCTGGCGGCCCTGCTCGAGGCGTGGCCGGCGGATCTGCCGGCGGCGGTGGAGGGGCGGCATCCCGACTTTTTCCACAAGGGGGAGGCCGAGCGGGCCTTCAACCGCCTGTTGATAAGTCATGGCATGGAGCGGGTAATGCTGGATGTCCGCCCGCTCTTTGCCACGCCCGCCGGCGAGGAGCCCGGCCTGCTCAAGGCCCAGGGCGAAAAGCCGAGAGTCCCGCTACATGTGATCTCCACGGCATCCTCGCCCCTGGTGCGTTTTATCGGTCACTTCGACGCCGCGATCAATCGGCAGCACTTCGCTCCCTGGGCGGAGCGCCTGGCCTTGTGGATAAAACAGGGGAAAACCCCTTTCCTCTTTGTGCATACCCCGGATAACCGGGAGGCCCCGGCCCTGGCGCGCGACCTCTATGCCGAGGTGGCGCGTCGCGTCCCCTTGCCGGCGCTGGCGGCCTTTCCCGGTGAGCAGCAAGTCAGCCTTTTCTAATCTTTCGATCCGGGACAGGAGACGAAAGCGGGCCTGGCCATCGAGCGTATGATCGGATAGTTTTATCGTCCTGAGCGCTGTTTATCCAAAGATCTTCCCGGGTTTTGCGCGAATCCTGCGTGGATTCGGTAAGGTTTCGGCGCTCGGCACCCTTTCGCCTGGGCACCGACCAGGGGCCATGGCGGAAGGGGGCGTGACTTGGCAGTGATCCTGCCTGGATCCTGTCATGCCCTTGGAGCGCCGTGTGACCCATGGCGCCCTGGACGTGGCAACAATAAGCACAAGCCGTTATCGCATCCGACCGATCGATAGCGACACGCACAATCAGGGTGAATCATGTCCAACAAGCTACATGCGCAATGGTCCTCGCGACTGGCCTTTATCCTGGCCGCCACCGGCTCCGCCGTCGGCCTGGGCAATATCTGGAAGTTTCCTTATATGGTGGGCGAAAGCGGCGGCGCCGCCTTCGTCCTGGTGTACCTGTTATGTATCGCCCTGATTGGCCTGCCGATCCTGGTGGCCGAATGGCTGGTGGGGCGGCGTGGCCAGGAGAACCCGGCGAATGCCATGGCCGATGTGGCCGAACGGGCGGGACGCCCCCGAATCTGGTGGCTGGTGGGCGCCAGCGGCATCATCGGTGCCTTCCTGATCCTCTCCTTCTACAGCGTGATCGGCGGCTGGTCGCTCTACTACACCCTGGGCTCGGTGACCGGCGCCTTCAGTGGCCAGGATGCGGACGGCATCGGCGAGCTGTTCGGTAATATGCTGGCTAGCCCCGGCCTGCTGCTGGCCGGTCACTCGGTCTTCATGCTGCTGGTGATCGGTATCGTGGCGCGCGGGGTCAGCAAGGGGCTGGAGGGCGCGGTGCGCACCCTGATGCCGGCGCTGGCGCTGCTGCTGCTGGTTCTGGTGGGCTACGGTATGACCACCGGCCACTTCGGCCAGGCGGTGGCCTACCTGTTCAATCCGGACTGGAGCGCCCTGAGCGGGGATACCGTGCTGGCGGCCCTGGGCCACGCCTTCTTCACCCTGTCGCTGGGCATGGGCATCATGATGGCCTATGGCTCCTACCTGGGCGAAGAGGTGAACCTGCTCAAGACGGCGCGCACCGTGGTGATCCTCGATACGGTGATCGCCCTGGCGGCGGGCCTGGCGATCTTCCCGATCGTCTTCTCCAACGGTCTCGATCTCGATTCCGGCCCCGGCCTGATCTTCGTTACCCTGCCGCTGGCCTTCGGCAATATGGGCGGTGGCCTGATCCTCGGGTTGATGTTCTTCCTGCTGCTGACCTTCGCCGCCCTGACCTCGGCCATTTCGCTGCTGGAGCCGGTGGTTGAGTTCGTGGAGGAGCGCACCCCGCTGTCCCGGAGCCTGTCCACCCTGGTGGCCGGCGTCGGTGCCTGGGCGCTGGGCATCGCCGCCCTGCTGTCGTTCAATGTGTGGAGTGACCCGGTGCTGTTCGGCCTGGGCGTCTTCGACCTGCTCGATAAGCTGACCAGCAAGTTTATGCTGCCGCTGACCGGCCTGGGGGCGATCATCTTCGTGGGCTGGTTCCTGGAACGTCGCGGCGTCGAGCAGGAGCTGGGCCTGAGCGGTGGTATGGCCAGCCTCTGGCACCTGGTGTCACGTTATGTGGCACCGATCGGCGTCATCGTGGTGTTCATCGCCAGCCTCTAGGCTCGCGACGGGACGCTGTCGCCGTTCTCCCCGGTAGCCCCGCCTCGGCGGGGCTACCGCGTTCTTGTCTATTGCAGGGCGTCGTCGAGGTCGCTGATCTCCTTCTCGAGACGCTTGAATTCGCCATGCAGCTCGATGCCGCGACGGGCTCGCAGATGGCGCACGGCGGCGCTCTTCTGGCGTTGCTGGTGTTCGTCGTTCTCCATGCTCATGAAGATATCGAGGAGCTCGTTACGAAGCGTGGATAGCCGTTCCATATCGCGCATGAGTCGGTTCTCCTGCAGAGGACGCAAGCAACAAAAGTGTCGACACTGCTTCTCTTACTATAACCTACTTGACAATTTGATGACCCAGGCAGGCCGTTGATGTCAAGCGCCGCCATCCCGGTGCTGACAGCTCGGCCTCGAGCTGGGCATACTGAAGGCGCGCCCGTCGGGCCCCGAGACGATAACGAAAGAACGAGGAGCGAAACGTGAGCCGCGCCCTATTCGATGAACTCAGAGGTCGCATGGAGCACTTTCGTCGCTCCGAGCAGAAAGTGGCCCGCTTTGTGCTGCGCAATCCCGAGGAAGTGATTCATATGCGAATCGTCGACCTGGCGACCGAGGCCAAGGTCAGCGAACCCACCGTGGTGCGTTTCTGCCGCGCCCTGGGCTGCAACGGCTTCCAGGACTTCAAGCTCAAGCTGGCCCAGATGCTGGCCACCGGCAGCCAGTTCGCCCAGTTCTCCATGAACGACAGCGATAGCGTCGCCGAATTTTCCCACAACATCTTCGACTCCACCGTGGGCACCCTGCTCTCGGTGCGCGACCGCCTCGATATCGAGGCCCTCAACCAGGCCATCAACGCCCTGGCCATGGCCAACCGGGTGGAGTTCTATGGTTTCGGCGCCTCGGGGGCGGTGGCCTTCGATGCCCAGCACAAGTTCTTCCGCCTGCAGATCTCGACCTCGGCCTACACCGATCCGCATATGCAGAACATGTCGGCGGTGACCCTGGGCAAGGGCGACGTGGTGGTGGCCATCTCCCAGACCGGCCGCACCCGTGCCCTGGTGGCCAGCGTGCGTCTGGCCCGCGAGGCCGGCGCCACCGTGATCGGCTTGTGCCCCAGTGGCTCGCCGCTGGCCGAGGAGGTGAGCCTGCCGCTCTATATCGATGTCCACGAGGACACCGAGATCTATACCCCCATGAGCTCGCGGATCGCCCATCTGGTGCTGGTCGACGTGCTGGCGGTGGGGGTGGCCAAGACCCGCGGCCCCCGGCTCGCCGAACAGCTCAAGTCGGTGAAGAAGAGCCTGGTGCCGCTGCGCTATCCGGAAGACGACGAACCGGGCGCCTAAAGCCGCGAGTGCCCAGCTTCCATCCGGGGCTTATGCTAAGCTGGTCGCCCATTTTTCGACCAGCAAGTGCCTGCCCCTATGGACGACGTCACGGCGATTCTCGACCACCTCAACCCCGCCCAGCGCGAGGCCGTCAGCGCCCCCCAGGGCAATATGCTGGTGCTGGCCGGGGCCGGTTCCGGCAAGACCCGGGTGCTGGTGCATCGCATCGCCTGGCTGCTGCAGACCGAGGGGCTCTCCCCCTACGCCATCCTGGCGGTGACCTTCACCAACAAGGCGGCCCGGGAGATGCGCACCCGCCTGGAGGCCCTGCTGGGCCTGTCGCTGCGCCATATGTGGGTGGGCACCTTTCACTCCATCGCCCATCGCCTGCTGCGTACCCACTGGCAGGACGCCCGCCTGCCCCAGCACTTCCAGATCATAGACAGCGATGACCAGCTTCGCCTGATCAAGCGCCTGCTCAAGGATCACCGGATCGACGACGAGCGCTTCCCGCCCCGCCAGGTGCAGTACTTTATCTCCGGTTGCAAGGAGGAAGGGTTGCGGCCCCATCAGGTGGATGCCCATGGCGACGCCTACATGAGCCAGATGGTGGAGCTCTACGAGCGCTATCAGCTGACCTGCGAGCGGGGCGGCCTGGTGGACTTCGGCGAGCTGCTGCTGCGCAGCCTGGAGCTGTTGCGCGATACCCCGGCGCTGCTGGCCCACTACCAGGCGCGCTTCGCTCATGTGCTGGTGGACGAGTTCCAGGACACCAATACCCTGCAGTACGCCTGGCTCAAGCTGCTCAGCGGCCAGCGCACGCCGATGACGGTGGTGGGCGACGACGACCAGTCGATCTACGGCTGGCGCGGCGCCCGGGTCGAGAATATCCGCCGCTTCGAGACCGAGTTCACCGACACCAAGACGGTGCGCCTGGAGCAGAACTATCGCTCCACCAGCGCCATCCTGGATGCCGCCAATGCGCTGATCAGCAACAACAGCGGGCGCATGGGCAAGGAGCTGTGGACCGACGGCGCCGAGGGCGAGCCGATCTCCGTCTACGCCGGCTTCAATGACCTGGACGAGGCGCGTTTCATCGTCGACACCATCAAGGAGAAGGTGGACGAGGGCATCAATCGCCGCGATATCGCCATCCTCTACCGCTCCAATGCCCAGTCTCGGGTGCTGGAGGAGGCGTTGATCCGCCAGGGCATGCCTTACCGCATCTATGGCGGCCACCGCTTCTACGAGCGCCTGGAGATCAAGAACGCCCTGGCTTATCTGCGCCTGCTGCTCAACCGCGATGACGACGCCTCCCTCGAGCGAGTCATCAATGTGCCGGCAAGGGGCATCGGCACCCGTACCGTGGAGGTGATCCGCGAGCGGGCCCGGGAGGACAATATCTCCCTGTGGCAGGCGCTTCACGACTGTCTGGCGCAGGGCCGGCTCAAGGGGCGTGCCGCCAAGGCGGTGGAGGCCTTCGCCGAGCTGGTCGAGCGCCTCGATCACGACACCGCGGCGCTGATGCTCCACGAGATCGTCGATCATGTGGTGAGCCAGTCGGGGCTGCTGGAGCATCACCGCAACGAGAAGGGCGAGAAGGGCCAGGCCCGGGTCGAGAACCTGGAGGAGCTGGTCACCGCCGCCCGCGCCTTTACCCAGGCCACGCCCCTGGCCGAAGTGGAGGTGGGCGAGGGCGCCGCGGCCCTGGAGCCCTTTCTGGCCGAGGCGGCCCTGGATGCCGGCGACCACGAGGCGGACGAGTTCGAGGATTGCGTGCAGCTGATGACCCTGCACTCCGCCAAGGGGCTGGAGTTCCCGGTGGTCTTCGTCGCCGGGGTCGAGGAGGGGCTCTTCCCCCACAAGATGTCCTTGGAGGAGCCGGGACGCCTGGAGGAGGAGCGGCGCCTCTGCTACGTGGGCCTGACCCGAGCCATGCACAAGCTCTACCTCACCTATGCGGAGCTGCGCCGCCTGCACGGCAAGGAGACCTTCCAGCGCCCCTCCCGTTTCCTGCGCGAGCTGCCCGAGGCGCTACTGGAGGAGGTGCGCCTGCGCGGCCAGATCTCGCGGCCGGTCACCGCCGGCCGGGCCATGCCCGCGGCGGCCCGCCAGGAGGGCGTCAACGGCGGCGATGCGCTGCCCAGCCTCTCCCTGGGGCAAAGGGTCAGACATCCGCTGTTCGGCGAGGGGGTGATCATCAACGCCGAGGGCGAGGGGCAGCGGGCCCGGGTGCAGGTGAGCTTCGAGGGCGAGGGCGACAAGTGGCTGGTGCTGGGCTTCGCCAAGCTAACGCCGCTATAAATGCTGCTTGACGCTAACGTCAATGGCGTTGGCGGTGGAACTTGCCGAATATATGCGCGCTAAGCATACTGCGTGACGGACACTTTTCCGCCGGGCACGCCCCGCGGCGGAAAAACAATAACGCTCAATGGAGTCATGCCCGTCATGCAACGACGTCAATTCCTCGGCGCCCTGGGCGCCGGCGCCGCGGGAGCCGTGGCCGCCCCCTTCGTCTCCACCGCCAGCGCCCAGGAGACCATCACCTGGCGCATGGTCACCTCCTGGCCGAAGAACTTCCCGGCCCTGGGCACCGGCGCCAACGACTTCGCCCAGCGCATCGAGACGCTCTCCGGGGGGCGCATGCGGGTCGAGGTCTATGGGGCCGGCGAGCTGGTCCCGGCCCTGGAGGTCTTCGATGCGGTGGCCGCCGGCACCGCCGAGATGGGCCACTCCGCCGCCTACTACTGGCGGGGCAAGGTCGCCGCTTCCCAGTTCTTCACCGCCGTGCCCTTCGGCATGAATACCACCGAGACCAATGCCTGGCTCTACCATGGCGGCGGCCAGGAGCTGTGGGACGAGATCTACGCCCAGCACAACCTCAAGCCCTTCGCGGTGGGCAATACCGGTACCCAGATGGCCGGCTGGTTCAAGCGGGAGATCAACTCCCTGGAGGACATGCGCGGCCTGCGTATCCGCCTGCCGGGACTGGCCGGCGAGGCCATGAACGGCATCGGCGCCACCGCCGTCAATATGCCGGGCTCGGAGATCTTCACCTCCATGCAGACCGGGGTGCTGGACGCCGCCGACTGGGTGGGCCCCTATAACGACATGGCCTTCGGCCTCTATCAGGTGGCCGATTACTACTACACCTCGGTGTGGAACGAGCCCAGCGCGGTGCTCGAGGGCACCATCAACCTGGATGCCTGGAACGCCCTGCCCGACGACCTCAAGGCGGTGGTGGTGGAGGCGGCGCGCTCCGCCAACCTGGCGATGATCGATGAGTTCACCTTCCGCAATGCCCAGGCCCTGCAGACCCTGGTGGACGAGCATGGGGTGCAGCTGCGCACCTTCCCGGACGAGGTGATGGCGGCGCTCCACGAGTCGTCACGTGAAGTACTGGCGCGGCAGGCGGAGTCCGACCCCGAGTCGGCGCGGGTCTACGAGTCCTATCAGGCCTTCCAGCGCCTGGTGCGGGGCTTTACCGACGTGGGGGAATTCGCCTACCTGAAAAGCCGCGATGCGGTAACGTCCTGAATCAGTGGTGGCGCCAGGGGGATGTCACCATTAGAGCCACTGGGCGCCTGCGGGTGCCCAGTGGCGTCTTAGGCCTCGGGGACGGCGCGAATCCGCCCGTTCTCGTCCAGGGCCACCATCACGAAGCGCGCCTCGGTGACCTTGTGCAGCTCGTCCGGATCGCGCTCCTGGGGCGGACGGCTCCAGACCTCGACGTCGATCTTGATGGAACTGCGGCCGATCTCCCGCACCTCGGTGAAGATATTGACCACCGAACCGATCCGCACCGGGCACAGGAAATCCATGGCCTCGATGGCCACGGTGGCGGTGCGGCCATGCGCCACCCGACCGGCGGCCAGTTCGGCGGCCTGATCCATATGGCTGACCAGCCAGCCACCGGGAATATCGCCATAGAGGTTGGTATCCTGGCGCGAGGCCAGCAGCTTGAGGGTCAACTGCCCCTGGGGGGCGGGGATATCATCGAGATCGGTCATGGGGCGGGCATCGCTGCAATTGTTGTTCGAGAATGACGAAACAGGCATCTTAAACGCCTGTCCGCCCCTTAACCACCATCCGTGACAGGGCGTCGCGGCGTTCAGGAACCTTGCCATGCCACTCCCTCGACGACGGCTTCGCCACCTGCCATGGGTCGCCCTGCTGCTGATCGGCTTGATCGGCGGGCCGCTGCAGGCCGCCCCGCCCATCGCCGGCACCCTCCACTCCACCGGCTCCGAGACCCTGGCCAGCCTGATGCTGCGCTGGGGCGAGGCCCTGGAGGCGCGACACCCCGGGGTGCGCCTGCAGTTGCAGGCCAGTGGCTCCTCGACGGCGCCGCCGGCGCTGGTGGCGGGCAGTACCCGCCTGGGGCCCATGTCGCGGCCCATGTCGGAGTCGGAGCGAGCGGCCTTCGAGGCGGCCCACGGCTATGCGCCCCTGGCCGTGCCGGTGGCCCTGGATGCCCTGGCGTTCTTCGTGCATCGCGACAATCCCGTCGCGGCCCTGAGCCTGGCACAGTTGGATGCCATCTTCTCCGACACCCGGCGCTGCGGGGCCGCCGCCCCCCTGGAGCGCTGGGACGCGCTGCGCCCGACGCTGTCGGGTGACATCAGTCGCTATGGCCGCAACAGCGCCTCCGGCAGCCATGGGGTGGTGCGCCGCCTGGCCCTGTGCGGCGGCGACTTCCGCCTCGACGTGGGAGAACTCATGGGATCGGCGGCGGTGGTGGCGGCGGTCGGCAGCGATCCCCGGGGCATCGGCTACGCCGGCCTGGGTTACCTGAGATCCGGGGTGCGGGCCCTGGGCCTGGTGGGAGAGGACGGCACGGTGGTCCGTCCCACCGCCGAGGCCGCCCTGGCCGGTGACTATCCCCTGACGCGCCCCCTCTACCTCTACCTCAATCTGGTCCCCGGCGAGCCCTGGCCGCCCCTGGAACGGGCCTTCGTCGAGTTGGTGCTCTCCGCCGAGGGGCAGGCCATCGTCGAGGAGCTGGGGTTCGTGGCCCTGCCGCCGCCACGCCTGGCGGCGATTCGCCGGGAGATCGGCCTGGCGCCGCCCTGATCGCTGTCATCGTTTTGTCATCATCCTGACCTAGAGTCACGCTACCTCCATGCCACTCTTCGCTTCCCATGGGCCCCGGCCATGATCGACTTCTCCTCGCTCGCCGTGCGCCGGCGCCAGCGCTGGCGCCAGGTGCGGGATCGCCTGGCGACTCTGCTGATCAGCGCCTGCGGCATCGGTGTGATCGTCGCCGTGCTGGCCATCGGCGTCTTCCTGGTGATGGCCGCCTGGCCGCTCTTCTCCGCCCCACGCGTGACCGCCGAGTCGGCCTCCCCTGGCGTCGAGGTGGCCTACCCCCTGCAGGCGCCGTTGCCCGCCGGGCTCGAGGCCTGGCTGCGGGAGCAGCGGCTGGAGCGACCGCCGCGAGCCCTGGACGAGCGACTCTGGCTGGCCGAGGCGCATCGCCTGGCCAGGATCGACCTGGCGGGGGAGGCGCCGACGCTGGTGGCGCGGTTGCCGGTGGTGGCCCCCGAGCGGCGCATCAGCGCGGTGGCGAGCCTGGCCGGGGGGCGCAGCCTGATCATCGCCGACGACGCCGGTGGCCTGCGCCGCTGGCTCGTCGAGGAGCGCCCCCCTTGGCTGCGCCTGGCCAAGACCTATCGTGACCGGGGAACGCCCATCGAGGCCCTCTGGGTGCGCCCCGGGTCGCGCCAGTTCCTGGTCCGGGACGCCGCGGGGCTGAGCCTCTACGACGCCCTGGCCGGGGAGCGCTGGCGCGGCGAGCTCCCCGCCGGCGAGGCCCTGGGCTTCGATGGCGAGGGGCACCTGCTATGGCGAGGCGAGGGCGTCGTCCGGCGCCTGGCCATCGAGGCGCCCCATGCCGAGATTGACTGGCGGACGCTCTGGCTGCCGCAGCCCTACGAGGGCCATGCCGCCCCCCAGCAACGCTGGCAGAGCGCCGGCGAGGGCAGCCTGGACGAGCCCAAGTACGGTCTGACCCCGCTGGCCTGGGGCACCCTCAAGGCGGCGGCCTATGCCCTGCTGTTCGCCGTGCCCCTGGCCCTGGGGGCGGCGGTCTTCAGCGCCTGCTACCTGCCGCGGCGACTGCGCCATCGCCTCAAGCCGACTCTGGAGTTGATGGAGGCGCTGCCCGGGGTGGTGATCGGCTTTATCGCCGGCCTGGTGCTGGCGCCCTTCGTCGAGCGCCATCTGGCCGGTAGCCTGGCGCTGATCGTGCTGTTGCCGCTGGCGATGCTGCTGGCCGGAGGGCTGTGGGCCTGGCTGCCCACGGCGCTGCGCCGCCACCTGCCCCTGGGCTGGGCGGGGCTCTGGCTGATGCCCTGGCTGGCGCTGTGGGTGGCCCTGGCGCTATGGGCCTCGCCCTGGCTGGAGGCGGCCTGGTTCGGCGGCGATCTGCGCGGCTGGCTGGCGGCCTCCCTGGGGCTCGACGTCGAGCAGCGCAACGCCCTGATCGTCGGCCTGGCCATGGGCTTCGCGGTAATTCCTTCCATTTTCGCCCTGGCCGAGGATGCCCTCTCCGGGGTGCCGGCGAGCCTCGGCGAGGGCGCCCAGGCCCTGGGCGCCACCCGCTGGCAGACCCTGTGGAAGGTGCTGCTGCCCGCCGCTGGGCCGGGGGTCTTCTCGGCGGTGATGATCGGCGCCGGACGCGCCGTGGGCGAGACCATGATCGTGCTGATGGCCACCGGCAATACCGCCTTGATGAGCGTCAATCCCCTGGAGGGCCTGCGCTCCTTTGCCGCCAACCTGGCCATCGAACTGCCCGAGGCGGTACCCGGCGGCACCCACTATCGGGTACTGCTGCTCAGCGCCCTGCTGCTGTTCCTCTTCACCTTCGTCGTCAATACCCTGGCGGAGCTGGTCCGGCGGCGCCTCAAGCGACGCTATCGGCGCCTGGGGGCGGGACGATGAGACTCCCGACGATGCGCCGTGCCGGGCGACCCCGGGGCGAGGGGCCCTGGCCCTGGCTGGCCGCCGGCAGCCTGGCCCTGTCGCTGCTGATGCTGGCGGCCCTCTTGCTGCTGCTGGCGGGGCGCGGCCTGGGGCATTTCTGGCCGGCGCCGGTGGTGCTGGTGACCCTCGATGACGGGCACCAGCTGGCCGGTCAGCCGGTGCGCGAGGAGCGCCGGCGTACCCTGGAGGGGCACTGGGTGCGCGAGCGTCTCTACCGGGTCGGCAACCGCGACCTGGACGGCGAGGCCTGGCGCTGGGTCGAGGTCGGGCGCATCGTCGCCGAGGAGACCCCCGAGGCGTGGGCGGTGATCGAGCGTCGGCGCTGGGGCGAGCTGATCGTGCGTCCCCTGGCCCTGGAGGAGGCGGGACGGCGACTGACGGAGGCGCCGCTATGGTCGGCCTTCGAGGCCCGCCTGGAACGGGGCCGGGCGCTGGCCGAGGAGCGCGATGCCCTGCGCGAGGAGGTGATCGCGCCGCTGGCGCGGCGCCTGGCGGCGGGCCATGACGACGCCGCGGCCCGCGAGCGGTTGGTCGCGGCCCAAGCGCGGGTCGCCGAACTGCAGGCGGCCATGGCACGGGATGTCCTGGTGGTGGAGAGCGCCGCCGGCGAGCGCCTGAGCGTGCCCCTGGCCGAGATAACGGCCGCCTGGCGGCCCAATGCCATGTCGCCGGCGGAGAAACTGCTGGCCTGGGGAAGCAACCTCTGGCACTTCCTCAGCGAGGGGCCCGAGGCCGCCAATAGCGCCGGCGGAGTCTGGCCGGCGATCTTCGGCACCGTGCTGATGGTGCTGCTGATGTCGCTGCTGGTGACCCCCTTCGGGGTGCTGGCGGCGGTCTATCTGCACGAGGTGGCCCCCCAGGGACGGCTGACCGGCTGGGTGCGTATCGCGGTGCGCAACCTGGCCGGGGTGCCCTCCATCGTCTACGGCGTCTTCGGCCTCGGGGTCTTCGTCTATGGGCTCGGCGGGCGCCTCGATGCGTGGTTCTTCGCCGAGACCTTGCCGTCGCCCACCTTCGGTACCGGGGGCCTGCTGTGGGCCTCCCTGACCCTGGCCCTGCTGACCCTGCCGGTGGTCATCGTGGCCACCGAGGAGGGGCTGGCGCGCATCCCCGATCAGCAGCGCGAGGCGGCCCTGGCGCTCGGCGCCACCCGCGCCGAGATGCTGCGCCGGGTGGTGCTGCCCATGGCCCTGCCGGCGATGCTCACCGGGGTGATCCTGGCCATCGCCCGGGCCGCCGGCGAGGTGGCGCCCTTGATGCTGGTGGGGGTGGCCAAGCTGGCGCCCCAGGTGCCGGTGGACGGGGACTTCCCCTACCTGCACCTGGAGCGGAAATTCATGCATCTGGGCTACCATGTCTTCGATGTCGGTTTTCATGGCGGTGACGTGGAGGCGGCCCTGCCGCTGGTCTATGCCACGGCGCTGCTGCTGGTGGGAGTGATCCTGGTGCTTAACCTGACTGCAATATTGCTGCGGCATCATCTGAGGGCGCGGCATGCGGCGCCGGGGACCCGATGAGTCGAGCCATGTCCGAGACACTGCTTTCCCGGGCGGCCGGGGAGACCCGCTCGGCGATCATCGAGATCCCGGCGGCCCAGGGCTGTCTGGAGATCGATGACCTCTCCCTGCGCTATGGCGAGCAGCCGGCGCTCAGGGGCTTGTCGCTGCGGGTACCGCGACACAGCGTCACCGCCTTTATCGGCCCCTCGGGCTGTGGCAAGTCGACCCTGCTGCGGGTCCTCAATCGGCTGCATGATCTCAATGACGAGGTCACCCAGAGCGGCCGGGTGCTGCTGGAGGGGGAGGATATCCACGGGCCGGGGGTGGCGGTGGCGCAGCTGCGCCGCCGGGTGGGGATGGTCTTCCAGACCCCCAACCCCTTCCCCATGTCGATCTACGAGAACGTGGCCTTCGGGCTGCGACTCCAGGCGCCGCTGAAAAAGCGCCGCCGCGACGAGATCATCGAGTGGGCGCTGGTCTCCGCGGCCCTCTGGGACGAGGTCAAGGATCGCCTCCACGACTCCGCCTGGACCCTCTCGGGAGGGCAGCAGCAGCGCCTGGTGATCGCCCGGACCCTGGCGGTGCAGCCCGAGGTGCTGCTGCTCGACGAGCCCGCTTCGGCCCTGGACCCGATCTCCTCGCTGAAGATCGAGGAGCTGATCCGCAACCTCAAGTCGCGGCTCTCGGTGATCCTGGTCACCCACAACATGCAGCAGGCGGCCCGGGTCTCCGACTACACCGCCTTCCTGGAGGGCGGCGAACTGGTGGAGTATGCCGCCACCGATGACCTGTTCACCAATCCGCGGCTGACCCGCACCGAAGACTACATCACCGGCCGGATGAGCTGATCCGGCGGCTTCAGGAGAGTCCCATGGACATCACCAGCGATACCCATAGCCAGCATATTTCCCGCCAGTTCAACCAGGAGCTCGAGGAGCTCAAGACCCACCTGATGGCCATGGGTGGCCTGGTGGAGCAGCAGATCCAGGAGGCGGTGAGTGCCCTGCTGGACGGCGACAGCCGCCTCGCCGAGCGGGTGCGCGACAACGACAAGGCGGTCAACGACATGCAGTTGAAGATCGACGACGAGTGCACCCGGGTGCTGGCGCGTCGTCAGCCGGCCGCCTCCGACCTGCGCCTGGTGCTGGCGGTGATCCGCGCCACCTCCGACCTGGAGCGCATCGGCGACGAGGCCAGCAAGATCGCCCGCAATGCCCTGGCATTGATCGAGTCCAGCCAGAACGCCAAGGGCATGGTGGAGGTGCGCCATATCAGCGAGCACGTGCGCAAGATGCTGCGTGACGCCCTGACCGCCTTCGCGCGCTTCGATATCGAGCTGGCCCTGGAGGTGGTGCGCGAGGACGACTCGGTGGACAGCGAGTATGCCAGCGCCATGCGCTCGCTGATGACCTTTATGATGGAGGATCCCCGCTCCATCTCCTCGGTGCTCAGCGTGATGTGGATCCTGCGTGCCCTGGAGCGTATCGGCGATCATGCCGACAACCTGGCGGAATACGTGGTCTATCTGGTCAAGGGGCTGGATATCCGCCATGTCGACCCCGAAAAGCTGGACGAGGCCGCCATCAAGCGTCAGGACTGATTGGGGCTTGACCGCCGGGGCGCGAGCCCCTCCAATGCAGCGACCGCCGCGACTGCCGGCGGTCGCTGTCGTTTTGAGGAGAGATACCCCATGCTCGATGCCCTGACCGCGGTGCTGCGTGGCACCCGCCTGGTATTCCGTCCCGGCCTGCGCCGCTACGTGTTCATGCCCATCGCCATCAACCTGGTGGTCTATGCGCTGCTGCTGCGCTATGTGCTGAGCCATTTCGGCGGCTGGCTGGATGGCTGGATGGCGATAGTGCCGGCCTGGCTCGACTGGCTGAGCTGGTTGATCTGGCCGCTGTTCCTGATCAGTCTGGTGGTGATGGTCTTCTTTACCTTTACCCTGGTGACCCACCTGATCGCCGCGCCCTTCTATGGCTTCCTCGCCGCCAGGGTGGAGGTGCTGACCACCGGCCGCGAACCCCTGGACGATCGCGGCCTGCTGCGCACCGCGGTGGATGCCCTGGGCCGTGAACTGGTCAAGCTGGCCTATATCCTGCCGCGCATGGCGCTGCTCTTCCTGATCGGCTGGATTCCCGGCCTCAACCTGTTCGCGCCCCTGCTCTGGGCGCTCTTCTCCGCCTGGATCATGGCCATCACCTACCTGGATTACCCCATGGACAACAACCAGGTGAGCTTCGCCGAGATGCGCCGGCGCCTGGCACGGCGCCGCTGGCCGACCCTCACCTACGGCGGCTGGGTCACCCTGATCACCTGGATTCCCCTGGCCAACCTGATCCTGCTGCCCGGCGCCGTGGCCGGCGCGGTGCTGATGTGGGACGCCCACTACCGCGGCTTGACGATGCCGCGCCAGGCGTAATCAGGAAGCGTTGGCCTCGGCCGGGGTGGGCAGCAGCCGCTCGGCGGGGAAGTGGCACGAGAAGCGGGCCCCCTCGCCGGGATGGGAGTCGATCTCCAGGCGGGCGTCGTGGCGCAGCAGCACATGCTTGACGATGGCCAGGCCCAGGCCGGTGCCGCCGGTGGCGGTGCTGCGCCCCTTGTCGACCCGGTAGAAGCGCTCGGTGAGGCGCGGCAGATGCACCGGGTCGATGCCCTCGCCGTCATCCTCCACCTCCAGGCAGGCGCCCTCCGCGGTGAGGCGCCAGCGTAGGGTGATCTGCGCCCCCTCGCCGGCGTAACGCACCGCATTGAAGACCAGGTTGGAGAGGGCGCTACGCAGCTCCTGGGCATTGCCCAGCAGCCGCTCCGTCGCCTGGGCCTCCACCGTAAGCTGGTGCGCTCCTCCGGAGAGGGCCTCGCCGTCGCGGCGTACCGCCGCCATCAGCTCGCCGAGGTCCACCGCTTCGGCGGGTTCCCGATGCTGCTCGTTCTCCAGGCGAGACAGCAGCAGCAGGTCTTCCACCAGGGTCTGCATGCGGGTGGCCTGCTGCTGCATCTGCCCCAGGCCCCGGGCGAAGCGCGGCGGCAGCAGGTCGGCATGGTCGGCGTAGGTCTCCAGGTAGCCGGTCATCACCGTCAGGGGGGTGCGCAGCTCGTGGGAGACATTGGCCACGAAGTCGCGGCGCATCATCTCCAGGCGGTGCAGGCGCGAGATATCCCGCGCCATCAGCAGGCGTTCGTTGTCGCCATAGAGGGTGATCTGGAACTGCAGGATCAGGTCTTCGCGCAGCGGCGAGGGCAGGGTCAGGGGCTCCTGGTAGTCGCGGGCATTGAAGTAGCCGATAAAGCGCGGGTCGCGCAGCAGGTTGGTGATGTGCTGGCCGCGGTCATGGGAGGCCTTGAGGCCCAGCATGCGCTCGGCGGCGCTGTTCCACCACTCCAGGTCGCCGTGGGAGTCGAGCATCACCACGCTGTCGGTCATCGCCTCGGAGGAGTCCTGGATGCGCTTGAGGGTATCGCGCAGGCGGCGTTGGGTGAGGCGCTGGCCCTTCTGGTACTTGTAGAGGCGATCGAAGAGCTCCCCCCACAGGCCGCTGGCGGCGGGGGGCTCGTCCTGGGGGTGCTCGCTCAGCCAGCGATGCAGGGCGCGCAACTGCCAGAGCTGGCGTCCCAGGCCCAGGGCCAGCCCCAGGGCCAGGCCGGCGGCGGGATGCCCCAGGGGCCAGCCCAGCAGGCCGAAGCCTACGATCAACAGGCCGAGTCGCCAGAGTTCGCGATGCCAGTTATGCACGGACGGGCTCCGCATCGGAGGTTCAGGGGGCGGTGGTCAGCACCGCTTTTGGCATCAGAATACTAGGCTTCGACGGAAAAGTCGGTGGCCCAGCTTCTAGGCCTTGGCGGAGAAGCGGTAGCCGGTGCCACGCACCGTCTGCACCAGGTGCTGATGGTGCTCGCCCAGGGCCTTGCGCAGGCGGCGGATATGCACGTCCACGGTGCGCTCCTCCACGTAGACGTTGCCGCCCCACACCTGGTCGAGGAGCTGGCTGCGGGTATAGGCGCGCTCCTGGTGGGTCATGAAGAACTGCAGCAGGCGGTACTCGGTGGGACCCATCTCCACCGCCCGGCCGTTGGCGCTGACTCGGTGGCTGGCGGGATCCAGCACCAGGCCATCCACCTCGACGGCCTCCTCGACCCCCTTGGGGGTGGTGCGGCGCAGCACGGCCTTGAGGCGGGCCACCAGTTCCCGGGGCGAGAAGGGCTTGGTGATGTAGTCGTCGGCGCCGGCCTCCAGCCCCTGGATCTTGTTGTCCTCCTCGCCCTTGGCGGTGAGCAGGATGATCGGCAGTTCGGCGGTGGTGGTCTCGCGCTTGAGGCGCCGGGCCAGTTCGATGCCGCTGGTGCCGGGCATCATCCAGTCCAGCAGCAGCAGGTCGGGCTGGTGGTCGACGATCATGGCGTGGGCATCCTGGGCGTTGTCGGCCTCGAGCACCCGATAGTCGGCCATCTCCAGGGCCACGGCGATCATCTCGCGGATGGACGCTTCGTCATCGACGATCAGAACGGTCTTGGCGGTCATCTTGGGCCTCGGCTGGCTATGACGGTGTGATGACGATTAGAGCCTGACAATATGACAGTGCCATGACAACGCGAGTTTGTCTCGGGGCTACCGGATCCCGCTTCGTCTCGGCCCCTGCGTTCCTCGGCGAGGTCGCTAGCCCTGGGGCCAGAGGCTTAGCGCCAGGCCGGCGAAGAGCACCAGCCCCGACCAGTGGTTGTTGAGGAAGGCCTGGAAGCAGCGCTCCCGGGAGCGGTCATGGATCAGCGCCTGCTGATGGACGAAGGTGGCCGCCATGGCCGCCAGCCCCAGCCAGAAGAAGCCACCCAGTCCCAGGCCCCAGCCCGCCCAACCGAGCAGGCCCAGGGTGGTCAGCTGCAGCAGGCCGATGATCGCCTTGTCGGCGCGACCGAAGAGCACCGCCGTGGACTTGATGCCGATCTTCAGGTCGTCGTCCCGGTCGACCATGGCGTACTGGGTGTCGTAGGCCACCGTCCAGGCGACATTGGCGGCGAACAGCAGCCAGGCCTCCATCGGGATATGGCCCAGCACGGCGCCGAAGGCCATGGGGATGGCCCAGGAGAAGGCGGCGCCCAGGAACAGCTGGGGCAGGTGGGTATAGCGCTTCATAAAGGGGTAGATAAAGGCCAGCCCCACCCCCACGAAGGCCAGCAGGATGGTAAAGAGGTTGGTGAAGAGCACCAGCACGAAGGACGCCACCACCAGGGCGCCGAACAGCGTCTTGGCTTCCTTCTCGGTGATCCGCCCCGTGGCCAGGGGACGCTCCTTGGTGCGCTTCACATGGCCGTCCAGGTGGCGATCGGCGAAGTCGTTGATCACGCAGCCGGCGGCACGCATCAGGTAGACCCCGGCGATGAAGATCAGCAGCAACTTGCGTTCGGGAATGCCCTCGCTGGCCACCCACAGCGCCCAGAGGGTGGGCCACATCAGCAGCCAGGTGCCGATGGGCCGGTCGAGGCGCATCAGGCGCAGGAAATCGGGCAGGCGGCGCAGGCCGCGGGGCTGGGTCGAGTCCATCGTGTCCTCCTGAAGCGATGGCGCTAATCCTAGCAGCCTATCCGGCCTAAGCCGACAGCCTCCTAGCGCGATGGCAGCCCCAGCGCCTCGGCCATCGATGCCAGGAAGTACTCCTGCACCAGTACCGCGAAGTCGCCGTGGCGGAACACCGAGCGGCGCCCCCAGGGGCCCCGCCCCGGGTGGAAGGGGGCCGGCCGCCGGGTCAGCTCGATGGGGCCGCGTTCCAGGTCCGGCTGGCGGAACAGCCAGCTGCCCAGGGAGCGCTCGCCCAGGCCGTCCAGGCGCTGGCCACGTAGCTGGGTCAGGGGAGCCACCGAGCGGGCCACCACCCAGGGGCGCTCGTCGAGGCACAGGGCGACCTCGCGCAACCAGGCCAGGCGGCGTGGCGCCAGCCCCAGGGCCTGGGCCTCGTCGCGCCGCGGCACTCCCAGGCGCTGACTCAGCAGGCGTACCCGGAAGGGGCGCGCGTCGCCGGCGGCGGTCAGGCGCTCGGTCAATGAGTCCTGGGACGCCAGCCACTGCCACCAGGGGGCGCTGATCAAGGGCCTGAAGGCCGCGGCGGGTTGCCAGTGGGGGATGGCGATGGGATGAAGTGGCCTGTCGCGCACCGTGCCGCTCCGGGTCGAGTCAAGGGGCGGCTAGTGTACCATGGGGGCCATTCCCCTCTCGCTGCCAGGAGCCCCATGGACACGCCCCTGATCATCCTCGGAACCGGTATGGCCGGCTTGGGCCTGGCCCGCCAGTGGCGGGCCAGGAACCCCGACCATCCCTTGACCCTGATCACCGCCGATAGCGGCGATGACTACGCCAAGCCACTGCTCTCCACCGGCTTCGCCAAGGGCCTGCCCCCGGAGCGGCTGGCCCAGCGCTCGGCCCTCGAGGTGGCCGAGCAACTGGGGGCCGTGGTGCGGACTCACACCCGGGTCACCGCCCTCGACCCCGAGGCCCGCTGCCTGTGGATCGGCGAGGAGCGCCTCGACTACGGGCAACTGGTCCTGGCCACCGGCGCCGCGCCGCGACCGCCCTTCGCCATCCCCGTGGGGCTCGCCGATCGGGTCTTTACCATCAATGACCTGGACGACTATCGCGCCTTTCAGACGGCCCTGGCGGGTCTCGGCCGCCCGGCCCGGGTGGCGATCATCGGCAGCGGCCTGGTGGGCTGCGAGTTCGCCAACGACCTGCAGGCCGGCGGCCATCGGGTGGCGCTGGTCGCCCCGGAGCCGGCGCCCCTGGCGCGGCTGCTGCCGGAACACCTGGGGCGAGCCCTGGGCGAGGCCATGGCGGAGGTGGGCATCGCCCTGCATGGGGGGCGCTCGCTGACGGCGATCGAGGCCGAGGCAGAGGGCATGGCCCTGGGCCTGGATAATGGTCAGTCCCTGACCGCGGACCTGGTGCTGGTGGCCACCGGCCTGGCGCCGCGGGTCGAGTTGGCCGAGGCGGCGGGGTTGACGACCGGTGTCGAGGGCATCGTCACCGATCGCTACCTGGCGACCTCGGCGGCGGGAGTCTACGCCCTGGGCGATGCGGCCTGCGTGGCCGGCATCAACGCCATGTATGTGCAGCCGCTGCAGGCGGCCGCCAAGGCATTGGCGGCGACCCTGAGCGGCGCCCCGACCCCGGTGAGCTATGGCCCCTGGCCGGTGCTGGTCAAGACGCCGCTGCTGCCGGTGGTGTCGCTGCCGCCCCGAGAGGCGCCGGCGCGCTGGCGTATCGAGGGAGAAGGACGGGATCTCGCGGCCCTGGCCGAGGATGTAGACGGACGTTTGATGGGTTTCGCGTTGACAGGCGCCGCCGTGAGGCGGAAAGTTGAGCTGGCGCGAGCCGCACCGCCGTTGCTAGTCTAGTGACGTTACGCGTGGGGAGGGCTCCCGCCGGCATCCCCGGGGGTTCGCCCCCTTCGGGGCTTCGATGACCGTTACCCTTGAAGAACAACGAGAGCGGCGGATGCCGCCTTGCATATCCAAACCAGGAGGGCTGTATGCGCAAACCAGAACTCGCCTCGGCGATCGCCGAACGTGCCGATCTTTCCAAGGACAAGGCCAGCCAGGTGCTGAACGTGATTCTCGACGAGATCACCGGCAGCGTGGCCAAGGGGCAGGACGTCTCGCTGATCGGCTTCGGCTCCTTCACCGTGCGCGAGCGTGCCGCGCGCACCGGCAAGAACCCCCAGACCGGCCAGCCGCTGACCATTCCGGCCAGCAAGACCGTGGCCTTCAAGCCGGGCAAGGCGCTCAAGGACGCCGTCGCCAAGTAAGGCCGTCCATCGCGGACCCGGTAGCCAGCCGCGCCGGGTCCGGGTTCTCGCCACGCAAGGAACGCCATGAAGCTGCGTCTAATGTTGTGGATCCTGGGCTGGCTGCTCAAGCGCGCCCTGCGCCGTAAGCCGGCCTTCCGCGAGTCCCTGAGCCAGGCCAGGGGGCTCGACTGGGGGATCGCCACCGAAGACCTCTCCATCGCCCGCTATTATCGGATGTCGCCCCGTGGCATCCAGACCGGCAAGGGATTGCCGGTGGATCTCGACCTGGAGCTACGCTTCGAGGACGAGGCCGCCGCCCTCAAGGTCCTGCGCAAACCGACCCAGCAGGCCTTCCTCGACGGCATGATGGCCGGTACCGTGCGCCTGGTCGGCGACTCCGCCGATCTCACCAAGTTGCAGAAACTGCTGAAGCACCTCTAATCGGCTGCGCCCGGAGCTTCCGGCGCGCTACACCTGCCCATAACGCCCAGCTTCATCCCCCAGCCAGCGCTGAATCAGCGGCTCGCTGGCCTCCGGGGCCTGTTCCAGCAGGGCCTTGGCCAGCTCGCCGACTCGTTCCAGCAGGTCGCGGTCCCGCTCCAGGTCGGCGATCTTCATCTGCGCCAGGCCGGTCTGGCGGGTGCCCAGCACCTCGCCGGGGCCGCGCAGCTCCAGGTCCTTCTCGGCGATACGGAAGCCATCGGTGGTCTCGCGCATCACCGCCAGGCGCTCCCGGGAGTGGGCCGACAGCGGCGGGTGGTAGAGCAACACGCAGAAGCTCTCGGTGGCGCCACGCCCTACCCGGCCGCGCAACTGGTGCAGCTGGGAGAGTCCCAGCCGCTCCGGGTTCTCGATGATCATCAGGCTGGCATTGGGCACGTCCACCCCCACCTCGATCACCGTGGTGGCCACCAGCAGGTCCAGCTCGCCGGCCTTGAAGGCCGCCATCACCTCGGCCTTCTCCGCCGCCTTCATGCGCCCGTGGACCAGGCCGATGGCGAGTTCCGGGAGCTGCTCGGTGAGCTCGTCCCGGGTCGCCTCGGCGGCCTGGCACTGCAGCGCCTCGGACTCCTCGATCAGGGTACAGACCCAGTAGGCCTGGCGCCCCTCGGCGCAGGCATGGCGGATGCGCGCCACCACCTCCGGGCGGCGCTCGTCGGGCACCGCCACCGTTTGCACCGGGGTGCGCCCCGGGGGCAGTTCGTCGATCACCGACAGGTCCAGGTCGGCATAGGCGCTCATCGCCAGGGTGCGGGGGATCGGCGTGGCGGTCATCACCAGCTGGTGGGGCGTCAGGCCGGCGGCCTCGCCCTTCTCGCGCAGGGCCAGGCGCTGGTGGACGCCGAAGCGGTGCTGCTCGTCGATGATCGCCAGCCCCAGGCGCTGGAAGTGGACGTCGTCCTGGAAGAGGGCATGGGTGCCCACCACCAGTTGGGCGCGGCCATCCAGCAGCGCCGCCTTGGTGTCCAGGCGTGCCTTGCCCTTGAGCTTGCCGGCCAGCCAGGCCACCTCGATGCCCAGCGGCTCGAACCAGGCGCGGAAGGTGCGGAAGTGCTGCTCGGCGAGGATCTCGGTGGGCGCCATCACCGCCGCCTGGCAGCCGCCGGCGATGGCGGCGAGTGCCGCCAGGGCCGCCACCACCGTCTTGCCGGAGCCCACGTCGCCCTGCACCAGGCGCAGCATGGGCAGGGGGCGCTGCAGGTCGGCGGCGATCTCGTCGAGCACCCGGCGCTGGGCGCCGGTCAGGCTGAACGGCAGCTGGGCGACGAAGCGCGCCTGCAGGCCGCGGCCGGAGGGCAGTTCGGGGGCGCCATCGGCCTGGATGCGCAGGCGTACCTGGCGCAGGCTGAGCTGATGGGCCAGCAGCTCCTCCAGGGCCAGGCGGCGAATGGCCGGGTGGTGACCATCGGCCAGGCTGTCGAGATCGGCCTCCGGGGGCGGCTCATGCAGGGCATGCAGGCAGTGGCGCAGCTCCGGCAGGCCGAAACGCTCCCGCAGGGCCTCGGGGATCCAGTCGCGCAGGTCGTCGGGATGACGATCCAGCAGCGCCAGGGCCTGGCCGATCAGGGCCCGCAGCCGCGCCTGGTTGAGTCCCTCGGTGGTCGGGTAGATGGGCGTCAGGTGCTCCTCCACCGGGGCCTCGCCGCTGGCCAGCAGGCGGTACTCCGGGTGGTAGATCTCCAGGCCGGTGGCCCCGGCCCGGGCCTCGCCGAAGGCGCGCAGGGGCACCCCGGGGCGAAACTGCTGCTGCTGGGCCGGCGAGAAGTGGAAGAAGCGCAGGCTGATGATGCCGGAGCCATCCTTGAGCCGCACCAGCAGGCTGCGGCGCCGCCCCTGAACCACGCTGGCGGCGGCCACCTCGCCCTCGATCACCGCCTCCTGGCCTGCCTTGAGGGTGCCCATGGGGGTGATGCGGGTGCGGTCCTGATAGCGCAGCGGCAGGTGGAAGAGCAGGTCCGCTAGGGTGGCGATACGCAGCCGGGCCAGCTTGGTGGCCAGCGCCTCGCCGACCCCCTTGAGCGCGGTGACCGGCTGCTGCAGCTCGTTCATGAAGTCCGCCGCTGACGGCACTTGGCGATCGCCTCGGTGAGGGTATCGATGGCCTTGGGCCGCGGAAAGCTGGCCCGCCAGGCGATGGCCACGGTGCGTGACGGCGCCGGATCGCTGAAGGGGCGACTCTCCACGCCCCCCTGCTCGTAGCGGCCGGTGCCGATGGCGGAGTGGGGTAGCACCGTCACCCCCAGCCGCGAGGCGACCATATAGCGGATGGTCTCCAGGGAGCCGCCCTCGGCGGTCAGGGTGTTGCTGGGGCTATTGAGCTTGGCGCTGATCGCCGGGCAGGCCTCGAGGATCTGGTCGCGGAAGCAGTGGCCCTCGCCGAGCAGCAGCAGGCGCTCGCCGAGCAGCTCCTCCTTGTCGATGCTGGCCTTCTCGGTCCAGGGATGGCTGGCCGGCATCAGCACCTCGAACTCTTCGTCATACAGGCGCTTGGTCAGCACATCGGTCTCGGTGAAAGGCAGCGAGATGATGATGGCGTCCAGCTCGCCGCTACGCAGCTTGCGGCGCAGGGTGGCGGTGAAGCCCTCCTCGATGTAGAGCGGCATCTGGGGGGCGCTGCGGGCCAGTTCGGGAATCAGGTCGGGAAACAGGTAGGGACCGATGGTGTAGATGGCGCCGATACGCAGCGGGCTCGCCAACTGGTCCTTGCCGGCATTGGCCAGCTCCCGGATCACGCTGCTCTGCTCCAGCACCCGCTGGGCCTGTTCGACGATGCGCTCGCCCAGGGGGGTGACCTGCACCGTGGACTTGGAGCGCTCGAAGAGGGGCACGCCCAGCTCCTCCTCGAGCTTCTTCACCGCCACCGACAGGGTCGGCTGGGAGACGTGGCAGCGCTCGGCGGCGCGCCCGAAATGGCGCTCCTGGGCCAAGGTTACGATGTAGCGGAGTTCTGTTAGAGTCATGATGGTGCCTCGGCGGCATCCTCTCGGGGCAGTAATGTGTTATCCGATAGGGACTTTTTATCAAGGGGCAAGGGAAAGGTGAAGAAAACAACGACATTGATCGTCGGTTGCGGCGATATCGGCATCACCCTGGCACGGCAACTCAAGGCCCAAGGCACGAGCGTCACCGGCGTGCGGCGCCGCCCGGAGGCACTGACCGAGGCGGGCATCGCCGCGGTGGCCGCGGACGTCCAGGATGCCGAGAGCCTGGCGGCCCTGCCAGACGCCGAGGTGGTGGTCTATGTGATCAGCGCCGACCGTTTCGAGGAGGAGGCCTACCGGGCCGCCTACCCGGACGGGCTCAAGGCGGTGCTGGCCGAGTATGCCGGCCGCAAGCGGCCGCCTAAGCGGGTCTTCTTCGTCTCGTCCACCAGCGTCTATGCCCAGCAGGCCGGCGAGACCGTGGACGAGCACAGCGAGGTGGTGCCCCATGGCTTCTCGGGGCAGCTGATGCTGGAGGCGGAGCAGGCGCTGCTGGCCCATGACCTGCCGGGCACCGTGGTGCGCTTCTCCGGCATCTATGGGCCGGGACGTGATCGCCTGATTCGCCAGGTCCGCGAGGGGCGCATCGCGCCGGCCAGCCCGGCGATGTACTCCAACCGTATCCATCGTGACGATTGCACCGGGGTGCTGGCCCACCTGATCGACCTGGCCCTGGCCGACCAGCCCCTGGAGCCGCTCTACCTGGCCTCCGACTGCGAGCCGGCGCCGCTGCACGAGGTGATGCAGTGGCTGGCCGACAAGCTCAGGGTGGAGCCCAGCCAGGTGATTCAGTCGCCGTTGCGGCGCCGGGCCAGCAAGCGCTGCGACAACGCCCTGCTGCTCGAGAGCGGCTACCGCTTCCGCTACCCCAGCTTCCGCGAGGGCTATGCCCAGGTGCTGGAGGCGGGCGGTTTCCTGCCGACCAAGAAGGGCTGATTACCAAGCCAGGCGGTAGTTCAGGGAGTAGACCTCGAAGCCGCCGACTGGAGAGCGGCCTTTTTCTGGCCTGACGAGACTCAGAGCGCCAGGCGGTAGTTTAGGGAATAGACCTCGAAGCCGTCATTGGGCCGCTTTATCCGCCCATTCGAGTAGTGAATGGCGCTGAGGCCCAGTTCGCCGCCATGGGCCAGTCGCCATCCCGCCGCCAGCCGGTTCTCGAACTGGAAGGCAGTGGAGAGCTCCCGGGACTCCAGGCGCGTCTCAAGGAAGAGCCCGGCGCCGAGTCCCGCCTCCAGATAGGCCCCGCCGGGCGCGCCCAGGTCGTAACGGAAGGCCGGCGTCACCACCCAGGCGGCGTTATCGTCCGCATCATCGCCGGGCAGCAGCAGCACCCCCGTGGCCAGGCGCAAGTCGAGGCGCGGATGCCAGCGGCTAAGGTCGAATTCCTGATCCAGGGTCAGGCGTAGCGCCGGCGTGCTCTCGCTGGTATAGCCGAGGCCGACGTTCAGATCGGCCGGGGCCGGCGCGCTCAGTGCCAGCAGGGCCACGGCGAAGCCGGCTCCTAGTGCATGATGTCTTGGCATGTTCCCTCTCCCCCTCGGCGGCAATATCAGTGCCGGCCACTGCTGGCCAGGCCACGGTATCGGTGGCGTCCTCCTTCGGCCACCGACTGAACCAGCTCGATTCCAGTGTAGTGCCAGTCGAGGCGAGGGCGGGGCAGCCTGGCCAGGACGCAGGGATCACGTTTCTCCGGGGCGGCGTGACGCAGCAGGGTGACATGGGGCAGGAAGGGGCGCCGGGGCGGCGCGAAGCCCAGCGGCGTCAGGGCCTGCCAGAGGTCGCGGTGGAGCGACTCCAAAGGAGGGCAGGGGCGGCTCGAGCCGAGCCAGACGATGCCGCCATGGGGGAAGCTGCCATAGCGATCCGCAGACCAGCTACCAGCGGGGCAGGGGAACGCCTCGGTGAGCCGAATCAGGGCGTCGAGGCGGGACTCGGGCACCTCCCCGAGGAAGGCCAGGGTCAGGTGCAGTGAGGCGCGAGGGGTGGCACGCCCGCCGCAGTGGCGGCGGGCCTGCTCGGCCAGGGCGGCGAGGCGCTCGCCGAGGGCCGGGTCGGGGCGCAGGGCGAAGAAGAGCCGCACGCCGGGTCGGCTCAGTCGCCGATGACCATCACCGCTTCGGCCTCTACCTGGCTGCCCTTGGGCAGGGCCTTGACGCCCACCGCGGCACGGGCCGGGAAGGGGGCGCTGAAGAACTCCTCCATCACCTGGTTGACGATGGCGAAGTTGCCGAGGTCGACCAGGTAGAGGTTGATCTTGACGATCTCGCCCAGGGAGCCGGCGGCTTCCTCGCAGACCGCCTTGAGGTTGGTGAAGACCTGGCGGGCCTGGGCCTCGAAGTCATCGGAGACCAGCTCCATGGTGGCCGGGTCCAGGGGGATCTGGCCGGACAGGTAGACAGTGTTGCCGGCCTTGATGGCCTGGGAGTAGGGGCCGATGGCGGCGGGTGCCTTGTCGGTGTTGATCACGGCCTTGTTGCTCATGGTGGTGTCCTCGCTGTGGTTGTGTAGGAAAAAGCGGGCCCCGCCGCCCGGCAGGGGCGGCGGGGCCGGAGGTTGTCGATCAATTGCGGACGCGGCCGACGCGGCCCACCTGGGGCAGGTTGCGAATCCGCTTGATGATGCGCGCCAGATGGATCCGGTCGCGTACCGCCAGGGTCAGGTTGACGATGGCCAGGCGCGCATCGCGCTCCTCGATGCCGATGCGCTCGATATTGGCATCGGCATCGGTGACCAGGCTGGCCAGCTCCGCCACCAGGCCGCGCCGGGTCTCCATCTCGATGCGCAGCGCCACCGGGAAGTCCTCGGCGATAGTCTCCGACCATTCCAGGGGGAAGAGCTTTTCCGGTTCCCCCTTGAGGTCGTTCAGATTGCGACAGTCGGCGCGGTGTACCACGATGCCCTTGCCCACCGAGAGGTGGCCCAGCACCGGGTCGCCGGGCAGCGGGTGACAGCAGCGGGCGAACTTGATCACCATGCCCTCGGCGCCGCTGATCACCACCGGGCTGTTGCCCTGGGCGGCTCGGGGAGCTCGGGGCGCCTCGCGCCCCTCCGGCAGGGCCTCCACCAGTTGGCGGGCCAGCGCATAGGCCATGCGGGTCCCCAGGCCGATGGATTCCAGCAGCTCGTCCTCGTGCTTGACCGACAGCGTCTCCAGTTGGGCGGCCAGGTGCCCCTCCGGCAGCTCCTCGAGACTGGTCTCGAAATCCGCCAGCGCCTTGTTGAGCAGGCGCCGGCCGAGCTGCACCGATTCGGTATGCTGCTGGTGCTTGAGGGCGTGGCGAATCGCCGAGCGCGCCTTGGCGGTGACCACGAAGGAGAGCCAGGTGGTATTGGGCTTGGCCCCCGGGGCGGTGATGATCTCCAGGGTCTGACCGCTCTCCAGCCGGGTGGAGAGCGGTGCCAGGTGACGATCGATGCGGCAGGCGATACAGCTGTTGCCGATATCGGTGTGCACGCTGTAGGCGAAGTCGATCACCGTGGCCCCCTGGGGCAGCTCCATGATGTCGCCCTTGGGGGTGAAGACGTAGATATCGTCGGGGAAGAGGTCGTTCTTGACGTGCTCGATGAACTCCAGCGAGTCACCGGCGTGACGCTGCATCTCCAGCAGCCCCTTGACCCACTGCCGGGCCCGGGCGTGGCTGCCCTCGGCGATGGGGTGATCGGTCTGACCGGCCTTGTAGAGCCAGTGGGCGGCGATGCCGTTGTTGGCCATGGCCTCCATCTCGCGGGTGCGGATCTGCACCTCGATGGGCATGCCGCCGGCGCCGAACAGGGTGGTGTGCAGGCTCTGGTAGCCGTTGGCCTTGGGGATGGCGATATAGTCCTTGAAGCGCCCCGGGACCGGCTTGTAGAGGTTGTGCACCACGCCGAGGATGCGGTAGCAGCTGTCGACGCTGTCGGTGATGATGCGGAAGCCGAAGACGTCCATGATCTCGGCGAAGGATTTCCGCTGATCGCGCATCTTGCGGTAGATGGAGAGCAGGTGCTTCTGGCGTCCCACCACGTTGCCGGCCAGGCCCTCGTCGTCCAGACACTGCTGGAGGCTGGTCTGCAACTGGCGAATCGCCGAGCGGCGATGTCCCCGGGCCTTGCTCACCGCCCGCTTGATGCGCTCGGCGCGCATCGGGTAGATGGCCTGGAAGGAGAGGTCCTCCAGCTCCACGCGGATGGTGTTGATGCCCAGCCGGCTGGCCACGCGGGCGTAGATCTCCAGGGTCTCGCGGGCGATGCGGCGCTTCTTCTCCGGGCGCAGGGCGCCCAGGGTGCGCATGTTGTGCAGCCGATCGGCGAGCTTGACGATGATCACCCGGATATCCTGGGACATCGCCAGCACCATCTTCTGGAAGTTCTCCGCCTGGGCCACCGCCTTGTCCTCGAAGGCGATCTGGGTCAGCTTGGAGACGCCGTCGACCAGCTCCGCCACCGGCTCGCCGAACTGGGCGGCCAGGGCATCCTTGGGCACGCCGGTATCCTCGATGACGTCATGCAGCATGGCGGCCATCAGGCTCTGATGGTCCATGTGCATATTGGCGAGGATATTGGCCACCGCCAGGGGGTGGGTCACATAGGGCTCGCCGGAGCGGCGACGCTGACCGTCGTGGGCCTGCTCGGCGTAATAGAAGGCGCGCTTGACCTGCTGGACTTCCTCGGCAGGAAGGTAGCTGCCGAGGCGGTCGGCCAGGTCGTCGATGGTAAACATGGGCGCGCCTTATTGCTGCGAAGGGAAGGAAGACACGAGGAACGGCGTCGCCGTTACTCGCCGTAGCCTGCTTCCGCTTCCGGCCGCGGGCGTACCGGCGCCTCCACCGGTTCGTTGAGCACCTGGTCGTCGATCTTGCCGGCGGCGATCTCGCGCAGGGCCATCACGGTGGGCTTGTCGTTGTCCCAGGGCAGCAGGGCATCACGGGAACCGCGGGCCAGCTGACGGGCGCGCTGGGTGGAGATCATCACCAGCTTGAAACGGTTTTCCACGTGATCCAGACAATCTTCAACGGTAACTCGCGCCATGAACGGTATCCTGATGTTGCACTGCCGGCGTGTGCGCGGCGTGTATTCGGGGGGACAAAAAAGTCTACTCGACCCCATGATCCTGTGACAAGAGCGCCTCGATCAGCGCCGCCTGGCCGGCGCGAACGCGCGCCAGCCGGGTGCGACTCGTCAGCACCAGGGCGCACAGCTCGTCCAGGGCCACGGCGAAGTCATCATTGATGATCACATGATCATACTCGTCATAGTGTGACATTTCGCTGATGGCGTCGCGCATGCGCCGGGCGATCACCTCGGCATCGTCGGTGCCGCGGCCGGTGAGGCGCGCTTCCAGGGCCGCCCGGGAGGGCGGCAGGATAAACACCGACTGGGCCTCGGGGAACTGCTCGCGGACCTGGCGGGCGCCCTGCCAGTCGATCTCCAGGATCACGTCCTGACCGGCGGCCAGGCGCGCCTGCACCGCCGGACGCGAGGTGCCGTAGTAGTTATCGAAGACCCGGGCGTGTTCGACGAAGTCGCCGCGCTCGATCATCGCCTCGAAGGCGGGGACATCCACGAAGTGGTAGTTGACGCCGTCGACTTCGCCGGGGCGCTTGGGCCGGGTGGTATGCGAGACGCTCACCTCGATGCCGTCGAGGCGCTCGAGCAGGGCGCGCACCAGGCTGGTCTTGCCGGCGCCGGAGGGGGCGGAAACGATAAAGAGGGTGCCTTGGGACATGTCGGGCTCCGGGTCGCGGGGCGAGGGGCGGCGAGGCCGCCCGCAACGGAAGCCAGGTATTATACGCCCCCAGAGGGCGGGCCGTCATGGCCCGCCGGTGCCCGGCTCAGGGCGTCCCGGGCGCGGGGACGGCGGCGCGTCGCTCCAGGCGACGCCCGACCAGGAAAACCCCCAGGCCGCCGGCGGCCAGCGCCGCGCCGACCAGGCCGCTGGCAGACCACACCGCCCCGGCCTGGATCACCAGTGCCGCCAGCCAGGCGCCCAGGGCGTTGGCGCAGTTGAAGGCGGCGTGGTTCATCGAGGCGGCCATGGTCTGGGCATCGCCGGCCACGTCCATCAGGCGGGTCTGCAGCGCCGGCCCCAGGGCCATGCTGGTGCCCACCAGGCCGACGAACAGCAGCCCGGTGACCAGGTGGTTGGCGGCGAAATAGAAGCCGCCCTGGACCAGCAGGCACCATAGCAGGATGCCCGGGATCGCCCGGTTCAGGTCGCGGTCGGCGGCCCGGGCGCCTACCAGGTTGCCGGCGATGGTGCCGACCCCGAAGATCGCCAGCGCCAGGGGGCCCAGGGTCTCGCGCATGCCGGCCTGGCTGGCCAGGGTCGGCATCACGTAGCTGAACACCGCGAACATGCCGCCGAAGCCGATGCTGGCGATGCCCAGGGTGATCAACACCCGGGGCTTGGCCAGGGCGGAGAGCTCGCGGCGCGGACTGGCGGTGGCGTCACGTGGCTGGGGCGGGACCCAGAGGCGAATCAGCGCCGCGGTGGTCAGGGCGATCCCGCCGACGCCGACGAAGGCGCTGGGCCAGCCCAGCCACTGGCCCAGCCAGGTGGCCAGCGGGGCCCCGGCCAGGATGGCGCCGGTCAGGCCCAGCATCACCCGGCCGATGGCCCGGGCGCGCTGGTCGACGGGCACCGCCGCCGCGGCGACTAGGGCGGCGACGCCGAAGTAGGCGCCGTGGGGCAGGCCGGCCAGGAAACGCAGGCCGACGAAGGGCCAGAAGGTCGTCGCCAGGGCGCTGGCGATATTGCCCACGGCAAACACCAGCATCAGGGCGATCAGCAGGGTGCGGCGCGGCACCCGGGCGGCCAGGGCGGCGATCAGCGGGGCTCCCACCACCACGCCCAGGGCATAACTGGAGATGGCATAGCCCACCTCGGCGGTGGCCACCTGCAGGTCGGCGGCGACCCGCGGCATCAGGCCCATGATCACGAACTCGCTGGTACCGATGCCGAAGCCGCCCAGGGCCAGGGCGAATTCGGCTAGCCGGGGGTGGCGCGCCGCGGTGGGGGAAGGGGCGGGTGACGTCATGAAGCCTCCAGAAAAGCGAACGACTCCGGCGGCGGGCCGGAGTCGCGTAGTAATAATACGAAAGTATAGGGCAAAGACGATTAGGAGGCGAATCGTCCGCCGGTCACAGCAGGCCGCCTATCAGCGGCCCCGGCGAAGTTGGCCAAGCTCCTCGGCGATCAGTTCCAGCGCATACTGGCCGGCCACCGAGTTGCCGCTGGCGTCGAGGGCCGGCGACCAGACGCAGATCGACAGCTCGCCGGGCACGATGGCGACGATGCCGCCGCCGACGCCGCTCTTGGCCGGCAGGCCGACCCGATAGGCGAAGTCGCCGGCGGCATCGTACATGCCCGAGGTAAACATCAGCGCATTGATGCGCTGCGCCATGGCCGGCGGGATAAAGGCCTCGCCGGTGGTGGGGGAACGTCCCTCGGCGGCGAGATAGTGGAAGGCACGGGCCAGGTCGCGGCAGCTCATGCGCAGGGCGCAGCTGGCGAAGTAGGCCTCGAGCACCTGGTCCACCTCGTTGTGCAGGTTGCCGAAGGCTTGCATCAGATAGGCCGCGGCGGCATTGCGGGCACGATGCCGCCACTCGGAGGCGAGGACCTCCCGGTCGATCAGCACCGAAGGATTGCCGGAGAGGCGCCGGGCGATGTCCTGGAGGTGCTTCACCGGGGTGGCATAGGCGCCGACCAGGTGATCGGTGACCACGATGGCACCGGCATTGATAAAGGGATTGCGCGGCTTGCCGTGTTCGGTCTCCAGCTGCATCAGGGAGTTGAAGGGCATGCCCGAGGGGTTGAGCCCGACCCGCTGCCAGAGGGCATCGCCATGGCTACGCAGGGCCAGGCTCAGCAGCAGCACCTTGGAGAGGCTCTGGATGGAGAAGGGCTCCTCGGCATCGCCGGCGCTGTAGAGGCGGCCATCCCGGGTGCACAGGGCGATCCCCAGGCGATCGGCGGGCTGGTCGGCCAGGGCCGGGATATAGTCGGCGACTCGCCCCTGGCCGAGTCGGCGGCGGGCCCGTTCGACGAGGCGTTCCACCCAGGCCTGCAGGGACGACGAGGCGCCGAGGTCGAGGCTCGGCGCACAGGGACTGGCATTCATGACGTGGCTCTCCTGCGAGGAGAGCGGGGCCTCTGGGGGCCCCGCGTGACGGACTTACTGGGGGGTGGCGGGGGAGGGCGCGGTGGCCGGTTGGCGATCCTCCGGCTCGAGGGTCCAGGCCTCCGGGTCGATCTCCAGGTCGGCGAACTGCGCCGCCGCGAAGGTCGGCCGCTTCACGCCGGCGGCCAGCTGGTCGTCGAAGTCGCGCATGAAACGCAGCCCCGGCTTGATCAGCAGGATCAGGGCGACCAGGTTGGCCAGCGCCAGCAGGCCCATGGTGACGTCGGCGAAGGCGAAGACGGTACCCAGGTTGGTGGTCGCCCCCCAGGCGCACAGGCCGATGACGGCGATGCGGAAGGCATTGAACAGCAGGCCATTGTGGCGGCTGAGGAAGTCGAGGCTGTTCTCGCCCAGGTAGTAGTTGTAGAGGATGGTGCTGAAGCCGAACAGCAGCAGGGCGATGCTGACGAAGCTGCGTCCCCACTCGCCCACATGGTCGGCGAGGGCCGACTGGGTCAGGGCCACGCCATCGATGCCGGCGCCCAGTGCGGGGTCATAGGCGCCGCTGAGCAGGATGATAAAGGCGGTGGCGGAGCAGATGATCAGGGTATCGATAAACACCGAGAAGGACTGCACGATGCCCTGGTTGACCGGGTGCGGCACATAGGCCACCGCGGCCACGTTGGGGGCGCTGCCCAGGCCCGCCTCGTTGGAGAACAGGCCGCGCTTGACGCCCATCAGGATGGCGGCGCCGATGCCACCGCCGACCGCCTGTTCCAGGCCGAAGGCGCTGTGCACGATCAGCAGGATGGCGTCGGGGATCAGGGTCACGTTGAGGGCCAGCACCGTGATGGCGATCACCAGGTAGCCGACGGCCATGATCGGCACCAGCACCTCGGTGACCCGGGCGATGCGCTTGACGCCGCCGAAGATGATCAGCCCCACCAGCACGGCCAGGGCGATACCGGTGACGTGCACCGGGATGCCGAAGGCGTCGCCGACGGAGGTGGCCACGGCATAGGACTGCAGGGCGGTGAAGCCGAAGCCGAAGGTCACCAGCAGCAGGATCGAGTAGAGGGCGGCGAGCCAGGTCCAGCGACTGCCCAGGCCCCGGGAGATGTAGTAGGCCGGGCCGCCACGGTAGGTGCCGTCGGGCTCGGCGCTCTTGTAGGCCTGGGCCAGGGTGCACTCGAGGAAGCTGGTGGCCATGCCCATCAGGCCGACCACCCACATCCAGAAGATGGCGCCGGGGCCGCCCAGGGTAATGGCCACCGCCACCCCGGCGATATTGCCGCCGCCGACGCGGCCGGCCACCGACAGCAGCAGGGCCTGGAAGGAGCTGAGGTGGCCGTGGGCATTACGCTTGAAGGCATGGCTGGCGCCGAGGATACGGAACATCCGCGTGAAATAGCGGAACTGCACGAAGCGCGACAGCAGGGTGAAGCCGATACCGACGGCAATCAGCAGGGCGATCAGCACCTTGCCCCAGAGGAGATCGTTGATCAGATCCAGCATGGGGCACCTCCGGCGATGAGGGTGAGGGGCGTCGGGCGGGCGATCGCCGGCCGGGGGATCGGGGGCGTTGTTATTGGCATGGTGGGTCGAACCTCTTGCTCGGAATGTCGGGCCCCCTCGTGGGAGCCACCCTGTTATCAGCAAGTCGCGTGCCAAGTCGTCAGTATTTATATAACTATATGAATTTAAGGATAATTTTTAGGATTCGGTGGGATGGGGAGGCGGGGGAAGGGGTATAACCCGGCGTCCCGGCGGGCGCCGGGATTTATTGCAAGATTATGAAAATAAAGATTTTTCAGGAATTATAACCCAGGTTATAAGTGGCCTCGGGTTATAGGGGGTCGCCATCGCCCTGGCGGCGCCGCTTGAGTCGCTTGCTCAGCGCCGGCTGGGAGATGCCCAGCAGGCGCGCGGCGAGGGACTGGTTGCCCTCGGCGCGGCGCATCGCCTCGCCGACCAGCAGGTCGGCCACCTCGTGCAGGGTGGGCAGGGGCGCGTCCGGGGCGAAGACCGGCCGCTCGCGGGCCTCGGCGGCGGGCGCCTGCCCGCCACCCTGCTCGATGGCGCGCTTGAAGGCCTCCATGGAGAGCATGCGGCTGCGATGCAGGCTCATGGCATCGAAGGCCATGGCGCGCAGTTCGCGGATATTGCCGGGGAAGTCATAGTTGGCCAGCAGCACCGGCAGCTCCGGCGGATAGCTCGGCACTGCCTTGCCCAGCTCCTCGGCGGCCTCGGCCAGGAAGTGGTCGAGCAGCAGGGGCAGGTCCGGCTTGCGCCGCCGCAGGGGAGGAATCAGCACCTGGTGGGTGCGCAGCCGGTAGTAGAGGTCCTTGCGGAAGTCGCCGGCCTGCTGCTTGGCGTGCAGGTCGCGGTGGGTGGCCACCACGATGCGGGCGTTGAGGCGCTTGGGACGGTCGCTGCCCAGCGGATAGTACTCGCCCTCCTGGAGCAGCCGCAGCAGCTTGACCTGGGAGGCCAGGCTGAGGTCGCCGATCTCGTCGAGGAAGAGGGTGCCCTCGGCGGCCTGCTCGATCATGCCGGCGCGGGCCTGGTCGGCGCCGGTGAAGGCGCCGCGCTGGTGGCCGAACAGGGTATCGGCGAAGACGTTGTCGTCGAGCCCCGCCACATTGACGCTGACCAGCGGGCCGGGGCGGCCGCTGAGGCGATGCACGGCGCGGGCCACCAGCTCCTTGCCGACGCCGCTCTCGCCGCAGATCAGCAGCGGCTGGCGGCTCGGCGCCACCGACTCCAGGTACTGGAAGACCGCCCGCATGCCCTTGTCGGCGGTGATGATCGGCGCGAAGGCCTCGGGATGCTCCAGGGTGTCGTCGAGGAAGCGCTGGCGCAGTGCCTGGTTCTCGAGCTTCAGCTCCTGGAGACGAATGGCACGCTTGATGCCCTCGATCAGGCGGCGCTGCTCGTCGGTCTTGACGAAGTAGTCGAAGGCGCCGTTCTTGATGCAGTCGACGGCGGTCTCCACCTGGTTCATGCCGCTGATGACGATGACCCCGACGTCCGGGTGCTCCTCAACGATTCGCGCCAGCAGCGCCTCCCCGGAGAGATGCGGCATGGTCAGGTCGAGGGTCACCAGGCCGATCGGCTCCCGGGCCAGGATCTCCATGACCCGGCGCGGGTCCTCGCAGCGCTGCAGATGGGTGATGCCGGCGCGCTCCAGGGCGATGCTCAGGCTGCGCAGGTAGGAGGGCTCGTCGTCCACCAGCAGGACGCCGAAGTCGGGGTAGCGGTTGTCGGTCATGGGCGCCTCCTCGGATTCGCACTCGGCGGCGGCTCGCCCACCGGCAGCGACAGGGTCACGGTGGTGCCTTCCCCCGGCCGGGAGGCGAAGGTCAGCTCGCCGCCGTGCTCGTGGACGATGCCGGCGGAGACCGAGAGCCCCAGGCCGGTGCCGCCACACTCCCGGCGGGTGGTGAAGAAGGGGTCGGTCAGGCGGTTGAGGGCCTCGGCGGGGATGCCGCGGCCCTGGTCCGCCACCTCCAGGAGTACCCGATCCACGGCGGGGTCATGCCGGGTGCTCAGGCGAATGCCCTGGTCGCGATGCTCCAGGGCCTGGCAGGCATTCAGGACCAGGTTGATCACCACCTGCTCGATGCGCTGGGTATTGCCGCGTACCTTGGGCAGCTCCGCGGCATAGTGGGTCGCGAAGTGGTCGGTGGCCTGGCGGATCGAGTTGTCCACCAGGCGCGTGGCGGTGCGCGTCACCTGGTTGAGGTCCAGGGCGTCATCCAGGTCGCGGCTGTCCTGGCGGGCGAAGTCCTTGAGGTCGCCGACGATGCGCTTGATGCGCTGGGTGCCCTCGAGCATTTCGTCGAGCATGGGCGGGATCTCGTCGCGCATCCGCGAGTAGGGCAGGCCGCCGAAGGAGAAATCGCCATGCTCCCGATAGTGGGCCTCTAGGATCGGTCGGGCGTCGTCGTAGGCTTCGCGCAGCACCGGCAGGTTGAGCAGCAGCAGGCCGCTGGGGTTGTTGATCTCGTGGGCCACGCCGGAGACCAGGATGCCCAGGGAGGCCATCTTGTCGGCCTGGATCAGCTGCTGCTGGCGCTGGCGCAGCTCCTTGGTATGGGCGGCGACCTGGCGCTTGAGCATGCGGTTCCACACCACGATGCCGCCCAGCACCAGCAGCAATAGGGCGGAGAGCACGGCGCCGACCAGGCCGATGCGCTTCCAGGGGATGCCCTCGGCCTGCTCCAGGGGACCGAGCCAGCGATCATAGATCGCCTGGTGGCGACCGGTGTTCTTGAGGATGGCGAGCCCCTCGCTGAACTGGGCCAGCAGGTCGGCATTGCCGTGCCTCACCGCATAGCCGTAGCGCAGCGAGAAGGGCCGGGCCACCGGCTCCAGGTTGGTCAGGCCGAGCTCGCGGCTCAGGTAGAGCGCCGGCAGGTTAGCCACCAGGGCATAGTCGTGCTGACCGGCGGCCAGGGAGCGCAGGGCATCGGCGTGGGTGTCGGTGGTGATCGGGCGGATATCCAGGTCCTGCTCGAGCAGGAAGTCATGCATGATATCGCCGCGCTGGACGATCACCTCCTGGCCGCGCAGGGCCTCGAGGCTCTCCACCGGGGGCGTGCCGCGGCGAGCGAAGATCGACTGGTGAACGATGGCATGGGGCGGGGCGAAGTCGAAGGCCTGGGTACGCGCCTCGGAATAGGACATGCCCTGGAGGATATCGATCTCGCCGCTCTCCAGGCCGCGGCGCACCTCGCTCCAGGTCGCTAGCTCGATGCGTACCTCGAGGCCCATCACCTCGGCGATGGCCCGGGTCAGCTCGACGTTATAGCCGGCCGGCTGGCCCTCGTCGTCGAGGAACTCGTAGGGCGGATGGTAGCGGTCGCCGCCCACCACGATCACCGACTCGGTCTCCTCGGCCTGCCCCCGGGCCGCCAGCGGCAGCGCGGTGAGCAGCGCCAGCAGTAGCGGTACGAGGCGGTGACGAAGAACGATGAGGCGCGGGCTGGCGATCATGCCGGAGTCACTCGATATTCTGGATCTGCTCGCGCATCTGCTCGATCAGCACCTTGAGCTCCACGGCGCAGCGAGTCGTCTCGGCCACCACCGACTTGGAGGAGAGGGTGTTGGCCTCGCGGTTGAGCTCCTGCATCAGGAAGTCGAGGCGCCGGCCCACGGGCCCCTGCTGGCTCAACTGGCGCTCCACCTCGGCCACGTGGGTCTCCAGGCGGTCGAGCTCCTCGTCCACGTCGGCCTTCTGGGCCAGCAGGGCGATCTCCGCCTCCAGGCGCTGGGGGGCGAGTTCGGCCTGGAGGGCGGCCAGGCGCTCCTGGAGCTGGCTGCGCTGGCGCTCGAGGATCGTCGGCAGCAGGCCGCGCACCGTGGCGACCTGCTCACCGATACCGGCCAGGCGGTCGCGGATCAGCTCGGCCAGCTTGGCGCCTTCCCGGGCGCGGCCTTCGATCAGGTCGTCCAGCGCCGCCTCGAAGAGGGCGACGGCCGCGGCCTTGATCGCCTCCAGGTCCGGCTCGGCGGCCTCGACGACGCCGGGGTGGTCGAGCAGCGCCAGGGCGTCCGGCATGGGGGCATCGGGGATCTCGGCGCGGACCTGTTGCAGGGCGAAGCCGAGGGCGGCCAGGCGCGAGCGGTTGATGGTCAGCGCCTCGCCCTCGCCGGCGGACTCGAAGCGCAGGCTGCACTCCACCTTGCCCCGGGCCAGGCGCCGGCGCAGGGTCTCGCGGAAGGTCGGTTCCAGGTCGCGCAGGCTGTCGGGGAGACGGAAATGGGGTTCCAGGTAGCGCTGGTTCACGGAGCGCAGCTCCAGGTGCAGGCTACCCCAGGCGGCGTCCCGGCTCAGCCGGGTGAAGGCGGTCATGCTGTGAACCATGGGAACTCCTGATGGCGGGCGCAGGGAGGCGACAGTGTAACCGATTAAGGGTGTAGAATAAGCGCCCTGCCAGAGGTCCAGGACCATTGTCGCTAGCATCATGGCCGAGGAGCGCTGGGAGCAGGTCGAAGCGAAGCGTCATTATCAGGGACGAGAATGCCGAGCGCCCAAGGAGGGGTTCACAGCGTCTTCGCGGAGTTGCCTGCTCCCAGGTGGCCCCGAGCCCCATGCTGGATGATGGCTCGGCCCAGAGATTTCACCCGAAGATGAGAGGTTCTATGCGCCCCAGCGGACGACAGCCCGACCAGCCCCGCGAGATTCGCCTGACCCGCGACTATACCCGCCACGCCGAGGGCTCGGTGCTGGTGGAGTTCGGCGACACCAAGGTGCTGTGCAACGCCAGCGTCGAGGCCGGGGTGCCGCGTTGGCTACGCGGCAAGGGCCAGGGCTGGATCACCGCCGAGTACGGCATGCTGCCCCGGGCCACCCACACCCGGGGCGGCCGCGAGGCGGCGCGGGGCAAGCAGGGCGGTCGCACCCTGGAGATCCAGCGGCTGATCGGTCGCTCGCTGCGTGCCGCGGTCAACCTGAAGAAGCTCGGCGAATTCACCATCACCGTGGATTGCGACGTCATCCAGGCCGATGGCGGTACCCGCACCGCCTCCATCACCGGCGGCTGCGTGGCCCTGGTGGACGCCATCCGTTACCTGCAGCGCAAGAAGCTGATCAAGTCCGATCCCCTCCAGCAACTGGTCGCCTCCATCTCGGTGGGGCTGTTCAAGGGCCAGCCGGTGGTGGACCTGGACTACCCGGAGGACAGCGGCGCCGATACCGATATGAACGTGGTGATGACCGAGGGGGGCGGCCTGATCGAGGTGCAGGGCACCGCCGAGGCGGGCCAGTTCAGCCGCGCCGAGCTCAATGCCATGCTCGAGCTGGCCGAGGGCGCCGGGGCGACCCTCTTCGCCCGTCAGCGCGAGGCCCTGGGCATTCGCGATTGACTTCGGTGCCCGGAACGCATCACGCCGGCTGAGTCAGCCGGCGTGATGGGCCCCCGGAGGGGCGGCGACGGAGGTCGGGGTCACAGCGTCAGATCATACTCCACGATCAGCGGCGCGAACTCCGAGAAGGTGGCGTCGTGATCGATCCAGGCATCGACCACATGGCGGCGGAAGTTGGGGCCCACCACCTGGTAGTCGAGGCGCCAGCCCTCCTGGCGGGAGCGCGGCACTTCCTGGTCGAGCTTGGGCCACCAGGTGTATTCGCCAGCGTCGCGGTTGATCTCGCGGAAGGTGTCGATAAAGCCGGTGGGGCCGAACAGCTGGTCCATCCAGGCCCGCTCCTCGGGCTTGAAGCCCGGGGTGGTCTGGTTATCGGCCCAGTTCTCCAGGTCGATGGTCTTGTGGGCGATATGCCAGGTGCCGCAGATGATGTACTCGCGGCGCTTGCGGGCCATCTTGGCCAGGTACTCCTGGTACTGGGCCATGAAGGCCTGCTTGGCCTGGGGGTCGCTGCCGTCGGGCATCAGGAAGCTGACGATGCTGAAGCGATCGTAGTCGGCCTGCAGGAAGCGCGCCTCGTTGTCGCACTGGGGGAAGCCCAGGCCATACATGATCGCCTTGGGGATCTTCCGGCAGTAGATGCCCACGCCGGAGAAGCCATCCTCCTCGGCGTCCAGGAAATAGCCCTCGTAGCCTTCCGGGTAGAGGATGCTATCGTCGAGCTCGAAACTCTTGGTCTTCAGGTTCTGCACGCAAACGACATCGGCGTCCTGGTTGGCGAGCCAATCCAGGAAGCCGCGGCTCACCGCTTCGCGGATGCCGTTCACATTAATGGTCGCGATCTTCATCACATAGTCCCTTTACCGTCGCGCGTGTATGATACCTGACGTTTCGACGTTTGGGTAAATGGCCCGTAGTGATTAATCATGATAGGGGGAAGCGTGGCGGACAGCATGCAGCCATATCAGCGAGAATTCATCGAATTCGCCATCGAGCAGGGCGTCCTGCGCTTCGGTGAGTTCACCCTCAAGTCCGGCCGGGTCAGTCCCTACTTCTTCAATGCCGGCCTGTTCAAGAGCGGCGCGGCCCTGGCGCGCCTGGGGCGCTGCTACGCCCAGGCCATCGTCGATAGCGGCCTCGACTTCGACGTGCTCTTCGGCCCGGCCTACAAGGGCATCCCCCTGGCCGCCACCACCGCCGTGGCCCTGGCCGACGGCCATGACCGCGACACCCCCTTCGCCTTCAATCGCAAGGAGGCCAAGGATCATGGCGAGGGTGGCAATATCGTCGGCGCCGACCTGGCGGGTCGCATCCTGATCATCGACGACGTTATCACCGCCGGCACCGCCATCGGTGAGGTGATGCAGCTGATCGATGGCGCCGGGGCCAAGGCCGCCGGGGTGGTGATCGCCCTGGATCGCCAGGAGCGCGGCAAGGGCGAGCAGAGCGCCATCCAGGAGGTCGAGGCGCGCTACGGAATGCCGGTGGTGAGCATTGTCACCCTCGACCTGGTGCTCGAATACCTGGAAGAGCATGCCGGCGAGGAGCTCAAGGCTCATGCCGCGGCGATTCGTGACTACCGCGCCCGCTACGGCGTCTGAGGCAGACGCCGCCACGCCGTGACCCTCGCCGCTCGGGCCCCGTGAAGGGGCCCGAGTGCGTTGGGCCGATGATCGTTTCAGGAAGCGCTTATGCTTGATGTGGTGCTCTACCAGCCCGAGATCCCGCCCAATACCGGCAACCTGATCCGCTTGTGCGCCAACACCGGCTTCCGGCTGCACCTGATCGAGCCGCTGGGCTTCGTGCTGGACGACAAGCGGTTGCGCCGCGCCGGCCTCGACTACCACGAGTGGGCGCGGGTGCGGGTGCACCCCGGCTGGGAGGCCTTCCTCGAGGCGGTGGCGCCGGAGAGGCTCTTCGCGGTCTCCACCCGCGGCGGCACCGGTTACCACGAGCCCCGCTACCGGGAAGGCGACGCCCTGGTGTTCGGGCCCGAGACCCGCGGCCTGCCCCAGGCGCTGCTGGAGTCCCTGCCCGCGTCCCAGCGGTTGCGTATCCCCATGCGCGCGGACAGCCGCAGCCTCAACCTCTCCAATGCCTGCGCGGTACTGGTCTATGAGGCCTGGCGTCAGCTGGGCTTTCCCGGGGCCGGCCTCGCGGGGGTCGAGCCGTCCGGCGGCCCCAAGGAGTAAGTGATGTCGATTCAACAACGGCTGGCCAAGCTCAATCCCCGCCAGCGGGAAGCGGTGCGCTATATCGACGGCCCCTGCCTGGTGCTGGCCGGGGCCGGCTCCGGCAAGACCAGCGTGATCACCACCAAGATCGCCTACCTGGTGCAGGAGTGCGGCATGAGCGCCCGGCGCATCGCCGCGGTGACCTTCACCAACAAGGCCGCCCGGGAGATGAAGGAGCGGGTCGGCCAGATGCTCAAGGGCAAGGAGGGCCACGGCCTCACCGTCTCCACCTTCCACACCCTGGGCCTGACCATCATCCGCAGCGAGCTCAAGACCCTCGGCTACAAGCCGGGTTTCTCGCTGTTCGACCCGGACGATGCCAAGGCACTGCTGCGCGACCTGATGAACAAGGACGCCCAGGTGGATGCCGATCAGATCAACCGGGTCCAGGCCACCATCTCCAACTGGAAGAACGACCTGATCCTGCCGGGCCAGGCGCTGTCCCACGCCGCCGACGAGGACGAGCTGTTCGCCGCCCGGGTCTATGAGGCCTACAACCGCCACCTCAAGGCCTACAACGCGGTGGACTTCGACGACCTGATCCTGCTGCCGGTGGTGCTGCTACGCGACGACCCGGAGGCCCTGGCGCGCTGGCGCAAGCGCATCCACTACATGCTGGTGGACGAGTACCAGGACACCAATGTCAGCCAGTACCTGCTGGTCAAGCTGCTGATGGACGAGCGCCAGACCTTCACCGTGGTGGGCGACGACGACCAGTCGATCTACGCCTGGCGCGGCGCCCGCCCCGAGAACCTGGTGACCCTCGGCGAGGACTTCCCGCGCCTGCAGGTGATCAAGCTGGAGCAGAACTACCGCTCCACCGGCACCATCTTGCGCGCCGCCAATACCCTGATTGCCAACAACCCCCACGTCTACGACAAGACGCTGTGGTCGGAGATGGGCCCCGGCGAGCCGATCCGCGTGGTGGTCAACCGCCACGAGGAGGCCGAGGCGGAGCGGGTGGCCAGCGAGATCCTCACCCGGCGCATCAAGGAGTCCGCCGAGTGGCGCGACTTCGCGGTGCTCTACCGCGGCAACTTTCAGGCCCGGCTGCTGGAGCTCAAGCTGCAGCACTACCAGATCCCCTACAAGCTCTCCGGCGGCACCTCCTTCTTCTCGCGCAATGAGATCAAGGACGCCATGGCCTACCTGCGCCTGCTGATCAATCCCGCCGACGACAACGCCTTCCTGCGCATCGTCAACGTGCCGCGCCGGGAGATCGGCCCAGGGACCCTGGAGAAGCTCGCCAACTACGCCACCGAGCGGGGCGGCTCGCTATTCGCCGCCTGCGGCGAGATGGGCCTGGCCGAGCAGCTGCCGACCCGCGCCGTGGAGCGCCTGGGACGCTTCACCCACTTTATCGAGGCGGTGCGCCGGCGCATGGATGGCGGCGATGCCATCGCCGCCATCCGCGAGATGATCCGCGAGATGGATTACGAGGCCTGGCTCTACCAGAACGCCAGCGCCCCGACCATCGCCGAGCGGCGCATGGCCAACGTCTGGATCCTGATCGATCAGCTCGAGAAGTCGATGGGCCGCGAGCCTGAGGAGAGCAGCGCCTCCGAGGAGACCGAGACCGATAGCGTGGAGGCGGCCATCTCGCGGCTGGTGCTGCGCGATATCCTCGAGCAGCAGGCCGAGGAGGACGATTCCGATCGGGTCCAGCTGCTGACCATGCACGCCTCCAAGGGGCTGGAGTTCCCGCATGTCTACCTGATGGGCTGGGAGGAGGAGCTCTTGCCCCATCGCAACGCCATCGAGGTGGGCACCGTGGAGGAGGAGCGGCGCCTGGCCTATGTGGGCATCACCCGGGCGCGCCGGACCCTGACCCTGACCCTGGCCCGCCAGCGCAAGGCCTATGGCGAGCTGATGGACTGCACCCCGAGCCGCTTCCTGGATGAGCTGCCCGCCGACGACCTGGAGTGGGAGGGGCGCGCCGACAAGGAGGACCCGGACAAGAAGCAGGCCCGGGGCAAGGATGCCATCGCCGGGCTGCGCTCTTTATTGGGCTAGCGGCTTCCCACTCGGTTGGCGGGGGCACCGGAACGACGAAGGGGGGCGCCGAGTGGCGCCCCCTTCGTCTGCGGTCGATAGGTCGTCGGCCTTACTGGGCCTGGCTGACCATATAGTCGACGATGGCCATCACCTCTTCATCGGCCAGGCCGGCGTTACCGCCCTTGGGCGGCATGGCGCCCTTGCCGTTGAGGGCGCTCTGGTAGAGGGTCTCGACGCCCTGGTCGATGCGCGGGCCCCAGGCCTCGGCATCGCCCAGCACCGGGGCACCGGCCACGCCGGCACCGTGGCAGGCGGCGCAGCCGCTGCTGCCGTAGAGGGCCTCGCCGTCCAGATCGCTGCCACCCGACTCGGCGGCAGCGGCGGTCTCGGCCGCCGCGTCGTCGGTGGCTTCACCGCCGCCGATGGCCGGCAGGTCGCCGTCGAAGACCGGCTCCACCAGGTGGTTGACCGCCGCCTTCACCTCATCGTCGGAGAGGTTGGGGTTGCCGCCCCGGGCCGGCATCGCATTGAAGCCGTTGATGGCGTGGGTGTAGAGGGTCTCGATGCCCTGATCCAGGCGCGCCGCCCAGGCATCGGCCTCGCCGCGCTTGGGTGCGCCGGCGGCGCCGGTGTCGTGACAGGCCATGCAGACGCTGCCATAGACCTCGGCACCATCCACGGCGCCGCCGCTGCTACCGCCGCTGGGGGCCGCGCTGGCGATGCCGCACTCTTCGCCCTGCAGGCAGAGCTGGCCTACCGGCGCGAGTCGCTCGGCGATCGCCTCGCGCTCGCTTTCGCTCTGGGCTTGTGCGGTCGTGGCCAGGCCTGCGGCCAGGCTCAGGGCGGCCAGGCACCCCATGATCAGCTTGCTGGATTTCACTCTCACCACCTCGTCGACGGTCCTGTTATTCGAAATCGGGTCGCGCGCTGCGCAAGTGGCCGACAGTATACCGGCATCCTTCTGGCCAGGAAAATGCCATCCTTCGCCCAATGCGCATGTCCCGGCGGCCGGTGGGCTGGACAGCGGCCAGGGGGGAAGGTAGGATGACGACCGCCTGGCCGCCGCGCCGGGCATCGCGCGCCCGTAGCTCAGCTGGATAGAGTACTGCCCTCCGAAGGCAGGGGTCGCAGGTTCGAATCCTGCCGGGCGCGCCACGCTTTCCGAGAAGGGTCCGCGAGAGAGCGCGGGCCCTTCATCGTTCTAGGCCATCACCCGGCCAAAATATCAGTAATTCATAATGTATTTCAGTGGGGTACAGTCTCTCCCGTGGTGGCCGATGATTCACTAGAGCCCCTTCGCCGAGGAGTCCCCCATGCGCTTCCCCATCCCGTGCTTGCCACTGATCCTGCTGAGCCTGTGGCTGCTGGGCATGACCCAGGTTCAGGCCCAGTCCCAGGTGCAAGCTCAAGAGAGTCCCGTGCTCACCCTGAGCCGGGGTGGCGAGAGCCGCGTCCTGAGCCTCGCCGAGATCGAGCGCCACGGCCTCCATGAGGTAGAAATGCGCCACTTCGAGGGGCCGGAGGGGCGCTTCGCTGGGGTCTGGCTGAATGACTTCCTGGCCGCCGAGGGCCTGGATGACGCGCCCCGGGTGCGCTTTATCGCCTACGACGACTACACCACCTTCTTGACCCCGGCCGAGCGGGCGGCGAAGGCCTACCTGCTGGTGACCCGCCTCGATGGCGAGCCCCTCGGCCGCGACCAGTTCGGCCCGCTGATGCTGGCGGTGCCGGCCGATACCGAGGCGGTGCTGGCCGGTGAGGAGCCCATGTCGCGCTGGATCTGGTCGATCCGCGAGGTGAGCGCCCGGTGATGGCGGGGCGCCGCCTGGCGCTGCTGATGATCGCGGCCTTCGCGCTGCTGGTCGTCCTCGCCCTGCTGGCGGTGGGCGGCTACATCGCCGAGGCGCGCCGCCATGTGGGAGCCGACTACACGGCCATGACCACCGACGTAGTGCGTGCCCAGGAAGACGCGGTGCGCCTGCGCCTGACCCTGGACAGCCTGCGTGCGAGTCCCGATCCCCTGCATGCGGAACAGCTGGAGCGTCAGCTATGGGTGATCGAGCTACGCATCCGCGGCATCACCCGACTGCTGCAGCGCAGCCAGCTGCCCCGGGACGAGTACCGGCCGCTGGTCGCGGAGCTCGCCCGTCTGGAGTCGCGGCTGCCGGCCCTGCGCCGGGCCATGGCGGCCTTCGTGACGGGGCGCGATCCGCGGCGCCTGGTGGAGGTCGGCGGCGAGCTGGAGGAGGGGCTGGCCTGGGCCTACAGCGAGCTCAACGAGCGGCTCCTCGAGGCCGCCGCCGGCCAGCGGCGGATGATGGAGCGCCTGACCCTGGCGGTGATCGCCCTGGCGGGGGTGGCGGTGCTGATGATCGGCGGCCTGATGCTGGCCCTGTGGCGTATCTACCAGCAGCGCGAGGCGCTGATCCAGCAGAGCCGTACCGACCCCCTGACCGGCCTGGACAATCGGCGCCACCTCTACGAGGTGGCCGCCCAGGAGTTTGCCCGCTATCGTCGGGACGCCGGCCCCCTCAGCCTGGTGCTGATCGACCTGGATCACTTCAAGCGCATCAATGACGCCTATGGTCATCCCACCGGGGATGCCGTCCTGGTGGCGCTGGCCCGGACCCTGCTGGGCGAGGTGCGGGAGGTGGACCGGGTGGCGCGCCTGGGCGGCGAAGAGTTCGCCGTGCTGTTGCCCGATAGCGACCCCGCCGGGGCCGCCCGCCTGGCCGAGCGAATCCGCGCGCGCATCGCTTGCCTCGAGTTGCCGGAGCGGGCGGCGGGGGAGCGGCTGACCGCCAGCCTCGGCGTGGCCACCGCCACCCCGCAGATGGCAGGGCTCGAGGCCCTCTATGCGGTGGCCGACCGGCGACTCTACCGGGCCAAGGCGGAGGGCCGCGACCGGGTCGTCGCCGGCGTGGAGGGAGACGTGCTCGGCCCTTCCCCGGCGAGTCCTCAGGCCGAGCGGGTTAGGCCGAGTCCTTGAGCCCCAAGCGCCTGGCCAGGCGGTGCAGGTTCCCCGGGTCCATGGCCAGGCGCCGGGCGGCGCCGGCCCAGTTATTGCCCGCCGCGGCCAGGGCCCGGGCGATATAGTCGCGCTGGAAGGCGTCGCTGGCCTCGCGCAGCGGGCGTATCGGCGCCTGGGACGGCGCCGGTACTGCCTCTTCCGCCGGCGTGGCGGAGGCGCTCTCGGGCAGTGCCAGATGCCGGCACTCGATGCTGATCGGGGCGCGGCGTCGCGCCTCGTCGCCGCGCTCGGCCAGGGCGCGCAGCGCCGCCCGGGCCAGGGTATGCTCCAGTTCGCGAATATTGCCCGGCCACTGCCAGTCGATCAGGGCCGTGCTCGCCGCCGGGGTGAGGCGCAGGTTGGCCAGCCCCAGGCGGATGCGGTTGATCTCCAGGAAGTGGCCGGCCAGCAGCGGAATATCCTCGCGACGCCGACGCAGCGGTGGCACCTCCAGGGGAAAGGCGCCGAGGCGATGATAGAGATCCTCGCGAAAGCGGCCGGCGGCCACCTCCGCCGCCAGGTCGCGATTGGTCACCGCCACGATGCGCACGTCCACCGGCTCCGGGCGCTCCTGGCCCAGGGGCTGGATCTCTCCCTCCTGCAGCACCCGCAGCAGCTTGGCCTGCAGCGCCAGGGGCAGTTCACCGATCTCGTCCAGCATCAGGGTGCCGCCGTCGGCCATGCGGAAGTGGCCGCGGTGATCCTGTACCGCCCCGGAGAAGGCGCCACGGCGATGGCCGAAGAGGGCGCTCTCCGCCAGGCTCTCCGGCAGGGCGGCGCAGTTGACCTGCACCAGGGGCCCCTGGTGGCGTTCGGAGCGGGCGTGCAGGGCGCGGGCGATCAGCTCCTTGCCGACCCCGGTCTCGCCATGCAGCAGCACGCTCATGGCGGTGGGGGCCACCAGGGCCACGTTGGCCATCAGCTGGCGCATGGCGGGGCTGTGCCAGTGCTGGATCCCCGTCGGGGGCGCCTCCTGTTCCAGGGCCTCGTTGAGTCGCGAACGGGTGGCGCTGAGGCGCGCGGCCAGGCGCAAGCAGGTGCCCAGCAGGTGGGCGGCGGCGGCCAGCTCCGCCTCGTCCAGCACGGCCAGGGCGCCGGGGGTCAGGGCATCCAGGGTCAGCAGGCCGGTGAGGCGCTCGTCGTCGTCACGCAGCGCCACCCCCAGGCAGTCGTGGACCGGGTTGAGGGCCTCGTCGAGCAGGCCATCGAAGGGGTCGGGGAGTTCGCTGCCCAGGGGGAAGCGACACACGCCGGGGTGGGCGGCGATGGCCGCCAGGCGGGGGTGCTCGGCGAGGCGGAAGCGCCGCCCGCGGACCTCCTCGGGCAGCCCCAGGACCGCCACCGGGCGCAGGCTCTCCTCCTCCAGCACCATCAGGGTACTGGCATCGGCGGGGTAGTTCCCCACCAGGGTCTCCAGCAGCCGGGCCCAGGCGGCTTGGGCGGGGGCCTCATGGGTCAGCTGGGTGAGCAGGCGGCGCAAGGCCTCTAGGAAGTCGGTCATTTAGTGTCACTCGAACAATGCCGTTGTCACTATAACAGCATTAATCGAGTCAAAATAACACTCTTAGGACGTCGCTCCGGGGGACTAGGGGGGATGCTCAGGGGCGCTGGGGGCAGGTCGGAGCAAAGCGTCTTTTTCATGGACGAAAAAGTCGAGCGTCCAGGGACGGATTCACAGCGGCTTTGCGAAGGCCTGCCCCCAGGAAAGCCCCGGTCCTCAACGAGACGAACACCTAGCACAATTGGCCGGCTCGGCATCATCGAGCGGGAGGTTGGCATGGCGTTTGCTGTAGGGAATAGGCAAAGCGCCAACCCACTCGATAACCAAGGAACGCCATGCTGACTCACGACCAGGAACGGCTGATCGCCGCCACCGCCCCGGTGGTCGCCGAACACCTCGATGCCATCACCCAGCGCTTCTATCCGCTGATGTTCGACCGCTATCCGGAGGTCAAGGCCCTCTTCAACCCGGCCCACCAGGCCAACGCCGCCCAGCCCCGCGCCCTGGCCGGCGCGGTGCTCGCCTATGTGCAGCTGCGTGGCGAGCCGGCCCGGGCCCGGGCGGCGCTGGCCACGGCGATCAGCAAGCATGTCTCCCTGGGCATCGCCCCGGAGCAGTACCCCATCGTCGGCGAGTGCCTGATGGCGGCCATCGGCGAGGTGCTGGGCGAGGCGCTGACGCCGGAGATCGCCGGCGCCTGGGGCGCCCTCTACGAAGAGTTGGCGGGCCTGCTGATCGAACTGGAGTCCCACCACTACCACGCCTTCGCGAGTCTCCCCGGCGGCTGGCAGGGCACCCGCACCTTCCGCCTCGCCGAGCGGCGCGAGGAGAGCGAGGTGATCACCTCCTTCCTGCTCGAGCCGGTGGACGGTGGCCCGGTGGCGGACTTCCAGCCGGGGCAGTATATCGGCGTCAAGCTGAGCCTGGACGGCGAGACCCATTATCGTCACTACAGCCTCTCCGCCTACCCCAATGGGCAGAGCTATCGCCTCTCCATCAAGCGCGAGCCCGGCGGGCGGGTCAGCGAGCACTTTCATGCGCGGATGGCGCCGGGCGATACCCTGGAGCTGCTGCCGCCGGCCGGCGACCTGACCCTGGTGCCCGGCGCCGCCCCGGTGATGCTGCTCAGTGGCGGCGTGGGCCAGACCCCGATGCTGCCGCTGGCCCGCCAGGCCCTGGAGCAGGGGCGTCGGGTGATCTACGTGCATGCCGCCCGCGATGCTGCCCATCACGCCTTCGGCGAGGAGTTGGCGGCGCTAGATCGCGCCTTCCCCCAGTTGCTCGATACCACCCTGCTCTACGAGGAGGGCGAGGGGGGCAACCACCGCGGGCGCCTCGATCGCGCCCTGCTGGAGCGCCTGCTGCCCGCGGGCGAGGTGCACTGCTACTTCGTCGGCCCCCAGGGGTTCATGAGCGCGGTGAATGCCCAGCTGGAGGCCCTCGGCGTGCCCGCCGAGCGGCGTCACTTCGAGCACTTCGGGCCGGCCCGGCCGCTGGACGTCGCCGCCTGATCCGCTGCCGCCTCCCGGGCCTCGGGGGGCGGAAAGTCCACCTCGAAGCCCCGCACGTCCAACTGGCGAATCCGCGCCGGGCGTCCCTGGTCATCCAGTTCCACCAGGCCCAGGCCGCTGCCGTTCCACAGCCGCTCGCCGGCCTCGGCGCGGTCCGGGTCCCGGGGCGTGATGCGCATGGGGCGCCGCTGGGTAAACCAGTTGAGCGGCGAACGCGGCGCATAGAGCCAGCGATTGAGGCGATCGAAGGTGCTGAGCAGCGGCTCCGGGAAGCTATTCTTGATGCCGCTGGAGGTGATCTGCCAGAGCCGTGGCCCGCGGCGGCGGTGGCGGATGCGGATGTCGTAGACGAAGGAGTAGTGGACGTCCCCGGAGAGGATCACGTAGTTGCCGGGGGTCTGACTGTGCCGAAAGATATTGAGCATCACGCTGGCGGCGCCGCGATGGGCCATCCAGTTCTCGGCGTCCACCAGCAGCGGCTTGCCGGCCAGCACGAAGAGCTTCTGAATGCCCTCGATCAGCTTGACCCCGAACATCGGCGCCGGCGAGACGATCACCACCGACTCGCTGCCCAGCAGCGCCTGCTGCAGTTCGCATAGCGCCTCCCAATCCATCAGCCCCGAGGGGCGTCCCGGGCGGCGCTCGTTGCGCCAGCGCCGGGTGCGGGTGTCCAGCACCAGCAGCGGCGGTGCGCCGGGCACCCGGAAGCCCCAGTCGCGATGGCCGCGCAGCGCTTCCAGCAGGGCATCCTGGGCCGGCGCCGGCAGGCCCTCCTCCCGTTCGTGGGTCTCCCCCAGCAGCGCCTCGGCGCGTTCGACCAGCCCCGCCATCCTCCCGGGATCGTTGCCCCAGCCCTGGCACAGCAGGTAGCCCCAGAGGGCGTTGCCGAGGATGCGGCGCGAGAAGGGGTGGCCGTAGGCGCAGGCCTCCCACTCGGCGGTCAGGTTCCAGTCGTCGGTGACGTCGTGATCGTCGAAGATCATCAGCGAAGGCAGATGCGCCAGCAGCCGGGCGGCCTGGGGCAGCCCGGCCACGAAGGCCTCGATGACCGCTTGCTCCTCGTCGTAGCGGGCGGCCAGCTCCTCGGACAGGGGAGGGCGCGGCGGGTCGATCAGTCGCCAGGGCACCGGCGACCACACCAGCAGGTACATGGCCATCACCTCGGCGAAGGTGATCAGGTGGTTATGGGCGTTGGCCGAGGTGAAGACCGGCTTGCGGGCGCCGCCGAAGAAGCGCTCGCGCAGCGCCGCGTTGACGGTGATATCGGGGAGCAGCGATTCGCGGCGGTAGTAGCCGGCGGGCTCGGCGTAGAGGGCCTGGCTATCCGCCACGGTGGCGCCCTCCAGCGCCTCGTCCACCAGTCCCAGGCGGCGGATCAGCGCATGGATGGCGGCCAGCATGGGGCCGGCCACGTCGTCGGCATAGATCTGGTCGCCGGTCATCAGCAGCCAGGCGGGCCATTCCTCGGGGCGTTCGCGGCGTTCGGCCAGCCAGGCGTCGCCGCGCGCCAGGCCGTCCTCGTCCCGATGGTGGGGCTTGCGGCAGGAGCCGTGGAGCAGGCGGCGCTGGTCCTCGGTGAGCACGAAGGCGGGGCGCGTCTCGCCATCATGGCAGAGGTGGGGGGCCCAGTCGGCGATACCCGGAGCGCCGTCGCGGTCCTCCAGGCGCAGGTCATAACCGATGCGCCGCCCCCGGGGCAGGGGCGTGGCCAGGGGCACCTCGATCAGGTGCAGCCAGGCGTGGCGACCCACCGGGATACGTCGCAGGCGCTCCCCGCCGAGCCGTAGCCGCCGCGGCGTGGCGCCCTCCGGATAGAGGTGCAGGCCGAGTTCCAGGGGCCGGGAGCCTACCAGCCAGAGCACCAGGCGTTCCGGGCTCAGGCGGCGTAGCAGGGGGCCGGCGAGGATATCGGGAAGGGGCTGATCGTCCATGGGCAAGGGCATCGCAGTTGGCTGGAGGCGTCGTCGCGCCGCGCGGGCGCCGGAGACTCAGCATCCCCGATCGGCCCGGGGCCTGGCAAGCCGGGCCGCGCCCGGCGGCACTCTGGCATTCCAACGGTGGGGGCGAGTGATAACGTTGATGGCGGGACTGGGCCTTCGTGCATTAGCGACTACGCTTACTGGATCGACGATTGAACGGTCATTTAATTGCCATCCGATGGACACTTGGCGGCCGTACCATCGTCGCGCTATCCACGGCTGTCGACTCAACCTGTCCACCGGAGAGAGAACCATGTCGATCACGCGTCGTCGTTTCCTCAAGGGGTCGCTGGCGGCGGGCGCCGCCGCCACGGCGCCCGCCTTCTATATCAACAGCGCCCTGGCCCAGGAGCAGACCCTGCGCATCTATGCCTGGGCCGGCTACTTCACCGATGCCATGCTGGCGGACTTCACCGAGAAGACCGGCATCCGCGCCACCTTCACCCCCTATGGCACCAACGACGAGCTGATGAACTCCCTGCGCGCCACCGATGGCAGCGGCTTCGACGTCATCATGCCCACCGTGGACCGGGTGCCCGGCTACCTGGACTATGACCTGGTTCAGCCCCTGGACACCTCCCGCATCAACTGGGACGGCGCCCTGGAGAGCGCCATCGAGGGCTCCGAGGTGGGCGGCGTGGTGGACGGGCGCCGCTACTTCGCGCCCAGCGACTGGGGCACCGAGGCGATCACCTGGCACCGCCGTTACGCCACTATCGATCGCGCCAGCCTGAGCTATGCGGACCTGTGGAACCCGGAGCACGGCCAGGGGGTGACGGTGCGCGGTCACTCGGCCCTGGTGGGCATCGGCCTGTGGCTGGAGCGGGAGGGCCGGCTGCCCTTCCCGCTGCTCGACTCCTACAAGAGCGAGGAGGCGATGCGCGCCAACTTCGACGTCATCCTCGAGGAGGCGGTCAAGCACAAGCAGATGCTGGTGCAGTTCTGGGACACCGAGAACGAGGCCCAGGCCGCCTTCCGCACCAACGGCGCGATCATCGGCCAGACCTGGGACTCCACCGCCTTCCGCCTGCAGCAGGAGGGCGAGGATATCGCCTATGGCGCGCCCCGGGAGGGGGCCCTGGCATGGATGGAGGGCTTCGTGATACCCAAGAACGCCCAGAATCCGGATGCCGTCTACGAGCTGATCAACTGGTACTACACCCCCGAGGCGGGGGCCATGTTCGTCGAGGCCACCGGCTACAATTCCACCGCCAAGGGCGCCACCGAGCTGTTGCCGGAGGCCACCCGCCAGTTCTTCACCGACTCCTACAGCGAGGCCGACCTGGCCAACCTCTGGTGGTGGCCGATCCAGGAGCCCTGGTACGTGGCGCTGCGCAACGAGTATCAGGATCGCTACCTAAGCGCTTAAGTGAGCGCCCGAGCGAGCGGCCCCCGACATCCCGGGGGCCGTGCTTCCGTCGATCGAAGAAGGCAAGCGCGCAATGGACGCTAGCGTCGAACTGGATCGGGTGGTGATGCGCTTCGGCGACTTCACCGCCATCGAGGAGACCTCCCTGGCCATCGCCTCCGGGGAGTTCTTCAGCTTCCTCGGCCCCTCGGGCTGCGGCAAGACCACCCTGCTCAATATCGTCAGCGGCTTCCTGACGCCCAGCGCCGGGGCGGTGCGCATCGGCGGCGAGGCCATGGCCGGGGTCTCGGTGAACCGCCGGCCCACGGCGATGATCTTCCAGAACCTGGCGCTCTTCCCGCTGATGACGGTATTCGAGAACATCGAATTCGGCCTCGAGGTGCGCGGCGTCGACCGCAAGACGCGCCGCGCCACCTCGGAGCGGCTGCTGGCCCTGGTGGCCCTGGAGGGCAGCGGCCCCAAGCGAGTCACCGAGCTCTCCGGCGGCCAGAAGCAGCGGGTGGCCATCGCCCGGGCCCTGGCGGTGGAGCCGCGGGTGCTGCTGCTCGACGAGCCGCTCTCGGCCCTGGACCTCAAGCTGCGCCAGCATATGCGGGTCGAGCTCAAGGCGATCCAGCGCAAGACCGGCATCACCTTTATCTACATCACCCACGATCAGGGCGAGGCCCTCAACATGTCGGACCGGGTGGCGGTGATGTCGGCGGGGCGAATCCAGCAGGTGGCCGACCCCATGACCCTCTACCGTTCGCCCCAGACCGGCTTCGTGGCCGCCTTCGTGGGCGAGAACAATCGCTTGGAGGCCAAGGTCATCGACCGGCAGGGCGAGCGGGTTCGCCTGGATGGCGGCGCCCTGGGCGAGCTGAGCGGACGCGCCACCGCGCCCACCCCCCTGGCCAATGGCGCCGCCGCGGCCCTCTATGTGCGCCCCGAGCACCTGCGCCCGGTGGCCCCGGGCCAGGGCCTCGAGGCCACCATCGAGGCGCTGCACTTCGAGGGCGCCTGGGTGATGCTGGAGACGCGGCTCGCCGCCAGCGGCGAGAAGCTACGCGTGCAGCTGGGTCACGAGCTCTCCCGCCAGCACCTCGAGGCGCTGCGGCCGGGACAGAACGCCCACTTCGGCTTCGACCCCGAGGACGCGGTGGTGCTGCCCGACGATGGCGGCCCGGCGCTGGACGAGGCTACCGGCGAGGTGGTGGAGGCTGGGCATGTTTAGGCAGCTCAAGGCGCGCTTCGGCGGCCCCTTGGCGGCGGCGATCCTGGCCCTGCTGGGGATCTGGCTGATCGTCATGGTCACCCTGCCCCAGCTGCAGATGATCGACTACTCGCTGCGCCCCAACCTGCTGCCGGCCCAGCTCGGCGGACCCGAGGACCGCTGGACCCTGACCAACTACGTCACCCTGTTCAACAACGAGATCCACCGGGCGATCTTCTTCAAGACGCTGTGGTCCAGCGTGCTGGTGACCCTGCTGACGCTCGCGGTCAGCTACCCGCTGGCCTACTACCTGGCCAAGCTGGCCAGTCCCCGGCAGGCGGCGCTGTGCCTCCTGCTATTGATTATTCCCTTCTGGATCAACGAGATCCTGCGCACCTACTCGTGGTTCATCATCCTGGCGTTTCGTGGCCCGCTCAACGAGGTGCTGATGATGCTGGGGCTGATCGAGCGCCCCATCCGTTTCCTCAGCGGCGACGCCGGGGTCATGGTGGGCATGGTCTACGCCTATATCCTGTTCATGGTCTTCCCCATCTACAACGCCATCGAGAGCCTCGACGACAACCAGGTGCGGGCCGCCCGGGACCTGGGCGCCGGCACCCTGCGCACGCATCGGCGCATCATCATCCCGCATGCCAAGCCGGGCATCGCCACCGGCTGCATCATGACCTTTATGCTGGCGGCGGGCAGCTATGCGGTGCCGGCCCTGCTGGGCTCGCCGGGCAGTCGCTGGTTCACCCAGATCATCTACAACTGGTTCTTCGAGGGCGGCAACTGGAACCAGGGAGCGGCCTACGCCTTCCTGCTGCTGATCCTGTGCATCGGCTTCATGTCGCTGGTGATGAAGGTCTTCAAGGTGGGGCTGGGGGATATCGCCAAGTAGCTTCGGGAACCGGATACAGCGGCTTGCCCGAGGAACCACCTCGCAAAGACGCTGTGAACCACTCCCTGGGCGCTCGGCATTCTCGTCCCTGATAATGACGCTTTGCTCGTGTGGTCCCTCGGCACCGCTTTTCGAGGGCATCAGGTAAGGATGGAGTGGATGAGTTCGCAACGACTGATGAGCTGGGCCCTGCGCGGCTATGTGGTGGTGTTCTTCGCCTACCTCTTCCTGCCGCTGCTGGTGATGGCGGCGGCGACCTTCAACGACAGCCGCTTCCCCACCGTGACCCCCTGGGACGGTACCACCCTGCGCTGGTTCGGCGAGCTGGCCGCCGATGGCGGCATGTGGCAGGCGCTCGCCAACAGCCTGATCGTCGCCGCCGGGGTGCTGGTGGTGGCGGTACCCATCGGCATCGCCACGGCGCTCTTCCTCAACACGGTGTCGAGCCGTGCCAAGCCCTTCCTCTATGCGCTGATCCTCTCGCCGCTGCTGACCCCGGGGGTGATCATCGGCATCTCGACGCTGATCTTCTGGCGCCAGTGGGGGGTGAGCGGCGGCATCCTGCTCACCGTGCTGGGCCAGGCCACCTTTATCGCCGCCTATGTGATGCTGATGGTCACCGCCCGGCTGCAGCGCTTCGACCGTACCATGGAGCGCGCCGCCCTGGACCTGGGCGCCAGCCAGTGGCAGATGTTCCGGCGCATCCTGCTGCCCTACCTCCGGCCGGCGATCCTCTCGGCGGCGGTGATCGCCTTCCTGCAATCCTTCGAGAACTACAACACCACCCTCTTCGTGGTGGGCTATGACACTACCCTCACCGTCTATATCGCCTCCAAGGTGCGCACCGGCCTGACCCCGGCGGTCAACGCCCTGGGGCTGATCCTGATCCTGGTCACGGTGCTGCTGGCTATCGCCTACGAGGTCAAGCGGCGCCGGGAGGCCCGAGTGCCCGGCGTCTAGTGACAACTCGCGGCGCCATTCGCGTCGATCGGGTGCGGATTCTGGCCGGGTGATGGCGAGAAAGGCTAAAATGTGTCGTATTATGTGGATTAAATAGCGTGTTGCGTCATTTTTGCCTGAGGGCTTCGCCCACCATAGGGGCGTGCCTGTCCCGAACCCATGCCGATATCCGCCCTGGGGCCATTGACAGGCATGACCCTGGCCCCGGCGGATCATCCGTCCGTTGCGTGAACGGCTAGTCTCACAATCTCCGCTGCGCCGGGGCTTGCGACACTGTCCGAGGCTCACGACAACGGCTCGAGGAGCCGAGATGTCCGATCATCACGACGACCCCAGTCAGACGGGGCCGCTGAACCCCGCCGCGTTACAGATTCAGCAGCGAGGCTTGCTCAAGGGCGCCCACCGCGGCATGACCCTGACCGCCGCCGCCATTATCCTGGCCTTCGTGCTGTTCACCGCCTTCGATACCTCCCTGGCCGGTACCGTCTTCGGCAGCGCCCGGGCCTGGATCGAGAGCACCTTCAGCGCCTACTACATCATCACCCTGGTGTTCCTGATCGCCGTCTGCTTCGGCCTGATGCTGAGCCCCTTCGGCAAGGTGCGCCTGGGCGACGACGATAGCCGCCCGGAGTTTTCCACCTTCGCCTGGATCGCCATGCTCTTCTCCGCGGGCATCGGCATCGGCATCCTCTTCTTCGGCGTCGCCGAGCCGCTCTTCTACCTGGATACCAGCGCGGCCTTCGGCTACCCCAACAACCCCTATGCGGACATGGCCGGAGCCACCGCGCTGGGCCATGAGCGGGCGGTTTCGGCGCTGGCGGTCACCTACTTCCACTGGGGCCTGCATGGCTGGGCGGTCTATGTGCTGGTAGGCCTGTCGCTGGCCTACTTCGCCTACCGCAAGAAGCTGCCCCTGGCGCTGCGTTCGGCGCTCTATCCGTTTATCGGCGAGCGCATCTACGGCCCCATCGGCCATCTGGTGGATATCCTGGCGGTGTTCGGCGCCGTCTTCGGGGTGGCCACCTCGCTGGGGCTGGGGGTGAGTCAGATCGCCACCGGCCTGGAGCGGCTGTTCGGCATCGACCCGGGCAATCCCACCCAACTGGCGCTGATCGCTATCATCAGCGCGTTGTCGATTCTCTCGGCGGTCTCCGGGGTGGGACGCGGTATCAAGCTGCTCTCCCAGTGGAACATCATCCTCTCGGTGCTGCTGCTGGGCTTCTTCCTGTTCGCCGGCCCCACCGGCTGGTTGCTGGGCATGTTCGGCGACTCCCTGGGCCACTACCTGGGCAACTTCGTGCAGATGGGGCTGTGGTTCCCCGAGGAGCCGGGCCCCTCCCAGTGGCAGGGCGACTGGACCATCTTCTACTGGGGCTGGTGGCTGGCCTGGGCGCCCTTCGTCGGCCTCTTTATCGCGCGCATCTCCAAGGGGCGTACCCTGCGCGAGTACATGGCCTGCGTGATGATCATTCCCACCGCCATCATCATCGGCTGGCTCTGCGTCTTCGGTGGCGTGGCCCTGCATCAGGAGCTCGCCGCCGGCGGCGAGGCCGGGCTGATCACCCTGGTGCAGAACTGGAACCTGCCGGCGGCCCTCTACGGCACCATCGACGGCCTGGCGGCCACCCCCTGGCTGGCCTGGGCGGTGTCGGCGCTGGCCACCCTGCTGCTGGCCAGCTGGTTCATCACCTCCTCCGACTCCGGGACCCTGGTGATCACCACCATCCTGTCGCTGGGCAATGACGAGCCCTCCCGGCCGATGCGCATCTTCTGGGGGGCGGTGATCGGCGCCGTGGCGGCGGTGCTGCTGCTGGCCGGTGGCCTCGGCGCCCTGCAGACCGCCTCCATCGCCGCGGCCCTGCCGCTGAGCGTGGTGATCATCCTGATGACCCTGGGGGTGATCAAGTCGCTGATCCAGAACCCCGCCGCGGTGCGTCGCCGGCGCCGCGCGGCCCGGGCCGCCGCGGCAACGGGGCGGGACTGACGCCATGCGCCTGGCGTACGCGGGCCCATTGCCCGAGACCGTCGGCTTCCTGTTGCTGCCGCGTTTCTCGATGATGGCCTTCTTCTCGGCGGTGGAGCCGCTGCGCATCGCCAACCGCATCAGCGGCCGGCCGCTCTTCGACTGGACCCTGATCAGCGAGAGCGGCGGGCCGGTCACCGCCTCCAATGGCATGACCCTGATGAGCGACCAGGCCATCGGCGAGGTGCACCACCTGCCTTCGCTGGCGGTATGCAGCGGCTTCGAGCCGGAGGCGCACCTCAGCCGGCCCTTGATGGCCTGGCTGCATCGCCTGGATCAGGCCGGCTGCGTGCTGGGCGGACTGGACACCGGCTGCTTCCTGCTGGCGGCGGCCGGCCTGCTGGAGGGCGAGCGGGTCACCCTGCACTGGGAGAGCCTGCCCGCCTTCCGCGAGCGCTTCCCCGGGGTGCCCACCTCGGACGAGCTCTTCGAGCTGGGCCGACGGCGCTTCTCCTGTGCCGGTGGCGCCGCCGCCATGGACATGGCCCTGGAGGTGATCGGCCGGCGCCACGGGGCGCGGCTGGCCGTCGATGTCTCCGAGCAGCTGATCCATGAGCGCATCCGCACCCGCAGCGACCAGCAGCGCATGACATTGGCGCGGCGCCTGGGCACCCACAAGCGTCACCTGGTGGAGGCGGTGGCGCTGATGGAACGCCACCTGGAGGAGCCGCTGAGCCTCGCCGAGGTGGCGCGGCGTGGCGGCGTCTCGCCGCGCCAGCTGCAGCGCCTCTTCGACCAGGAGCTGGGCTGCTCGCCCCGCCACTACTACCTCAAGCTGCGCCTGGAGCGGGCCCGTCGCCTGCTCGACGAGACCGAGCTGGATATCCTCTCGGTGGGCCTGGCCTGCGGCTTCACCTCCAGTTCCAGCTTCTCCCGGGCCTTCCGGGGCTTCCATGGCCACTCGCCGCGCCAGGCGCGGCGGAGCGGCTAGCCCGGCAGGGTCACCCGCTTGGGTTCCAGGTAGGCCGCGAACCCCGCCTCGCCGAGCTCGCGGCCGATGCCGCTGCCCTTCATACCGCCCCAGCTGGCATGGGGTGGCGCTACCTGGTCGCAGTTGATCCAGACGTTGCCCGCCTCCAGGTGCCGGGCGAGGGCCTGGGCCCGGCCCGGGTCGCCGCTGACCACGCTGGCGGCCAGGCCGTAGTCGCTATCGTTGGCCAGGGCGATGGCTTCCTCGTCGCTGGCGAAGCGCCGCGCACAGAGCAGCGGCCCGAAGATCTCCTCCCGCCACAGCCGGCTGGTGGTCGGCACCTCGCGATAGAGGCGCGGGGCCACGAAGCAGCCCCGCTCGGGCAGGGCGAGCGCCGGAGTCTCGCTAGTCAGCCCCTCGGCCTCGGCCAGGGCCAGATAGCCGCGCACCCGGTCGCGCTGGGCGGCGTTGACCAGGGGGCCCATCGCGGTCGCCGCGGCCCGGGGGTCGCCCAGGCGCAGGGCGCCCATGGCCGCGTCGATGGCCGCATAGAGGGCATCCGCCAGGCGTTCGTGGACCAGCAGCCGGCTGGTGGCCGAGCACATCTGGCCGGCGTTGTAGCAGATACCGGCCATCACCAGGTCCCGGGCCCGGGCCAGGTCGGCGTCCTCGGTGACCAGGATCGGCGACTTGCCGCCCAGCTCCAGGGAGACCGGTCGCACGCCGTGGGCGGCGGCCCGCATCACCGCCTCGCCCACCGGGTTGCTGCCGGTGAAGGAGAGCTTGTCGATGCCCGGGTGGCGGCTCAGCGGCGCGCCGATGCCCGGGCCGTCGCCATGCAGCAGGTTGACCACCCCCGGGGGCAGGCCCGCCTCCCGGACGATCTCCGCCAGGGCGCGTTCCGGCAGGGGCGTGACCTCGGAGGGCTTGAACACCACCGTGCAGCCGGCGGCCAGCGCCGGGGCCAGCTTCCAGGCGCTGCTGACCAGGGGGAAGTTCCAGGGGGTGATCAGCCCCACCACGCCGATGGGCTCCCAGTAGCGCCGCGCCGTCAGGCCGTCGATGCCGCCGTCGTCGCGCTGCCCCTGGCGCTCGCCCAGGGCGCGGGCCTGGGTGGCGTAGTGGCGGTAGCAGGCGATGGCGTCATCCAGGTCCTGGTGGGCCTCGGCCAGCGGCTTGCCATTGTTGCGGCTCGATAGCTCGGCCAGCGCCTCGCGGCGCCTCTCGAGCCCGGCGGCGATGGCGTCCAGGGCGTCGCCGCGGCACGCCTCGGGGGTCGCCCGCCAGCCGGGCAGGGCGCGGCGGGCGGCGGCCACCGCCGCCTCCACGTCGGCGGGATCGCCGGCGGTCACCTCGCCGATCGCCTCCTCCCGGTAGGGATCGATCAGGGGATGGCGCGCCGTGGCCCGGCTGGCCACCCAGGCGTTATCGATGAATTGCTCGGTCAGGACGTGCATCGGCCGCTCCTCGCTCAGCGAATGGGTAGCCAGCGGCGCCGGGTCGGGCGCATGCCGGGGAAGTTCAGCTCCACCAGGCGCAGCCCCAGGGTCAGCACGATGGTGGTGGCCAGGTAGATGCCGGCGATCAGCAGCAGCGGCTCGTAGACCAGGAAGGTCTCGTCGCGAATGATATTGGCCGCCTGCAGCAGGTCCATCAGGGCGATGGTGGAGACCAGCGGCACCGACTTGAGCAGCAGGATCATCTCGCCGGTCAGGGTCGGCAGGCAGAGCTGGATGGCCCGGGGCAGCCACAGCCGATAGAGCACCTGGAAGCCGGAGAGGCCGAAGGCGCGGCCGGCCTCCAGCTCGCCCCGGGGCACGCTCTGCATGGCGCCGCGGATCACCTCGCCGGAGTAGGCGCCGACGCTGAGGATGAAGGTCAGGGCGCCGAAGAAGAAGGGATCGCGCAGCAGCGGCCATAAGAGGCTGTCGCGGATGCCCGGGACCCCCTCCAGCAGCCGGCCCACCCCGTAGTAGAAGAAGAACAGCTGCACCAGCAGCGGGGTGCCGCGAATCACGGTGGTAAAGGCCCAGACCAGCCAGGCCAGGGGACGCGGGCCGCGCAGCCGGGCCAGGGCCACCGCCACGGCGAGGAGCAGGCCGCCCAGCGCCGAGACCAGCAGCAGCCACAGGGTATTGACGAAGCCCTCCCACAGGTAGGCCTGGTAGAAGGGGTCGCTCAGCCAGGAAAAGTCCATCTCAGGCCTCCGTGGGTTGGCCGCGGCGCACATGACGCTCGAGGCGGGCGAAGAGCGCCGTGGAGGTCAGGGTCATCAGCAGGTAGATGACGCCGGCGGCGGCATAGAAGAGGAAATAGGCGCGGCTGCTGGCGGCGGCCTGCTGGATGGTGAAGAACAGCTCGTTGAAGCCGATCACGCTGATCAGGGCGGTGTCCTTGATCAGGATCAGCCACAGATTGGACATCCCCGGCAGGGCATTGGGCAGCATTCCAGGCAGCACGATGCGGTGGAAGCGGGTCCAGCGCGAGAAGCCGTAGGCATCGGCGGCCTCCAGCTGGCCGTGGGGGATGGCCAGGATGGCGGCGCGGAACACCTCGGTCATATAGGCGCCCTGGACGAAGGCCAGCACGCCCACGGCGGTGGCGAAGCCGGTGATCTGCACGGCGCCGGCCATGTCGAGCCTGGCCAGCAGGGCATCCAGGGCCTGGGCGCCGGCATAGTAGAGCAGGATGATCAGCAGCAGCTCGGGGACCGCGCGGATCAGGGTGGAGTAGGCGGTGGCCAGGCCGCGCAGGGGCGCCCAGGGGCTGAGTCGGGCGCCGGCCCCCAGCAACCCCAGCAGCAGGCCGATGGCGTAGGCCAGCACGGCGATCTGCACCGTGGTCAGGGCGCCGGCCAGGATGGGGCCGGCCCAGTCGCCGAGTCCCTCCGGTGTCATCGAAGTCATGGTTGAGTCTTTCCTCGGTCATGCGACGAAATCCCCCGGCGCCGCTGGCGCCGGGGGCATGGCAGCCGTCGACGGCTCACTCGTAGACGCAGACGTCGGTGCCCAGGAACTGCTCGGAAAGCTCGCCGCAGGTGCCGTCCTCGACGACCGTGGCGATGGCCGCGTTCAGGGCCTCGCGCAGCGCGTCGTCCTCCTGGCGCAGGCCGATGCCGACGCCCTCGCCATAGGCCTCGTGGCGGGGGGCGGTGGCCTTGACCTCGAAGCTCGCCGCCTCGTCGCGCTCGAGGAACTGCAGCATGGCGATCTCGTCGGCGAGGACCAGGTCCAGGCGCCCGGCCAGCAGGTCGTTGTTGACCTGTTCCGCCTGGTCATAGAGGCGGATGTCCACGCCGCTGTCGCGCAGCTCGCGACGCGCATAGGTGGCGTTGGTGGTGGCGCTCTGCACCCCCATGATCAGGCCGTCCAGGCCGTCGGGGATGGCGATCTCCCGCTCCTCGGCGGCCACATAGGCGCCGGGGGTGAAGTAGTAGGGGCGAGTGAAGTCGATGACTCGCTGGCGCTGCTCGGTGATCGACATGGAGTTCATGATCATGTCGATGCGCCCGGCATTGAGGGAGGGAATGATGCCGCTCCAGCCGGTGGGGGCGATCTCGCAGTCGCGACCCATGGCGTCACACAGGCGCTTTGCCAGCTCCACCTCGAAGCCGGTCCAGTCACCGCTGGCGGCGCGGTAGGTGAAGGGCGGGTAGGGTTCGCCGGAGATGCCCACCTTGAGGGGGGCGTCGGCCTGGGCGGTGAGGCCGAGGCTCAGGGTGGCGGCGGCGGTGGCGATCATCAGGGGGAGTTTCATGGTCTTCTCCTGTCGTTATGGTTAGCGGAGCGTTCAGGCCGCGGGCGCCACGAAGTGGCGGCAGCGGGGATCCTCGAAGACGTCTTGCGGGCACCCGGAGACGGCGATGCGGCCCTGGTCGAGGTAGACCAGCTGGTCGGAGACCTCGCGGGCGAAGTGCATCTCGTGGGTGACCAGCAGCATGGTGCGGCCCTCGTCGGCCAGGCCGCGGATCACCCCCAGCACCTCGTTGACCCGCTCCGGATCGAGGGCCGAGGTGGGCTCGTCGAAGAGCAGCAGGCGCGGCTCCATGGCCAGGGCGCGGGCGATGGCCACCCGCTGCTGCTGGCCGCCGGAGAGGAAGGCCGGGTAGGCGTCGCGCTTGTCGGCCATGCCGACCCGCTCCAGGTAGTGCTCGCCGAGGGCGGTGGCGCGCCGGCGGGAGAGCCCCTTGACCCGCATGGGGGCCTCGATGACGTTGCCCAGCACGCTGAGGTGGGGCCAGAGGTTGAACTGCTGGAAGACCATGGTCACCTTGGCGCGCAGCCGCTGCAGCTGGCGCCGATCCAGGCCGGTGATGTCGCCCTGGGGATTGCGGGCGAAGCGAATCGCCTCGTCCGCAATCGCCAGTTCGCCGCGGTCGGGGCGTTCCAGCAGGTTCATGCAGCGCAACAGGGTGCTCTTGCCGGAACCGCTGGCGCCGATGATCGAGGTGACGGTGCCTTCGGGGACGCTCAGGGAGACGCCCTTGAGCACCTCCAGGTCGCCATAGCGCTTGATCAGGTGGTCGGCCACCACCGCATCGGCGGTGGTGGCCCGGGGACGGAGGGGAAGCTCGAGTGATGATGTCATAGGCAATCGGCCTCCGGGGCCGCGGTGGGTGACAGGGCAGGCGGGGCGCCGGCATCGCGGGCGCGCTCCGCGCAGGCCGCCAGGCGGCGGCAGGCGGCGGCGAGGCGCTCGGCCTCTACGGTCAGGCTGAGGCGCACGTAGCCCGCCGCCGAGGGACCGAAGGCCTCGCCGGAGAGCACCGAGATGCCCTCCTCGTCGAGCAGGCGGTCGGCGAAGGCCTGGGAGGAGAGGCCGGTGGCGCGGATATCCACCATCAGGAACATGCCCGCTGGCGGGCGGATCGCCGTGACCGCCGGGCTCTCGGCCAGGGCCGCGCAGGCGGCGTCGCGGCGCCCCCGATAGGTCTCGCGCATCGCCTGCAGCTCGACGGGCGGCGTGGTCAGGGCGTCGCAGGCGGCGTCCTGGATGAAGTCGGGGCAGCCGTAGAGCATGCACAGCGCCAGGTGGGTCAGGTGTTGGATCAGCGCCTCGGGCCCCAGTACCCAGCCCAGGCGCCAGCCGGTCATGGCGTGGGACTTGGAGAGGCTGCTGATCACCACGCAGCGCTCGGCCATCTCCGGCAGGCCGGCGGGGCAGAGGTGCTCGCCCTCGAAGATCAACTCGGCATAGACCTCGTCGGAGATCAGCCAGAGGTCGTGGCGCCGGCACAGGGCGGCGATCGCCGCCCAGGTCTCGGCGTCGATCAACTGGCCGGTGGGGTTATGAGGGCTGTTGAGCAGGATGGCCCGGGTGCGCGGGGTGATGGCCGCCTCCAGGGCCGCCGGGTCGAGGCGGAAGTCCGCCTCGCCGTCCAGCGGCACCTGCACCAGCTCGGCGCCGGTGGCGCGCAGCACCGCCTCGTAGGTGACATAGCTGGGCTCGGGGACCAGCACCTCGTCGCCGGGGTCGAGCAGGCACTGGGCGGCGGCATAGAGGCCGCACTGGGCGCCGGCCATGACGATGACGTTGTCCGGGCCCGCGGCGATGCCCCGGCGGCGGTAGTCGTCGGCGATGACCTGGCGCAGCGCCAGCTTGCCCTGCACGTCCGAGTAGTGGGTGGCGCCGCCGCGCAGGCTGGCCACAGCGCTCTCGACGATGGGCGCCGGGGTGGCGAAGTCGGGATCGCCCACCGAGAGCACGGTGATCTCCTCGCCGGCGGCCTGGCGGGCCAGGGCGCGGTAGTGGATATCCCAGGCCGCGGCCCCTTCGCCGGCGATGCGATCGGTCAGTCGGGAATAGCGCATATCGGGGTTCCTTGGTGGTGTTGGCGTGGTGCTCACAGCGCCTGGGCCCAGGCGCTGGCATCGACCTCGATCAGCAGCGGCGAGGCCGCCTCGTCGAGCCGGCCCAGGGCCTCGCCCAGGGCGGCCGGATCGCCCACCGCCCGGTAGCGGCAGGCATAGGCCGCGGCCAGGCCGGCGAAGTCCGGCGGCGCCAGGTCGACGCCGAGCCGGGGCACCTCGTGCATGGCCATGTAGCGGCGAATCTCGTCGTAGCCCTGGTTGTTCCAGATCACTACCGCCACCGCCTGGCCCAGGTCGCGGGCGGTGGCCAGTTCGCCGAGCACGAACTGCAGGCCGCCGTCGCCGACCAGGGCGACCACCGGCCGCTCCGGGCAGGCCAGGGCGGCGCCCAGGGCCGCCGGCAGGCCGTAGCCCAGGGTGCCGTAGCCGGTGGCGGCATTGAACCAGCGCCGCGGCGCCGGCAGCGAGGCGAGGAAGTTGCCGGCATAGACCGGCCCGGTGGAGTCGCCCACCAGGATCGCCTCGGGCACGGCCGCCCGCAGGGTGGCGTAGAGGGGCGCGTAGGGGGCCAGCTCCGGGTCCGCCTCGAGGGCCAGGGCGTCGCGCACCGCCGCGGCGCGGCCATCCCCGGCGCGCGCCGGCAGGGCCTCGGCCAGGTCGTGCATCACCTGGCCCACGTCGGCCAACAGGGCCAGGTCGGCGGCCTGGTTGCGGGCCAACTGCTGGGGATCGATATCCACCCGGATCAGCCGCCCGTCGAGGCGGAAGCCGTCATCGAACACCAGGTCATAGTCGGTCTCGCCCAGCTCGGTGCCCAGCGCCAGCACCACATCCGCCTCGGCGGCCAGGCGGCGCGCGGCGGGCAGGCTGGCGGTGGCGCCCAGGTCCAGGGGATGATCCTGGCCCAATACGCCCTTGGCGTTGATGGTGGTCAGCACCGGCGCCTGCAGGCGCTCCACCAGGGCGCGGGCCGCCTGGGGGGCATCGGCACAGCCGCCGCCCAGCAGCAGCAGGGGGCGCTCGGCGCCGGCCAGCCAGTCGGCGGCCTGGGCGATGGCCGCCGCCGGGGCCGCCGGCGGATAGACCCGCAGCGGGCGCGGCGCCGGGGCCTCCAGGGGCGCGGCCAGCAGGTCCAGGGGGATCTCGATATGCACCGGTCCCGGGCGGGCGCCCTGGAAGATCGCGAAGGCCCGCCCCAGCACCTCCGGCAGCGCCGCCGGGTCGAGCAGGGTGTGGCTGAAGACGCTGACCCCGGCCAGGGTCTCGCGTTGGCCGGGCAGCTCGTGGAGCCGGCCCTGGCCGCGGCCCAGGGTATCGCGACGGTTGACGCTGGAGATCACCAGCATGGGGATGGAGTCGGCCAGGGCCTGCCCCATGGCGGTGGCGATATTGGTCATGCCGGGGCCGGTAATGATAAAGCAGGCGGCGGGCTTGCCGCTGGCCCGGGCATAGCCGTCGGCCATAAAGCCGGCGCCCTGCTCGTGGCGTGGGGTGACGTGGCGGATGGCGCTGTCGCCCAGGCTACGGTAGAGCTCGATGGTATGCACCCCGGGAATCCCGAAGGCGGTATCGATTCCATAAGCTTCGAGCAGCCGCAATAAATAGCTGGCACAGGTCTGGGACATCTTAATCTTGCTCCCTCTGGGTCTCGGGCACCGGGTCGGGCAGGCCACCGAAGGGCGGACGCCCCAGGACCCGCTCCACCATGGGTAGGAAGTGGCTCAGCGGCAGGGTGTCGTAGTCGGGATCGAAGCTGGTCTGGTCCCAGTCGTCGCAGAAGCGCACGGTGCGCGCATAGGCGGGGTGATCCCGGTACGCCTCCCGGGCGTGGCGATCGAGGCCGAAGTAGTGGCGATAGTGGTAGCCCTGGAAGAGCTCGTGGTGACGAATCATCCAGGCATTGAGGGGGTCGATAAAGGGCTCGAGGATGGCTGCGGCGATCTCGGCGTGGTTGGCCGGGGCCAGGTCATCGCCGATATCGTGGAGCAGGGCGCAGACCACCATCTCCTCGTCGGCGCCGTCGCGCAGCGCCCGGGTGGCAGTCTGCAGGCAGTGCTCGTAGCGGTCCACCGGGTAGCCGTGGGTGTCCCCGGCCAGGTTGTTCAGGTGGGCCAGCACCCGGCGCGGCGCATCGGCCACATAGTCGCGGAAACGGGCATCGATCAGCGCCCAGTCGTCGCGCTGGGCCTCGCCGAAGTGGCGGAAGTGGGCCTGGGTCATGCGGGCTCTCCTTGGGCATGGGGCTCGGCCTGGCGGCGCAATACCCGGCGGCGGCTGGCGGTGCTGTCGCGATCCATGTAGCCCTGGCGCAGGTGGCGCACGCCGCCGGCCAGCTGATAGGCGCGCCGGCCATGGAACAGCCGGTAGTTGTCCATGATCAGCATCTGCCCCGGCGCCAGCTTGAGGTGCAGGGTCAACTCGTCGCCGGTGATCAGCTCATAGAAGGCGCGGCGGGCGGCGTAGTAGGTGTCCAGCGTCTCGGGGGCCAGGGCCGGCACCCGTTCGGTGCGGTTGGAGTAGCGCACGCGGACCGGCTCACCCTGGCGATCCAGCTCGATCAGCGGCCCCTCGCTCTCCAGGTGGGTGGTGTCGTCCCGGTAGCGGAAGCCCGGGCGCACCCGGGTCAGGCAGTCGAAGGCCACGGGGTCACGCTCGCGCAGCCGGCGCGCCGCCATATAGCCGTCCACCAGGGTGTTGTCGCCGCCCTCGGCGGCATTGCTCAGGCAGTGCAGCCAGATATAGCCGGGGATGGGGTCCCGGTAGGGGTTGTCGGTGTGCGGCTCCAGGCCGCGCTGGGTCATGGTCAGGTCGTAGGCATCGGCCACCGACTTGACGTCGGCGATGCCGCCCCAGTTGGTGCGCCGCAGTGGACCGATGCGATCGATCAGCGGGCGCATGCCGTCCTCCTCGGCGGGGACCCCGGAGACCAGCACGAAGCCGTCCCGGTGCAGCGCCTCCAGCAGCGCCAGCAGGGCGCCATCATCATGCAGGGCCTCGGCGTAGTCGGCCCGGGGGCTAGGGGCGTCGGCGGCATCCCAGAGTCGCCGGGGCGGATCGATGGGCGCCTCGAGCAGCTCCGCCAGCGGCACCTCGCAGCGGTGGCCATCGCCGAAGCGCAGCGCCAGGCCGGCGCCGCTGACCTCGGCGGCCTCGAGGCGCAGGTCCAGGGGTAGCTCGGCGGCCTCGATCAGGCGCTGGCCGGTGCGTGGGTCCCGGGTCTGGGGATCGGGGCTGCGTTCGCGCAGCCACAGGGCGGTGAACTCCCGCGATTGGTCCCGATGGTCGAGTACCAGGCGTTGGCCCTGGGCCCGGAGCCTGACGTGGGTCATGACGGCGTCTCCACAAGATTCGGTCACTGGCATTGGCGTGAGTGCTTATTACCTTATCCGCGGTTTCGCTCCTGGACTTGATTAAATTGGCCATATACTTGAACTTATTGGCCATGATGGAACCCTATCCCGACGAATGGCCCTATCCGCGTCCCGACTCGCCGCCCCTGCTGACCCCCGAGGAGGCCGAGCACACCCTGGATGTCTGGCTGGTGCCCAAGTTCTCGATGCTGACCCTGTTCTGCCTGCTGGAGCCGCTGCGGGTGGCCAATCGCTTCGGGCGCGACCTCTTCGCCTGGCGGTTACGCTCCGCCACCGGCCAGGCGGTGGTGGCCAGCAACGGGGTGCGTATCGACGTGGACGGCTCCCTCGAGACCCTGGCCGACGATGCCGGCCTGATCGTGGTCTCCTCCTACGAGGCGGAGCTGACGGTGGGGGCGGCCGAGCGCGCCGTGCTGCGGCGCATCGCCGCCCATGGCGGTTGGCTGGGGGGGCTGGACACGGCGCCCTTTATCCTCGCCCGGGCGGGGGTGCTGGAGGGACACCGGGTGGCCCTGCACTGGGAGAGCGTGCCGGCCTTTCGCCAGGAGTTTCCCCACCTGGCCATCAGCCAGGCCCGCTACGAGTTCGATAGCGAGCGCCTGACCGGCTCCGGGGGCTCGGCCAGCATCGACATGATGCTGGACTGGATCGAGCGGGCCTATGGGCCGGCCCTGGCCAATGCGGTGGGGCGCCAGCTGGTCCACCAGCGGGCCCGGGGCGAGGCCTCCCTGGCCCAGCGCCATCTCTACGAAGAGCTGCCACGCAGCGTGGTGCGGGCCCTGGCGGTGATGGAGGCCAACCTGGCCCAGGCGCTGCCGATTCCCGAGGTGTGTCGCCTGGTGGGCCAGTCCCAGCGCCAGCTGACGCGGCTGTTCATGGCCCACTTCGGCGAGAGCCCCAAGCAGTGCTATCTGGGTCTGCGCCTCGACCAGGCGCGGCGCATCCTCGCCGATAGTCGCTGCCGGGTCACCGAGGCGGCCCTGGCCGCCGGCTTTACCCAGCCGGCGCACTTCTCGCGGGCCTATCGGCAACGCTTCAACGAGGCCCCGAGCACCACCGCCGAACGGGGCACCCTGGATCCCCCGCGTTAGTCGTTGTGTTCCGAATCGAGCCGCCGCCGGCGCCGGGCGCGCTGGATCATCCGGTAGCGGGAGCGCACTTCGTCCCGCTCCAGGTAGCAGCCCTGCAACCAGCGCCGGCCGCCGCCCCCGGCGAAGGCGTCCCGGGCATGCAGCAACCGGCGGTTGTCGAAGATCACCAGGTCCCCCGGGGCATAGTCGAAGCGCAGGGCGAACTGCGGCTCATGGAGCAGGGCCTGTAGCGCCATCAGCGCCGCATAGGCGGGCTCCACCGCCTCGAAGGGCGCCTGCAGCGGGCCGCGCAGGAAGTCGGCGATACGCACCTCCTGCAGTTCGCCGCGCTCGTCCAGGCCGATCATGGGGGCATGCCAGACATGATCGGTGGTGCGGGCGGTATTGGCGAAGCACCAGCGCTGGCGGGTCAGGGTGGCGAAGGCCTCGGGGTGACGATCGCGTAGCGCCTCGGCCACGGCGAAGCCGTCGAGCATCACCGCCTGGCCCCCCGCCACGTCGTTCTCCAGGCAGTGCAGCAGCTGCAGCCCCGGCTGGTACTCCCGGGTGGGCAGGTCCACATGGGGCGGCAGGGCGATGGAGGTGTAGGCGTTGGAGTCGGGGTCGGGCTTGGCGCGCACGTCGAAGAGGGTGCCGAAGTTGGTGGCCCGCAGCGGGCCGATGCGCGCGGCGATCTCGGCCAGGGAGCCCGGCGCGGTGGGCAGGCCGCGCAGGCGCACCAGCCCCTTGCCGAGCACGCGCTCCAGGGCCGGGGCGAGGATCGCCTCCTCGGCCTCGCCGGCCGGCTCGGCGTCGAGCAGGCCGCTGGCGTCGAGGCTGTCGGGGCTGGCGTCGGGACCGCCCAGCCAGGTCGTGACCGGCACCAGGGGGCCCTCCTGGGTGGCGCCGTTGTCGTAGTCGTGGGCGCGCAGCCAGCCGGGATGGAAGCGCAGCACGCGGGCCTCGGGGGCGAAGCTAACGCAGAGGGCGCCGGCGGCGTCCACCTCGGCGGCGGCGATCTCCGGCCAGGCGGGCAGGGTGGAGAGGTCGAGGATGCGCTCCCGGGTAGCGGGATTGACGGTGCTCTCGTCGGCGGCGTTCTCGCGCAACCAAATGCCGTGATAGCGGCTCACGCGACCGTCGCTCCAATCCAGGGTGACCACCCGGGCGTCGTGGGTGACGGCGCGGATCTCGGCCTCGATGGGCCAGGCGTCGTAGTCCGGGGTGAGCGGCAGCGTCGGGGACGAGAGCGAATTCATAAGGACCTCTCCGGGGGAATGGAAGGTCCTAGCTTGCCGATGGCCGGTGGAGGAAAAGCGGCACCATTCGACGCCGACTATGCACGATTCGACAGCGCTATCTGAGCACCACTCGATAGCCCGGCTTAAGCCCCATTCGACAGCCAGGCCCGATCCTGCTGGCGTCGCAACTGGCTGGGGGTGAGGCCATGGCGCTGGCGAAAGGCGCGGGTAAAGCTAGAGGCGGAGGCGAAGCCGCTGGCCTGGGCGATCTCCAGCACCCGGTGGGGGGTCTCCAGCAGCAGGCCATGGGCGTGATCCAGGCGCAGCTCCAGGTAGTGATCCCGGGGCGAGCGCTCCAGGTAGCGCAGGAAGAGCCGCTCCAGGCCGCGCCAGGAGAGTGCCAGGCGCCGGGCCAGGTCGGCGATGGCCAGGGGCGACTCCAGGTTGGCCTCCATCAGGCCGATGGCGCGACGCAGCTCCAGGGGCAGGTGGGGCGGCGCCGCGGGGCGCTGGCGGCTGGCGGCCAGGCGCCCCCGGTCATGCACCAGCTGGGCGTTGACCCGGGCCGCCAGGGCCTCGCCGTGGCGGCGCCGCACCAGGTCCAGGGCCATGTCGATGGCGGCGCTGCCGCCGGCACAGGAGAAGCCCCGGGCGTCCACCTCGTAGAGGGACTCCACGGCATCGACCCGCGGGAAGCGGCGGCGGAAGTCGGGCAGGCTCTCCCAGTGCAGGGTCACGGTCTGGTCGTCGAGCAGCCCCGCCGCGGCCAGCGCCACGCAGCCGGTGTCCATGCCGCCCAGCACGCAGCCCCGGGCCGCCCGCTCGCGCAGCCAGCCCAACAGGGTCGGAGTCAGGGCCGCCTCGGGGGCGAAGCTGGCGCAGACCGCCAGGCTGGGGAAGTCCGGGGCCTGCGCCAGGGCCATCTCGACCCCCAGGGACATGCCGTTGCTGGCCGTCACCGGGGCACCGTCCAGGCCGATCAGCTGCCAGCGGAACAGCTCGCGGCCCGCCATGCGGTTGGCGATCCGCAGCGGCTCGATGGCGGAGAAGAGCGCCACCATGGCGAAGCGCGGCAGCAGCAGGATACCGATGGGTTCCGGCTCGGGGCCGGCATAGTGGAGTCGCATGCTAGGCAGGGTAACGCGCCCCCGCTGCGGATGCAGCAGGAGCGCGAGGGGCTAGCGCCGGATGCCGATGGTGCGTCCGGCGAGTTCCGGCCAGGCGCCGGCCTCGGCGTGGGGCAGCTCGGCCAGCGCCTCGGCGACCGGCGCCGGGAAGGCGTCGGGGCGGCCGCTCTGCTGGTTCATGCCCATCAGCATCTGCTCGCTGGTGGCCAGCAGGTTGCGCTCCTCGTCGAACAGCTCGAAGAAGGCGTGCAGCCGCTTGGCGTCGCGATCCAGCAGGGTCACCGCTACCGCCAGCGGCTGATCCTGGTGGGCCTCGCGGCGGTAGCAGAGGTGGGTCTCCAGGGTGTAGATCGTATAGCCGTGACGGCTGCGCCCTTCGGCATCCAGGCCGGTCCGGTCCATCAGCGCCTCCACCGCCAGGGAGAAGACCCTGGCGTATTCGGCGTCGTTCATATGGCCGTTGTAGTCGACCCACGCCGGGGCCACCCGGGTCTCCAGGATCACCATCAGATACGCCCCTCCAGGCCTTCCGCTTCGGGCCAGTATTTCTGCACCAGGTCGAGCAGTTCAACCAGGAAGTCGTCGCGGCGACGGTCGAGTTCGCTGACCGGACGGCCGGCGGCCTGGTATTCGCAGCCCTCGACCACCTTGTCGATCAGCTCGTCGGTGAGCTCGGGGGCCTCGAGCTTGGTCCAGGGCAGCTTCAGCGCCGGGCCGAACTGCTCGAGCATATGCCGCATGCCCGGCTCGCCGCCGGCCAGGTGGAAGGTCAGGAAGGTGCCCATCAGCGACCAGCGCAGCCCGCAGCCGTAGACCACCGCGGCGTCCACCTCCTCGGTGGTGGCCACGCCGTCGTTGACCAGGTGCAGCGCCTCGCGCCATAGCGCCTCCATCAGGCGGTCGGCGATATGCCCCTCGATCTCGCGGCGTACCACCAGCGGACGCATGGCCAGGTCCTGGTAGAGCGACTGGGCCTGTTCGATCTGGCGGGGCTCGGTGGCCTCACCGCCGACCAGTTCCACCAGCGGCAGCAGGTAGACCGGGTTGAAGGGGTGGGCGACGATCACCCGCCCCGAGGCCTTGGCACAGTCCTGCTGCAGGTCGCTGGGCTTGAAGCCGGACGTCGACGAGCCAATGATCACCTCCGCCTCGGCGGCGGCGTCCAAGGCAGAGAGGATCTCGCGCTTGAGCGCCAGGCGCTCCGGGACGTTCTCCTGGATCAGGTCGGCGCCGGCCACGGCGGCCTCGAGGCTGTCGACGAAGGTGAGCCGTGCGGGGCTTGCACCCTCCGCCAGGCCCAGGCGCTCGAGGGACGGCCAGGCGTTGTCGACGAAGGCGCGGGTGCGCGCCGGGGCCTCCGGCGCCGGGTCGAAGGCCACCACGTCCCAGCCCCGGGCCAGGGCCCGGGCGATCCAGCCGTTACCGATGACGCCGGTGCCGATCACGCTCAGTTGGCGGCTCATGCGTCACCTCCGACGGCTTGCTCCACGACCTTCCCGGTGCGCGGGTCGCGCAGCTTGAGGTGGGCGCGGGTCTCGGCGGGGGTCATGACGCGACCGCCGAGGTTCTCGATGAGGGTGCCGGCCTTCTCGACCAGCTGGCCGTTGGTGGCCAGGACGCCCTTCTCCAGGTAGAGGTTGTCCTCCAGGCCGACCCGAGCATGACCGCCGAGCAGCATCGCCTGGGCGACCATGGGCATCTGGTGGCGACCGATGCCGAAGGCGGCCCAGTTGGCGTTTTCCGGCAGCTTGTTGCGCATGGCCAGCATGGTCTCGGTATCGGCCTCGGCGCCCCAGGGGATGCCCAGGCAGAGCTGATAGAGGGGATCGCCGTCGAGCAGGCCCTCCTGCTGCAGCTGGCGGGCGAACCACACATGGCCCAGGTCGAAGCACTCGAGCTCCGGCTTGACCCCGGCGGCCTGCACCAGGCGGGCGTGCTCGCGCAGCCAGTCGGCGGTGTTCACGTAGACCATGTCGCCGAAGTTGAGGCTGCCGCAGTCCAGGGTGCAGAGTTCCGGCAGCAGCTCGGCCACCGGCGCGTGGCGCTCCGCCGGGGTCTGGATATCGGTGCCCGGGCCGCCGCGGGTGGGGTCCTCAGCGTCGGGGATCCAGTCGCCGCCGCCGCCGGCGGTGATGTTCATGACGATATCCGCGTCCGCCTCGCGAACCCGCTCCATCACCTCGCGGAAGTGCTCCACGGAGTGGCTGATGCCGCCGGTCTCCGGGTCGCGCACGTGGATATGCGCCACGCTGGCGCCGGCGCGGGCGGCCTCGATGCAGCTGTCGGCGATCTGCTTGGGGGTCACCGGCACATGGGGGCTCTTGGCGGCGGTGTCGCCGGCACCGGTGATGGCGCAGGTGAGGATGACGTTGCGATTCATGGTCGCTCCCTCGGGGTGGTGGAATTCGCGTCCAGTGTCGTCCGCCCAGACCCCGGCCGTTTGGCAACTTGCGCCGGGAAGTTGACCCGAGTCGCCGGAGAGGGGTGAATAGGACGCGAATCATCGGGCGAGACCGCCCGAGGCCATCGAGGAGAGGATCATGGAAGGGATGCTGGAGCTGTTGTCGCCGCTATCGGCGGCGATCAACCTGGGCCTGGTGCTGCTGGCGGCTTTGACCTCGGGGGTCTCGGCGGCGGTGGGCATCGGCGGTGGCACCCTGTTGATCATGGTGATGGCCCAGGTGATGCCGGCCACGGCGCTGATCCCGGTCCACGGCATGGTGCAGCTGGGCTCCAACGGCGGTCGGGCGCTGATGACCTGGCGGCATATCGACCGCGGCCTGCTGGCCGCCTTCCTGCCCGGGGTGGTGCTGGGGGCCCTGGTGGCCGCCTGGCTGCTGGTGCGCCTGCCGCCGGGGGTGCTGGAGCTGTGCATCGCCGCCTTCGTGCTCTATTCCTGCTGGGGGCCGGGCTGGCCCAGGGGCTGGCTGGGGCGCGGCGGGACCCTGCTGGCCGGGGCCCTGACCACCTTCCTCTCCAGCCTGGTGGGGGCATCCGGCCCCCTAGTGGGGGCGGTGATCAAGCAGCACTTCGGCGAGCGCCTGCCGCGGGTGGCCACCTTCGCCGCCTGCATGAGCTTCCAGCACCTGACCAAGGCCTTTATCTTCGGGGTCGCCGGTTTCGTCTTCCATGAGTGGCTGGCGCTGATGGTGGCGATGATCGTCGCCGGCCTGGCGGGCACCTGGCTGGGCCTGCAGTTGCTGCGTCGGCTCTCCGACCGCCGCTTCGACGGCCTCTTCAAGTGGGTGCTGACGCTGCTGGCGCTGCGCCTGATCTGGCTGGGGCTGGGACGGCTCGGCGTTTAGGTATCGTCGTCGGTGGCCCGCCGGCACAGGCGGGG
>NZ_BJUK01000014.1 GCF_007989625.1 Bisbaumannia pacifica
GCGTCTTCCTGCTCAGCGGCGGCATCTTGCCCAACGATATCGACAATAGAAATTTCCGGCACCGGTGAGGTCATATCGACTTCAAGCGACCCGAGATTGCCATTGTCGCTGGTCTGTCCACCGACACTTTGGCGGGCGATTACTTGCCCATCACTGTATACACCTTCCGCAAGCTCGAAAGTGCTGCCGGAGCCAGCTTGCCAGGTAGCCCCACCATCGATGGAGTACTCCCAGCTTGCGCCATCTTCCAAGCCACTCACAGTGATGGTTGGAATATTGGTTACAGCATCTGAGGCCAACTCACCGAACAGACCGCCATCACTATCAATATTCGATGGCGCAGAGTCGGAGAAACTAAGAACCGGCGCAGGCGGAATCTCGGGTTCCGGCTCGGGCTCGGGCTCGGGTTCCGGCTCGGGCTCGGGCTCCGGTTCCGGCTCGGGCTCGGGCTCGGGCTCGGGCTCGGGCTCGGGCTCGGGCTCGGGTTCCGGCTCGGGCTCGGGCTCGGGTTCCGGCTCGGGCTCCGGTTCCGGCTCGGGCTCGGGCTCGGGCTCGGGCTCGGGCTCGGGCTCGGGTTCCGGCTCGGGCTCCGGTTCCGGCCCCGGAGCTTCTTCCTCCAACGCCGCGGCCTCGGGCGTGGTGAGTTCTACGACCTCGTCATCGGCCAGGGTCGTATCGAAGGCCAGTTCGGCTTCCGGCGTGTCTTCGGCCACCCGCGCCAGGCGCACGAAGTCGTGCCCGCCATTGGCGCCGCCGCCGCCACCGGCACCCGCGGCGGTGGCATCCAGCAGTTCGAGCAGGTCGCCTTCGCCTTCGTCCAGGGCGGCGAGCAGGGCGTCCAGATCGGCGTCCTGAACGCTGCTAGCTTCCGTGTCCGGCACGGTCTCGGCATCCACCTCGGGGGTCATGGCAATTTCCTGACCACCATCGATATCCAGGGGCGCCAGGCCGTCCTGAAAGTCGAGTCGCACGCTGCCGTTATCGGAGGTGACCAGCACCTCGCCATCACGCAGGGTGTCGCCGACGCTCAGCTCCCGCAGGTTGCCGTCGGCGTCCCGCGCCCAGGCCTGGCCGGTGATCGATAAAATGGTAGGCATTGCCATAATGAGTTTCCCTTTGCGTAAGCCCTGACCGTTCCTGACGAGACGAAACGATCCTTTTATTACTGATAAAGGATGCTATGCAAAGCAAAGGGGGAAACCTATCGTACCGATGGCCTAGATGGCCGTCGGTACGATGGAAGGAGGCCGTCAGGAGTCGACGGTCTCCGACTGGGAGAGTCGCAGCACCAGCTGCATGCGATCGCGCACCTCGAGCTTGCGGAAGATGGCGCTGAGGTGGGACTTGACGGTGCGGTCGCTGATCGCCAGCCGCCTCGCCACCTCCTTGTTGCTCTGTCCATCGGCGACCGCCAGGGCCACCGCGCGCTCCCGCTCGGTCAAGCGCTCGAGCCACTCCCGACTCGCCCGGGGCGCGCCTCCCATGGCGCGGAAGCTGGAGCCGACCACCCGGGAGAGCAGCTCGGGCCCCACCCAGAGCCCCTGGTGGGTGACCACGGTCGCCGCCTGACGCAGCACCTCGACATTGGCCAGGGCATGCACGTAGCCCCGGGCACCGGCCTCCAGAGCCTCGAGCCCCTGGGCCTGACTGGGCCGATAGGAGAGCACCACGACCGCCGCTCCCCGTTGGCTCCACTGCCGCACCAGGGTCGGCCACTCATCGACCCGCTCGGAAACCCAAACCAGGTCACCGGAGCCGATGCTCGAGCGGGCTTGTTCCACCGTGCCATGCTCGCCTTCCGGGAAGGCGGCCTGCCAGCGCGGTAGCGTCTCTTCCCCACGAACCACGAAAAGCGTCTTTTCCATGTGCTTACCTTTCGGATAGGGCGTTGCCAGCGCCACGCAAGATCGGCTTGAGCAGGTATTCCAGTACGCTGCGCTTGCCGGTGATCACATCCACCTGGGCGGTCATCCCGGGAATGATTGCCAGGTCGCGGCGGCTGAAGCCGGCCAAGCTCTCCTCCAGGGCGCGCACCCGTACTAGGTAGAAGGTGTTGTCGTTATCGTCGGTGATGGTATCGGCACTGATATGCTCGAGTTCCGCCTCGAGGCCACCATAGATGGCATAGTCATAGGCCGTCAGCTTGATGGTGGCCGGCTGCCCGGGGCTCAGGAAGGCGATATCCTGCGGGGCGATCCGCGCCTCCACCAGCAGCAGCTCGTCCTCGGGGACGATCTCCACCACGTCCTGGCCGGGCTGCGCCACGCCCCCCAGGGTATTGATATGCAGCCGCTGCACGGTGCCGTTCACCGGGGAGCGGATCTCCGCCAGGCGCACCCGGTCCTGCAACCCAGTACTCGACTCGTTCAGGGCCGAGAGTTCACCACTGGCGGAGGCCAGTCGATCCCGCCACTCGCCGCGCTTCTCCAGCACCACCTCACGCAGCTGGGCCTCGGCCTCCTCCACCGCGGCCTCCAGTCGTGCCACCTGGGACCTGGCCTGGTTGCGCTCGCCGCTGACCCGCGAGACCTCCCGCTCGAGGCGCAGCACCTCCACCTCGGAGACGGCGCCGGCCTCCAGCAGCGGCCGCGTCAGGTTCAGCTCGCGGCTGGCCATGGAGAGCTCGCGCCCCGCCGTCTGCATTCGCGACTGGGCCTCGTTAAGCTCTTCCCGGCGCTGCTCGAGGCGCTCCCGGGCGATATCCTGGGCCTCTTCCAACTCGGCGCGACGACTCGCATAGAGTTCCCGCTCCTGGGCGACGAGCTCCGGGGCTTCTTCCACCAGCGCCGTCGCGGGCCGGAAGGGTTCATCGTTGACCAGGGCCTCGAGGCGGGCGATCCGCGCCTGCAGGGCCTGGGCCTGGGCGCGGTTCTCGCGGAAATTGGCGACGAAGCGGGTGGGGTCGATGCGCATCAGCAGCTGCCCCTCCTCGACCTGCTGCCCCTCACGCACCAGGATCTCCTGCACCACGCCGCCGTCGAAGGACTGCACCTTCTGCAACTGCGAGGAGGGAATCACCCGGCCGGCCCCCCGGGCCACCTCATCGAGCTGGGCGAAGTACGCCCAGGTACCGAGCAGGATCAGCGACAGGAAGACCGCATAGAGGAGCCCCCGGGCACGCATCGGCTCCTGCTGCAGACGCGCCCAGTCGGCATCGCTGGCCCAGTCGCGGTTGAGGTGCAACGAGGAGACGCCCCGGGCGAAGAGGCGATCGATCAGCGGGCGCATCGGCCGGCCGGCGCGTTGCGACACGCGACCGATGGCCTCGAAGCCTTTCTGCTCGGCGGACGGATTCCGAGACTCGCTCATGCGCCGGCCCTCCCGATCTGGCCGCTACGCAGGGCGGCCATGACCTTGTCCTTGGGCCCGTCGGCCACCACCTTGCCGGCATCGATCACCACGATACGCTCCACCAGCGCCAGCAGCGAGGTACGGTGGGTCACCACCACCAGGGTCTTGGCCTCGGCGTACTCGGCGAGGCGCTTCTTGAAGGCCTCCTCGCTGGCATGATCCATGGCGCTGGTGGGCTCATCCAGCAGCAGTATCTGGGGATCGTTGACCACCGCCCGGGCGATGGCCACCGCCTGGCGCTGGCCACCGGAGAGACGCTGCCCGTGCTCGCCCACCGGCAGGTCGACGCCCTGGGGATGGCTGTTGACCAGCGGTGCCAGGCCGCTGATCTCGCAGGCCTTAAGCAGCGCCTCGTCATCCACTCCCTCGCTGCCGCCACCGGCGACGATATTCTCGCGCAGGGAGCCGAAGAACAGATCCACGTCCTGGGGCACGTAGCCGATATGCCGACGCAGCTCGAGGGGGTCGAACTGGCGAATATCGACCCCATCCAATGAGAGCGCGCCGGCGGTGGGCTGGTAGAGCCCCAGCAACAGCTTGTTGAGGGTCGACTTGCCGGAACCGACCCGCCCCAGCAGGGCGACCTTCTCGCCCGGTTGAATCGACAGCGACAAGTCGCGCAGCGCCTCGCGCTCCTCGTCCGGGTAGCGCAGGCTGACTCGCTTCGCCTCCAGGGCCCCCTGCACCACCGGGCGCGAGACGAAGGCCTTCTCCTCGGGACGCTCCACCGGCGTCTTCATCACCTCGTCCAGCGACGCCAGCGCCGTGGAGGACTGGTGATACTGCGCCAGCAGGGCCGCGGCCTGGCTGACCGGCGCCATGGCCCGAGACGAGAGCAGGTAGGCGGCGATCAGCCCGCCCTGGGAGAGGTCGCCGGCGATGATCAGATAGACGCCGATAATGATCACCGCCACCGCCACGGTGTGCTGGGCCCAGAGCGCCACGCTGGAGACCGAGGTGCTGATCAGCCTGAGCTGTGCCGAGGTCCGCGACAGGTAGGCGGTGGCCTTCTCCCAGATGGCCTGCAGGCGACTCTCGGCGCGCAGCGTCTTGACCGTCTCCAGGCTGCCCAGGGACTCCACCAGGGAGGCATTGCGCTGGGCGCTGACCCGCCAGGTGGTCTCGGATAGCTCGTGCAGTTTGCTCTGGGCCGCCAGGGCATAGAGCAACACGAAGACGATCCCTGCCACGATAGGAATGATCAGCGGCACCCCAATCATCGCGATGATCGCCACGAACAGCAGTACGAAGGGCAGATCGACCAGCCCCACCACCGTGGCCGAGCCGATAAAGCCGCGCACCGATTCGAAGGATTGCAGGGTCGAGGCGAAGGAGCCGGTGGAGGCCGGCCGCCCCTCCAGGCGCATGCCCAGCACGCGCTGCATCAGACTCGCCGAGAGCTTGACGTCGGCGCGACTGGCGGCCAGGTCGACGAAGGCCGCACGCAGCAGCTTGAGCAGCAAATCGAGGCAGAGCACCAGGAAGATGCCCACGGAAAGCACCCACAGGGTCTCGGTGGCCTGGTTGGGCACCACCCGGTCGTAGACGTTCATCACGAACAGCGGCATGGCCACGGCGAAGAGGTTGATCATCACCGAACCGAGGATCACGTCCCGATAGAGGCGACGGTTCTCGGCGATCACACTCCAGAACCAATGCCCCTTGGGGTCGCGCTTGACCCGGCTGCCGCGCCCATCGAAGCGGAACTTGGGGCGCACATAGATCAGTTGACCGCCGTAGCGGGACTCCAGCGCCGCAAGCTCAAGGCGCACGCTGGCGTCACCCAGCTCCGGGTAGAGCACCTCGGCCTCCCCCGCCGCGACATCCAGCCCCACCAGCACGCAGGCGCGGCCGGGCTCCAGCAGCAGGATCGCCGGCAGCAGGTCGGTATTGACCTGCGCCAGCGAGGCTCGCGCATGGCGCGCCGACAGCCCCGCCCGAGTGGCGGCCCGGGGCAGCACCCCCGGCGTCAGCTTGCCTTCCTCCAGGGGCAGGCCGGCTACCAGCGCCGTCTCGCTGGTGTCGTGATCGTGAGCCTTGGCGATGATCTGCAGGCAACCCAGCAGATCGTCCTGGGCGGGCGCCCGGGGCGCCGCCACCGCTTCCTTCGCATCCGTGGTCACTTTGCAGCTTCCCTAACGCTGACTGGGGTAGCCACCCCGGCCCCACCACTGCCATCGGATGGGGCCAGGGCAACGCTTCATCACTCGACGAGGGTAATCTCGACGCGACGGTTCTGGCTACGCCCCTGGACGGTATCGTTGCTGGCTACGGGACGGCTGGCACCATGGCCGCGACTCTCGATCAGCTGGGCGGAGACGCCCCGGGAAACCAGCAAGTCGGCGACACTCTCGGCGCGCGCCTGAGACAGCGGCTGGTTGATGGCATCGTTGCCGGTGCTGTCGGTATGGCCGTCGATGCGGATACGGCGGATATCGCGGCGCTCGCGAAGCTCGGCGGCCAGACGCGTCAGCTCCCCCTGAGCGGCGGCACTGAGTTCGGCGCTATTAACCGCGAACAGGGCGTCGGCATTGAGCGTGAAGTCCGGGGCATAGGGCTCCACGGAGACCGAGATATCGCCGATCAGATCGTCCAGGGTCTGAGCGGTCGGTGCCTGCACCGGGCAGAGGCTCTGCGGGTCGAGGCTAACGCCCTCGCTGGAGAGCTCGGCCAGGGTCGGGATCTGCTCGCTCATCAGCCCCAGGGTCGGCATCAGGCGGCCCATGGCGGCCAGGGTGCGGGCATCGGCGATGGCCACGTCATACTGCGCATTGACGTAGGCACGGCTGGCCTCGAAGTACTCGTTCTCGCTGTCCAGCACGTCGAGCAGGGTACGCTGACCGATATCGAACTGCTGCTGGTAGGCGCCGCGCACCCGGTCGATGGACTGGCGATGCTGATTGAGGTGATTCAGCTGCTCGCGCAGGCGGCGGGTGTCGTTGTAAGCGATCTGGGTGGTCTGGCGCACATTGGTGCACTCCAGGTCGCGCTGGCTGCTCGCCTGCTCCACCAGGTCGCTGGCGCGGCGGAAGCTGGCCAGGTCGCTGCCGCCCCGATAGAGGTTCATGCTGGCCACCAGCTCCACGGTCTGGCTGTCGCGACGCCCGGCCACATCGTCGAGGTTGTTGGTGCCGGCGGTAGCGCGGAAGTCGAGGCGCGGCTGGAAGGCCGAGCGGGTGCCGTCGCGCTCGGCGCGGGCCGCGGCGATATTCTCGATGGCCGCGTGGAAGCCGGGGTTGCCTTCATAGGCCAGTTGCACCGCCTCGGTGACGGAGGCCGGCAGCTCGGCCTCGAAGGAGGGAGCCGGCGCCAGGGCGTCGGCGGGCAGGGCCCCCACCAGGCGCTGATAGCGGGCGCTGACGTCGTGCAGGTTGGATGCCTCGGTGATCAGGTTGGACTCGGCCAGGGCCAGTCGGCCGCTGATCTGTTCCAGGTCGACGCGACGCCCGGCACCGGCCAGCACCCGCTGTTCGATCTGTTCGAAGACCTCCAGGTGCTTGGCGTAGTTGTCCCGGGCCAGCTCCACCAGCTCCCGGTAGCGGCGCACGTCCTGATAGGTCCGGGTCACCTCCAGGGTGACCTCTTCGCTGGCACCGAGCAGTTCGTAGTAACGCACCAGCTTGGCCCGGTCGAGCCGCTCCACCTCGCTGCGGGTGGCGAAGCCGTCATAGATCATCTGGGTCAGGGAGATCTCGGCGAAGTCCGAATCGAAGCTACCCCGGCCGTCGCCCTCGCGGCTCTCCTGGCCGATGCCCGCGGTGACATCGATACTCGGCAGGTAACCACCACGAGCCACGTCCACCTGGTGCTCGGCGCCTAGGAAGCCATGATAGGCCGACTGCACCTGGGGGTTGCTGGTCAGGGCCTGCTGGGCCACCTCGCGCAACTGTTCGCTGCTGGCCTGGGCCCAGGCCGCGGTGGAGAGTCCGCCCAGCACCAGGCAACCGGAGGCCAAGGCGGTGGCACGGGCCAGGGGGGCTAGGGGCATAGCGAAAGTAAGGCGCAGGCCGGAAGGCAGCATCATCGAGGGTTCTCCCTGTCGTCTCGACGTTTCACCGCGCGGAGCAGTGACACGTCCATGTTGGTTATTAGGATATGCTTTTTAGCCCTTCTACTCGCCTCTCACTACACAGGAAAGACATGGAGCCGAAATAAGCGAAACAAAATGTAACAAAGCGTATATTATTAGAAAACCCTTTACCGCTGATATTTTCGTTTACTTCGCGCATAAGCGAATATCAGGCTTACCTCATGGGGCCTCCCATGGCATCGCCCGCGCACCGCCCCAAATGCACCTTCTCACAACCCATTACCTTGATTTACATAACACTCTATCGGCGGTCTCGCCGACGACTTTAATTCAGGGTGCCTTCTGCCACTGCTGTAGCCCCAGGCCGGCGAGGATCAGCGCCAGTCCCGCCAGGGTGGAGGGCAGGATCGGCTCGCCGACGATGAAATAGAGCAGCAACAGGGAGACCGGCGGCGAGAGAAAGATCAGCAGCGATACCTTGGCGGTGCGCGATACCTTACGTACCGCCAGCTGCCAGAGCACGAAGGCGATGCCCATCTCGAAGAGCCCCACATAGACGCCGGCGGCCAGGCCCACCTGACTGAAGCCCGTGAAGCCGGGCCCCCGCCAGAGGATCAGCGTCAGCACCGGCAGCGCCACGCTGAAGTTCTGCCACTGGGCCACCAGGGCGGGCCGAGCGTCACGGGCGTTGAGCAGCCAGTAGAGGGCCCACAACAGGGTCGAGGCCAGCGCCAGCCCCACCCCCCAGGCATCGGCGAAATCGACCCGCAGGATGGCGCCTCGGGTGGCGATCACCCAGACCCCGGCATAGGCGATCAACCCCGCCAGCAGGTCGGTGCGGGTCAGTCGCTGGCCGAGGATCGGCACCGCCAGGAAGGCCATGGTCAGCGCCCAGGTGTAGTTGAGGGCCATGGCCTCCTGGCCGGGCAGGCGGTCGTAGGCGGCGAACAGCACCAGGTAGTAGGCCACCGGGTTCATCAGCCCGGCCCAGGCGGCGGTACGCCAGCCACGACCCAGGGCCCGGCGCAGCAGCCCCTGGCGTAGCATCAGGGCCCCCAGCACCAGCCAGGAGACCCCCACTGCCAGCCAGATCAGCTCGAGTGGCGACATCTCGCCGAGCGCCACCTTGAAGGCGGTGGCCACCGTGGACCAGAGGGCCACCGCCCCGAGGCCATAGAGCATGGCCTGACGATCCTGTGTCATGCGGGTCTCCTTCCCTGTGGGGGTATCGGCAATGGATCAGCGATCGATATGGCCCAGGTCGCGGTCGGGATCGAGGCGATCGCGCACCCGCCGCTTGAGCTCCTTGCTGTCGGGGAAGCCGCCATCCCGCTTGCGCTCCCAGAGCGAGGCATCGTCGCAGAAGATCTCGAAGTAGCCGCCATGGGAGGGCACCAGGGCAACCTCCTCCAGGGCCTCGCCGAAGGTGGAGAGCAGCTCCTGGGCCAGCCAGGCACTGCGCAACAGCCACTGACATTGCGTACAATAGTGAATTCTAATTCGTGCCATTCCATGCCCTCCCGTGTCGCGAGCGGGCATCATAGCAGCCCCCTCGGGGGCGAGCCCATGGCACGCCGAACGGAGATTCCCATGGCAGAGATCAGCCAATCGCGCCTCTATGAGTGGCTCACCGGCGACGACGACAGCCGGATGTGCCGGGACATCCCCGACGAGGCCTGCACCGTCCAGCCCCGCAACGGTCCCCGCCACCTCTGGGCGGCGCTCGGCAACAAGCTGGCCGACGAACTCTCCAGCGCCCGCCTGGTGCTGCCCTGGCTACTCGGGGTGATCGGCGCGCCGCTATGGATGGTGGGCCTGCTGGTCCCCCTTCGCGAGGCCGGCGCCCTGCTGCCACAGCTCTTCGTGGCGGGCTTTATTCGCCTCAAGCCACGCCGCAAGTGGGTCTGGGTAGCCGGTGGCCTGCTTCAGGCCGGGGCCGCGCTGGTCCTGGCGCTACTGGCGCTGCTGGGAAGCGGCGGCTGGGGCGGCGCCCTGGTACTGGCGACCCTGGTGGTGCTGTCGCTGGCCCGGGGCCTCTCCTCGGTGGCCACCAAGGACGTGCTGGGCAAGACCATCGACAAGCGGCGCCGCGGCACCCTGATGGGCTGGAGCGGCAGCCTGGCCGGCGGCGCCACCCTGTTGGCCGGGGCCATCCTGATGCTCTTCGACGAGCGCCCCGGCGAGCTGGCCCTGGCCGGCCTGCTGGTAGTGGCGGGCCTGGGCTGGGGCCTCAATGCACTGTGCGCGGCGCGTATCGAGGAGGCCCCCGGCGCCGTGGAGGGGGGACAGAACGCCTGGGAGAGCATCCGGCAGGGCCTGTATCTGCTACGCGAAGATCGCGCCTTCCTGCACTTCAACCTGTGCCGCGCCCTGCTGCTGGCCAGTGCCCTGGCGCTGCCCTATATCGCCCTGCTGGGCCAGCGCCAGAGCGGTGCCGGGTTGGGTGGCCTGGGTATCCTGGTGGTGATCTCGGGGCTCGCCGGCATGGTCGCCAGCCCCCTCTGGGGCCAGCGCGCCGACCGCTCCAGCCGCCGGGTGATGGGCGAGGCGGCCCTGGGCACCCTGCTCTGCTGCCTGGCCGCCGCCCTGGTGCCGCGACTCCCCGGGGCCCTGGCGACCAGCGTCTGGCCCTATGCGCTGATCTATGGCGCCCTGGTGGTGGTGCATGCCGGAGTCCGCCTGGGGCGCAAGACCTACCTCATCGACATGGCCGGCAGCGACAAGCGCGCCCTCTATGTGGCCCTCTCCAACACCCTGACCGGGGTGCTGATGCTGGCGGTAGGCTCTATCATCGGGGGCCTGGCCCAGTGGCTGGGCACCCAGGCCCTGCTGCTGGTACTGGCACTGACCGCCCTGGGCGCCGCCGCCAGCGCTCGACGGCTACCGGAAGTAGAATAACGATAGCCCCCATAGTGGCCGGCGAGCGTTGCAAAGCGCGATTCGCCTGGCCATGATACGCAGACACCGGCCGACCCGGTGATTCATGGGTCCCCATAAGGAAACCCCCCGGATGAAACGACCGCACATGATCAGCCCGGAACTGCTGGAACGCATCGTCGATGCCTCGGAGGATGGCATCGTGGTGGCCGAGCAGGAAGGTGACGAGAACATCCTGATCTACGTCAATCAGGGCTTCGAGCGCCTCACCGGCTATAGCGCCGAGGAGATCCTCTACCAGGATTGTCGCTTCCTGCAGAACGACGATCGGGATCAACCCGCCCTCGACAAGATCCGTCAGGCGCTGGCCGACGGTCGTCCCTGCCGCGAGGTGCTGCGCAACTACCGCAAGGACGGCACCCTGTTCTGGAACGAGCTGTCGATCACCCCCGTCTACGACGAGGATGATCAGCTCACCTACTATATCGGCGTGCAGAAGGACGTTTCCGAGCGGGTCGAGGCCCAGCAGGAGCTGGAGCGACTCAAGGCGCGGCTCGAAAAATAAGCCACACCTAAAGTTATCCCTTCCCTCTTGCCCTGCCGAGCGACTGACGCTATAAGGCGAGTCAGGCGCCAGCATGGCGTTGGACCCGCCCGGGGCGACCCCGGGCGCTATGGCCACCGGGTCATGGGAGGGCATCGCATGAGCCAAGAGTACCGAGTCGACGACAGCCTCGCCGACGAGCAAGATTTCCTCGACGCCGTCAATGACGACAACTTCGGACGCAGCCCACGCAGCAGCCGTGCCGATACCCTGCGCGCCCGTCGCCGGGTGGAGAGCCTGCTGGAAGAGCGTCGCCTGCGTCGCGCCATCGAGGATGACTGGCTCTACGACGAGGAAGAGTAGGTCGCCGTAGGCCGGATCAGCGAGCCTGCGCGAGCGCATCCGACGCTAGGCGAGCGCATCCGAGAGTTGGCATCGGCGCCCCCGCCGATGCCACTACCCCAACGGTAGCGTCACCGGCAGGCCCCAGATCAGTAGGACCCCCATCCCCAGGACCAGCGGCAACAGCAGCCAGCGCAGCAGCGTTTCCACGCCTTCCAGGCCATCCAGCCCCCGCATCAGGCGCTCGCCCCAATGCTGTCGCGCCTCGCGCCAGCGCGCGTTGTGCCGGCGCAACGACGCCACGCCCCGATTCAACTCGTCCCTTCGCCGCCGCAGGGAGCCCTGGGCCAGCCACCAGAGATCCCCCGGCCGCCAGCTCGCCATCGCCGCCTCCACGGCGGGGTGCCGCCCCAGCAACTGCTGGATGGCCACCAGCGCCAGGGTCCCCCCCAGCATCACCGGCCACAGCAGCCCCCAGAGCTCGCCCCTGGGCGGCAACTGGATCGCCTCGGGCAGCACCAGCCAGGCCGGCAGCAGGGTGGCCGCCGCCAGGCTCCCCAGCCAGCCGACCAGCATGCCCCGGGAGGCCGGCGCGACCTCCGCCTCCACCGCCTGCTGCCACTCCCGGTAGAGGCACCAGAGGGTGCGCGCCATCAGCAGCGTCGTGCCCACTGCCGCCCAGCTCAGCGCCAGGGCCAGTCCCGACCAGCCGCCATCATGGAGCCCCGCCTTGATCATCCACTTGCTGGGCAGGCCGCTGGCCAGGGCGCCGGCCAGGGCCCAGGCCGGCAGGGCCAGGCCCGCTCCCACCAGCCAGAAGGGCAGCCGCGGCGGGTGCCGGGCGATGCCCACGCCGAGGAAGAGCGCGCCCTTGTTGAGGCCATGATGGGCGGCGAAGAGCAGCAGCGCCGGCAGCAGGGCGGGCCACAGCTCGGGGCTGTGCAGGGCCGCCCCGGTCAGCGCCGCCAGCATGCCCAGCTGGCTCACCGTGGAGTAGGCCAGCACCGCCTTGGCCTCACGCATGAAGAGCCCGTAGAGGACCGCCAGGAAGGCCCCCAGCAGCCCCAGGGCGATCATCAGGCTCCCCGGCAATGGCAGGGCCACCAGCCCCAGGGGCAGGGTCTGCCACCAGCCCCACACCCCGGCCTTGACCATCACCCCGCTGAGCACGGCGCTGGCCGGGGTCGGCGCCACCGGATGCGCCAGGGGCAGCCACAGGTGCAGGCCCAGCACCCCCGCCTTGACGCCGAACCCCAACCACAGCAGCACCACCATGGCGTGACTTCCCGACCCGGCGAGTCCCTGGCGCAGGGCCGTCAGGGTCAGGGCCCCGCTCTCCCCCGCCGCCCACAAGAGTCCGGCGAGGATCAGCCCCTCCCCCACCAGGGCCAGCAGCAGATAGGCCCAGGCCCCGCGACGGGCCCCCTCGTCGCCGTGATGCAGCACCAGGCCGAAGGCGGCGAAGGTCATCAGGGCGAAGCCGAGATAGAAGCTGGGGATATCCTCGGCCACCAGCAGCAGCAGGTTGCCGGCCAGGCTCAGGCTCCAGAGCCGAGCGAAGCGGCGTCGATGGGGATCCTCGGGGGCGAGATAGCCCCAGGCATAGCCCCCGGCCAGGGCCCATAGCAGGGCACTCATGGCCAGCAGCGGCCGGCGCGTCTCATCGAGCAGCCAATGCCCGCCCAGCAGCCAGGCCTCGAGCGTCAGCTCCAGGGACGGCGCCCACAGCGCCAGGACCAGCGCCGGCAGGGGCCCGCTCAGCCAGGCCAGGGTCGCCAGGCGCCGCTCGAACAGCCCCGGCAGGCTCGCCAGCGCCAGCGGCCAGGCCACCGCCAAGGCCAGGCTCCAGGGCAACAGGGCCGAGACGCTCATGGGAAGTACTCCCCGCCGACTACCCGGCCCGCCCAGTCCAGGGGACTGTAGGGCAGCCCCGCCAGCAGCCCCGCCAGCAGGCTGAACAGCCCCGTGGCCAAGGCCGGGCCCCAGAGCCAGGCATGGGTCTCGAAACGTCCCAGGCAGCGCGCCTGGGGCCAGGCGGGATCCGCGGCGGCCTTGAACCACAGCCGATAGCTCGGCGGCAGGAAGTAGGCGGCATTGAGCAGGCTGCTGGCCACCAGCACGGCGATCACCCAGGGCGAGCCGGCGGCCACCGCCCCCATCCCCAGGTACCACTTGCTGATAAAACCCGCCAGGGGCGGCAGGCCGATCATGCCCAGAGCCCCCAGGGTAAAGGCGAGGCTGGTCAGGGGCATGCGCCGCCCCGCCCCGTCCAGCTCGTCGACACGGTGGATCCCCAGCTCCTCGGCATAGTTGCCGGCGCAGAAGAACAGCGTCACCTTCATCAGCCCCTGATGGAGCAGGTGCGCCAGGCCGGCGAGGGTACCCAGGGGGCCGAAGAGGCTCACCCCCAGGACGATATAGGCGACCTGGCTCACCGTGGAGAAGGCCAGGCGGCGCTTGAGGTCGCTCTGGGCCAGGGCGCGCAGGGAACCGTAGAGGATGGTCAGCGAGGCGGCGGCGGTCAGCCAGCCGAGCAGCCCCAGGGTGGCGCTGAAGGCGATGCCATAGACGTCATAGACCAGGCGCACGATGCCGAAGGCCCCCGCCTTGACCACCGCCACCGCATGCAGCAGGGCGCTGACCGGTGCCGGCGCCACCATCGCCTGGGGCAGCCAGCCATGCAGGGGCACCAGGGCCGCCTTGACGCCGAGGCCCAGCATCAGCAGCAGGAAGATGCCCTGCAGGGTCGGATGATACGCCTCGTCCAGCTCGCTCAGGCGCAGCTCGCCGAAGGTCAGCTCCCCGGCCAGGGCCTGCAACCAGACCACCCCCAGCAGCAGCACGAAGCCGGCACTGACCGTGTAGCGCAGGTAAATGCGTCCGGCGGCCAGCGCCGCCGGAGTACCGCGGTGCACCACCAGCGGGTAGGTGGCCAGGGTCAGCAGCTCGTAGAAGATCAGGAAGGTGAAGAGGTTGGCGGCCAGGGCGATGCCCAGGGTACTGGCCACGCAGAGGCTGAAGAAGCCGAAGAAGCGGCGCCGGTTGGGCGACGCCTCCAGATAGGCCACCGCGTAGAGGGTGGTCAAGAGCCACAGCAGGGAGGAGAGGCCGGCGAACAGGATGCCTAGGGGATCCGCCACCAGGTGAACGCTGAAGCCCTCCATCACCGGCAGATGAAAACGATAGGCCGCCCCCTGGGCCAGGCCCCAGACCATCCAGGCCACCAGCGCCAGCTTGAGCAGCGCCGCCCCTAGGTTGATCGCGGTCCGCGTGCGATGGGCCCGCTCCGGCAACAGGAAGATCACGGGGGCCGCCAGCAGCGAGGTGGCCAGGGTCAGCAGCAGGATCAGGGCACCGCTCATGGCAGCCCCCCGCCCTGGACCCAGGCGACGGGCCAGCCGGCGATCAATCCCAGGAAGAGCGCCGCCAGGGCCAATCCCAGGGGCACGATATCCAGATGGCTCGGTACCCGGCGGCAGGGCGGTGCCTCGGCGCGGGCGGTAAAGCAGTAGGCGAAGACTCGGAACAGGTAGGCCGCACTCAGCAGGCTGCCCAGCCCCAGCAGTAGCAGCCATGGCCACTGGCCGGCGGCCAGGGCCGACTCCAGCAGCAACCACTTGGCGGTGAAGGCGCCGCTGGGGGGCAGGCCCATGATGCTCACCCCCGCCACCCCGAAGACTAGCAGCGACAGGGGCAGCTGCTGCCCCACCCCGGCCAACCCCTTCAGGTCATCGCAATCCATGGCCAGCACCAGGTTGCCGGCGGCCATGAACATCGCCGCCTTGGCCAGGGCATGGGTAATAAAGAGCAGCCAGGTGGCCTGCCAGGCCAACTGACGGGCGCCCTCCTCGGCGCTAGCCATCAGCGGGAAGAGCAGCAGCAGATAGCCCATCTGGGAGACGGTGGAGTAGGCCACCACCTTCTTGAGCGTGGCCTGGCGCCAGGCCAGCAGGCCGCCCCAGAGCACCGCGGCGGCCCCCAGCCAGCCCAGCAGCTGCATACTGGGGGCCGCCGCGGGACCGAGTTGCCACCACAGCTTGATCAACAGGAAGAGGCTGGCCTTGATGATCAACGCCGCGTGCAGGGCGCTGACCGGGGCCCAGGCCGCGGCATGGGCCGGAGGCAGCCAGGTATGCAGTGGAAAGGCCCCGGCCTTGACCAGCAGGCCGGTGCTCAACCCGGCCAGGGCCAGCCAACGCCATCGGGGATCCTCGGCGGAGGCCTGGGCCAGCAGGGCGAAGTCGAGATGGCCATAGTGGCTATAGAGCAATAGCGCCGAGGTCAGGATAAGCGCCGACCCACTAAGGCTGGCCAGCAGATAATAGAGGCCCGCCCGACGCGCCTCCCGGGTACCGGGCAGCCACATCAGGGCCACCGCGCAAAACCCCAGCCCCTCCAGGGCCAGGTAGAGGGTGAGCAGGTCGGAGACCAGCCAGATCAGGGTCAGGAACCCCCATACCGCCGCCAGCAAGGGCCACAGCCAGTGGCTGCGGCCGGCGGGCACCCCATGCTCGCGCAGGTGACCCCGGGCATGCCAGGCCACGCCGGCCACCAGCAGGGTGGTCAACAGGATCAAGAGCCCGGCGAGTCCCTCGCTGGGCCAGGTGGCGGGGCTCAAGGTCGCTGCCGATTCATGGCCCGTTCGAGCAGCGCCTCGGTCTCGTCACCGGGGCCCCGGCGCAGCAGGTCCATGGCCTCATGGTAGAGGCACAGCCGCGTCTTGCAGGAGGCACAGAAGACCGCATCGTCGGGATTCTTGACCTTGGAGACACGCACGCGGTGGCTTCCACACTGGGGGCAGGCGACGGGTAGGCGAAAATCCTCCGAAAGATCACTCATCTAGCGTCCTCCTCGTGGCTTCCCTACCAGTCTTTGAGGTAAGTGCCAGAACTTCAAGGGACGCTACCAACGCAAGGCGCGACTCAGGAGCGTTGGAACACCAGGCTCAGGTTATTGGCGGGCATCTCGACGACCCGGCTCAGCACCAGGCCTTGTCGCCGCGCCTCGGCCTCGACCGCCGCCAGGTCGCGAATGCCCCAGGCGGGATCGCGGCGACGCAGGTCGGCATCGAAGGCGGCGTTGCTGGGCGCGGTATGGGCGCCGTCCCGCTGGAAGGGGCCATAGACGAAGCACACCCCGCCCGCCGGCAGCCGGGCGCCGGCCTCGGCGAACAGCGCCTGGCCGGCGGCCCAGGGGGAGATATGCAGCAGGTTGATGCACACCAGGGCCGCGAAGTCGGCCACCGGCCAGGGGCGGTGGGTCACATCCAGGGCGATCGGCGCCAGCAGGTTGTCGGGCCCCTCGGCATCACGCCAGGCGGCGATGGAGGCCCGCGCCCGGGGGCTCGGGTCCGAGGGCTGCCACTCCAGGCCGGGCAAGGCACGGGCGAAGTGCAGGGCATGCTCGCCGCTGCCGCTGGCCAGCTCCAGGACCCGCCCCTGGCTCGGCAGGACATCGCGCAGCACCGCGAGGATCGGCGCGGCATTGCGCGCCGCCGCGGGGCTGATCAAGCGAGCCTCGGCGCCGGGGCCCAGGTCGGGGTCGAGACTATCCATGAGGGCTCCTACAATCCCAGCTTCTCGGCCACATAGTCGGCATCCTTGTCACCGCGGCCGGAGAGGTTAATCAGGATATGCTGGTCCTTGGGCAAGGTCGGCGCCACGCGCATCGCCCAGGCCACCGCATGGGCGCTCTCCAGGGCGGGGATGATCCCCTCCACCCGCGACAGCGTCAGGAAGGCCTCCAGGCACTCCGCGTCGCTGGCGCTCTGGTAGTCGACTCGGCCCACCTGCTTGAGGTAGCTGTGCTGGGGGCCCACCCCCGGGTAGTCGAGGCCCGAGGCAATGGAGTGCACCGGCAGCGGGTTACCCGCCTCGTCCTCCAGCACATAGCAGCGCATGCCGTGGATCTCGCCGGGCTTGCCCAGCGTCAGGGTGGCGGAGTGGCGCGGGGTATCGAGGCCCTCGCCGGCGGGCTCCACCCCCACCAGGTGCACCGCCTCGTCCTCGAGGAAGGCGGTGAACATGCCGATGGCATTGGAGCCACCGCCGACGCAGGCGGTGACATGGTCGGGCAGCTTGCCATGACGCGCGAGGAACTGCTCGCGGGCCTCGCGGCCGATGATCGACTGGAAGTCGCGGACCATCTTGGGGAAGGGGTGCGGCCCGACCACCGAGCCGATGGCATAGATATAGTTCTGGGGGTCCTTGAGGTACTCCTCGAAGGCGCTGTCTACGGCATCCTTGAGGGTCGCCGTGCCGCGGGTCACCGCCACCAGCTTGCAGCCGAGGATCTTCATCTTGGTGACGTTGGGGTGTTCCTTCTCGATATCCACCTGGCCCATGTGGATCTCGCAGGGGATGCCCACCAGGGCGCAGGCGGTGGCCAGGGCCACGCCATGCTGACCGGCGCCGGTCTCGGCGATCACCTTGGTCTTGCCCATGAACTTGGCGAGCAGCGCCTCGCCCAGGCAGTGATTGATCTTGTGGGCGCCGGTGTGATTGAGGTCCTCGCGCTTGAGGTGGATCTGGGCGCCGCCCAGTGTCTCGGAGAGGCGCCGGGCATGGAAGATCGGGCTGGGCCGGCCCACATAATCGGCGAAGAGGCCGGCCAGCTCCTGCTGGAAGTCCTCGCGGACGCGGATCTCCTCGTAGGCGGCATCGATCTCGTCCATCACCTGCTTGAGATGGGGCGGTACCAGTTGGCCACCGAAGTCGCCGAAGAACCCCCGGGCGTCGGGCATGTCGTGAGTCAGGGAAGAAGCCATGGTGTCATCCTGCACAGAGAACAAGAAATTTTCCCTTAATTTGCCCTAGCCAGGGGGCCGCGTCGAGCCCACCTTCGGCGCACGGCCCCTGTGGCTCAGGCGGCGGCGAGTCGCTCTCCCAGCCAGGGGCCGATATCCGCCACCTGCTGGGGGCACAGCGAGTGCGGCATGGGATAGGTGCGATAAGTGACCGCATAGCCCATGGCCTTCAGACGCTCGGCGCCGGCGCGGCCCAGGGCCTCCGGCACCACCGGGTCCTGGGTGCCGTGATGCACCTCGATGGCCAGGTCGCGATTGGCCTCGCTGGGGGTCAGGCTATCGGCGGTGGCGAAGTAGGTGGACAGCGCCAGCAGCCCGCCCAGGGGCTTGGGGTAGCTGAGCGCCGCCTGATAGGCCACGGCACCGCCCTGTGAGAAGCCGGCGAGGACGATACGACGGCTGTCGATGCCGGCGGCGATCTGATCGTCGATCAGCGCCTGCACCCGGGCCGCGGAGGCCAGCAACTGGGCCTCGTCGACGCGGCGATCCAGGCTCATCTCGAGGATGTCGTACCAGGCCGGCATCACCATGCCGCCGTTGATGGTCACCGGCAGCCGCGGGGCATGGGGCAGGATAAAGCGCACCGCCCGCTCCGCCGGCAGCTGCAGCGCCGGCACCAGCGGCTCGAAGTCATGGCCATCGGCGCCCAGGCCGTGGAGGATGATCACGCAGCTGTCGGCGGGACGGCCGTCGCGGGGTTCGATAATCAGTTCGCCGGGGTGGCTCATGGTCGGGCTCTCGCAGGGTCGAAATCACTGGCCGCTACCCTACCCCAAGCGCCGCTGGCTGACCATGGTCCTCACAGCGCCCCGCGACGACCTGCCCCCAGGGTAGCGCCGAGCCTCAGCGCAGGAAGAACGCTGATCGCAATAGCCCCGCGGAAATTAAAACGGCCAGATCAGCGGCGTCAGGGTCAGTACCACCAGGGCGGTCAGCAGGTTGAGCAGGCCGCCGACGCGCAGGAAGTCGCCGAAGCGGTAACCGCCGGGGCCGTGGACCATCAGGTTGGTCTGATAGCCGATAGGGGTCAGGAAGCTGGCCGAGGCGGCGAACATCACCACCACCACGAAGGGAATCGGGTTGACCCCCAGGCTCTCGGCGCTGGCCATGACGATGGGAAAGGTGATCACCGCGGCGGCGTTGTTGGTGACCAGCTCGGTCAACAGCGCCACCAGCAGGTAGGCCCCCACCAGCAGCAGCCAGGGATTGCCGGCCGCCAGGCCCAGCCCCGCCTGGGCCAGGAAGGCCGCGGCCCCGGTCGTCTCCAGGGCGGCCCCCAGGCCAAAGGAGGCGGCGATGGTCAACAGCACCTGGGTGTCCAGGCCACGGCGGGCGGCGCCGATCGAGCAGCAGCCGCTGAGCACCGATAGGGCCGCCCCCAGCATGGCCGCATTGAGCATGCTCATCACGCCGCTGGCGGCCAGGACCACCACCCCGGCGAGGATGCTCCAGGCCAGCCAGGCCTTCTCGTGGATGGGCCGGGCCGCGCCATTGACCTGGCTGATCAAGAGGAAGTCCCGGGACTGGCGATGGCGCTCGATAAAGGGCGGACGCGCCTCGAGCAGCAACACATCGGCGGGCTGCAGGCGAATCTGCCCCAGGTTGCCGGCGACCCGCTCGCCGTTGCGGCATACCGCCAGCACGGCGGCGCCATAGAGGGTGCGGAAGTGGCCGTCGCGGATGCGCTGACCGATGAACTGGCACTGATTGGAGACCACCGCCTCCACCAGACGGCGCTCCTTGAAGTCCTTCTGCAGGCTCGACTGGCCCTGATGGGAGGGCATCAGGCCGCGGATCTGCTGCAGCTCCACCGCACCGGCAGAGGTGCCGGCGAAGATCAACCGATCATTGCCCTTGAGCTTCTCGCCGGGGCCCACCACGCTGACCACGTTGCCCTCGCGCTCGATCTCCACCAGGAACAGCTCCTGGAGATGGCGCAGCCCCGCCTCTTCCACCGTCTTGTCGACCAGGGGCCCGGTGGGGTCCACCGCCATCTCGATGGTGAACTCGCGAGGGTTCTCGAAGGCCTCGGCGGCGCCACGACGCGCCGGCAAGAGGTGGCGTCCCACCAACAGCAGATAGGCCAGGCCGACGATGGCCACCGGCACGCCCAGCCAGGCGATATCGAAGAGCCGCAGGGCTAGCTCCGGGTAACGATCGGCCAGCAAGCCATTGACCACCAGGTTGGTGCTGGTGCCCATCAGCGAGATGGTGCCGCCGAGGATGGAGGCGAAGCTGAGCGGCATCAGCAGGCGATTGGCGGGAATGTTGAGGCGCCGGCTCCAACTGATCACCGCGGGGATATAGGTGGCCACCACCGGGGTGTTGTTGAGGAAGCCGCTTATCGCCGCCACCGGCAGCAGCAGCCGCCCCTGGGCTCGCACCTCGCTGCGCGGCCGACCCAGCACGTAACGAATGATCAGGTCGATGCCGCCGGTCTCGCGGATGCTGGCCACCAGGATATAGAGGAAGGCCACGGTAAACAGGGCACTGCTGGAGAAGCCGGCCAGGGCCTGGTCGGGTTCGATAACGCCGAGGGTCAGCAGCAGAATGACCGCACCGAGGAGAATGATATCGGGGCCGATCCGGCTCAGGGCCATCAGCGGGAAGACGGTGCCGACAACGGCCAGCGCGATCCAGGCATCCAGAGACATGGGCGATCCAGTAGAACCAGCAAAGGGCCCATTGTGACGGCCGCCCCCTATAGCGAAAAGTTATTTCTAGAAATTTATCTATTCGATAAGGAGATAAAAGCCCGGATAGCACCCACGAAAAAGGCCCGCCGAGGCGGGCCTTTTTTCGACCGCCGTAGCGGTCACATCGAGGCGATCAGCGCTTAGCCGATGACCTTGATGTTGGAAGCCTGGAGGCCTTTCTTGCCCTGGGTGACGTCGAAGGAGACCTTCTGACCGTCTTGCAGGGTCTTGAAGCCGTCGGCTTGGATCTCGGAGAAGTGAGCGAACAGGTCGTCGCCGTTGTCGTCCGGAGAGATGAAGCCGAAGCCTTTGGTGTCATTGAACCACTTAACGGTACCAGTTGCCATGATCGAATTCCTCGAAGTAGCAGATGTTTAACCGGGAATTACCCGAGACGAGTGGGTAAAACAAGGAGAAGTACACCAGGCTACCGAAACGCTTGAAACGACTTTCGATGACAACTGACGCTATTCGACTTGCTAACCAACTGGACGCAGGATGCGCTTTCGGACCTTCCGAGTCAAACAGTTTTTTCACTCGCCCCGAGGATTTTCGCCTCAGCCCCGGGCCAGGGCCGCCGCCAGGCGCGCATCCCTACCGTAGGGATCGGAATGGAAGATCACCTCGCCGCCCGGCGCGGGGTAGGCCGTCCAGTAGTAGAGGTAGAGGGGCACCGAGCGCGCCAGATGCAGGGTCTGGCTCTCGCCGCCGGCCAGCCGCGCCGCCAGATCGACGCGCGTACCGGTATCGGCCAGCAACTGCTCCACCAGCCGGCGCACCCCCTCGACGCGAATGCAGCCGGAGCTGATCAGTCGTTGATCCCGCCCGAACAGCCCCCGCCCCGGGGTGTCGTGCAGGTAGACCGCATGACCATTGGGGAAGCGCAGCACCATCTGCCCCAGCGGGTTGGCGGGCCCCGGGGCCTGGCGCAGCATCACCGGGCCGGGGTTCTGCCAATCCACCTCCTCGGGATCGAGGGGCGTGCCGTCCGGCGCCAATACGCTGAATCGTCCTTCCAGGGCCAGGGGGTCCTGGCGCAACTGGGGCAGCTTGTCCTCGCGGAAGATGGTCGGCGGCACCGTCCAACTGGGGTGCAGGTCGAAGTGAGTCACCCTCGACGCCAGCAGCGGCGTCGGTCGTCGCGGCTGGCCGACGATCACCCGGGTCCGCCAGGTCTCGCCGTTGGGGCGCCGGTAATCCAGGGTCTGCCCCGCCACATTGACCAGGATATGGTGCCCGGCCAGGGTCGGCAGCCACCAGCGGGCCCGCTCCAGGCCGAGGCGCAGCTGCTCGATACGCCGGCTCACCGGCACGTTCAGGGCATCCCGGGTGCGCGGGCCCACCACGCCATCGTCATTCAGGCCGTGACGGCGCTGGAAACGGCGCACCGCCGCCACCAGGGGCTCGTCGTAGTGCAGGGAGTCGAAGCCGGCGGGGCGGGCACGGGCGGCTAGCTCGCCATAGAGGCCCGCCTCGGGCACCAGTGCCCCCAGCTCCCCCGCCGCCGCCAGGCGCTCGCGCAGTCGGCGCACCTCCTCATGGCGCTCGCCGGGGCGTAGCGCCGCCGAGCGCGGCGGCAACGGCGCCCAACCGCCCAGGGCCTCGAGGCGCCGATGCTCCGCCAGGGCCTGGCGCAGCTGGCCATAGGCCGGATGCTCGGGGCGCGCCAGGGTCAGGGCCTCGTCGACTCGCCCCGCCGCCAGGGCGGCGGCGATCGCGGGCCAGGGCAGGCTCGCCTCGGCCAGGGGAATCTCCCAGCGGGGGTCCAGGCGCCGCGGATCGACCCGCCCCCGGGCCAGGTCATCCAGGGCCTGGACCAGGGCGCGGCTGGCCTCCTGCGCCAGGCGCTCGCGAGCCGCGGCGTCCTCCGCCGGCAGGGCCGCGAAGGCCTGGCGCCAGGTGTCGGCCCGATAATGGGCCGGCGTCAGGCCATCCTCGGCCAGCGACGCCAGGGCGCGATCGAGTCGCCCCAGCGCCGCCTCGTCCTGCCATAACAACCGACCGTTCAGGGCCTCATCAAGCGGCACCAGGGCGGCATCCCGGCCCTCGACGCCATCCCTCATGACGGCGCCATCGGGAGCCGGGGCCTGCTGCGCCAACGCCGGCAGCGTCAGGCCGGCCACGCACAGGGCGGCCAACAGGACGCTCCAGCGGCGCGGCAGGCGCCCGAGTGGGAGCGCCGTGGAATCGCGCCGGTTGGTGAATGCTCGCTTTATGGTCATACTTAGGCCCGTCCGCTGGGAATCATCGGTAAAGTGTATCGCCCGGCGGCCCGGATCGAAACGCAGGAGCCCATAACAATGACGCACGATGCGCCATCCTTGTCGCCGAAACGACTCGGCGTTCTGCTGCTCTCGGCGGCCCTGGCCGCCCCGGCCCTGGCGGCGGCCTCGAGCACCCCCTCACCCGCCTTCGGCGAAGCGCGCCTGAGCGATACCCTCAAGCGCCTGGCTCCCGGCGCCGACGCCCGCGTGCTGGAGCGCGCCGCCCAGGCCTGGCACTGCGCCCAGCCCGAGGCCGAGCGCCTGGCGGTGATCGACTTCGCTCGCTCCGCCAACGAGCCACGCCTGTGGGTCTTCGACCTGGCCGAGGAGCGCCTGCTGTTTGAGGAACTGGTCTCCCACGGCCGCGGTACCGGCGACGAGCAGGCCCGCTGGTTCTCCAATACGCCGGAGAGCCACCAGTCGAGCCTGGGGCTGTTTCGCACCCTCAACAGCTACGACGGCAGCAACGGTTACTCGCTGCGCCTGGAGGGACTGGAGCCGGGGGTCAATGACCTGGCCTACGAACGCGCCATCGTGATTCATGGCGCCGACTATGTCAGCGAGGAATTCATCGCCGCCAATGGCCGCCTGGGGCGCAGCTTCGGCTGCCCGGCGGTGCGCCAGGAGGTGGCCTACCCGCTGATCGACAGCCTCAAGGAGGGCCAGTACCTGTTCGCCCACTACCCGGACGACGACTGGGTGGAGGGCTCCGACTTCCTGGCCTGCACCCCCTCCTTGCGCCTGGCCCGGCAGATCGACGTAGGCGGCGTCTCGCTGGCCACGGCCTACACCGCCCAGGACGACTCGGCGAGCGACGCGGAGTGGCTGGCCTCGCGGCATCGGGAGTAAGTCATGGCGGTGCTGCTGTTCAAGCTGCGGGGCGTCCCGGAGGACGAGGCCGACGAGGTGCGCGAGCGCCTCGCGACCCAGGGCTTCGAGACCTACGAGACCCAGGAAGGGTTCTGGCGGCTGGGCGAGCCGGCCATCTGGCTGCGCAACTCCGAGCAGTTTGCGGCCGCACGCCGGGTGATCGAGGCCTACCAGGCCGAGCGCGCCGAGCTCCTGCACCGAGAGCGGGAGGCCCGACGGGCCCGGGGCGAGGCGGATACCCTGGGGCGCCGCCTCGTCCACCAGCCGCTACGACTGCTGCTGTTGCTGGCCGGCGCCGGGGTCATCCTGGCGATTAGCCTGCTGCCCTTCCTGGGGCTCGGGTAGTTACTGGGTCACGTACTTGAGAATCTCCACCACCTGGTCGGTGCTGGTGCACCAGCCCATGGCGGCGGCATCCACTTCCTTGAGGGGATGGACGATCTCTTCGCTGTGCAGGGTCACGTAGGGCTTGCCCAGGGCGGCGCAGTAGCCGGCATCGAAGGCGGCGTTCCACTGCTTGTACTTGTCGCCGAAGCGCACCACCACCAGGTCGCTCATCTCGATCAGCGTCTTGGTGCGAATGGCGTTGATCTTGGACGACTTGTGATCGCGCCAGAAGCCCTCGCAGGCCGGTCCCAGGTGATCGCCGGCGGCATCGCTGGCGTCATGGTCGGTCACCGCCGAGGTGAAGGTGATATCCAGGCCCGCGGCGGCGGCGCCCCGCTCGATCTCCTCACGCCAGTCGGTGTGGATCTCGCCGGACAGATAGACGGTAAAGCTCATGGGATTCTCCAGGTCACGGTAGTCGGGTCATTAATCGTACACAAAAGCTGTATACATTGCAGGCTGCGACAAGCCACCGCAGCCAGGGGGGCCGATCCGGGCCGGCGGCGCCTTGTTCCCGTCGCCGTCGCTGGCTAGCCTCGAAGGCTCCCCTTACCCTGGACACCATAACACCATGCATCCCCAACGCCGTGCCCTGCACGATGAGCTCCACTCCCGCCCCTCCATCGACCTGCCCGGCTCCGCGCTGGTGCATCACTATGCCCTGCTGGACGAGGATGGCGCCATCGGCCAGGCGCTGCTCGAGCGGCTGGCCCGGGACCACGGCGTACCCCCCGATCATCAGGCGGCCCAGCATATCCTCGAGCTCGACGGCATGACGCTGAAGTGGGAGCGCCATACCGAATTCTTCACCCTGACCCTCTATCGCCCCGCCGTCCCCGGCGAGACCCACTGGCCCGCCCCGCCGGAGGTGCTGGAGCGCCTGCTCTCGCCGCATCGCGAGGCGATCATCAACGCCAGCCTGGTGCGGGTGGAGGCTCAGGCGCACTGGGGGGGCGCCCCTGCTGCCTACGGCTTCCGCGGCACCGCGGGCTCCCGGGTCGGCGGCGGCGCCGCCAGCGTATGGAGCGACTTCCACCTCAGCGACTGCGGCGTCAATCGCCTGCTGGTGATCAACGAGCGGCTCAACGACTTCCGCCTGGGACGCATGGTGCGCCGCCTGCTGGAGATCGAGACCTACCGCATGATGGCCTCCCTGGCGCTGCCCCTGGCCAAGTCGCTAAGCGGCGAGCTCCAGGCCCAGGAGCAGGCCCTGGCCGAGCTGACCCACCGCAACGCCCAGGCGCCGCGGGGCGATACCCGGCCGCTGCTGGAGGAGGTCAGCGCCCTCTCGGCACGCATCGCCCACACCTGCTCCCGGGCCCGCCAGCGCTTCAGCGCCACCGAGGCCTATGCCAGCCTGGTGGCGGAGCGCATCGAGGAGCTGCGCGAGAGTCGCATCGACGACCGCCAGCGCCTGGGCTATTTCATCCTGCGCCGCTTCCGCCCCACGGTGCGCTACTGCGCCGCCACCGACCAGCGCCTACTCAGCCTGGAGCAGCGGGTAGCCCATCTGGGCGACCTGCTCCAGGCTCGCGCCCAGGTGGAAATGGAGGCCCAGAACTCGGCGATCCTGCAGAGCCTCAACGAGCGCACCAGCCGCCAGCTGGCGATCCAGCGCGCCGTGGAGGGACTCTCGATGATCGTGCTGGGCTACTACATCCTCAGCCTCTACAAGCTGGGGGTGGAGAGCGTCAGCGCCATGGTGCCCCACGAGCCACGCCTGGTGAGCCTGGCCCTGGCGCCGGTGGCCTTGGCGCTGCTGATCGGCGTGGCCCTGCATATCCGCCGGGTCAGGAAGCACTCCAAGTAGCCTTAGTCGGCGGCGGCCCGGGGCGATGCCTGCGAACGGCGCCGCCGCTCCAGCCCCGGACAAGCAGGCACGGTGATGCCACTGCATCAGGAAGCGTCGGCTGGGCGAGTGATGTCTTCCCGGCGCAGGCCTTCGAGGCGCGCATAGAGGTACTCGGTAAAGAAACCGTGCATCAGGAAGCGCTGACTGAGGTTCCAGGGGCCCACCAGGTAGAGGGGGTGCTTGTTGTAGGCCAGCTCGGCGAGCTGGGGCTCGCCGATCAGCGCGCCGATGCGCAGGGCGATGGACTGATCCAGGTTGAAGCCGTTGATGGCATCGCGGTACTCCTCCCGGGTCAGCAGCAGGCAGAACAGGCACATGAACAGCGCATGGGCGCTCTCGAAGTCGAGCACCTGGGTGCGCCGCGGGCGGATCTCGAACTCGAGCGCGTCCAGGGGACGCCAGTGTTGCCAGCTCGGCGCCCCGTCCTCCCCTGCTTGGTCTTCTCCTGCCCCATCCGGCGTCGCCCCCAGCGCCTCGATACTGCGAAACAGCGCCTGGTCGTGCTCGACGAAGCTCGCCTCGCGCATCTCGGCGATGCGCCGCGGGTAGAGGGTCACCGGCGCCACCTTGCCCGGGGCGGTGTTGTCGATCAGGAAGTTGAGCAGGTTCGACTCGGTGGCGAAGTGGCGCAGGATCAGGCGGTTAGCCTGGGGGCTGACGAAGTGGGTGCAGAACCAGCAGATCAGCCGCTGCAGCAGGCCATGGGCGCGGAACTGCGGCAGCGGCAGGCGCTTGAAGAACCACACCAAGTGCAGCAGCACCGCCAAGAGGCCCTGGAGAATGGGCCGCAGCCACCAGCGGGTGGGGTTGGCCAGGTCCTCCAGCCAGAGCCGCCGCGCCTCGGGCTCGATGGGCAGCGCCTCGTCCTGGGCGATGGCACGCAGATAGGGGCTAAGCGTTGCCTTCTCGTCTTGCCTAGTCACGGGGCACCTCCTGCGGCGGCAAGGCATAGCATCGCGGGCCACCAGGCGCCAATATCTCGCGGATCGGCCTAGTCAGCATCGGTTCAATCACAGGGCACCTCCTCCAGCTGAAGGGCATAGAGCCGCGCCACCACGCGGGCGGTCCTGAGGATCGCCTGCGGCGCCTCGGGGGCCTGGCAGACCCGGTCGATCAGGCCATAGAGGGTGGCCAGGTGATCGTCGTCGTTCTCGCCGTGATAGCGCATGAAACGGGTGTAACCGCCATCGCCGCCGGTGGCCGCCTCGACCCGCGCCGCCCAGTCGCCGGCCATCTTCTGGCCCAGCCCCTCGATGATCCACATGGCACCGACCAGGTCGATCGGGTTGGGCTGGCCGGCGCGATGCATCATAAAGGCGTGCAGCGCCTCGCTGCCGATATTGCGCGGTGCCGCCTGGATCTCCGCCAGGTCGCCGCCGGCGGCCACATAGTCCGCCTCCAGCAGCTCGTAGTCGCGGTGTTCGTCCCGGGCATGCTGGATCACCACCGAGCGCAGGTCGGCATGGTGGCGATCGAAGCTCGAGGCGCAGCGGCTGATCCAGCGGGCGCCCTCGATCACCTGCTGGCGCAGGTTGAGCAACAGGGTACGGTACTCCGCCAGGCTCAGCTCGCCGCGATCGAGGCGCTGGATCAAGGGCAGGCGGCCCAGTTGGCGCTCGAAGTCGAACCACACCCGCATCAGGCCCTGCAGGCAGTCCTGGCCGGCGGCGGTGGTAATCAGGGTCTCTTGCATCGGAATCTCCTTCTCTCAGGCGTCGACCACGGTTAGCTGCATATAGGCGGTATTGAAGCGGCCGCTCTCCGGTACCATGCAGAGGATGCGCTCCCCGGGCCGGGGCTCGCGGGTGCGCAGGAACTCGTCGAGCATGATGAATAGCGAGGCACAGCCGGTATTGCCGCGCTCGTAGAGGTTGGTATACCACTTCTCCTCCGGGATCATCGCCCCGGCCTGGGTCAGCATCTCGGCGATACGCCCGCGGAAGTGGTGGGAGGAGTAGTGGCAGAGCAGGTGATCGACCTCATCGACCGCCACCCGCCCCTCGTCGATCAGCCGCAGCAGGCCATCCACCCCCAGCTTGACGATATTGTCGAGCAGCCGCACGTCCTGACGCAGCAGCAGGGCCCCGGCCGCCTCCGCCTCGGCGTAGGTGGCGAAATCCTGCCAGGTACGCCCATCGGGTGCCTGGCCCACGCTCATGCACAGCGGATAGGCATCGGCATGGGAGTAGCCGCGGATCCAGTCGATGCGCAGGCAGCGCCCGCGGGGTGCGGCCTCCAGCAACAGGGCCCCGGCGCCATCGGAGAGCATCCAGCGCAGGAACTCGGCATCGAAGTCGGGCTCTGCCCCCGCCGCCTCGAAGCGGCTCGCCTTGAACAGCCGCGAGGCCAGCTCGCTGGCCACCACCAGGGCGCGGCGATGCTCGCCGGCGGCCAACGACAAAAAGGCGGTCTTCAGCGCCATCATGCTGCTGGAACAGATACCGTGGCTGGTGTGCAGCTCCACGTCGCCGAGCCCCAGCGCCGCCTGCACCTGGCTACCGAAGCCCGGCAGCACCAGGTCGCCCTGGCTGGTGGCCACGCTCAGCAGCCCCAGGTCGCGCCTGCCCAGCCCCGCCGCCGCCAGGCACTGCTCCCCCGCCCGGGCCGCCATCTCGGCGTTGCCGATGGTGGTGCGGTGCTCGGCGTCGATGGCGTAGTGGCGCCGCCGGATGCCATTGGCCTTGAGGATGCGCGCCTTGAGGCGGCTGGGCTTGCCATTGACCCGCCCCAACACCTCCTCGATCCGCTCGTTATCCACGGCCGGTCCCGGCAGGTGGTGGCCGCTGCGGGTGACATAGACACTCATGATGACGTCCTCTGCTTGAGGGCATGACGCAGGCAGCGCAGGTTCTCCTCCAGATAGGGGAAGACACACAACAGCGCCATGAACCCGAGATAGAACGGCAGGTAGCCCTCGCCGCCATGGGGGCTGGCCAGGGGCTCCAGGCGCAGTTGGCCCTGCCAATCCAGTTGGATCAGCTCGAGCACCACCGGCCAGTTGATGATCAGGATCATCGCCAGCATATAAAACGGCAGCGTGGCCAGGTAGTTATGGGCATGCATCTCCCACAGGCTGATCTCGCGGCGCGGCGCCGCATAGTGCACGTCCCAATGCGCCACCAGCTCGTGGAGCATCCAGGCCACCAGGCAGATCAGCAGCACCAACACATTCACCCGGAACAGCAGGCACAGCAGGATGGGGATGCCCACCTGCAGGCCCATCAGCGAATGCATGAGCGACTCCTTGAGCCCCGAGGTGACCTCGATGCGCGTCGCCCGGTGACAGCACCAATCGACGAAACCGGCGATGCCCCACAGGGGCAGGAAGAGGTAGAGCAACGCATTGATCAATAGCGACTGGGTATCCATGTGACTCGTCTCGGCGATGGCTGAGGTTAAACATCCGTTTTAACAAACACTGTTCGATAACTATTCTAGCCGAGATCCCGGCGAACGCAAGGGGGAATCGGCGTCGTGCGCCCGAGGGCGACAATAAAGAATAAGGATCAATTGCAGATGCTTTTGATAAAAATTATCATTTGTTTGTTTCACGGCGTCACTCCCCGGCGCCGACGATGCTCACAATTCATGACAAGCAAGGGATCCCCCTCCTATGACACTCCCCGCCAAGCGTCCGCTTGCCTGGCTGGTGCCCGCCCTGCTGGGCGGCCTGCTTCCCGCTCCCGTCCTGGCCCAGGAGGCCGACAGCGCGGCCAACGCCGCGGCCCTCGAGGCCCTGGTGATCACCGCCACCCGTAACCAGCGCCAGGCCGACGACAGCTCCCAGCGCGTCACCATCATCGACCGCGAGCAGATCGAGCGGCAACTGGCGATCAGCGACGACCCCGGCCAAGTACTCAGCCAGCTGATCCCCTCCTACTCCCCCAGCCGCCAGAAGCTCTCCAACGCCGGTGAGTCCTTCCGCGGCCGCTCGCCGCTGTTCTTGATCGATGGCGTGCCTCAGACCAATCCGCTGCGCGACAGCGCCCGGGACAGCTACACCATCGACCTGTCGATGGTCGAGCGCATCGAAGTGATCCACGGCGCCAGCGCCGAGCACGGCCTGGGGGCCACCGGCGGCATCATCAACTTCGTCACCCGCCGTGCCGAGGCCGGCGAGCTCAACCAGCACGTCGGCCTCCAGCTGACCAGCGACGACGACTTCGAGTCGGAGGGCTTCGGCCACAAGCTGGACTACCGCCTCAGCGGTCAGACCGGCGACTGGGACTACCTGGTGGCGGCCAGCCGCCAGCAGCGCGGGGTCTTCTACGACGGCAACGACCAGGTCGTCGGCATCGCCTACCCGGGGGAGCTGCAGGACTCCACCAGCTACGACCTCTTCGCCCGCCTCGGCTACTGGATCGACGACCACCAGAACCTGGAGGTCTCGGTCAATCACTTCGACCTGGAGGAAGGCGACGACTATGTGCCGGTCGCCGGCGACCGCGACGCCGGCATCCCCACTACCGCGCGTCCGGGCACCCCAGACGGCGACCCCGGCTACAACCAGGTGACCACCGCCCGCCTGGCCTACGGGCACGACGACTGGTTCGGCAACCGCCTCGACGCCCAACTCTACCACCAACGCTTCCGCGCCCAGTTCGCCACCACCCCCTACTTTCCCTACCAGGAGGGTGGCGAGAGCCGTTTCGACCAGACCCGCAACGCCTCCGACAAGCTGGGCGCCAAGTTCACCCTCTCCCGGGGCGGCCTGCTCAATGACCGCCTGACCCTGACCAGCGGCCTCGACCTGCTCCAGGACGAGACCACCCAGACGCTGGTGCATACCGGGCGCACCTATGTGCCGCAGAGCCAGTTCCGTAACCTGGCGGCCTTCCTGCAGGGCGACCTGGCGGTCACCGAGCGCTTGACCCTGAACGCCGGGGTGCGCCACGAGTACGCCCGCCTCGACGTGGACGACTTCGCCACCATCGACCGCAGCGACGTGACCCAGGACAAGGTCACCGTCGAAGGCGGCTCCCCCGACTTCGACGAGACCCTGTTCAACGCCGGTGCCACCTACCAGGCCAACGACTGGCTGCAGCTCTACGCCAACTACTCGGAAGGCTTCGGCATGCCCGACGTGGGCCGGGTATTGCGCGGCATCGATCAGCCCGGCCAGAACATCGACGACCTGCTGCAGCTGCAGCCCATCGTCACCGACAACCGCGAGATCGGCGCCCGCTTCGACTGGGAGAACTACGGCCTGGAGCTGAGCTACTACGAGTCGAACTCCGACGTCGGCGAGCGTCTCGCCTACGACGCTGCCAGCGGCAGCTGGGTCGGCAACCGCGAGAAGACCGAGATCCAGGGCATCGAGGTGACCGGCGAGCTGCGCCTGGGCGATGCCCATGAGCTGCGCCTGACCTATACCCATGCCGAGGGCGAGTCGGACACCGATGGCGACGGCAGCGTCGACACCGAGCTGACCGGGCTCAATATCGCCCCGGACACCCTGCGCCTGGCCTGGAGCGCCGACTGGAACGAGCGCCTCTCCTCGCACCTGCAAGTCAGCCGCTACTTCGACCGCAGCGTCGACGACCCCGAGCTCGAGTTCGACGGCTATGGCCTGGTGGACGCCTCCCTGGCCTATCGCCTGCCCCAGGGGCGCCTCTCCCTGGGCGTCGAGAACCTCACCGACGAGCAGTACATCACCTACTACTCCCAGGCCGGACGGGCCAGCGACGACTACTACTTCGCCGGTCGCGGCCGCACCCTCACCCTGGGCTACCAGTTGGACTTCTAGGCCCCCGCCTTGCTAGCTCGCTCTTTAGCGGCGCCCCCGGGCGCCGCTTTTTTATGGCCGATTCCGGGCTTAACACCGACCAGCGGGAAGCCATGATATGGCATAGCACCAGCGATAGAGCAGAATAAAACAGGCTGCCGAGGGAGGGCTCCTTCGGCAGCCGCTCTCATAGCTGATTCGTGAACTACAGGGCTTAGCGCCAGCGATAGAGCAGATAGACCAGGAAGGGCGCGCCGACGCCGGCGACGAAGATCCCCGCCGGCAGGTCCCGGGGCAGGAAGGCCAGCCGCCCCAGCAGGTCGGCGTAGAGCAGGATCAGGGCCCCGAGCAGCGCGCTGGCCGGCACCAGGCCCATATAACCCGGCGCTACCAGGCGCCGGGCGAGGTGCGGGGCCAGCAGGCCAATAAAGGCGAGCCCGCCGGCGAAGGCCACCGCCGCGCCACTCAGGGCCACCGCCAGCAGCAGCAGCGCCAAGCGGCTGCCGCGCACCGCCGTGCCCAGCCCGATGGCCATCTCGTCGCCCAGCGCCAGGACATCCAGGCGTCGCGCCAGCCCCAGCGCCAGGGGCAGGCCGATCAGCGCCCAGGGGGCGAGTCCCGCCACCTCCCGCCACTGGGCGGCATAGAGGCTGCCGGTCAGCCACACATAGGCCTGCATCGCCGTGGTATCGGGGCTCAGCACCAACACCAGGGTGGTCGCCGCGCCCAGGGCGGCGCTGATGCCGATGCCGATCAGCACCAGCCGGGCCGGGCCGAGGCCGCGCCCGGTCAGGGCGACGATGCCCAGCGCCACCAGCAGTGCCCCGCCCAGGGCCACCGCCGGCAGCCAGGCCTCGCCCAGGACGCCGCCGCCCAGCGCCAGGAAGCTCACCGCCGCCAGCGAGGCCCCCCCGGTGATGCCGATCACATCCGGCGAGGCCAGGGGGTTGCGCACCAGGCCCTGCATCAGCAGGCCGGCGGTCCCCAGGCAGGTGCCCACCAGGATCGCCAGCAGCAGCCGCGGCAGGCGGATCTCGTGGACGATCAGGGCGATCTCGCTGCGCTCGGGGAACCACAGCGCCTGCCAGACCTGCGCCGAGGAGGTGGGCTGACTGCCCAGGCAGAGCGCGAGCCAGGCGCTGGCGAGCAGCGCCAGGCCCAGTCCCAGGGTCGCCGCCAGGGTGCGGCGTTGCAGGCGCCAGGCCAGGCGGCCGCCGGCGGCGCGTAACACGAGGGGAGCGGTCATGGGCTGAGACTCCGGCGACGGGCGAGAACCAGGAAGAAGGGGGTGCCGAGCAGGGCCGTCATCACCCCCACCGGCACCTCCTGGGGCGGCATCAAGACGCGCGCCAGGGTATCGGCGACCAGCAGCAGGCTGGCCCCCAGCAGGGCGCAGGCGGGCAGCACCCAGCGATGGTCGCGGCCGAACAGGGCCCGCGCCATATGCGGCACGATCAGCCCCACGAAGCCGATCATCCCGGCCACCGCCACCGCGCCCCCGGCCAGCACGATGACCGCCCCCCCGGCCAGCAGCTTGACCCGGCCGGTGCGCTGGCCCAACCCCTTGACCACCTCGTCGTCCAGCACCAGGAGGTTGAGCTGACGCACCAGCCACAGGCAGAGCACGGCGGCGCCGAGGAAGAACGGCAGCACCGGCGTCAGCGCCTCCAGGTCACGCCCCGCCACCGAGCCGGCCAGCCACAGCAGCAGGCTCTCGAAGCGTTCCTGATCGATGATCAGCAGGCCCTGGGCCAGGGAGACGAAGAGCGCGGTGACCGCCACCCCGGCCAGCACCACCCGCAGCGGGGAGAGGCCGCCGCCGCGCTGGCGGCCCAGCAGGGCGACCAGCAGCGCCGCCACCAGGGCGCCGAGGAAGGCCACCCAGACCAGCGCCAGCGGCGAGCTCAGAGCGAACAGGGTAGCGCCCACCACCACGAAGCACATGGCCCCGGCGTTGATGCCGAGCAGGCTCGGCGAAGCCAAGGCGTTGCGGGTCAGGGTCTGCATCAGGGCACCGGCCACCGCCAGGCTGGCCCCCACCACAGCGGCGATCAGTGCCCGCGGCAGGCGCTCGGTGAGCAGGATCAACTGCGCCGTGGAGCCCGGGTCCGGGGCCAGCCAGGCCTCGGCCAGGAGGCTCGGGGCGAGCGCGGTGGCGCCCAGCAGCAGGCTGGCCAGGCCGGCGGCGAGCAACCCCAGCCCGCCCAGCAGCAGCCCCAGCAGCCTGGCGACGGGGGTGGTCAGCATGACGCGTCCTCCCCGTCGCTCTCGAGGCCATAGTGAGCATAGAGCTCGTCGAGCAGGCGGTTGGCCGCCAGGATGCCGGCGCCCATGTTCCAGATCACCGGATCGACCCGGTAGACCCGGTCCCGCTCCACCGCCTCGAGGCTCCGCCACAGGGGGTGAGTCGTCCAGTCGCGATGCAGAGCCAGCACCGCCGGGTCGTCGCGCATAAAGACGAAGATGGCATCGGCGTCCATGGCCGGCAGGCGCTCGCGGCTGACCAGCTTGACGCCCCAGCCGGAGCCGTCCTGGGCCGCGGGGCGCCGGAAGCCCAACTGCTCGAGGACCCGCCAGGCGAAGCCGTCGTAGTAGATGCGTACATGGTCGCCGCGGAAGCTGACCACCGAGGCGCTCTGCGGCCAGTCGTCGCCCAGGTGGGCCGCGGCCCGGCAGCGAAAATCGCTGACCCGGCCCCGCCAGGCCGCGAGCAGCGCACGGGCCCTCGCCTCGCGGCCGCTGGCCTCTCCCAGCATCGTGAGCATCGTCTCGAAGTCGTAGGGGGTGTCGGCGATCAGGGTGGGGGCGATGCGCGACAGCAGCGGATAGGCCTGGGTATGGCGATAGCGGGCGCCGACGATCAGCTCCGGCGCCAGCCCCGCCACCGCCTCCAGGTCCGGCTGAGTCTCCAGCCCCAGGTAGCCCACGTCCGCCGGCAGGGCATCGCGCAGGTAGCGGTACATGGGGCGCTCCAGCCAGGACTCCACCACCCCCACCGGTGTGAGCCCCAGCGCCAGGGCGGTATCGGTGGCCCCCTGGTAAAGGCTGACCAGGCGCTCGGGACGCCCCTCGATACGCGCCTCGCCCAGGGCATGGGCGACGTGTCGCACGGGCTCGGCGGCGTGGGCGGCCAGCGCCGGCCAGCAGGCCGCCAGCAGGCAGGAGATGCGGAGCAGCGAGGCGAGGCGGTTGGGCACGGCGACTTCCCGGACGATGGACATGAGCGGCGAGAAGATGACACAATCCCAAGTCATAATACAAACCATTATCAAAAGGAATCTTCCCGCGCATGCCTGCCAGCCGCCTCGCCGGTGAATCCCTGACCGCCGGCTACGAGGGCCGCCGGGTCCTCGACGGCGTCGACTTCCGGGTCGAGGAGGGTCGCGTCACGGTGCTGCTAGGCCCCAACGGCAGCGGCAAGTCGACCCTGCTCAAGACCCTGGCCCGCACCCTGACCCCGGAGCGCGGCCGCGTGCTCCTCGACGGCCGGGAGATCCACCGCTACCGCACCCGTGAGGTCGCCCACCGCCTGGGCATCCTGCCCCAGAGCCCCGCCGCCCCGGAGGGCATGACGGTGCGCGAGCTGGTCGGCATGGGGCGCTTTCCTCACCAGCGGCTATGGCGGCAGTGGTCGACGGAAGACGAGCGGGCGGTCCAAGAGGCCATGGCCATCGCCCGGGTCGACGACTTCGCCAACCGCCCGGTGGACGCCCTCTCCGGCGGCCAACGCCAGCGCTGCTGGATCGCCATGGTGCTGGCCCAGGAGACCGACCTGATCCTGCTCGACGAGCCCACCACCTACCTCGATCTCAAGGTCCAGGTCGACCTGCTGGAACTGCTGGTGCGCCTGGCCCACGAGGGCGGCCGCACCCTGCTGGTGGTGCTCCACGACCTCAACCTGGCCGCCGCCTACGCCGATGTGCTGGTGATGATGCGCGACGGCCGCATCGAACACCACGGTTCCCCCGAGGCGGTCTTCACCGCCGCTCACCTCAAGGCGGTCTTCGACCTGGACGCCGAGGTGATGCGCGCCCCGAGCACCGGCCGGCCGATCTGCGTGCCGTCCCTGGGGGCCGCCGCGATGCCCGGCCCGCGCCAGGAGGTCCCGGCATGAGCGTGGTCCAACAATTCTGCGCCGTGGAGAGCGCCGCCCAGGGCGATCCCCTGGCCGGCAGCGGCGCCCATGCCGAGCGCAACCTGCTGCTGAGCTGGCCGCGCCCCAAATGGGGTCGCAACCTGCGCCGGGCTAACGACATGAGCGAGGCCCTGCTGGCCCGCCTCGACGCCCTGGCCGAGGGTGGCCGGCGGGTCAACCTGATCCATCGCCGCGACCAGCCCACGGACCATCACCGCCTCTACCTGATGCCCGAGAATCGAGCGTTCGCGGTGCCTCGCGACGAACTCCCGGCGTTTCTCGATGCCTTCGATGCCGGCGACGACCTGACGGCCTGGGAAGGGCCGGCCCCCGCGGGGCCGCTGCTGCTGTGCTGCACCCACGGCAAGAAGGACAAGTGTTGCGCCAAGTTCGGCTATGCCGCCTACAAGGCCCTGGCTTCGGCCGTCGAGGCCCGCCCCGACCTGCCCTTCGAAGTCTGGGAGAGCACCCACCTGGGCGGCTGCCGCCTGGCCGCCAGCGCCCTGGTCTTCCCCGCCCTGCGCAAGTACGGGCGCATCCCCCCCGACGACGTCATCCCGTTGCTCGAGAGCGAGGCGGCGGGACGCCCCTACCTGCCCTGCTACCGGGGCGACTCGCGACTCGGCCCGCTGGAGCAGTGCGCCCAGGTGGCGGCGCTGGAGTGGCTGGCGGAGCGCGGCGAGCCCGCCACCGCGCTGGAGGTGGTCGGCGTCGAGGCGCGAAGCGAACGGGCCCGGGTCACCCTGGCCTGGCGCGGCCGGGACAGCGGCGAGGTGAGCGTCCGATGCGAATCCCGGGAACTGCTGCGCTTCGATACCTGCGCCGATATCGATGGTGACGGCCCCGGCCTCAGTCGCGTCTGGCAGGCCACCGCCATCGAGCCCCGCTAGGCACCGCGAATTTTTTTGCTCCTGCCTGCATCCAGTCGTCGTCTCTTCGCGTAACCAGGAAGGCACCCATCCTTTGCCACCTCGATGGATGGGTCTTATCCGGATAGCAAGGAGAGAACCATGATCAAGCTAGTGACAAGCGCCTTCGCGACCGCCGCCCTGCTCACCGGGGCTACCCTGGCCCAGGCCGAGATGCACGGTGACATGCACCCGGAAGTCTGGGCCGACGACCAGTCCGTGGCCGGCGGCACCGTTTCGGCGGAGAAGGTCATGACGGACCGCAACGGCTGGCTGGTCGTGCACCGCACCGACGAGAGCCGCGCCCCCGGCCCGGTGGTCGGCCACGCCCCCCTCAAGGAGGGCGAGAACCAGGACGTGACCGCCATCCTCACCGAGGAGGTCATGGCCGGCGACCATCTGATGCTGATGATTCACGGCGAAGAGGGCGGCATGCAGACCGGGATCTTCGAATACACCCTGGGCGCCTCGGAAGACGGCCCCATCCGCCTGGATGGCGACCTGGTGATGACCGTGATCACCGCCCAGTAAGCCCTGCCGGCGGGGCCTTCCTGGCCCCGCCTCTTACCCCTCGACGCCCCCTTCGCCGCTTCGCCCTCGACGCTCCCTTCCCTCGCCCCCTCCGGCCCCGATAACGGCGGCCGCCGGTGGCATCTTGCCGTGCCGCCTCGCTTGCCCGACTCGACTGGAGAATTCGACAGGCGAACTGGACCGACGGACTTGACAGGCTTCTGTTCTCTATATAGAACGTTCGTTAAAAGGAACAACCGAGACCACCCGTCATGGACAAGCTCGCCCTCGGCACCCTGGGCCAACACCTGCAGTCCCTGCGCCTGGCGCAGGGCTGGTCGCTATCGCAGCTGGCCGCCGCCGCCGGCATCGCCAAGTCGAACCTGTCGCGCCTCGAACAGGGCAACGGCAACCCCACCCTGGACACCATCTGGCGCCTGGCGGTGCAGCTCAAGGTGCCCTTCGGCACCCTGGTCGCCCCCATCGCCGTGCCCCTGGGCGAGGATGGCGTGGAGGTGCGCCTGCTCAACCAGGGCAAGGACCACCCCCAGGTCGACGCCTACTGGATGCGCTGCGCGCCGCATACCACGCGCCTCGCCGAGCCCCACACCCCCGGCGCCCGGGAGTCCCTGACCCTGATCAGCGGCCACCTGGAGGCCGGCCCCGAGGGCGACACCCGGCGGCTCTCGGCCGGCGACAGCCTGACCTTCGCCGCCGACCGCCCGCACCTCTATCGCACCGGGGATGCCTGGGCCACCCTGCTGCTCAGCGTCGTCTACCACGAGGAGGAACGCCGATGAACCTGGACGCCGTCACCTCACCCGGCCGCCCCTGGCTGACCGGCATGCGCGAGGCCATTCCGCTGCTCGGCGGCTATGTGCCGGTGGCCATCTCCTTCGGGCTAATCGCCACCCAGGCCGGCTTCACCCCCTGGGAGGCGGTGGTGATCTCCACCCTGGTCTATGCCGGCGCCTCCCAGTTCCTGTTCGTCGGCATGGTCGCCGCCGGGGCGCCGCTGTGGCTGGTGGTGGCCATGACGCTGCTGATCAACCTGCGTCATGTGGTCTACGCCCCCAACCTGGCCCCCTGGTTGACGCCCAGCCGCGCCTGGCCCTGGCTGATGCACGGCCTCACCGACCAGGTCTTCGCCCTGGCCCACGCCCGCCTGCCCGAGCTGCCCGCCGCCCAGCGCCTCGGCTGGTTCGGCGGCGCCGCCCTGTTGGCCTGGGCGAGCTGGGTCGGCGGCACGGCCCTGGGGGCCCTGGCCGGCGGCGAGCTGGTCGCCCGCTGGGCGCTGATGGGCGAGATCCTGCCCTTCGCCCTGCCCGCCCTCTTCCTGGTGCTGGTGGCGCCCCGCTTCACCTCGCGGCGCTGGGCCCTGGCCCTGAGCCTGACCATCCTGGTCGCCCTGGCGCTGACGATCCTCGGCTTCACCAACCTGGCGATCCCCCTCGCCGCCGCCTGCGGCGCCCTGTGCTTCCAGGTCGTCAAGTTCGGCCCCGCCAGGCAAGAGCACGCAAAAGGAGACCGCCATGAGTAGCGCCCTGTGGATCGCCGTCCTCGCCTCGGCAGTCGGCACCCTGCTGATGCGTGTGCTGCCGCTGCTATGGATGCAGCGTCGCCTCGAGCGGCTCGGTGACGACGACGGCCTGGAGGCCATGCCCCAGTGGCTGAGCCTGCTCGGCCCGGTGATGATCGCGGCGGTCTTCGGGGTCTCGCTGATGCCGGTGACCCCGGGGCTGCTGTCCTGGATCGCCACCGCCATCGGCGTGCTGGCGACCCTGGCCGTGTGGTGGGTCAAGCGCACCCTGGGCTGGCCGGTGGCGGCCGGCGTGGCCGCCTATGGTGCCGTGGTGATGCTAACGGCACTGGTCGGCCCCTTACCGTGATCTCCAAGAGCGTCGATTAATAGCGTGGCGGCGACCTGTCCCGGTGACTGGGTCAGGTCGAATACCGCTTAACGATAGGGAGCCCACATGAGCAGGTGTCTGGTGAATACCATTACTGTAGGCTCCTGCGACACTCCGGCCTTGGGGTGGACTATTTTTCGAGTTCCTTTCTCACCATTTCCGCTCCGGCACTCAATGCATCCAGCTTGGCCCTGGCCACCTGGCGAGGCAGTGGTGCCATGCCGCAGTTAGTGCAAGGATAGAGGTTCTCGGCGTCGACAAATTGCAGTGCCTTGCGTAGCGTATTGGCCACCTCTTCCGGGGTTTCGATGGCATGAGTGGCGACATCAATCGCCCCCACCATGACCTTCTTGCCTCGGATGAGCTCGATGAGTTCCATGGGAACGCGAGAGTTGTGGCACTCCAGCGAGACGATATCGATATTGGACTGTTGCAGCTTGGGGAAGACGGCTTCGTACTGACGCCATTCCGTGCCGAGCGTGCCTTTCCAGTCCGTATTGGCCTTGATGCCATAGCCGTAGCAGATGTGTACGGCGGTCTCGCACTTCAGGCCCTCAATCGCCTTCTCCAGGGTGGCGATCCCCCAGTCATTCACCTCATCGAAGAACACATTAAAGGCCGGCTCATCGAACTGAATGATATCAACCCCGGCCTCCTCCAGCTCTCGCGCCTCCTGGTTGAGAATCTTGGCAAACTCCCAGGCGAGTTTTTCCCGACTTTGATAGTGCCCATCATACAGGGTGTCGATCATGGTCATGGGGCCAGGCAGCGCCCACTTGATGGGTTGCGTGGTTTGCTCACGCAAGAACCTGGCGTCATCAACGAAAACCGGCTTCTGACGAGACACCTCGCCGACGACCGAGGGAACGCTGGCATCGTAACGATCGCGAATCCTGACGGTTTCGCGCTTCTCGAAGTCGACCCCATTGAGGTGTTCGATAAAGGTCGTGACAAAGTGTTGGCGCGACTGCTCGCCGTCACTGACGATATCGATGCCCGCATGTTGCTGTTCGTGCAAGGCCAGGCGCAGTGCGTCCTGCTTGCCTTCCGTCAACCCTTCATCCTGCAGCTTCCAGGGTGACCACAATACCTCCGGCTGTGCCAGCCAGGACGGCTTGGGAAGACTGCCGGCGGTCGAGGTGGGTAACAGTTTTGCCATGATGGAAGATCTCGTGATGGATGAATCAAAGGGCGTAGTTAGCGGACCATTGCTCGAGGATAGCGCGGTAGGGCTTGATGAAGTTCTCTTCAACAAACTTTCCTTGCTCGGTCGCTAGCCGACTACGTTCCTCCCGGTCATAGTCGACCTTGGTCACCGAGTAATCCTGCCGCTCCAGGCTTGGCTGATAGTACTTTCCCGCCACCGAGTTGGCATTGTAGATTTCCGGGCGATAGATTTTCTGGAAAGTATCCATGGTGCTGATGGTGCCGATAAGCTCGAGATTGGTGTAATCACCAAGCAGGTCGCCAGTAAAGTAAAATGCCAAAGGCGCCACGCTACCCGGAGGCATAAAGTAGCGAACCTTCATCCCCATCTTCTTGAAATACTCATCAGTCAATGAGTACTCTTCCTGCAGGTACTCGACGCCCAGCACGGGATGATGATTTTCTGTCCGGTGATAGGTCTTGGTGCTCGATACACTGATACAAATGACAGGAGGCTTATTGAAGTGCTCCTTGTAGGTATCAGAGTTCACGAAGGCCTTGAACAGCTTGCCATGCAAAACGCCGAAATCTTCCGGAACGCTGAATGCTTCCTGATGCTTGTTGTGCTCCTTCAGCAGCAGGCTGAAGTCGTAGTCCCGCACATAAGAGGAGAAGTTGTTGCCTGTGATGCCTTCGATTCTTTCATTGGTTCTTTTATCAATGACACTCGTCTTCAAGATCTCGATAATGGGAAGGATGCCATCTTTCGAGGCGGCATCCATGGCCACCTCGACGGAAATGATATCAAGCTCGACGGCGTAGCGGTCGCCCTTGGGGTTATCCCAATCCGCCAAGGCATTGAAACGGTTGTCAATCATCCTCAGGGTATTGCGCAAATTCTCTTCGCGCTTCTCCCCTCTGGCCAGGTTGGCAAAGTTGGTAGTGATGCGAGTAGTATCCGACGGCTGATAATTCTCATCGAAACGAATACTCTTAACGGCAAAGGTAAAGTCGCTGTTCATCGGGATGCACCATCCTGGTTCCTGAGACATGAAGCTAAGGCATCTGGCTATTGCGTAGCCTGTCGACGTTGCCCTTTGGATCGTCGCTGGCGCTCCAGCCAGTCGTTACTCACTCATTCGAGTGCGCCAACTCCGGCATAAGAGATGCCGAAGTTGCGGGCGAGTGCCCGGCGAGTTCGCCACTGACGAATCAATGAAAGGGATTATCGAGCCCGGCCAATCATGAGTAAAGCTGAAGATTTTCATGCCCAACATCAATTTCATTCATGATTGATCAGGGTGCCTCGTCTTCACCAACGAGCCCCGGCCACGCGATGCCTACAGTTTTCCCCCGACTCGCCGATAGCGTACTGACCAATTGGTCAATACAAGCGCATCCGCCCTGAGGGTGCGCCAGCCAGGGGAATAACAATGAAGCACCTGACGATTGCCAAGAAACTGCTACTCGGCATCGGCCTGAGCATGATCCTGATCGTCGGCGGGGTGACCGCCATTCAGTATCAGCTGTTCAGCGACCTGATCACCGAGCGGGTCACCGGCGCCGAGCTGCCGGCCACCCTCGAAAGCATTCGCAACGACATCGACGCCACCCTGACCGGGCCGATCACCACGGCCCGGGGCCTGGCCGATAACGGCTATCTGCGGGAGTGGCTGGCCCGGGGCGAGTCCCGGACGGAAGGCCAACGCGCCGTGGCTCACCTCGCGCGGCTGCAAGAGCGCACCGGAGCCGACACCGTCTTCTATGTGTCGGCGCTCAGCGGCAACTACTACACCGCCGAGGGCATCGCCCGCACCCTGAACCGGGACCAGGACGCCTGGTTCTATCGCCTGGTCGAGGGGGCCGATGCCCCCGAGTACACCCTGGATATCGATGCCGAAGGCGGCGAGCTGAAGGTCTTTATCAACCACGTGATCGAACTGGACGGCGAGCGCGTGGGGATCGCCGGGGTCGGCTATACCCTGGACGCCATGGCCGAGACGATCGGCGACTACCGGCTCGGCGAGTCCGGCATGGTGTTCCTGGCGAACCGGGATGGCCGGATCAGCGTGCACCCCGACGGCGCCGCCATGGCCGATCGGCCGGTGGCGGAACTGCCCGGCTGGGAGACCCAGGCCGCCGAGCTGCTGGCGGGGACGGGCTATCGCGACGCCACCCTCAGCGACGCGCAGGGCGCCGAGCAACTGGTCGCGGCCATCGACGTGCCCGGCACCGACTGGGTCGTCTTCGCCCAGATACCGCGGGGCGAGCTGTTCGCCGACCTCAACCGGGCGGTGCTGCTGGTCATCCTGATCGTGGCCCTGGTCATGCTGGCGAGCCTGGCGAGCCTGGCCCTGCTGCTGCGCGCGCTGTTCCGCCCCATTCGACGCACCGCTGAGGCCATGGGCGAGATCGCCGCCGGCGATGGCGACCTGACCCTGCGCCTCCCCGTGCAGGGCCGGGACGAAGCGAGCGAGCTCGCCATTCAGTTCAACGCCTTCGCCGACAAGATGCATGACGTGCTGGCCCGGGTCAGGAGCAGCAGCGACGCCGTGCGCCACGCCGCCCAGGAGATCGCCAGCGGCGGCCGGGACATGGCGCGACGCACCGACCAGGCGGCCTCCAGCCTGCAGCAGACCTCGGCCTCGATGGAGCAGATCACCGGCACGGTGGAGAACACCTCGGCCTCGTCCGGCGAGGCCAACCGGCTCTCGCAATCCGCCGCCGAGCTGGCCCAAGGCACCGGCGACACCGTCTCCCGGGTGGTGACCACCATGGGCGAGATCCAGCACGCCTCCGAGCGCATCGGCGACATCATCAAGGTCATGGACGACATCGCCTTCCAGACCAACCTGCTGGCGCTCAACGCCTCGGTGGAAGCGGCCCGCGCCGGTGAAAGCGGCAAGGGCTTCGCCGTGGTGGCGAACGAGGTTCGCCAGCTCGCCACCCGCAGCGCCCAGGCCTCACGGGATATCCGCGGCCTGATCGATGCCTCCGGCGAGAAGGTCCGGGGCGGCACCCGCCTGGTGCGCGACGCCGGCAGCGCCATGCACGACCTGGTCGAGGTGGTGAACCGCGTGGCGGGCATGCTGGGCGAGATCAGCCACGCCACCACCGAGCAGAGCGATGGCATCGGCCAGGTCAATATCGCCGTGGCCGAACTCGATCGCATGACTCAGCAGAACGCCTCGCTGGCGGAGGAGTCCACCGCCGCCGCCGAGCAACTGCGCGAACAGGCCGACCGCCTCGCGGAACTGGTCGGCAGCTTCACGCTCAAGGACGAACCACGGCAAAGCCAACGCCTTCCGGCGCTGGCATAGCCCTACGAACCCGCTGAGAAATCGCAGGCGGCACATGGAGGTCGGGCGCCGTCGCTCTCCGGCGATGGCGCCTCCTTATTCGTCCTCCCCCGCCCGCCTGGCGCCCCCTGCTTCTGCGGCCTCTCGTTCGAGCAGGGTGCGCTTTCTCTCCACGCCCCAACGGTAGCCGGAGAGCGCCCCGTCGCTGCGCACGACCCGATGGCAGGGAATGGCAAGCGCGAGGGGGTTGGAGGCGCAGGCCCTCGCCACGGCCCGTACCGCCTTGGGAGAGCCGATCCGCGCCGCCAACGCCGCATAGCTGATCGTGCTGCCGACGGGAATCTCGGTCAGCGCCTGCCAGACGCGCTGCTGAAAGGCGGTCCCACGAATATCCAGCGGCAGTGACAGTCCGACACCCGGCGCCTCGACGAACGCCACCACCTTGGCCACCCAGGCGTCGAAGCGCTTGCCCCCGGGGATCAGGTGGGCGTTGGCGAACTGCTCCTGGAACGCCTGCAACAGCCGCTCGGGATCGCTGCCCAGGGAGATGGCACAGATGCCCTTTTCGCTGGTCGCCACCAGTATCGTGCCCAGCGAGCATTCTCCCAGGGCGAACTGAATCTCCATGCCCTTGCCTCCCTCGCGGTACCGCTTGGGGGTCATGCCCAGCATGCGTTCGGCACCGGCATAGAAGCGCCCGCTGGAATTGAAGCCAGCCTCATAGATCGCATCGGTGACCGTCTCTTGCTGCGTCAGTACCTGGCGTACACGATCCGCCCGGCAAGCGGCCGCGTAGGCCCTGGGCGTGAGCCCGGTGACCGACTTGAAGACACGATGGAAGTGGAACCGACTCAGCCCCGCCACCCGGGCCAGTTCGTCGAGCGATGGCAACGCTTCGCCGTGTTCGATAAGACGGCAGGCCCTGGCGACGCGCTGGGCATGCCGCTGGGTCAAGGAAGCGGCCTGGGGACGACAGCGCTGACAGGGCCGGTACCCCGCCCCTTCGGCGGCGGCCGCATCGGCATGGAACTCGGCGTTTTCGCGGCGCGGCCGGCGCGATGGGCAGGTGGGGCGGCAATAGATCCCGGTGGTGCGCACGGCATAGACGAAGGCATCGTCCGCGGCGGCGTCGCGGGCCAGTACCGCGGCCCATTTGGCCGCATCGGAAGCGAAGCGTAGGAGGGAATCGTCGGATGTCTCGTTCATGGCGGGCTCCTGCAGAGGCTGCGGCAATCTCCATGAGTGCAGGATGCGCCCCGACGGCGACTGGCACACTCCGCCTCTTGCTTTCAAAGCAAACTCACGCGCGCTGGGTGGCGAGGCATGCCCGCGCTTGCTCGCGTGACGGCCTCGACCCTCTGCCACTCTACCACGCCGATAGCGACCACCAGTGGAGGGCCCCAACAAGACAGTGAGTCGCACGACCTCCTCGTCGAGTTCCAGGGCAAGAAGCGAAGTTCCCTCATCGCTTCACTGACCTAGGCTGCTAGGGTTTCCCCGACCGGAGTAGTCGCGATGAAGACGATCGATCGAACCATGGGGCCCATGGAGTGGGCGTTATTGCTGAGCTTGTCGATGCTGTGGGGCGGCTCGTTCTTTTTCGTGGGGGTGGCCGTCGAGGACCTCGGGCCGCTCACCATCGTGGCCCTGCGAGTGGGCCTGGCCGCCGTGGCGCTGAACGCCTGGATTCTCCTGCGGGGCCAGCGCATGCCACTCGACCCGGGGCTATGGGCCGCCTTCTTCGGCATGGGCCTGCTCAACAACATGATTCCCTTCAGCCTGATTGCCTGGGGACAGGGGCATATCGCCAGTGGCTTGGCATCGATTCTCAATGCCACCACGCCATTTTTCACCCTTATCGTGGCGCATGTCCTCACCCGCGACGAGCCTCTCACCCCAGGCCGCCTCCTGGGCGTGGCCATCGGCTTCGCCGGTGTGGTGTACATGCTGGGCAGCGAGGTTCACGCGGGTACCGCCAGCCACTCATGGGCACAGCTGGCGGTGCTGGCCGGCGCCCTCTCTTATGCCTTTGCCGGGGTCTTCGGGCGCCGCTTTCGCCGGCTGGGCTGCTCGCCCCTGGTGGCCGCCAGTGGCCAGGTCACGGCCTCGGCGCTGGTGCTGATGCCCTTGGCCCTGGGGGTGGAGCGCTTCTGGCAAGCGCCCTGGCCGGGGCCGGCTACCTGGTCGGCAGTGGTCGGCCTGGCCCTGTTCTCGACCGCCCTGGCGTACCTGATCTACTTCCGCCTGCTGGCGAGCGCGGGGGCGACGAACCTGTTGCTGGTCACGTTCCTGATCCCGGCCAGCGCCATTCTGCTGGGAATAGTCGTGCTGGGCGAGCGGCTGGAGTGGCGCCACCTGGCCGGCATGGGGCTGATCGGCCTCGGGCTGGTATCCATCGACGGCCGGCCGTGGAAGTGGCTCCGAAGCGTGGCCTACGCGTGTTGGAAGGCCCGGCGAGAAGGAGCACGCCGATGACCGATCCAACGCCTGATTCCTCCCCCCTGCCTCCGCCCGCCGACGGCCCATCGCCGTGCCACTGATTGGCATGGCCCTGGGAGTGGCCATGTGCCTGGTCTCGTGGCTGGTGGCGGATGCTCCCGGTCAGGGGGTGGCGATGCTCGCGATCATGCTGGCCTACGCGACAGTGATGCGCCATGGCCAGCGCTTCGAGACCGTCCGGGCACTCAGTCAGGCGCCTTACCGGGACGGCAAGAGACATCCAACGATACCGAGCCTCGGCTCCGCTCGGCCCGTCTGTGACGGTGGCTACGCTTCCTGGAGAGCCGAGATGATTAGGCGCTCCAGGGTCCCGACAGCCTGATCATAGGGAACCTGATTCTCCATCGTGGCTTTCGCCACTTCTTCGATCGCCCCAAATATCGCCACCAGCCGGTAGCTAAGGCATCCATCCGTATCACAGTCCGAGAAAAGCTCCCGATAGACACGCACGAAGGAGTTTCGAATATCGGTGCGAATATCCTTGTACTCGGGATAGGCCATCAAGGCCGACACGATGGCTTCATACTGAGGACCACACTGTCTGACACAGTCAAAATAAAGCGCCACGACATGGTGCACTCGCTCCTGCAGAGAACGGGCCTGGCCGGCAACCCTCTGGCGGGTCACGTCGACCAGTCGCTGGTCGAATCGAGCGTATAACTGGTAGAGCAGGTTGGCCCGACTTTGGAAGTGGCTATAGGCCACAGGCTTGGTCACGCCCGCTTCCTGAGCGAGCGTGGCCAGTGTAAGAACATCCGCTCCATCGCGCTCGAGAATCACCAGAGACAGATCCAGTAATTGCTGTCGTCGCTCGTCCTTGGAAAGCCTCTTTCGCATCATCACTTCGCTTAATCAGGATTCGGATGTCAACTCAACTTTCGGGAAGTCGATCTTGGGTTGCACTAGGTTGTTGACCCAATTGCTGAAATTGTTAATTCCCGTCCAGGCCACCACCTGCATGATCAGGGCATCACTCATACCCAGAGCCCTACAGCGATCTTTACGCTCAGAGGAGCAAGCACCGCTATTCTCCATCACGTCGAGGGCCAGATCGAGCATCCCCTGATCCAGGGGATCACTAGCCTCGCCACCTTGGGCGGCACGGCATTCTTCCTGGCTCATTCCTAACTTTCGAGCCGAAAAGGTATGCCCACTAACACAATAATGACACCCATTCCGGTTGGCCACGGCCAGGGAGATTAGCTCTCGCTGCCGCTCACTCAACAAGCAGCGCTCCTCAATCGCCTCCTCGAATGCCAGATAGCCTTTCAGGCTCGCCCCATCGATCCCCAAGGCCCCATAGAAGTTCGGGACCATTCCATAGCGCTCCTGGAACGCCTTAAGGATAGGCATGGCAAGATCATCGGCCGTTTCAAAATTCACCGGTTTCATCGTTCACCTCATTCAACAGAAAATGGCAGGGCAAACCTTTCATCTAAAGGGATATGACGCTTTTCGGTATGAACTCAGCCACAACCTACCAAAGGTAAGTATACCATTGGTAGGTTACGCTGCAACCTTCTTGCCATGTGACAGATTCAGGGCTTCGAGCCCACGCTATGCCCTGATCGCCCAACAGGAAAGCCCCTAGATTTTCAACTCGGCTTATGCATGAGACCAGCCTGAAGAAGAAGGTGGCGATTGATTTTCTAACTTAAAATCATGATGTTACCAGAAGAAAACGTTTCAAGGGGACCACTCACCATGGGTGAAAGTCCATCTACCTGTCTCCCCTCCTGCAACGATTCTGACCGTATCCGAACTGAGCGACCGGCGAACCACCATCGACCACGGTACGCTGCTGCTGCGAGAAACCCTCGACAACAATGGCGTGACCGACCTCAGGCGTAACTACAAAATCGATGCCATGCAAGAAAGCCTACTGCGGTTGGAGCCATGCATTACCAGCAAACCCTTCCAAGTTGACATGGCTCACCATGACAAGCATGCTTGTCATATGAAAAATCGGATTCGTGTGCTGCGCAAGGCACAAGGCCTGACCCAGGCTGACCTGGCCGATACGCTGGGCGTGTCACGTAACACCATCAACTCCATCGAAGTCGGCCGCTACGTGCCCTCGTTACCCCTGGCACTGAAGTTGGCAAGGTTCTTCGGTAAACCTGTTGAGGAGGTATTCGATGACCGATCCGAGACCTGACTCTTCCACCCCTTCCCCTGTCCAACGACGGCCGATAGCCGTGCCGCTGGTTGGCGTGGCCCTGGGAGTGGCCATGTTCCTGGTCTCGTGGCTGGTGGCGGATGCTCCCGGCCAGGGTGTGACGATGCTCGCGATCATGCTTGCCTACGCGACAGTAATGCGCCATGGCCAACGCTTCGAGATCGTCCAGGTACTCAGTCAGGATCCACCTCTAGATGAACGCCATGCGCTGATCCAGCAGCGTGCCGTGGCGATCGCCTACTATGCAGTAGTTGGCGTCTCCCTGATTGGCTTTATCTGGGAGATGGCGCATGGGACCACCGGCGCCTTCACCTTGATCTGCTTCGTCGGCGGCATCACCCATATGTGCGCCACAGCGATCTTGCGCCGCCGCTTGTAGTTCGTCGAGGTGACGGCCAGCGATGACCAGCCTCCGCTTCGCTCGGTCCGTCTGTCGCAATGGCGAGTTGTCGCCATGCTTCCAGGAGAGCCGAAACGATCAAGCTCCCCATGAGGTGTGATGGTATTTACCGTTAGCCACTTGGCATCTAATTTTTAAAGAAAATGCATAGATCAAACAGAGATTTTATTATTCCAGCGGAGTCTCATTTTAGAGTAGAGGCCACCACATATATTTAAAATATCTTCCTAGAAAAAACTCAATGTCAAAAAATTCAAACAGCCTCCTATCCGACCTCTGCTTTATTGAGCCCTGGGAGACCCAAGGCTCTTTCAGATACTTAAGAAAAAGCCTCAAACGTAATCACTTCTCCTGAAGCCTCATCACCATCAATCATCGAAAATGGATATTTATAGTCCAACGTAATGGAAACATCTTTAAACCCGGCCTCATGCAACAAGCTCTTAAACTCAAAAACACCCCAAAAACGAAGAGAAAAAGTCTCCAACTCAGAAGATACCAAGCTTCCTGAACTCCAGTGCTCGTACTTCAATTGAGAAACCGTAGTCTGATGCAAATAGCTGGTCTTTACTCTTGACTCTGTTAAAGTCAACATATCAATACCTAAATCCCACATACGCGACGTAGGGCCAGAGTCAATCATACAAGACAATGAGTCTATATCTACAACAATCTTTCCAGATTCTGACAAGCAATCTTTCAAGCGCTTAAGAAAACCTAAGCATGCAACAGGCGACTTGATCAACTGAATAGATCCTGCTGGCATCACCACAGCAGAGAACTTCTCTCCGTAGACAAAATTTTCAAAATTTTTCTTGCTGACATTATCTACTAGATTTCTTATAGAAATCTCTTTCTTGCAGATATCCAACATATGAGGAGAGGCATCAAAACCATGGACTACATGACCGGCCTCAAGCAATGGTATAAGAAATCTCCCATTACCAACTGCAGGCTCTAAAATTGGCCCACTAGTACCCTTTAGACATGACAAATAAAACTCAACATCTCCAAAAGATCGGCCAATAGGCTTGTCCACATGATAAACCCAAGAGGCCAGAGAGCCATACTTGTTATCCATAATCCCTCCCTACTCCCTAGAAATTAATTCACCAAGCGACGACTTCAAACCAACTTACTTAAAATAAAAAATAAAGAACAAACTTCACTCTACTAACTCATTTTTGTACACCTCCATAGCTTGCCTTGCCACTTTCTCAACGTCTAAGCTAATAGCCAAGTTATTTTCGTTCACATCATCCAAGTTAAAAAAACAGGCCTCTAGTGCATCATCACCTGCTAAAGGCTCACCTGAGACCCATACACAGAGCACCGCCACTAGTACAAAGTGATACTCAAGCCCACCGTCTTTATCAAAATCTAATACATCGACAGCATTGAATACTCTATGCATGTTGGCAGTAACGTTTGTTTCCTCGTAAAGCTCTCTCAGCGCGGCTTCCTCAATAGTTTCCCCTCGCTCAATTTTTCCACCTGGGAACCCCCATCGACCGGCATCTGGTGGGTTAGAGCGACGCACCAAGAGTACTTTATCGCCTTTTAACAAAACTGCGATGGTTGCTACCACCGGACGTTTTTTCGACGTTTCCAAAAACTCGCCCCCCCCTGACCAGACATCATACCCTCTGCATCAATAAGAAATGATTACTGATATTACACAAGGCACATCAGAATGATAGATCGTATTTTATTCCGTCAAGATTTTCGACTAAATCCTTCGCTCTCAGGTGTCGAAAAGGCGGACCAAGCTGCGATGCAGGTCTACCTGAGAGCGAGTAAGGCGCAGGATCTCCGACAAGCGCATGCCCGTTTCCAGGGCGATTCTGGTTAGCTTGGGATTGCGTTGCTGACGCAGCACGGCGAACAGCAACTTCTCCTAGTCAGCGCTCAGGAGCCGGTCGTGCCTTCCCCGGGGCTGGGCTTGCGGATGTTCTGAACAGGGTTGTAGGTCAAATTGAGGCGCCATTCCGGGCTCGTCAGTGGTTGAGGTAGGCACCAGGCGCATTGTATTAGGGCTTATGGGCTGCCCCCGGCGCCCCAGGCTGTTGAGCCGTGTGTCGCGGTAGTTGGCGATCAGTTCCGGCGTCAGGGCCGCGAGAGAGTACTTGCCCAGGCGCTCAACCAGCGTGTTGGCCTTGTGGCGCTCGCTCTTTTGGGTGCTGGGCAGCTTGGTAGGGGTGACGTCGGCCAGATAGCGCTTGAGAGCCGCTTCGAGGGTCATCCGCTCCGAGGCACTGCGCTGGATATAAACACCGCGCACCATTTCGTCTTCGGTGCGGAGTGCCCAGTCCTGAATATCACGTCTGTTGCCAAAGAGCTTGGCGAAGGCGGGCTAGCCGATCTTGCGGATAACGGCTTTCCAGCTACCGGCAGGGGTCTTGACGATGGTGGCCATGAAAGTCTCCAGGGGGCTGAAGGATGGCACAATACTGAAAATGTGTCCTTGGACTCACCAGCAAGAATCGCTAAGAACTTGATTTTATTGGTGGGCCCAGCTGGACTCGAACCAGCGACCAAGGGATTATGAGTTCGCTTTTAAAACAATAAGCTACTGACACACAAGGAAAAATGACCGAAATCTAGCGAAAGGTACAGTTCTTTGGAATCAGTAGGTTAGCGAAAACTAAGCATACTATGGCAAGCTTATATGTGTACCGGTACTGTACCGATGAGGCTCGAATTGCAAACAAAACGCACTTAACACAAAGACAGCGCAAGGTCAACACGAGAGATCAAAAAAGCTAAATAGAAGCTCGATTTTGCTAGCTTTTTATTGCAAATACGCAGAGGAAAATATGTCAAGAAGACGTGCATATACAAAGGTATTCAAAGAAAATCAGCTTCGGGCGGATCATGTTCGGGGCATGGGTGATAAAACATTTATAGGCTTTCAGTGCCTGAATCCGGAATGTACATCATTCATATTTTCTCTTGAAGAAGAAGTCGGTGATGATTTTTCTATAATTTGCCCAGACTGTGGTTATATTCTTGAATCAGGGTCTTCAACTAAATTTTATGATTATATACTAGGTGAGATCGACGCGGACACTAAAGAGCTTAAAAACACTATAGAATCAGGTGACTTTGAAATACTACATGCCGACTATGTAAGGGAAGCAAGCAAGTTTAAATACTGCATAATATGTAACACCTTAAAGCCTTTAGACTTCTTTGACAAGCACAAGACAAGAAAAAGTGGAAGACAAGGCGAGTGCCGACTTTGCAAAGCACAGTATAACTTAATTAAAAATCAGACGAGAATTTCTGACCAGCATAGAGAGGCAGCACAGAAAAGGCGGCTATATATCGACATTGCAGGCCACTCGCAAAAAATCGACACCAAGGCAATATTTGCAAGGTTTGAGGGAAGATGCTTTAAATGCGGAGAAAAACTTTTTGATGAAAGCGGACATCCACTATCTGGAGAGTTCCACTTAGATCATACCCTTCCCGCCTTCTACTTATGGCCAATGACAACCGACAATGCAACTTTACTTTGCCAGAAACACAATGGGGAAAAGTCAGGGAACTGGCCAAGCAAGTTTTATAATGAAAAGGAGCTCAGATTATTGAGTGCCAAGACTGGCATCAGCTACCAAAAATTATCTGGCGACCCTGAAATAAACCCGGCAGCCCTCGAAATATTATCCAAGCCAGAAAATGTAATGGCTCTTTTCCAGAAGCACGGAAAGTATATGGATGAAATCATTCGACTGAGAAATCGAATATTGGTCATTGCAGAATTTGATTTCTTTGCATCAGTTGAAAATCAAATATCGCGAGATCTACTTGAACTCGCAAACTCTCAGCTAAAAGGTTACGGAAAAAGACTATAACATGAAGGGCCGGTAGTACCCTACCGGCCCGCCCCTAATTAGTACAGTAGAAGGTACTGATGGTCAGTCACACCTCCTTTATCACTTATACCATGTGATTCACAATGCGCTACATCTTCATCAAACACCTCAGATGAAGAAAACCAATATTTTGCACGCTTTGATAAAACATCAGCCATATCACACTTGTTACTTTTACCAAGATGCAAAAGAAGAACACCGTCTTCTTTTAAGCGCTCTTTACTTTGCCTGAATATATTGTCATAACAAGCAAAATCAGTTAACTGCTTTGTTTCTAAAAACTGCTTACCACCAGCCTTGAAATCAAACTCTCCCCAACCAGAGAACCAAAGCCTAATCCAATTCGCCGAATAAAACCTGGTAGAAGCAAAGAAAGGAGGCGAAGTAATGACCGCATCAAGACCATCGACTTCTTCTGGCCAACACTTTGTTGCATCAGTTTCAAAAATTTTACCATCGACAAAATTCTCAGGAAGTTCGGAACCTAACACCTTGCTAACTTTTTGCCACACCTTTTCTTTTAAAGATTTATATAAAAAATCTCCAGTGGGTGAAAATGGCGTCACAGGATGCGACCTTCTACTTAGTGCATAAGGACGATTACCATGCAGTACATGCATAGTACAAGCTAGGAGCAGAGATACTGGCTGATTCCAAGGGTGATTTAAGGCAAACCATTCCCGAGCTGCCAATATCTCTCGTAGTGTATCTTCATGATAATACTCAACAAGGTTTTTATTAAAATCAGGCAACCACTGATTGAAGCTCTGCCGTCCTGCGTTCTTTTCAACATAGTTGCATAGCTGCAAAAAGTAAGATTTTACTTCTTCATCCCGTGGCGCCCATACTTTTGCACGACTGATGGCAACCCCCGCGGGACTAAGATCAAAGCCATAAGATTTTTTTCCAGCCAGTGCCCCTTCAAAAGGTATAGTTCCTACACCAGAGAAAGGATCCAAAAACTTCCCCTCAGAAGGGACAAACGAATCTACAAGAAAGTTACCGATTGCTGGCTTCAGTTTTCCTTGATAGCTACATAACGAGTGAGAAGAATGGCCCCAATTCCTTTTCTTATAAGCATCGCTTAAACCTGAAACTTTCTTCCTGAATGCAACCCATGAAGAACTTTGCTTATCAAAATAACGTTCAGCAGATCGTTCCTTCTCCTTAACTGCGACAATACATACTTGTTTAACCTTTTGACCACTTCGAGACATCCTTTCTCTGACCAAAAGATTTTCAACAATCCGACAGCCATTATTTTCTAGGATTTCTGCAACAAGCTTATCTGTAGGCACTTTGATATTGCTATAAACTGAATCCCCAATATCAATGGCAATTGTTCCACCACTTTTCAGATGGAAGATAGTCCCTGACAAAGCTTGATTAAGGTCATGCGCATACCAACGAACCATCTTTGGTATTCGCCTATCATATGCATGCTCATCCAAGCCTTTCAGACACTCCGATAAGCTTTCAAAAGCTAAACCACTAGGGTTCTGCTTACTCCTAATTCCACGAACATCGTTGATACCAGCCGTTATCGCCTTATCCCGGAGGATTCCAAGGTCACCTTTTTCTTTGATAGCACCTAAAAACCAAAGCTCCACCTTTGTATTTCTAAAGTAATTTGTGCCATTCAGATAAGGAGGCGAAGTTATAACAATATCAGCATTAACTGTGGGTATACTAGAAAGACCTCTAGAATCTGACGTCAAAAGAATTGACATTTTCTCTTGCGATGAAAAATCACTGATCCCGCTTGCAATTTTCTCTAGAGCAAGTCGCACATGATAATAAATATCAGCCGATATACGTTCACGCTCTTTGGGCCGCTTACGCCTCAAATCTCCTGCTCGCTGCATATTTGAAGCAGGAACAAGAGAAGACAAAGTTGCAATCTCAAGTGCATTACCTAATGGCTCGTTAGTGCACTGAAGCTTGATGATTTCAGTTTTCAGCTTAAGAACCTGACTAAGGGTTGAATCTTCAAATATGTCAGATCCCTCAAAAACTTTTCTATAGGAATCTTTTATCAAATCATCTTCGCAAACGAAAGAAAAGTTCTCATAAAATGAATCAGAAAGCTTTCCAATATCTTCTTTGAGCTTACTCCGCTTCTTCTCTGACAAGTTTCGGAAAAACTCTTTCAGCTCAATAACACGCTGCATAACTGGATTTATTTCACAGTAATAAGCTTTTCTTCCTTCATTGTTTGATGTAAAAGTTAGAGGTGTTGTCCCGCAACCGCCGAATGGATCAAGAATTATTCTTGCATCACTCTTATACTTTTTAGCAAGGTCCTCTACAAACTGAGGAGAGAATGCTTCAAGATATGGGAAAAGATCATGGAAAAAGTCTCCTCGGCCGCCACTATAGGTGCCAGCACGGGCCATTGAACTATTCTTTTTATCTAATTTTTTGTTATTAAACGATTTTCTAAGAATTGACAAGACCTGTGAATTCACGCTCCTCATCTCTTTCTCTGCTTTTAGGCGTAATTCTTCGTAAGAGGTTACTCCCAAAAGCTCTCTTATTTCTAAGCTCGACAGAGTTGCAATCTGACGCTGGATATTTTCATCTGCATCATTAACACGGAGTCTTAACACCTTCCGCTGACCGTCCGGCTCTTGAGATGCAGGAAAGTGAATTGAGGTAGCCATCCAGTATCCCTCACAGAAAGAACAATGTAGTCACATAGACTACATTGTTCTGGTTTTTTTGGCAACCATTCAGGAGAAAAATTAGTGCGATAAGGTCCATCAGATCTGCCTTTCTCCATCACTGATCGCATTTTGAAGGAACGGCCAAGCTGGTCGAGATCACCATTTCCAGCACTTAAGGAAGCTTGCAACGGTGCTGATGTGGGTCCAAAAGCTGTAAACCACTCAATGGAGGCTACTAACTATCTCAGGTTAACGCGGAACCGATGGCCAAGATCTCCAGAGACGCGCAAGATACCAGACCGGTGGTCAGACGCTATAGCTAGGACCTGTGAAACGTATCACTGGAAAGGACGACCAGCTTGTTTTAGGCAATTGCACACGTGACCTGCCGCCTGTGCAATCGCTTCTTTTTCATCAGGACTAACACGGACCATGATATGCGTGGTTATCTTCCTGGTTTCGTTACCCATATCCTTTATCCTTTGCTAATGCGGCGGTAGCCGCTGGCTGCGACAGCAACACCCTCGGAGAGCAGGATGCGTCGAGCCGACAGGCGAGTAAGTTGTGGGTATTTGCTAGATCGACGCTTGCGGCGGTATAGCAAATACACATCCTGCCCGCCTCCCTCGCTGCAACACAGCTACAACGATGCTCACTATGTCCACATCGAAACGCATAATCAATGTATTGCATAACCCCTGCACCATGTTCCATTGGTCATGCATCAAAATATTCAAACTGAGTATTCGCCACTGTCTTACTGCACCAAAACACACATCTCAGGAATCATAATATACACAAGATGCGGCAAACTTCGCCAAATTTCTATTTAAACAAAGCCGTCCTTGACAACGACACAAAAACCAATCAAAAAATAAATCCAGGCAAACCAACTCCACATCACACCTGTAGCCCAGGAATAATCGACATGGACCTGATCGAAGGCTTAAAGAAGAGGAGAGAAGAGAAGTCCAAAACGCATGGACGGTATGCTTTTCTCAAATACAAGGAGGAAATTAAGGAAGCATTAGACAATGGATATAACGCCATAGACATCTGGGAGCACCTTCATAAAAAAGGTGAGATGCCAATTAAATACAATCAATTCACTGTTTACATTAGAAAGCTAATCGGGAGTAGTGGACCATGAAAAAACTCATCACCGCACTAACTTTCATATTCCTCACCGCTCAATCCAGCCAAGCGGTATCAGGAGGAGGCGGATTTACCGGGGCGACTGAACCCACTCAGCTTCTCAATAATGCGGAGCTAATTGATGTTGCCATCAGCGAATCTGAGAATCTTGCATATACCATCCGCCAATATGAAATCATGTACGAAAACTTTCTCAGTCTTCCGGAGCATATCAAGCAACAGGCGCTTTCCGACCTTCAAGATCTTGCTGACATCGTCGCCACCGGACGAGCCATTGCCTATAGCTCAGGCCAGGTTGATGAAGACTACCAGCGAGGATATAGAGATTTCGACTATTACGCCCAAAGCAATAAAGGGAGCCATGAGGACTATTCGGTTCGTTATCGGGAGTGGTCACAGACAAACCACGATAGCGTGCGGGGCGCTCTTCGAGCGGCTGGCCTGCAGGCCGCACAATTTTCGCGTGAGGACTCCGCATTGAGAGCGATTGAACACCAAATAGAAAGCGCTAGAGGCGAAAGGCAATTACTGGAAGCCGGTGGTGCTATCGCAGCCCTGCAAGTGGAGCAACTTCAGAAACTTCGGCAACTTCAGATGGCGCAAATTCAGCTACAGGCCTCGCATGTAGGCGGTCAGGTGGATCGTCAGGCGGAAGATGACTCGGCCTGGCATCGCGCCACTGCGCCACGCGACAACGACCCCGACAGTCAACAGCCTATCCATGCGGACGATCTATTTTGAGGAGTGAGTAATGAGCTGCAGTACCAAGACTCTGATTGTCATTGCTGGCCTAGTAGCGAGCATCGCCACCGCCGCAGCTTTATGGAAACTCGACAAGGCCGAAGAGGATGCCGCCTGGGAGCGCGCCACTATACCGCGTGACAACGCCCCTTCCGCTCAAAGACCAATCACTGAAGATGATCTATTCGGCTCAGGAGATGGGAGTAACGAGCGATGAAACCTTGGTTGTATCTAGTCATTCCTGCTGCTCTGCTACTGCTCTGTGGGCCAGTTGCTGCCGCCGATGGGGACATAATCCGTGAGCTTCAGCAAGGATTCCGAGACTCAGTGGCACTATGGTATGCCCCTTTGCAGCAAGTGGCGACCTGGTTGCTGCTCTCTCTTGCCGTAATTTCCTATACCTGGTCAGCAAGCCAGATGGTACTGAGAAATGCTGACCTGGGTGAATTTGTGGCGGAGTTCGTCCGGCTAGTGATCTTCACTGGATTCTTCTTGTTCCTGATACAGGGAGGTCAACAGTTAGCCGAGACCATGATCAGGGGCTGGATCTGGATAGGTGGCCAGGCTACCAGCACCAACCTGAGCCTGAGTGTTCCAGAGATCCTGGAGCGCGGGTTTACCCTTGGGGGCGATGTTATTTCGGCAGGCAGTGGCCTAAGCCGGATTGCTTACACCATCCTGGCGCTCCCCGTTGTGATCCTGTACACGCTGATTGCCGCCTATGCTTTCTTCGTGCTGGCTGAAATGTACGTGGTCACGGCAGCGGGGATCGTTCTTCTTGGTTTTGGCGGTTCGCAGTGGACGGTGGATTACGCCAAAAAGTACATCACCTACACCATCAGCATCGGTGCCAAGCTCTATGTCATGTTCCTGGTCATCGGCGCGGGTGAACAATTCATTCACCAGTGGGCAGTAAATCAGGATCACGAGTCGTTCCGGGCCATTCTCGCCATTATCGGTGTGCTGTTGATGATGGCTATTCTGGTAAAGATGATTCCAGATGCGGTGCAGGGAATCATCAACGGGGCTTCTCTCGGTAGTGCAACGCCGTCAGTAGGTGGCATGGCAAGGGCTGCCGGGTCTGTAGCGGTAGGTGCTGCTGTAGGCGCTGCGGGCGGCGCTATGGCCGTGCGTGAAGCCTCCAAGCTGGCCGGTGAACAGCTCGGTGGCGGTGGAGCGCTCGCCTCGGCGGCAACTCCAGGTGGTGGGTCGCCCGGTGGTAATTCCTTCCTGGGCGGTCCAGCAGGTGGTTCGCCAAGTGGTGGAACAGGGCCTCTTCCTATGCCGGGCACCGCCCCGTCATCGGGCGGTGCCGCTTTGGGTGCTGGGCGCACGGCTCACGCTGGACAGACCATGAAGAACCTGACGAAGGCAGCAGGTGAAACCATGGGTGGCAAGATCATGGGTGACTACAACGCCAGTCACGGCTCCTTCGGCGGTTCTATGGCGCAGAAGCTCCGGGCTGAACGGCTCGGTATGGCGGAAGGCGGCAGCGAGTCTGCCCATACGGGTGGTCAGCAGAGCATCGGCCAGTCCGATGGCCTGAAGGGGACTATTCGTGGGGCACCGACTACTAACGAAAACGACACGCATAATCAGACCCCCCAGGCTACGCATAATCGGACCCCCTCCGAGCCGGCAGCCAGCGCGGCTGCCGGCGCGGAGGTACCTTATCGATCACCCGCTGGGAGCCATAACGATGAACAATGAACGTCCGCAAGCCCCTCTCTGGTATCTCGCAGCTTGGCTGGCAGTCGCATTGCTGCTGGTCGGGCTCGCTGTTAACGGTTCCTGGGTGGCCTGGCTATCGTTGCCTGTGTGCTACCCCGTCATCATGAAAGCCGTCTCATGGCGACCAGGCCCCCATGATCAGCGCAGTCACCTCGACGCCTGAACGCAACGAGTGAATCATTCCGTCATCTTGGGGGGTACGCATAATCGGCCCCCCCTACGCATAATCGGCCCCCGGTCTGTACGGTGGCACTCTCTGCCGGGCGCTGCCCGGCGTTAAACGCCAAAATAGGAACATGCTCGCCCTGGCGTCGGAATCAGACCGGCCTCAACCCATCAATAATAATAAGAATAATAATATTATTCTTATTATTATTGGCGCGATTTCCCCATGCCGTATTGCTGTCTGCTGGATAAAACAAGCAGCGGGATTATGCACAGGCCAGGGGTGCGCCCTTCCTTTTTGGCGTTCAACCATCGGCCGTAGGCCGAACGATAAAGCCTTCAGGCTTTATCGCCCAAGGTGTAATCACCCGCATCCAGCGGGTGGTTACACCGCCTGGATATCCTGGATATCCTGAATATCCTGCTGAAAACCCGAAAATTCGGGCCGCTGTGACACGCTTTCGGGCCGGTGTGACACGCTATCGGGCCGCTGTGGCACGCTATCGGGCCGCTGTGACACGCCTTACCCTACTCGTGGCATCTATCTCGATGCCGATTTCAGTCAACCCGCCGGCATCCTCTTTTACTCTCCGCCGATAGTTGCGCACCTTCATGCTGCTCACAGCAATACCGCATACGGCCCGAATCAGCGTGTCCAGATACCAGCCGCCCACTGGGTTGTTCTTGTGGGTGAGTACATGCCGAGCAACCGCTTGGCTTATTCCATATTGCAACCTGGCAATCGGTGCCGGTGAGTAGTACAGGGACAAGTCTCTCTCCATCAGCATGACCAGGGCGATGCCCAGCCGGACACGCCACAAATGCCGCTCACCGCCCGTGAGGGGGTCGCGGCGGGTCATAGATGACGGAATAATGTGATCGATCAGACCGCCGATGATGCTGTCACCACTCTGCTCCAGCTCTGGCGTCACGATTTCTACCGTGGCAGCTCGCAAATCTCTGAGCAGCTTCTTGATGCGATCGTGGCTGTACTGGCGGTCTGATAGTGTCCGGCGCAGTTTCGCCGGATCAACCAGCAGCTCGACGCCACCATCTGAGATTTCGCGCCGCCGTTCGGCAACATAGAGTAAGGACTCCACGATATCGGCGTGGCGTTGCCCAAGCCTGCCGGTGACTCGGCATCGACCAAAGTCGGTTTCCATCCACTGTCCCGCTCGTTCCTGGGGACGCTGGCTAGGCTGATAGATCATTACTCTGGCCTGCAATGCCGTGCTGGTCGGGGCAACGCGGTTACCAGTCATCATCACCGCCCCTTGCTACGGCCTTGAGCTTCGTAGGCGCGGGATGTTTTTGTCGCTCAAGTACAGCAGGTTTGAGGATGCCGCCTTCATGCCGCCTGAACCAACGCTCCTGGAAAGGCGCGCCATAGTTCGCCTTGCTGACGCCATAGCGAACGAAGTACCCACGCTGACCTCCATTAACGCCCCATTCATTAGCCTCAGCCTGGGTCATACCGGACAGGTAAGATTGCCACCGGATGTTATCGACCAGCACCGATGAACCACGGCTCGCCTGCTGCTGGTCACCGGTGCCCATCATTGCTGCGCCCTTATTGGAATGATGCAAAAATACGATGGAACAGCCAGTATCGGCGGCTATGGCCTCCATGCGGCCAATGACCTGGGCCATGGGACCGCTGGCGTTCTCATCCTCGATATGGAAACGGCGCAGAGTATCCAAGATCATCAGACGACGTCCCTCAGCCGCCCGCTTGAGGCCATCGAACCAGTCAAAAGCCATGATGTTGGGGCATTTCCCGATCAGTGGCTCGATCAGCAGGTGGTCAGCCACAACCTGCCTCTGCGCGGGTGTAAGCTGCGCACCAAGGGCATGTAACCGGTGATGGATAGCCGCGGGTGGATCTTCGGCGGGTAAATAGATTACCGGCCCCGTGGGCAACTCACCCACTTCCAGCAGATCTGGGCCGCCGGCAATCTGTGCACTCAGTTGAAGGATTAGCATGGATTTACCGGCTCCACCAGGCGATACAAGTGCACCTACGGTGCCTGCAACCATGTTAGGAAGGACGTAATCAACCGGCGGCGGCGGCTCAGTGAAGGCCGCAATAAGGTCAATGGCCATTTATCACCCCCGATCACCGCAGAGCCGATCACTATTCAACAGCTCGGCTATCTGTGAAGCTCGGAAATAGACACGGCGGCCTATCTTCAGCTTTGCTTTGTTGATCTCCTCCGTATAAGGCTGCCGTGACTGTAGAGCGATCCTTAGCCCATCGGGGCTTCGGTGCAGAAGGTCGGCAAGCTGAGGCATCGTCAAAAGCGGGCCATACTTGTTCAGAAGCGACTCTTCCAGGCTAAGCTTCGTATCTTTCATGTTACGCACCCCTTCTTTCGGTAGACATCCTCAGCCTAATGTGGGATCGTGCGCATGACAGACCTATTTTATGACAAAAAGGTTGATAGCTGTATGGCTACCTCAAGCTCGCCAATTCACAAGCCCTTAGCGGTCGAGGGTTGTTCCCCAGAAATGGCTGCTGCCATAGAGGCTTTTAGCACTTCAATTACACCTTCTCATACTCTTCGCTCAAGGCGCTACAGCCTATTATCCTTGGTTGCCAAACACCTCGATGACGCGGCAAGTATATCAATCAGGCGTACGCTTTCAGGATTTAACCAGGAAAAGTCCTTTTCACAGCATGTGAAGCACACTGGCTGCAATAATTTAATCAAGACGTTCAAGCTGCTTTCTCGACAAGCCGGTCTGACCCCGCGGGATCAAGCCGATATCGACTGCTTGATGGATGTTCTCTTCTTTATTAAGAGTCGTACACCATCCGAGTCCATAGCCGCTGAAATAAACCTTATCGAGAAGCCTTTCTGCGAACTTTGTTGGCGTTTCACCATTGCTTATGACCGCTATTCAAATGGCGAAGAAGCCGAGATGAGGAACGCAAGGTATTGCGAATTTCATAATCCAAGCTCTAACCCCTCCGCCTATCGTAATGACCACCGATACCGGAAAGACTTTGAGGAGTGGCTTATCGCAATGGGTGGAGAGAAGGAACTTAATTTATCATCCGATCTAAAACAGCAGGAAGCCATACGCAAGAAGGCTTACGCACTCGCACATGCCAAGCTCACCGAAAGAAGAGTCAAGATACTCAAGCTTTACGCGGCTGGTTTTTCGCAGAAAAAGATAGCAGACAAGCTTGGCATTTCCCCCCAGGCTGTTTCAAAGTCACTATTCAAGCTTCGAGGGTACTTTAGCACTTGGGCAGATATTGCGTTAGGCCAGGAGCTGGAAAGCCTGAAACATAGCAAAGACTAACCACCCATCAGTAACCACCGATTTTTTGCTCGCTCTGCCAAGCGACAACGATTCATGGCACGGCAGCAATAGTAATAGGATCACTATTACTACCGTGCCAAACCAGCATCATGACAAACGCTGGAGTTTATCCAGCTTGGTAACCAGGTCTTCCGCCCTCAGATGCGTATACCGCCTCAGCATCTGCATGGACTTGTGACCGCTGATCGCGGCGACCTCCTGATCGGATAAACCCGCCTCAACTAGACGGCTGACGGCCTCATGGCGTAGATCGTGGAAGCGGAAGTCGTCGAGTCCGGCCTGCTTCTTCGCCTGGTTCCAGAGCTTGGTATAGGCGTAAGGACCGCGCTTGCCGTCCCTGCCAGGCTCACCAAAGAACACCAGATCACAGTCGAGCGGACGCACCGGGTTGTTCAGCGCTTGCTTGAATACCTCGGTAGCGGCCTGGGTCAGCGGCACCAGGCGAGCTTCGTTGTTTTTGGTGTCCGTGAGGCGCACCACGCGGCGTTTCACGTCGACCTGGGAGCGAGTGAGGGTCAGGATCTCAGACGAGCGCATGCCCGTCTCCAGGGCGATTCTGGCGATCCAGGCCAGCATGGGGTTGCTGTGCTGCCGTAGCACGGCGAACAGGCGCTTCTCCTCGTCAGCGCTCAGGCGCCGGTCGCGCCCTTCCCCCGGGCTGGGCTTGCGGATGTTCTGGACAGGGTTGTAGGTCAGGCCGAGGCCCCATTCCTGGATGGCCACGGTGTAGAGGTGGCCGAGCAGGGCGAGCTCCAGGCGCACGGTATTGGGACTGATAGGCTGGCCACGATGACCAATGCTGTTCAGGCGGGTGTCACGGAAATTGGCGATCAGCTCCGGCGTCAGGGCCGCAAGGGAATACTTGCCCAGGTGCTCGATCAGCTTGCGCGCTTTGTGCTGCTCGCTTTTCTGGGTGCTGGGCTTCTTGGTAGGGGTAACGTCGGCCAGGTAACGTTTGAGCGCGGCTTCGAGCGTCATGCGCTCCGAGGCACTGCGCTGGATATAGACACCACGCACCATTTCATCTTCGGTGCGGCGTGCCCAGTCCTGGGCGTCTCGCTTGGTGCGGAAGGTCTTGGCGGCGGTGGGCCAGCCGGTCTTGCGGATGACGGCTTTCCAACTACCAGAGGGGGTCTTGACGATGGTGGCCATGAAAAACTCCAGGGGGCTGAAGGATCGGCACTGTACCGAAACTGTACCCTTGGACTATGGGACTCACCAAAGAAAATTCTTAAGTAGCTGATTTGAATGGTGGGCCCAGCTGGACTCGAACCAGCGACCAAGGGATTATGAGTCCCCTGCTCTAACCAACTGAGCTATAGGCCCATCGCGGGAGGGGCGCTTGGCAGCGCGGGCGTATGATAGCGAATGCCGATTAGCGAGGCCAGCCCGGAGCGGGAGGCGGGCCGGTTTCGTGGGGTGGCGGCACTTTCCGCGCTCCCGCGGGTCTGTGCTGGACGCGTCGAGAGCCCGCCATAGAGAGTCCCCATGATAAAAGCACCCACCATCAAGGCCGCCCTGCCCAGCCTGTTGCTGTCGTTGCTCGCCCTCTCCACCTTACCCGCCCAAGCCGCCTGGCAGCTGGATGGGGAGCGCTCCCGGGTGGAAGCGACGGTGATCGCCATCACGCCCGAGGGCCCCTCACCCCATACCCACCAAATCCGCGACCTGCATGGCGACATCGATGCCGAGGGGCGGCTGCGGCTGCCGCTGCGCCTGGCCCAGGCCGATGTGCTGGATCGCCTGGGCCCGCTACCGCCCTGGCTGTCGGGCTTTACCGACCGGCCCCTGGCCACCCTGACCACCCAGCTGGCGCCACAGCGCCTGGATAGCCTGGCGGTGGGTGACTCCCGGGTCGAGACCCTGACCATGAGGGTGGAGGCCAATGGTCGTCACCACCAGACGCCGGTGCCGCTGCGCTTCTCGCGCCTGGATGGCGCCACCATCCGTGTCACCGCCGCCGAGCGCCTGGTACTCGATGGCCAGGAGCTGATGGCCAACCCGACCCTGCGCGGGGTGCTGCTGATGCTCGGCTATGAGCAGATCGGCGACGAGGTGCCGGTGAGCCTGGATGCCCTACTGATCGACCGTTAGTCAGCCCCCTGGGACTCGCCGACCTTTCCGACAGCGCCTTGCGGCCTTCGCCTTACTCCAGGTGCAGGATGGAGTATGGCGCTTCGCAGGCGTGGCGTTCGTCGCGTTCGTCGATGCTGCCCAGGGCATAGTCGCGGTCGTTGTCGTAGGCGACGAAGAGGCGCTCGCGGTCGAGCACCGCCAGGCCCTCGGCCTTGTGCTCGAACTCCAGGGGCAAGCCCACCGGGGTGGTGACCAGGCGCGGGGGCTCGCCGGTGCGAAAGGCCTCCAGGCCGATCTCCCAGAGGTAGCCGCCGATATGCGCCTCGCCGCCCCGCTCGACCTCGAAGCTGGTCAGCAGGTAGAGGCGCGCATGGTAGGGGTCATACTCCAGGCTGGAGAGGCCGCACTCGAAGCGCACGCCTTGGTGTTCGTGGGGCGTGAAGGCGTAGTGGTCGCGCAGTTCGTCGATAAACTCGAGGTTGCCGCCATCGGTGAGTTGGTAGTGGGCGCCGATGATGCGGCTGACATAGTGGAAGTCGTCGTGGGCGGTGCCCTGCTCGCGCACCCCGAGCAGCAGCAGGCCATCGCCATGCTCGCCGGGCACCGCGGCGAGCCCCTCGATCTTGTAGTAGGGAAAGCCGATGGCCGCGTCCAGCTTGCGCCGCAACTCCAACGAGCCTTCGACCCCGTCACGCGGGTCGGGGTCCACCACCTGGGCGTCGTCGGGCCGGCCCAGGGGCCAGATCAGCAGGTGATTGTAGTCGTTGAGGGCGTGACTCTCGTCATCGATGCGATCGAAGCCGGTGGTGGCCAGCACGTAGCGACCATCGGTGGTCAGGGCCAGGTCCTCGTACTTGATCGCCTGCTTGAGCAAGGGCGCGGTGAAGTAGTCCAGCCGGCTATCATCGGGCCCCTCCGGACGCAGGGGCAGGGCGAAGATGGCGGAACGCGACTCACCGGGGATCGGCTTGTCGCTGGCCATCACCAAGCGCTCGCCGTCGTAGAGCACCGCGGAAATCTCGGCATTGACGAGCCGCCCCCGGTCGTCGCGCAGGCCGGCGGGAAAGCAGTGAATGGTACCTTGCTGAACGATACGGGCATGGGCCATGGAAGACTCCGCATTGGTGGCTGGCACGCCTAGCCTAGTACAGCCACCGAGCGTGAAGCGACCGGGCCAGGCGCCTTCGTACGCCGTCCTGACGACTTCCGGAACCGCCACAACCAGAAATAAATAATAATACCTATCATTGAGTTTTTGCTTGAGATTGGTATCCTTAGACGGCTTACGATTTCGTCTCCGGGACACAGGGTCCCGGCCCCGTCGACAGGATCCCCCATGAAGAAGACGCTGACCCTCGGCCTGGCCATCGCCACCGGTGCTACCCCGTTCGCCTTGCAGGCCCAGCAGACGGAAACCCAGGAGACCCTGGTGGTAGTGGGCTCGCGCACGCCGACCCAGATCAGCCAGATTCCCGGGGCAGTATGGATCGTCGAGCAGCAGGAACTGCAGCAGCAGATCGAGGGCGGCGCCGACTTCAAGACCGCCCTGGGCCGCCTGGTGCCAGGCCTCGACCTGGCGCCCCAGGGCCGCACCAACTATGGCCAGAACCTGCGTGGACGCAGCGTCCAGGTACTGATCGACGGCGTTTCGCTGAATGGCTCGCGGGGCCTGTCACGGCAGTTCGATAGCATCGACCCCTTCAATATCGAGCGGGTGGAGGTGCTCTCCGGCGCCAGTAGCCTCTACGGCGGCGGCGCCACCGGCGGCATCATCAATATCGTCACCCGCCACGGCGAGTCCGGTGCCCCCCGGGGGCGCAGCGAGGCCGGCGTCACCACCGGCTTCAACCGCAGCGACGACCGCGACTTCCGCCTCGCCCAGTCGGTCAGCGCCGGCAACGATCGGGTCCAGGGCTACCTGGGGGTCGCCTACCAGGACAACGGCCGCCACTTCGATGGCGCCGGCGAGGAGATCTTCCCGGATATCGCCCAGACCGACCTGCAGGACAACCGCAGCATCGATATCCTCGGCAACCTGGGCGTCGACCTGGCGGCGAACCAGCGCCTGGATATCACCGCCCAGCTCTATCGCTCCGGCTTCGAGGGCGAACGTGGCGTCTACTTCCCCAACCTGGACGCGGCCAGCCCCGACCTGAACGACGCCGAGATCCGTGACGGCTACCGCTCGGACCGCGACCCGACCACCGACCGCCGCCTGCTCAATCTGCAGTACCACCATGGCGACCTGCTGGGGCAGGACTTCTACCTGCAGGCCTTCCACCGCGAGGAAGACGCCAACTTCCAGGCCTTCCCCTATCCGGATCCCCACTGGAGCGCCCCCAACGCCTACGAGTTCCGCGCCTCCCAGCAGAACACCCGGCTCTCCGGCCTCAAGGCGCTATTCGATGCCGAGCTTGGCGAGTCACTCTCGCTGCGTTATGGCCTGGATCTGGATCGCGAGAACTTCGATGCCAACCAGATGATCTTCAGCCAGGGCGCCACCGACGCCAGCGGCGGCCTGGTGCAGTCGGCGGCCCGCGTCGAGCCGCGCTACCCGGGGTATGAGATCGATACCACCTCGGCCTTCGCCCAGGGCGACTGGCAACTGACCGAGGCCCTGCAGCTCTCCGCCGGTCTGCGCCACCAGCGCATGGACGTGGCGGTGGACGATTTCCGCGGCATCCCCGGCGGCGAGAACGACTACGATGCCACCCTCTTCAATGCCAGCGCCCTCTACGACTTCGGCAACGGCCATCAGAGCTGGCTGCGCTATAGTCAGGGCTTCGAGCTCCCGGACCCGGCCAAGTATTACGGCAAGAGCGCCAGCGTCAGTGTCGCCGAGAACCCGCTTTCCGCCATCGAGACCGATCAGATCGAACTGGGCTGGCGCTACCAGGGCGGCGACTGGATGGCCCAGGCGGCGGCCTACTACTCCTGGTCCGACAGGGCCGTGGAGAACGACACGGACCTGAGCGTGGTCGTGGTGGATCAAGACAAGCGCGACTATGGCCTGGAAGGCGCCGTGACCCGCTACTTCGATCACGGCCTGGAGGCCGGCGGCACCCTGCACCTGACGCGCTCCGAGCAGCGCAGTGCCGCGGGCGAGTGGGAAAAACGCGACGCCCGCTACGCCTCAGTGTCCGCCGCCACCGCCTTCGTCGGCTGGTCCGACTTCCAGCGCTCGGCGCGCCTACAGGCCAATCACGCCTTCGACCTGGAGGACGACGCCGACCGCCGCATCGACGGCTTCACCACCCTGGACCTGACCCTGGGACAGCGTACCGACCTGGGTCGCTTCAGCCTCGGCGTGCAGAACCTGCTGGACGAGCAGTACTCCACGGTCTGGGGCCAGCGCGCCGCCATGTTCTACTCCCCCTACTACGGGCCGGAGTACCTCTACGACTACCAGGGCCGCGGGCGCACCTACACCCTCACCTGGTCGCTGGAGTACTGAGGTCGCCATGCCCAGTCCCCTGGAGGCGCTCTACGCCGGCCCCATGGCCGCCCTGATGTCACCGGGGCTGGGCGAGCCGCCTCCCTCCGCCCTGGCCGCTCGGGAGCTGCTCGAGCCCGGGCGGCTGGCGGCCCGGCTGGATCACTTCTCCCACCAGTACGACCGGGGCGACCGCCGCGCGGTGACCTCGCTCTGGTCGAAGTGGCATCTCAGCGCGGTGATCTCGGCGGGGCTGGCCGCCAACCTGCTGCTGGAGCGCGACCTGCCCCTGGGGCTCGACGAGCTGCACCTGGAGCTCGCCGCCGAGGGCCAGACCCGGCGCCTGTGGCTGGCCCATGACGGCACGCCCCTGGCCACCCAGGACCCCTTCCTGCGCTTCGCGACGCTGACCGACGCTCATCTCACGCCGCTGATCGCCGCCCTGGCCGCCCACTCCGGGGCCTCCCCCAAGGTGTTCTGGAGCAACGCCGGCAACTACTTCGAGTACTTCGCCGAGTCCCTGGAGGCGCATCCCATGGCCAGCCCCGGGGCGGCCGAGCCGGCCCGGGAGCTGCTGGCGGCCCGCCAGCTCCCGGACGGACGCCGCAACCCGCTCTTCCAGCCGGTGCGCTACCTGGCCGATGCCGCCGGGGGCGAGCCCGAGCGGCGCCGCCGCCTGTGCTGCATCCGCTACCTGATCCCCGAGCTCGGCTACTGCGGCAACTGCCCGCTGGAACGCGGCAACGCGCGCCGCTAAGCGGAGGAGGACGAGGCCATGACGACGACCCGGCGCCATACCGTCGCGGATTTTCTCGGCTACGGTCGCCGCTACCGCATCGACTACCGCTTCCCGGCGGCGCCTCCCCAGCCGGAGCGCGCCGCCCGGTTGCCCATCGCCCAGGGGCGGGTGGAGACCCTCGCCCTGACGGCGGGGGCCGAGCTGGTGCTCTCCGACCTGGAGGTGGTCCAGCCCTATGCGTCCCGCTCCCGCGGCCAGGCGGCGCTGCTGATCGTGGTGGTGATGGAGGGCCGGGTGCGCCTGGGCACCCTGGAGGCGGAGCGCTGGCTGACCGCCGGGGAGGCCTTTACCCTGCGCCTCGACGAGCGGCAGATCCTCAGCGCCCACCAGCCCGCCGGCCAGCGCCTGCGCACCCTGAGCCTGGCCCTGGACGAGGCGGCCATGCACCAGTGGTGCGGCGAGGCCCTGCCGACCCAGGCACCGCGCGCCTGGTCGCTGCCCAACGCCCTGAGCCTGACCCTGGAGCAGGGCTATCGCTGCGAGCTGACCGGCCAGCCCCGCCGGCTGCTGTTCCAGGGGCTGGCGCTGCAGCTGCTGGCCCGGGGCCTGGCGTCCCCCGTCCGGGACACCCCCCAGACGACGGCCCCCACGGCCTCGCCCGGCCGGCGCCTGGAGGCGGTGCGCCACCTGCTGGAAGAGGCCCCCGAGCGCGAGCATCGCCTGGAGGCCCTGGCGGCGCGCGCCGCCATGAGCCCCAGCACCCTGGTGCGTCGCTTCAAGGCCGCCTACGGCTGCTCGCCCATCGACTACCTGCGGCGCCGGCGCCTGGCTCGGGCCCGGGAGTTGCTGCTCGGCGGGCATAGCGTCCAGCAGGCCGCCCACCTGAGCGGCTACCGCCATGCCAGCAATTTCATCACCGCCTTCCGCCGCGCCTATGGCGTGTCGCCGGGCAGCCTGGCGAGTTCCCGCCACTGAGCCAGGCTGACGCCCGCCCATAACCGCTTGCATGGGGCGCATAACTCACCGGGGCGAAAAAGTGGAACAATTCTCACTTTCAAAGCAACCAGCCCGAGAGTGATCCATGCCCCCTCTGCATCGCCTGACGCTCGCCGTCGCCCTGGCCTCCGCCCCGCTGTCCACGCCGCTGCTTGCCGATGAACCCCAGCAGGCCCTGGAGACCCTGACGGTCACCGCCAGCGCCGCCACCAAGACCGAGACGCCCTTTATCGAGACGCCCCAGGCGGTCTCGCTGGTCGAGCGCGAAGATTGGGAAACCCGTGGCGCCGAGAGCGTCCAGCGCGCCGCCGACTATACCCCCGGCGTCTTCACCAACCAGATCGGCGCCTCCAACCGCTACGACTACCTGGTGCTGCGCGGCTTCGCCGACGGCAGCATCAACAACACCTTCCTCGACGGCCTCAAGGTGATGAGCGACGGCGGCTCCTTCAGCTCCCTGGTGATCGATCCCTGGTTCCTGGAGCGCTTCGAGGTGGTCAAGGGCCCCGCCTCGGTGCTCTATGGCCGCGCCTCCCCCGGCGGCCTGGTGGCCCAGACCAGCCGCCGCCCGGAATTCGAGTCCGGCGGCGAGCTGCGCCTGCGCCTGGGCAACAACGCCCAGCGCGGCGCCGCCTTCGACGTCACCGGCCCGCTGGACGCCGAGCGCCGCCTGGCCTTCCGCCTCACCGGCCTGGCGGATGCCGCCGACACCCAGTTCGGTCCGCTGGAGGAGGAACGCTACGCCTTCGCCCCGCAACTCACCTGGGACATCGGTGATGCCACCAGCCTGGCCCTGCACGCCTACCTGCACCGCGACCCGGAGGGCGGCTCCCACTCCGGCCTGCCCTTCGAGGGCACGGTGGTGGACCGCAACGGCCGGCGCATCTCCAACAATTTCTTCGAGGGCGAGGAGGCCTTCGAGAAATTCGAGCGCGACCAGACCATGGTCGGCTACGAGTTCGAGCATCGCTTCAGCGACGCCCTGAGCGCCCGCCAGCGGCTGCGCTACACGGAAGTCGATGTCGAGCTGGCCCAGGTCTACGCCTTCGGATGGGCCTCGCCCACCGAGCTCAACCGCTACTTCTCCGGCGGCGACGAGTCCCTCGATGCCCTGACCGTGGATAACCAGCTGGAGGCGCGCCTGGCCACCGGCGGCGTGGATCACACCCTACTGCTGGGCCTGGACTACCAACAGCGCGACAACGAGGTGCTCTGGACCTCCGGGGCCTTCCCCGCCATCGACGCCTTCGATCCCCAGTACGGCGCCGGCCCCAGCACCCTGTACCCCGAGACGCGCCAGCATCGCGAGCTGGAGCAGACCGGCCTCTACCTGCAGGATCAGCTGGCCTTCGGCAACTGGCACGCCAACCTCGGCCTGCGCCACGACTGGGTGGATATCAGCAATCGCGACCCGCTGAGCGGCACGGCGAGCGAGCTGGACGACACCCAGGTCAGCGGCCGTGCCGGCCTGCTCTATGCGTTCGACAACGGCCTGGCGCCCTACGCCAGCTACTCCACCTCCTTCAGCCCCAACAGCACCACCGACCAGAACGGCGACCTGCTGGCCCCCACCGAGGGCGAACAGGTCGAGCTGGGACTGAAGTATCAGCCCCCCGGGACGCGTAACCGCTACAGCCTCGCGCTGTTCGATATCACCCAGGAGAACGTCTCCGCCAAGCTGCCCAACGAGACCTTCTATCGCGCCACCGGCGAGATCCAGTCCCGGGGCGTCGAGCTGGAGGCGCATCACCAGTTGACCGAGGCCCTCTCGGTGCAGGCCGCCTACAGCTACACCGACGTCACCCTGGAGCAGACCGGCGACGCCAACGAAGGCAACCACGACAACCAGGTGCCGCGCCACCAGCTGGCGGTCTGGGGCAACTACGCCGTCCAGTCCGGCGCCCTGGCCGGCCTGGATGCGGGGCTCGGCGTGCGCTACCACGCCGATATCCACGCCGACGACGCCAACACCGAGATGGTCCCGGACTACACCCTGGTCGACGCCACCCTGGGCTATAACCTGAGCCGCCTGGGCCTCGACGGCATGAGCGCGCGCCTCAACGTCGGCAACCTGCTGGATGAGGAGTACGTGGCCTCCTGCTACGACCTGAACTTCTGCTACTTCGGCGCCGAGCGCAGCGTTACCGCGACCCTCAACTACCGCTTCTGAGTCGTGCCCAGCACACAAAACGGCGGCCCGAGGGCCGCCGTTATGCGTTTCGTGGGAAGCCACCCGGTGGCGTCAGAACACCGAGAGGGCATCCGCTTCGGCGCTGCCGGTCTGCACCCGCCACTGGGCGGCATAGCGCCCCTCGGCGGCCAGCAGCTCGGCGTGGTTGCCCTGCTCCACCACCCGGCCGGCCTCGATCACGGCGATTCGGTCGGCATGCACGATGGTCGAGAGGCGGTGGGCGATCATGATCACGGTGCGGCCGTGGGCGATCTTGCGCAGGGAGCGCTGGATGGCCGCCTCGGTCTCGTTGTCAACGGCACTGGTGGCCTCGTCCAGCACCAGGATCGGCGGGTCCTTGAGCAGCGCCCGGGCCAGCGACAGGCGCTGGCGCTGGCCGCCGGAGAGGCGCACGCCGCGCTCGCCCACCGGGGTGTCGAGCCCCCGGGGCAGGGTCCGGATAAACTCCCAGGCCTCGGCGACCTTGGCCGCCTCGATGATCTCGTCCTCCGAAGCGTCCGGCCTGCCGTAGGCGATATTGTCGCGGATCGAGCCCTCGAACAGGTAGACGTCCTGGCTGACCAGGCCGATGGCGCCGCGCAGGGAGGCCAGGCTCAGCGCCTCGATGGGCCGGTCGTCGATCAGCACCCGGCCGGCGGCGGGGTCGTAGAAGCGCAGCAGCAGCTTGATCAGGGTCGACTTGCCGGAACCGGTGGCCCCCACCAGGGCCAGGGTGTGCCCCGTCGGCACCGCCAGGTCGATGCCCTCCACGCCCACCTCGCTGTTGGCGTAGCGGAAGCTCACCCCCTCGAAGCGCACCGCGCCGCGTACCGGCGTCGGCAGCGCCGCCTCGCCGCTGTCCTTGACGGTGATCGGCACCGCCAGCAGGTCGAGGATGCGCCGGGTACTGGCCATGGCCCGCTCGAAGAGGTCAATCACCTGGGCCAGGCCGGTCAGCGGCCACAGCAGGCGCTGGGTGAGGAACACCAGCACCCCGTAGGCGCCGACGTTGAGATCGCCGCGCAGGGCCATCATGCCGCCCACGGTAAAGGTGGCCAGGAAGCCGGTGAGAATCGCCATGCGGATCACCGGAATAAAGGCCGAGCTGAGGCGGATGGCGCGGCGGTTGGCCTCCACATAGGCCTCGCTGGCCTGGCGCAGCCGCTCGGCCTCCCGGGCCTCGCTGGTGAAGCTCTTGATGGTGGCGATGCCCGCCAGGTTGTTGCTCAACCGGCTGGCCAGGTCGCCCACCTTCTCGCGCACCTCGGCATAGCGGGGCCCCGCCTTGCGCTGAAAGAAGAAGGCGCCCCAGATGATCAGCGGGATCGGGGTGAAGGCGAGCAGGGCGATCAGCGGCGAGAGCACGAAGAACACCGCGCCCACCGCCACCACGGTGACCCCCACCTGGATCATGGCGTTGGCGCCGCCATCCAGGAAGCGCTCCAGCTGATTGACGTCGTCGTTCATGGTGGCGACGAGCTGCCCCGAGCTCTGCGACTCGAAGTAGGCCATGTCCAGGCGCTGGGCGTGCTCGTAGGCGTCCTGGCGCAGGTCGGCCTGCAGCCGCTGGGCCAGGTTGCGCCAGAGAATCTGGAAGAGGTACTCGAAGAGCGACTCGCCGGCCCAGATCACGAAGGTCAGCACCCCGAGCATCATGATCTGCTCCTGGGGGGTCTCGAAGCCGAGGCGCGCCACGAAACTGCGCTCCTGGTTGACCACCACGTCGATGGCCACCCCGATCAGGATCTCCGGGGCGATATCGAAGAGCTTGTTGATGATGGAACAGGCGGTGGCCGCGATGATGCGACGGCGATAGCCCCGGGCATAGCGCAGCAGGCGCCCCAGGGCATGCAAACTGGAGGTATGGGACATGACGACTTCCTTTCTCGATAGCCCGCCAAGGGTAGAGGATTTCCCCCGGCGACACCACGCCAACATGATTGATAAAGCTTCTTGTTTGACTTAACCTTCGCAACCGATATTGACTCGCCCCGCCGGGAGAATCGCCATGTTCGAGACCCGCGCCGCCACCTTCGCAGTGGACGGCAAGCGCCTGCTCCAGCCCACCGAGCTGTGCCTCGAGGAGGGTAAGGTGCATGGCCTGATCGGCCATAACGGCTCCGGCAAGTCGACCCTGCTCAAGCTGCTGGCCCGCCAGCAGCCGGCGAGCGGCGGCGAGGTATGCCTCGACGGCCGGCCCCTCGCCGCCTGGGGTCAGCGCGAGTTCGCCCGCCGGGTCGCCTACCTGCCCCAGCACCTGCCGACCACCGACAGCCTCACCGGGCGCGAGCTGGTGGCCTTCGGCCGCTACCCCTGGCACGGCCTGCTGGGCCGCCACGGTGCCGAGGACGAGGCCGCCATCGAGCGCGCCCTGGCGCTGACCCATACCGAGCGCTTCGCCGACCGCCTGGTGGACACCCTCTCCGGCGGCGAGCGCCAGCGCCTCTGGCTGGCCATGCTGCTGGCCCAGGGCAGCGGCTTCCTGCTCCTCGACGAACCCCTGGCGGCCCTGGATATCGCCCACCAGGTGGAGGTGCTGGAGCTGATCCGCCGTCTCTGTGGCGAGCTGGGCCTGGGGGTGATCATCGTCCTCCACGACATCAACCTGGCGGCCCGCTACTGCGACCGCCTGGTGGCCCTGCACGGCGGCCGCCTGCTGGCCCAGGGCGAGCCCGGGACACTGATGAACGACGCCACCCTGGAGGCGATCTACGGCCTGCCGCTGCGGGTGGTGCCGCACCCCAGCGGGGCCCACCCCATGGCGGTGGTGCCCTAGGCCATGCTGCGAGTCCGCCACCTGGCGCGCCTGGCCGCCCTAACCCTGCTGCTCGCCACGCCCTTCACCGCCCCCCTCGCCCAAGCGGAAGGCGATGCGCCTCGCCTGGCCAGCCTCGACTGGACCCTGGCCGAGACCCTGGTGGCCCTGGGCCATCCCCCGGTGGCGGTGGGCCAGGTGGCGGCCTACCACGCCTGGGTGGGCGAGCCGGCGCTGCCCGACTCGGTGATCGACCTGGGCCTGCGCAGCCAGCCCAACCTGGAGCGGCTGGCCGCCCTGGCCCCGGAGGGCATCCTGATCTCGCCGATGTTCGCCAACCTGAGGCCGCGCCTCGAGCGCATCGCCCCGGTCAGCGAGCTGGCCCTCTATGCCCCCGGCGAGGCCACCTGGCCGCAGCTGCTGGCCCTGACCCGAGAACTGGCGGCGCGGGTCGAGGACCCCGCCGCCGGCGAGACACTGATCGACGTCAGCGAGGCGCGCCTGGCCGAGCTGCGCGAGGGCCTGCCCGAGGCCAATGAACCGCTGCTGATCGTGCAATTCATGGACGCCCGCCATGTGCGGGTGTTCGGCGCCAATGGCCTCTTCCAGGCGGTGCTGGAGCGCCTGGGCCTGGAGAACGCCTGGACGCGCCCCACCACTGCTTGGGGCTTCAGCCTGGCGAGCCTGGAGGAGCTGGCCACCCTCGAGGCGCGCCTGGTGGTGGTGGAACCCTACCCCCGGGGCGTCGAGGCACGACTCGCCGATAGCGGCCTCTGGAAACACCAGCCCAGCGTTAGCGCCGACCGGGTGATCACCCTGCCACCGGTGTGGAGCTTCGGCGCCCTGCCCTCGGCGGTGCGCTTCGCCGAACTCCTGGTCAGTGCCCTGGAGAGCCAGCCATGACCCCCTCTTCGACCCTCGCTCGTCGCGCCGCGGGAGCACGCCTGGCTCCCTGGCTGGGGCTCGTCCTGCTGGGCCTGCTGATGCTGGGCCTGGCCCTGGTCACCCTCGCCGGGCAAGGCGGGGCCGCCGCGGCCTGGCGGGCGCTGTTCGCGGTCACCCCGGGCGATACCGCCAGCCTGGTGCTGCACTACGCCTGGTGGCCGCGCCTGGCCATGGCACTGCTGGCCGGCGGCGGCCTGGCCCTGGCCGGGGTACTGATGCAGCAGGTGCTGCGCAATCCCCTGGCCGCCCCCACCACCCTGGGCGTGGCCAGCGGCGCCAACCTGGCGCTGATGGCCGCCTCGCTAATGGCCCCGGGCCTGCTGGTGCTGGGCCGGGAATGGGTGGCCCTGGCCGGCGGCGCCCTGGCCATGGGACTGGTCATGGCCCTGGCCTGGCGCCGGCGCCTGGCGCCGCTGGTGGTGGTGCTGGCGGGTCTGGTGGTCAACCTCTACGTCGGCGCCCTGGCCCTGGTGCTGCTGCTCTTCCACCAGGAGGAGCTCAAGGGGCTGCTGATCTGGGGCGCCGGCGCCCTGGCCCAAGACGGCTGGGGCGATGCCGCCTTCCTGGCCCCGCGCCTGGCCCTGGGCCTGCTGGCCGCCCTGGCGCTGCTGCGCCCGCTGCGCCTGCTGGAGCTGGATGACGCCAGCGCCACCAGCCTGGGGGTCTCCCTCAAGCACCTGCGCCTGGCCGCCCTGGGGCTGGCCATCTTCCTCACCGCCAGCGTGATCAGCGTGGTGGGCATCGTCGGTTTCATCGGCCTGGCGGCGCCCAACCTGGTGCGCCTGGCCGGGGTCCGCGGCCTGGCCGCCCGGCTGCTGGCCGCCACCCTGCTCGGCGCCCTGCTACTGGCCACCACCGATTTGCTGCTGCAGGGCGCCGGGCCTTGGCTACCGACCCTGATTCCCACCGGCGCCGCCACCGCCGCCCTCGGCGCGCCCCTGCTGCTGTGGCTGATCCCGCGGCTGCGCCTCGGCGACAACGCCCCACCCACGGCCGCGCCGGGGCTCGGCCCCCGCCATCCCGCCCCGGCGCGGCTGGCCGGCGGGCTCGCCCTGGCGCTGGTCGTTGCCCTGGTGGTCGCCCTGTGCTGGGGCCAGGGTGCCCAGGGCTGGCAGTGGCTGACCCGCTGGGACGTGCTGGAGTGGCGCCTGCCGCGGCTGGCGGCGGCCGCCGCCAGCGGCGTGCTGCTGGCCCTGGCCGGCACCCTGCTGCAGCGGCTGACCGCCAATCCCATGGCCAGCCCCGAGCTGCTGGGCATCAGCGGCGGCAGCGCCATGGCGCTGATGGCGGCGATCTTCCTGCTGCCGGCGCCGGGCAACCTGGCCCTGGTGGCGGCGGGCACCCTGGGGGCCCTGGCCAGCCTGGCGGTGCTGGTGGGCATCAACCGCCGCGGCGGCCTGCGCCCGGAGCGGCTGCTGCTGACCGGGGTGGCCATCACCGCCCTCTTCGATGCGGTACGCGCCATGGTACTGGCCGGCGGCGATCCCCGCGGTCAGTTGATCCTCGCCTGGCTCTCCGGCTCCACCTATTACGTCGATGCGGGCAGCGCCCTGGCGGTATCGTTCCTGGCCCTGCTCCTCGGCCTGGCGACCCTGCCCTTCGCCCGCTGGCTGGACATCCTGCCGCTGGGTGCGGCCAGCAGCCAGGCCCTGGGCATCCGCCTCAACCGGGCGCGGCTGTCGCTGCTGCTGCTGGTGGCCCTGCTCACCGCCTGCGCCACCCTGGTGGTGGGGCCGCTCTCCTTCGTCGGCCTGCTGGCCCCGCACCTGGCGCGCTTGCTGGGCTTCGCCCGGGCCCGCGGCCAACTCGTCGGCGCCGCCCTGCTGGGCGCCCTGCTGATGGTGTTGGCCGACTGGCTGGGTCGCCAGCTGCTGTTCCCCGACGAGATCCCCGCCGGCATCGTCGCCTCGCTGATCGGCGGCAGCTACTTTATCTGGCGGCTGCGCCGGCTCTAGCGCCCCTCTTCTGTCCCATCGCTTGGAATCGGGCGCCGTGCCCTCGCCTGGCCCGGCACCCGATTCAGTGACGCCTCTCCAGTGACATCGAAATTCGTCTCAAGTTCGGTTGTTAATAAAAATAACAAACATTATCATCTGCATCGTCGCCGAGCCCTCCCGTCTCGTCGACGCATCCCATGCAAGAACATGCAGAAACCGCCAACAAGAGACACCCATGACTCCCCGCACTCCCGCTTTCGCTCCGCATCCCCTGCGCCTGGCGCTGCGCCGGGCCCTGGGCCTTGCCCTGCTCCTGCCGGCCGGCCCGCTGCTCGCCGAGGAAGCCAATATCACCCTGGACGCCGTCACCGTGGAGGCCGAGGCGATCGCCGTGGTCACCGAGGGCAGCGAGCGCTATCAGGCCCCCGCCACCGATACGGCCCTGGGCCTCTCCCTGACGCCCCGGGAGACGCCCCAGTCGGTGTCGGTGGTGACCCGGGCGCAGATCGACGACTTCAACCTGGACAGCGTCAACGACGTCCTGGAGAGCACCCCCGGCATCGGCGTGGAGCGGGTCGAGACCGACCGCACCTACTACACCGCCCGCGGCTTCGATATCACCAACTTCCAGGTCGACGGCCAGGGCATGCCCTTCGTCTACGACAACGTCCAGGGCGACCTGGATACCTATATCTATGACCGGGTCGAGGTGCTGCGCGGCGCCAACGGCCTGCTCAGCGGCACCGGCAACCCGGCGGCCACGATCAACTTCGTACGCAAGCGGCCCACCGCCACGCCCCAGGCCAGCCTGGGTACCACCCTGGGCCGTTGGGACCAGCGCCGCCTGGAGGTCGACCTGGCCGGCCCCCTGGACGCGGCGGGTCGCGTACGCGGCCGCTTCGTCGCCGCCGGCGAGGAGAAGGACTCCTACCTGGACCGCATGCAGCGCAGCCGCCGCGTGCTCTACGGGGTCATCGAGGCGGACCTCGGCGACACCACCCAACTGACCGCGGGCCATAGCTGGCAGCGCAACGACACCGACAGCCCCCTATGGGGCGCCCTGCCGCTCTACTACAGCGACGGCAGCCCCACCGACTATGACGTCTCCACCAGCACCTCCGCCGACTGGGCCTACTGGAACAATCGCGATCAGCACAGCTTTATCGAGCTGAGCCAGGCGTTCGCCGGCGGCTGGGAGGGGCGCGCCACCCTGACCCATATCCAGCGGGAGTCCGATTCCAAGCTCTTCTATATCTACGGCACCCCGGATCGCGACACCGGCAGCGGCCTGTTCGCCTACCCCAGCCGCTATGACCTGGAGAACGAGCAGTGGATCGCCGATCTCTCCGCCCGGGGGCGCTTCGAGCTGGGGGGACGCGAGCACGAGGCGGTGCTGGGCGCCCAGTGGTCGCGCTCCCACCTGCAGGACGTCTCCCACTACGGCCAAGGCATCGGCGACCCGCTGCCGCCGCTGGAGGAGTGGCAGGGCAACTACCCCGAGCCCGCCTTCGATGCCGGCGTGGCGGGCAGCGACTGGGTCGACCGGGAGACCGCCCTCTACGGCGCCCTGCGCCTGAGCGCCAGCGACCGCCTGATGCTGCTGGGCGGCCTGCGCCTGGCCGACTTCGAGGGCGAGGGCGAGAATTACGGCGATGACAAGACCACCTCCCACCGCGGCATCCTGACCCCCTATGCCGGGGCGGTCTATGACCTCAACGACGCGCTCTCCCTCTACGCCAGCTATACGCGTATCTTCCGGCCCCAGACCGAAGTGGACCGCAACCGCGATCGCCTCGACCCGGTGGAAGGCGATGCCCTGGAGGCGGGCCTCAAGGCGGAGCTCTTCGATGGCCGCCTGGACGCCTCCCTGGCGCTCTTCCAGATCGAGCAGAGCAACCTGGCCGAGGCCGCCGGCACCATCCCCGGCAGCGCCGATACCTTCTATCGCGGCGTCGATGGCCTGACCAGCCGCGGCGTGGAGGCGACCCTGGCCGGGGAGCTCGCCCCCGGCTGGCAGGCCAGCCTCGGCTATACCGTGCTGTCCATCGAGGACGCCGACGGCGAGGCCGCCCGCACCCATGCGCCGAGGCACATGCTGCGCGCCATGAGCCGCTACCGCCTGCCCTTCCTGGAGCAGGCCAGCGTCGGCGCCCGGCTGCGCTGGCAGGGGGATATCCACCGCGAGCAGGGCAACGGCGTGATCACCCGCCAGGAGGACTACGCCCTGGTCGACCTGATGGCCCGCTATGACTTCAACGAGCGCCTCAGCGCCACCCTGAACCTCAACAACGTCACCGACGAGAAGTACCTGACCAGCCTCTACTGGGCCCAGGGCTTCTACGGCGCCCCGCGCCACGCCATGTTGAGCCTCGACTGGCGCTACTGAGCAGCGCCCATAAACGCCAAGGGCCCGCCGAATGGCGGGCCCTTGGCGTTTCTTACGGCAGGCGCGAAAGCGGCGAGCCTTAGCCCTTCACCACCGCGGTGACGCTGATCTCCACCTTCAGCTCGTCGGAGGGCATGGGGGCGACGAGGCAGGCGCGCGCCGGGGCGTGACCCTCGGGCACCCAGGCGTCCCAGACCGCGTTCATGGCGGCGACGTCGGCGCCGTCCTTGAGGTAGATGGTGGCGGCGAGCAGGTGCTCGCGATCGGAGCCGATCTCGGCCAGCAGCGCATCGACCCGGGCCAGCATGCTCTCGGTCTGGGCGGTGATATCGCCCTGGCGGGCCTCGGGGCCGGCCACCTGGCCGCACAGATAGGCGACGCCATTATGGATGACGGCGCGGCTCATACGGGTCTTGGTGTCGTGACGCTGGATGCTCATGGCTACCTCGCTGGAACGGGAGAAAAAGAGACCAAAATGATAACGCACAATGGCCAGTAATCACGGCAAATCGAACTGTTTTTCAAGCCTTTGCCAGCACTCTCAAATGCATTTCTCCTAACTTACAGCCTTTTCAACCATGAAAGACCGGCATGCCCCGCGTCGCCGGACCGACGCGGCCCGACCGGCTTATGGACAGGCTCACCACACCGGGTAGCGCGGTCGAGCTTAGGCTTTGCACGAAAAGTCGGCGAGCGATGGCCAGACAAGG
>NZ_BJUK01000015.1 GCF_007989625.1 Bisbaumannia pacifica
GCCGGAAGCCAAGGCCCAGGACGCCAAGCCCGAGGCAAAAGCCGAGACCAAGCCCGAGGTGAAGCAAGAGGCCAAGCCAGAAGCTAAGCCCGAGGCCAAAGCCGAAGCCAAGCCCGAGGTGAAGCAAGAGGCCAAGCCAGAAGCCAAAGCCGAAGCCAAGCCCGAGGCCAAAGCCGAAGCTAAGGACGAAGCCAAGCAAGCGGCCAAGGCCGAGGCCACACCAACTCGTCGCCGCCGCCGTCGGGCGCATAACGATCCCCGCGAGCAACGTCGTCGGGAGCAGACCGAAGACGGCCAGTAAGGCACAGGCCCCGCCTCGTGCGGGGCCTCTTGGCTTCTTACCCAAGGCCTGACCAAGGCCTAACGACAAAGGCCCGTGGCGATTGCCACGGGCCTTTGTCGTTAGGGCACGGTCGTTAGGGCGCGAAAATACCAGGGATCAGTCGAAGCGCCCCATTAGCCGCGGCTCCCGCTCCAGCTCCACTCCGAAGCGACTCCGCACCCGCTCGGCGACCCGCTCGGCGAAGGCCAGCAGGCCCCGGGCATCGCCGCCGCCATGGTGGACCAGCACCAGGGCCTGGCGCTCGTGAACGCCGAAGGGCCCCTCTCGCCAGCCCTTGAGGCCGCACTGATCGATCAACCAGCCGGCGGCCAGCTTGACCCGCCCATCGGGCTGGGCGAAGTGCGGCATCGCCGGATGGTCATCGATCAACGCCTCGGCCTGGGCCGCGGATACCAGCGGGTTCTTGAAGAAACTCCCGGCATTGGCCAGCTCGCCGGGGTCGGGCAGCTTCTCGCGGCGAATGGCGCAGACTGCCTCGGCCACGTCCCTAGGGGTGGGCGCCTTGCCGACCCGTTGCCCCAGGTCGCCGTAGTCGAGCCGGGGCCGGGAACGCGTCGAGAGCCGCAAGCGCAGGTGGGTAATCATCACCCGACCGGCCAGTTCGCCCTTGAAGAGGCTATCGCGATAGCCGAAGGCGCACTCTTCGACGCTCAGGGTCTCGGCGCGACCATCGTCCAGGTGACGCAGCTCCACCGCCTCCAGCACCTCGGCCAACTCGACCCCGTAGGCGCCGATATTCTGGATCGGCGCGGCGCCGCACTGCCCCGGGATCAGCGCCAGGTTCTCCAGGCCCCAGAGGCCGCGAACGGCCATGGCCATCACCAGGGCGTGCCAGTCATGCCCCGCCGCCACCCGCACCTCGACGCTGCCGTCGGCCCTCGGGGTCAGCTCGCAGTCACTGAAGCCGGGCTGCAGCACCAGTCCGTCCTGGTACGGGGCGAGGATCAGGTTGCTGCCACCGCCCAGCAGGCTCACCGGCCAGCCCCGCTGCGCCGCCAGGGCCAGGGCCGGCGCCAGATCGGCCTCCCGGGTCAGGCGCATGAAATGCGCCGCCCGGGCGCTCAGTCCCAGGGTATTCAGGCCGTCGAGGGGATGCTCACCGCGCAACTCGGGATATGAGGCCTCGCTCACGGACGCGCCTCCAGGCGACGTTCGAGCTCCGCCACCAGGCCATCGGCGGCGGCTTCCACCAGGTCGAGGACACGATCGAAGCCCTCGGCGCCGCCATAGTAGGGGTCGGGTACCGCCTGGCCGGGGCTCCCGGCGAAGTCGAGGAAGAGCCCCAGGTGGGCCCGGCAGTCGGCGGGACGGCGTGCTTCCAGTTCCGCCAGGTTGGCGTGATCCATGGCCAGCAGGTAATCGAAGGCGTGGAAATCGTCGTCATGCAGCTGACGGGCGCGCAGCGCCGCGAGGTCGTAGCCACGGGTCGCCGCGGCGGCGCGGGTACGCGGATCCGGTGCCTTGCCGATATGCCAACCGGCAGTGCCGCAGGAGTCCACGTCGACTCGCTCGGCGAGCCCCGCGGCCCCTAGCCGCTGGCGGAAGACACCCTCGGCGGTGGGCGAGCGGCAGATATTACCCAGACAGACGAAGAGCACCCGCATCACGCCTGCCCCCCCTGCCCTGCCACCAGGGCCCGTACCCGCGCCAGGTCCTCGGCGGTATCGACACCGGCGGGATGGGGCTCCCGGCTCAGGGCCACCAGGATACGCCGGCCATGCTGGAGGGCACGCAGCTGTTCCAGCTGTTCCAGTTGCTCCAGGGGGGTGGGCCGCCAGTCGCGGTAGTCGCGCAGGAAGCGGGCACGGTAGGCATAGAGGCCGATATGGCGCAGCCAGGCGTCGCTGCTCAGCCGCTCCGGGCGGGACTCGCGATCCCAAGCCTCCCTATCCCAGGGCAGGGGCGCCCGGGAAAAATAGAGGGCGGCACCGCTCAGGTCCCGCACCACCTTGACCACATTGGGGTTGAAGAGCGTCTCCACGTCATGGATCGGCTCCGCCAGGGTGGCCATGGCCGCCGTATCATCATCCGCCAGGCGCTGGGCCACCTGATCGATCAACGCCGGCGGCAACAGCGGTTCGTCGCCCTGGACGTTGACCAGGATCGCCTCATCGCCCAGGCCCAGCGCATCGGCCACCTCGGCCAGGCGATCGGTGCCGGAGGGGTGATCGGCGCGGGTCATCAGCGCCTCGCCGCCGGCCGCCTCGACCGCGTCACGAATGCGCGCGTCGTCGGTGGCCACCACCACCCGGTCGGCGCCGCTGGCCCGGGCCTGGCGCCAGACCCGCACCACCATGGGCTCGCCGGCGATCTCCAACAGCGGCTTGCCGGGCAGCCGCGAGGAGGCGTAGCGCGCCGGAATTACCGCGATCACCCCCTGGCTCATGGCGTCGCCCCCGGCCCCTTGCCGAGCTTCTCGTCCACGTCCATGACCCGGGCTTCCTCCTCCAGCATCACCGGAATGCCGTCGCGAATCGGGAAGGCCAGGCCATCATAGTGGCACCTGAGCTCGGCGGCCTCGCGGTCGTACTTGAGCTTGCCCTGGCAGAGCGGGCAGACCAGCATGGCCAGCAATTCCTTGTCCATCGTTATCTCTCCCGTGTCGGGACTGGGTTCAGGGTATCGAGCCGCCCGTCGAGCCACTCGATGAAAGTCGTCTCGGGCCGCGCTTCCACCTCCAGGGCCCAGCAGGCCGGGGAGGCGAAATCGCGGCACTTGACCGCATCCTTGGCGGTCATCACCACCGGGCGATCATCGCCGAAATCGAGATCGGCGGCCACGAAGCGGTGGTGATCGGCGTAGGGGTGCGGCGTCACCGCCAGGCCCAGGCGTGCCAGGGCAGCGAAGAAGCGCCCCGGGTTGCCGATCCCCGCCACCCCATGCACCGGCCCGGTGAAGGGCGGCGGACTCAGCGGGCGGGCCTCGCCGTCGGCGACCCGGCGCCAGGCGCTGGGCTCGAGGGTCATCCGATGGGCTCCCTCCGGGGGCGAGAAGGCCGGCTCGCCGTTGATCAACACCGCATCCACGCTGGCCAACCGCGCCAGGGGCTCCCGCAGGGGCCCGGCGGGCAGGCAGCGACCATTGCCGAAGCCCCGGGCGCCATCCACCACCACCAGCTCCAGGTCGCGCCCCAGGGCCAGGTGCTGGAGGCCATCGTCGCTAATCAGGATATCGCAGCCCGCTTCCAGCAGGCATCGGGCGCCCCGGGGGCGATCCGGATCCACCACCAGGGGCACCCCGGCCTGGGCCGCCAGCATCGCCGGCTCGTCGCCGCAGGCCGCCACCGGGGTCTCGGCGCTGACCCTCAGCGGGTAGTCGTCGCTACTTCCCCCATACCCCCGGGAGAGGATGCCCGGCGCATGGCCCCGGGCCTGGAGGTGTTCGGCCAGCCAGGCCACCAGGGGCGACTTGCCGGTGCCGCCGAGGGTCAGGTTACCCACCACGATCACCGGCACCGGCGCCCGCCAGACCGGCTTCTTGCCCTCGGCATAGGCCGCCGCCCGGCGCCTTACCACCCAGCGGTAGAGCGCCTCCAGGGGACGCAGCGGCGCCAGCCAAGGCGCGCCGCGATAGGCCGCCGCCAGCCAGCGCTCGCCAAGACCATCACTCATGCCGGGCGACCTCCTGGCATGGCAGGCCGGGTAAGAGGGCCGCATCGCCGCGCCGCTTGCCAAGGATCATCGAGTTCGAGACTCATGCCGGGGGCGCCTCCTGGAATTGCAGGCGGTGCAGGGCCGCGTAAGCGCCGTCCCGGGCCAGCAGCTCGGCGTGGCGTCCCGCCTCGATGATCTCGCCCTGCTCCATCACCAGGATGCGATCGGCGCGCTCGATGGTGGATAGGCGGTGGGCGATCACGAAGGTGGTGCGCCCCTGGCAGAGGGTCTCCAGGGCACGCTGGATATAGCGCTCCGACTCGCTGTCCAGGGCCGAGGTGGCCTCGTCGAGGATCAGGATGGGAGCATCCTTGTAGATGGCCCGGGCGATGGCCAGGCGCTGGCGCTGGCCGCCGGAGAGCATCACGCCGTTGTCGCCCACCACGGTGGAATAGCCCTCGGGCAGGCGCTCGATAAATTCGTGGGCATAGGCGGCGCGGGCCGCCGCCTCCACCGCCGCCGGGTCCGGGCGCTCGTCGCCATAGGCGATGTTCTCGGTGATGCTGGCGTTGAACAGGGTCACCTGCTGCGAGACCAGGGCGATCTGGCGGCGCAGCGGCTGCAGACGGTAGTCGTCGAGGGGCGTGCCATCGAGCCGAATGCGGCCGGCGGTCGGCGCGTAGAAGCGCGGCAGCAGGTTGACCAGGGTGGTCTTGCCGCTGCCGGAGCGGCCGACGACGGCGATCATCTCGCCGGGCGCGACCTCGAGGTCGATGCCCTTGAGCACCTCGGGCAGGTCCTCGCCATAGGCGAAGCGTACCCCCTCGAAGGTCAGGCGTCCCTGCAGCCGGGGCACCTCATGGGTCCCCTCGTCGGGCTCCGGCATCTCCTCGAGCAGGCCGAAGAGCTCGGCGGAGGCGGCGATGCCCTTCTGGATCTCGCTGTTGATCTCGGTGAGCTGGCGCACCGGCTTGGCCATCAGCGAGGCGGCGGTGATAAAGGCCACGAACTCGCCGGCGGTCATCTCCTCCATCAGCGCCGGCGCCATGGCTAGCCACACCAGGCCGGCCAGGGCCAGGGCCACCAGCAGCTGGATCACCGGGGTGCTGACCGCCTTGGTCAGCGCCTCCTTCATGCTCTGCTGGCGGTTATCGTCGCTGGCGGCGGCGAAACGGCGCCGCTCGTACTCCTCGGCGCCATGGGTGCGCACCACCCGGTAGCCGGCGAGGGCCTCGGAGGCCACATGGGTGACGTCGCCCATGGAGTGCTGGATACGCCCGGAGAGGCGCCGGAAGCGTTTGCTGGCATAGCTCACCACCCCGGCGATCAGCGGCGTCACGCCGAGGAACACCAGGGTCAGCAGCCAGTTGGTCCATAGCAGGTAACCGAGCAGGCCGAGGACGAAGAGGCCCTCGCGCAGCAGGATGGTGATGGCGTTGCTGGCCGCCCCGGTGACCTGTTCCACATGGTAGGTGACCCGGGAGATCAGGTGACCGCTGGAGTGGGCATCGAAGAAGCGCCCGGGCAGGCGCAGCATATGATCGAACACATTGCAGCGCAGCGCGTGGACCACGTTGCGGGCCACCTGGCTCATGAAGTAGGTGCCGAGGAAGGTCCCTACCCCGCGGGCGGCGAACATGCCCACCACGAACAGCGGCAGGAAGAGGCGAAAGGCGGCATCGGGAGTCTGAATGCCGTCGATCAACTGCTTCATCATCTCCGCCAGAGCGGTACTGGAAGCGGCGTAGATCACATAGCCCAGCACCGCCAGGAGGAAGGACTTCCAGTGGGGCCTGACATAGCCCAGCAGACGCTTGTAGAGATTCCAGCCCGATTGCTGTGTCACGGTGACTCCGTTACGGCGTGGTGGCGTCACCCTCGCGGGTGGCGATACGAATGCGTTGAATGCCCAGGCGGCCGGCCAGGTCCAGGGCGGTGACCACGGCGGCGTGGGCGGCGCGGCCATCGGCCTCGAGAACCAGCCCGTGTTCCCGGGCCGCCTCGGCCCGCTCGTCCAGGGCGGCCCTCAGGCCCGTGGCCGCCAGGGGCTCCCCGGCCAGGCGATACTCGCCCTCGGCGGTGATCACCAGGGTCACCGGCGACGCCTCCAGGGGCGCGGCCTCACGGCTCTGGGGCAGGATCAGCTCCAGGGCCTGGCGGGTCTCGAAGGTGGTGGAGACCATAAAGAAGATCAACAGCAGGAAGACCACGTCGATCAGCGGGGTCAGGTTGACCTCCACCGCATCGCGCCGCCGCCGGGGAAACTTCATGCCCGGGCCTCCGCCGCCCCACCGCGACGATCATCGAGGCGGACCTCGCCCTGATGATGGGCCAGGTACTCCACCAGCAGCCCCGCCTGCTCCTCCATGCGCACCGTGATGTCCTCCACCCGGCGCTGGAAGTAGCGATGGAACATCAGTGCCGGGATCGCCACCGTCAGGCCGGCGGCGGTGGTCACCAGGGCCCGGGAGATGCCCCCGGCCAGGTCGGCGGTGCGCTCCACCCCGTCGGCGGTGACGATCACCGAGAAGACCTCGATCATCCCCACCACGGTGCCCAGCAGGCCGATCAAGGGAGTGATGGCGGCGATGGTGCCCAGGGGACTGAGGAAGCGCTCCATGTCGTGGATCACCGCGGTGGCCGCCTCCTGAAGGCGGGCGCGGACCTGCTCGTGGCCGAGGCGCGCATTGCGCAGCCCCGCCGCCAGGATGCCGCCCAGGGGCGAGTGCCCTTCCAACCAGTAGAGATTGACCTGGCCCTGATCGATCAGGGTACAGACCTCCTGCCCCAGGCCCAGGGGCGCGATGCGCCCGGCGCGCAGGGTCCAGAGGCGTTCGATGATGATCACCATGGCCACCAGGGAGCAGCCGAGCAGCGGAATCATCAACCAGCCCCCCGCGATCAGGGCATCGAGCAGTTCCATCGAGGGCATCTCCCGTCCGTGCCAAGCGTCACCGGCCGAGGCCGATCCATGGCGGCGATTCTACCCCATGGCAACGCCCACCGACACCGGCCCAGGGGATCCGACGCTGGGGCGCGATCCGCGTCTCCGGCCCCAGCCGCAGGGTCAGGGCGCCATCCAGGGCGGTACTCCACTGGCAGCTACCCTGGCGGGCGAAGCGCCGCACCACCTCGTCGTCGGGATGCCCGAAGGGGTTGTCGCGCCCGGCGCTATAGATCACTTGACGCGGTCGCAGCCGCTCCACGAACTGCGGCCCGGAGCTGCCGCGACTGCCGTGGTGGCCCGCCACCAGCACGTCCAGGGGCGTCGGCACCTGGCGCAGGATACGCCGCTCCACTTCGCGGCCCACGTCGCCGGTGATCAACACCCGCCGTTCGCCCGCGCTGACCAGCAGCACGCAGGAGCTATCGTTGCCGCGGTACGCCGGCCGTGGCCCGGGCGGCGGCCAGAGCAGGCGAAAGTCGACGCCGTCCCAGCGCCAGGCCTGGCCCGCCTGACAGGGCGCGAAGGGCACGCCGATCGCCTCGCCCCGGGGCGCCAGCCAATCCCCCACCCGATGCTCGGCCAGCGCCGGCACCCCGCCGGCATGATCCAGGTCGGCATGGCTGATGATCACTCGATCGAAGCGCCGCCCCGGCGGCCAGAGCCCGGCCAGAGGCGTATAGCCGCTGGTGAAGCGGGGGCCGGCATCATAGAGGAGGCGGTGGTTGGCGGTGGCGATCTCCACCGACTGGCCCTGGCCCACGTCCCACACCCGCAGCGTCGCCTCGCCGGGCGCCGGCGCGGGCGGCATCAGCCACAGCGGCAGCGTCATCAGCCAGGCGCTGACCAGGGTCCGCCAGCCCCAGGCCAGGCCGGGAAGCGCCCAGGTCAGGGCCAGCAGCCCCAGCCCGAGGGCCAGCGGGAGGCGCTCCCAGGGCTCGGGATACCAGGGCGGCAACCAGCGCAGGCTCGCTTCCAGCAGCGCCTCGAGGGCGACCACCAGCTCGGCGAACAGCCACCAGCAGGCCCCCGACAGCGGTGGCGCCCAGGCCAGCAACCAACCCAGCAGTCCCAGGGGCACCAGCGCCAGGCTGACCAGGGGCACCGCGAGCAGATTGACCAGGGGCGCCGCCGTGGCCAGCCGATCGAAGGCCAGCAATACCGCCGCGGCCATCCACGGCGCCAGCAGCCACTGGGTACGCACCAGGGCCCATAGCCAGCCGCGCACGCCCCAGGGACGCGGCCGCCCCTGCCAGATCAGGATCAACAGCGCCACCGCCAGGAAGGAGAGCCACAGCCCGGGACGCCACAGCGACAGGGGGTCGAGCAGCAGCACCACGGCCAGCGCCAGCCACCACCCCTGCCAGGGCCCCGGGGCATGGCGCCCGCTGGCCACCCAGAGGCCGATCAGGGCCATCACCAGGGCGCGCAGCGCCGGCGGCGCCAACCCCGCCAGGCCGGCATAGGCGCCGGTGGCCAACGCCGCCAGCCACCAGGGCCAGAGCGCCAGCCGCCAGGCCCGGGGCGTCACCAGGCGCGCGACGCCTCGCCCCAGCAGCAGCGCAAAACCGGCCACCAGCCCCACATGCAGCCCCGAGATGACCACCAGGTGGGTGGTCCCGGTGGCATTGAGGCGCTCCCAGTCGGCCGGGGTCAGCGCCTCGCTGGCACCCAGGGTCAGGGCCGCCAACCAGCGCCGGGCGCCGTCAGGCAGCTCCCGCGACGCGAGATGGGCCAGGGCCAGGTCCCGCGGCGAGGGCGCGGCCGGCGCCAGGCGCTCGGGTACCGGCTCGGCACGCACATAGCCGGTGGCATCGATGCCCTCCCGCCATAACCAGGCGCGATAATCGAAGCCGGAGGGGTTGCTGAGCCCTGCGGGCGGCCGTAGCCGCACCGCCAGGCGCCAGGACTCCCCCGCCGCCATCTGGTCGGGAGGGGCATAATGGCTTAGGCGAAGCTGGCGCAGGGTATCGCAGGGCAGTCGGCCGGCCTCCAGGGGAACGCAGGCCGCCACATCCAGGCGCAGGCGCGCCAGTGCCCCCTGGTGACGCACCTCGGTCAGGCGCCCCTCGACGACCAGGGTCTGGCGAGACAACCCCTCGGCTAGCTCGGCCTGCTGGCGCCAGAGCAGCTGGCCGGCGGTCACGGCGACCACCAGCAGCAGTAGCAGCGCCCCGCGATGGCGGCGCAGCCCCAGCGCCAGCAGCACCCCGGCCTCGATCAGCCCCGGCGGCGCCAGGTACCCCAACAGGGTGCCGGCGATGGCGGCCAGCGCCAGGGGCCAGGCCCATCCGATACGCATTCCCTTGCTCCCGCCGCCACCCGGCACGGCGATGGCGACCCATGATGCTTGTATGGATAATAGCCGGATCGCCGTCAGCCCACTGCGAGACTTCGATGCCGCGCCGCCTGTTACAGCGCTACATGCCCCATCCGGAGACGCTCAAGCGCAACCGCTCGTTGCGCTTCATGAGCCATTGGATCGGCAGCCCCTCCCTGTGGGTGCTGTCGCGGCGTGGCGTGGCCAATGCCTTTATGGTCGGCCTGTTCAGCGCCCTGCTGCCGATCCCCTTCCAGATGGTGGTGGCCGCCTTCGGCGCCTGGCTGCTGCGCTGCAACCTGCCGCTGTCGGTGGGCCTGGTGTGGATCACCAACCCCCTGACCATGCCGCTGATCTTCTATGGCAACTATCGCCTCGGTGCCTGGCTGCTCGACACCCCGGCCCGGGAGGTCCCGGACCAACTCTCCACACGCTGGGTGGCGGAACAGCTGCTGGAGATCCTGCCGACCCTGGCCCTGGGCTCCCTGGTGGCGGCGGTGGCGGTGGGCCTGGTCGCCAACCTGGGCGTCAGGCTGCTGTGGCGCTGGCACGTGGTGCGCAGCTGGAAGCGGCGGCGCCATCACCGACGCCGTCGCCGCGGCGACGAACCCAGCGCCTGAACGACGACGGCGCCCGAAGGCGCCGTCATCCATGCAGATCGCGAACCGGCCGGCTACTCCGGCTGCAGCCGCCCCTCGTTGAGGCGCAGCACCCGGTCCTGATGGGCGGCCAGGGCCGGGTCGTGGGTCACCACCACGAAGGCGCAGGCGGCGCTCGAGGCCAGTTCGTCCATCAATGCCAGGATGCTGGCGGCGGTGTGCTGATCCAGGTTGCCGGTGGGCTCGTCCATCAGCACCAGGCTGGGGTCGGTGATCAGCGCTCGGGCGATGGCCACCCGCTGACGCTCGCCGCCGGAGAGCTCGCCGGGCTTGTGGTCGCCGCGCGCCGCCATGCCCACCCGCTCGAGGATCCCCGCCGCCCTCGCCACCGCCTCATGGCGCTTCTGACCACGGATGATCAGCGGCAGGGCGGCGTTCTCCAGGGCGGTCAGCTCCGCCAGCAGATGGTGAAACTGGTAGACGAAGCCGATATGGCGATTGCGAAAGCGCCCCAGGGCCGCCTCGCCGAGTTCGGCCAGGCACTGCCCCGCCACCTTGACGCTGCCGCCACTGGGACGGTCGAGACCACCCAGCAGGTTGAGCAGGGTGGTCTTGCCGGAGCCGGAGCTGCCCACCACCGCGACCCGCTCGCCGGCGCGCACGCCGAGGTCCAGCTCGTGCAGCACGGTCAAGTCCTGGGGCCCCTCCCGATAGGTCTTGGTCAGGCCCTCGCAACTCAGCATCACCGGCGCCTCGCCGCGCGCTCCCTGAACGACGTCTTGCATAGTGGCTCCTTGGCTATTCATAGCGCAGCACCTCAGCGGGCTGGACACGGGAGGCCTTCCAGGCGGGATAGAGGGTCGACAGGAAGGTCAGCACCAGGGCCGCGGCGACGATATTGATGACATCGCTCCAGATCAGCCGCGACGGCAGATAGCTGATGAAATAGACCCCGGCGTCGAGGAACTGGATGCCGAACAGCGCCTCGAACCAGCCGATGATATCGGCGATGCCCAGGGCCAGCAGCACCCCGGCCACCACCCCGATAAGGATGCCGATCAGGCCGATGGCCAGCCCCTGGACGATAAAGATGCCCATGATGGAGGCCGGCGTGGCACCGATGGTGCGCAGGATGGCGATATCGGCGTGCTTGTCGGTGACCACCATCACCAGGGTCGAGACGATATTGAAGGCGGCCACGGCGATGATCACCGTCAGCAACAGGCCGATCATGCGCTTCTCCATCTGGATCGCCTGGAAAAGGTTGCCGTGGGAGTAGGTCCAGTCGAGGCCACGATAGCCGCCGCCCAGCTCATCGATGATGGCCCGGGTCTCGTCGCCGGCCACGAAGAGGTCGTCGAGCTCCAGGCGCAGCCCCTCTACGGCCTCGCCCAGGCGCGCCAGGGTCTGCATGTCCTCGATATTGGCGTAGGCCAGGCTGGCGTCCAGGTCGGCCCCGACGCTGAAGATACCGCTCACCGTGAAGCGCTTGAGGCGTGGGAAGACCCCCGCCGGGGTGATCGAGGCCTCGGGCACCAGCAGGGTCACCCGGTCGCCCACCCCGACGCCCAGCTGGCGCGCCAAGAGCGAGCCGAGCACGATGTTCCACTCGCCGGGCTGGAGCTCATCCAGGCTGCCCTCGCGCATATGCTCGTCGATAATGGAAACGCGCCCCTCCCACTCGGGATGGACACCGTTGACCATAGCCCCCTGGTTGCGTCCGCCCACCGAGAACATGCCCTGCTGTTCCACATAAGGGGCGGCGCCGATCACCCGCTCGCGCTGGGTGAGGCGTTCGGCCAGGGCCTGCCACTCCACCAGGCCGCCGCGGGCCTCGATCTTGGTATGGGGCACCATGCCCAGGATGCGGGTGCGCAGCTCCTGGTCGAAGCCGTTCATCACCGACAGCACCAGGATCAGCACCGCCACCCCCAGGGTGAGGCCCAGCATCGAAGTCATGGAGATAAAGGAGATAAAGTGGTTGCGCCGTTTGGCGCGGACATAACGCAATCCCAGCAGGAAAGGCAGACGGTCGAGCATCGCAATCGATTCCTTGTCAGCGGGCGCCCATGGTACGGTTTTTCGTTACGGCCTGCACGGCAGAGCCAGGGTTATCCGTGGCCATTGCCGGTGTCATCGCCAAGAGGCGCTGGGGGCAGTCCCGGGCCCCAACGGCTGGCCTAGACTCACGGAAATCGCCCTACAGGGCCGCTATTCTGGGCTTGCATCGCGGGCGACGCCACCCTAAATTGCGCCCTTTCCCGCCCCGGCGACACAGGAAGAGAAGACCCCATGGCCAAGCGCTTGTTCCCCGAGTGGCATCCCCAGGACGCCATCCAGCTCACCTGGCCGAGCCCGACCAGCGACTGGGCCCCCCAGTTGAGCCTGATCGAGGCCACCCTGGAGGCCATGGTGGTGGCCATCGCCCGCTACCAGCGGGTGCTGATCGCCGTGCCCAGCGAGGCCGACCGGGCGCGCCTGGCCGAGCGCTTCGCCCACCGCGGCGTGGCCGCCGAGCGGCTGACCCTGGTCGTCGCCGTCGCCGACGACACCTGGGCCCGGGACCATGGCCCCATCGGCATCGAACACGACGGCCGGGTGGAGCTGCTCGACTACGTCTTCACCGGCTGGGGCGGCAAGTTCGAGGCCGGCCTCGACAACACCCTGAGCCGGCGCCTGGCCGAGGCGGGCGTCTTCGCCGCGCCCCTGACCTCCCGGGCGCTGATCCTCGAGGGTGGCGGCATCGAGAGCGACGGCGAGGGCACCCTGCTGACCACCGAGGCCTGCCTGCTCAACCCCAACCGCAACGCCGGCCTGGATCGCGCCGCTATCGAGGCACACCTGGCCGAAGACTTCGGCGTCACACGGGTGCTGTGGCTGCGCCACGGCCACTTGGAGGGGGACGACACCGACAGCCATATCGATACCCTGGCGCGCTTCTGCGCCCCCGGGACCATCGCCTATGTGCGCTGCGACGACCCGAACGACCCCCACCATGCGGCGCTCTCGGCCATGGAGGCGGAGCTGGAGGCCCTGAGGCGCGCCGACGGCCAGGCCTACCGGCTGATTCCGCTGCCCTGGCCGACGCCCTGCTTCGACCCGGAGGACGGCCACCGCCTGCCGGCCACCTACGCCAACTTCCTGATCATCAACGGCGCCGTGCTGGTGCCCACCTATGGCGACGCGGCGGACAGCCGGGCCCTGGCGGCCCTGGCCGAGGCCTTCCCGGATCGGGATATCCTGCCCATCGACTGTTCGGTGGTGATTCGCCAACATGGCAGCCTGCACTGCCTGACCATGCAGCTGCCCCGGGGCAGCATGGCCTGACGGCCCGAACGACGGAGAGAGACGATGACCAAGACCCTGAAGGTGGGCCTGGTACAACAGGCCGCCTGGCCCGACAAGGCGAAGAGCCTGGCCGAGAGCGAAGCCCGGGTGCGCGAGCTGGCCGCCCAGGGCGCCCAGTTGGTGCTGCTCCAGGAACTCCACGCCACCCACTACTTCTGTCAGTACGAGGATCCCGACCTCTTCGACCTGGCCGAGCCCCTGGACGGCCCCACCGGCAGCCGTCTGGCGGCGCTCGCCGCGGAGCTGGATATCGTCCTGGTGGGCTCGCTGTTCGAGCGCCGCGCCGCCGGCCTCTACCACAACACCGCGGTGGTCTATGACCGCGCCCAGGGGGCGGTGGGTCACTACCGCAAGATGCATATCCCCGACGATCCGGCCTTCTACGAGAAGTTCTACTTCACTCCTGGCGATGCCGACGGCCCCGGCCAGGGCTTCGCCCCCATCGAGACCTCCCTGGGGCGCCTCGGGGTGCTGGTGTGCTGGGATCAATGGTACCCGGAGGCGGCGCGACTGATGGCCCTGGCCGGCGCCGAGCTGCTGCTCTACCCCACCGCCATCGGCTGGCATCCGCCGGACGACGCCGCCGAGAAGGGGCGCCAGAAGGAGGCCTGGACGCTGATCCAGCGCGCCCATGGCGTAGCCAACGGCCTGCCGGTGGTGGTCGCCAACCGGGTCGGCCACGAGCCCGACCACTCCGGGGTCGGCCCGGGCATCGACTTCTGGGGCGGCAGCTTTATCTGCGGCCCCCAGGGCGAGCTGCTGGCCCACGCCGGCGAGCAGGCCCAGACCCTGCTGGTGGAGGTCGATATGGCCCGTGGCGAGGAGACCCGGCGGATCTGGCCGTACCTTCGCGACCGCCGCATCGACGCCTATGGCGAGCTGACGCGTAGATACCGGGACTAGAGTGAGGTTCTTCGTAGTTCAGCGTGAAGCCACGACATAGCTGATCTCCGGCTTGCCACTGTGGGAGTCCGGATTCCGGACGATTGGGTGACGCAGTCGCCCTGACGCCTGGCGGCACCAATCGCTCGGAAGAATCCGAGCTCCCACAGAAACCACGGTGGCGGCTTGAGGGGGAGGCCGGAAAACAAGATACCCCCACTAGCATAAGCTGGTGGGGGTATCTTAACGCTTAAAGCTTACAGCTCTAGGCTGGGGTCACTTCCAGAAATCGCGGATCGAGGCGATCCCCTGGGCGCCCACGGCGCGGGCATGGTCGGCATCGTATCGGGTCATGCCACCGAGCGCGAAGACCGGCATCCCGGCGGTCTCGACCAGTTGCTGGAAGTCGTGCCAGCCCAGCGGCGCCACCTCCGGGTGGGACGGCGTGGTGCGCAGCGGCGACAGGGTCACGAAATCGCAGCCGATGCGCGCGGCCTGCTCCAACTGCGCCTTGTCGTGGGTGGAAGCGGAGAGCCACTTGCCCTCGGCGATGGGGCGCCGCTCCAGCTGCATCAGCCGCTCGCTGGTCAGGTGGATGCCGTCGGCATCGACGGCCTCCAGCAGCTCCGGCTCGCCATTGAGCAGCAGCTGGGCGCCGTGCTCGCGGCACAGCGCCAGGGCCTTCTCGGCGCGGGCCAGGTAGGCCTCGCGATCCAGCGACTTGGCACGCAGCTGCACCAGGCGTACCCCGTCCTCGGTGAGTGCCCGCGCCAGCTTCTCCAGGAAGACCTCGTCATCGGCCTCCTCGTCGCTGATCAGGTACTCGGTGGGCAACATCACCGCCCGCAGGATCGGCAGGTTGGCCGCCGGGAAGGGGTAGTTGTAGAGCTCTTCCATGGGCACCCAGCGCACCGCCTGACCCTCGCGGCCGAAGGGCTCGCCGGCGAAGTCATGGACCTGCCACACGTCCAGCAGGATATGCTTGTCCGGGTATTCGTGGTGCACGCGGATCAGCGGCTGGGCGCGACGAATCTCCACCCCCAGCTCCTCGTGTAGCTCGCGCTTGAGGGCCTCGAAACCGGTCTCGTAGGGTGCCAGCTTGCCGCCGGGAAACTCCCAGAGCCCGCCCTGATCCACGGTGGAGGGGCGCCGGGCGATCAGCACCTGCCGGCTATCGCGGCTGACGATGGCGGCGGCCGCCACATGAACCCTTCTCTTGACCATTGCGTTCATTACCTTTCCATCATGCTGGACGCCGACTCAGGAACGATAGTCGGCGTTGATCGTGACATAGTCGTGGGACAGGTCGGAGGTCCACACCGTGGCCGCCTCCTCGCCACGCCCCAGGCGAATGCGAATCGTGATCTCTGCTTCGGCCATCACCGCGCTGCCGGCCGCCTCGGTGTAGCCGGCGGCACGCCCGCCCTGCTCCACCAGACGCACCTCGCCCAGGTCGATGATCACCTTGTCGACGTCGAAGTCGGCCACCGGCGCCCGGCCCGCGGCGGCGAGGATGCGCCCCCAGTTGGCGTCCGAGGCATAGAGCGCGGTCTTGACCAGCGGCGAATGGGCCACGGTAAAGGCCACGTCCAGGGCCTCCTGGCGGCTGGCGGCCTCCTCCACCCGCAGGGTGACGAACTTGGTGGCGCCCTCGCCGTCGCGGATGATCGCCTGGGCCAGCTCGACCAGTACCGCCAGCAGCGCCTCGCGGAAGGCCGCCAGCGCCGCCGTATCACCGGCCTCGAGGGTCGCACCGCGACCGGTGGCGACCAGCATGCAGGCGTCATTGGTGGAGGTGTCGCTGTCCACGGTGATGCAGTTGAAGGAGTCGGCCACGGTCTCCCGCAGCAGCTCCTGCAGCAGCGGCGTGGCGATGGCCGCGTCGGTGGCCACGAAGCCCAGCATGGTCGCCATATTGGGCTGGATCATGCCGGAGCCCTTGCTGATCCCGGCAATGGTCACCGTCTCGCCATTGATCTCCACGCACCGGGTCGCGCCCTTGGGGCGGGTATCGGTGGTCAGGATGCCCTCGGCGGCGGCCTCCCAGGCCGCCGGGTCGAGGCTCTCGAGCGCCGCCGGCAGGGCGCCGAGCAGGCGCTCCATGGGCAGCGGCTCACCGATCACCCCGGTGGAGAAGGGCAGTACCGCCTCGGCGTCGACCCCGGCCAGACGTGCCAGCTCGGCGCAGCTCGCCTCGGCATCCGCCAGCCCCTGGGCACCGGTGCCGGCATTGGCATTGCCGGTGTTGACCAGCAGATAGCGCGGCGCCCCACCGGCCCGATGGCAGGCCGCCAGGTGGCGCTTGGCCACCTGCACCGGCGCCGCACAGAAGGCGTTGCGGGTAAAGGTGCCGGCCACGGTGGCGCCCTCGGGAATCTCGATCACCACCAGGTCGCGGCGGTTCGGCTTCTTGATGCCGGCCATGGCGCTGCCCAGGCGCAGCCCCTCGATCACCGGCATGGCCGGAAAGACCGCTTCACCCACTGCCATCGTTGCTCTCTCCTCTCGTCGGGTTAGCGGCGCTCAGCTGAGCTTGCCGCAGCACTGCTTGAACTTCTTGCCGGAGCCACAGGGGCAGGGGTCGTTGCGCCCCACCTTGGGCCCCTCGCGACGCACCGGACGCCCATCGACGCCGGGCGCCGCGGCGGCCGCGTCGTCCTCGCTCACCGCGGCACTCGGCTCGTCATGGCGGCTGGCGGCGGCGGCCTTCTCGCGCTCCAGGGCCTCGCGGCGCTGGCGCTCCAGCTCGTCGACCTCCTCCTGACGGCGCACCTGCACATGGCTGAGGATGCGGGTCACGTCGCTCTTGATATTGGTCAAGAGGTTCTGGAACAGCTCGAAGGACTCGCGCTTGTACTCCTGCTTGGGGTTCTTCTGGGCATAGCCACGCAGGTGGATGCCCCGGCGCAGGTGATCCATGGATTGCAGGTGCTCCTTCCAGCGGGTATCGAGCACCTGCAGCATGATCTGCTTCTCGAAGCGACGCATCAGCGCCTCGCCGACGGTCTCCACCTTGGCCTCGTAGGCCTGGCGGTGCATCTCCTGCAGGCGCTCGCGCAGCTGCTCCTCGTGGAAGCGCTGATCCTCCTCGGCCCACTGCACCACCGGCGCGTCCAGGTTGAACTCACTCTTGAGGTGTTCCTGGAGGCCGGCCAGGTCCCACTGCTCGGGCAGGCTCTGGGGCGGCACGAATGAGCTGATCGCCTCGTCGAGCATCTCGGCGCGAATGCCGGTGACATTCGCCGAGACATCCTCGGCGGCGAGGATCTCGTCGCGCTGCTCGTAGATCACCCGACGCTGGTCGTTGGCCACGTCGTCATACTCGAGCAGCTGCTTGCGGATATCGAAGTTGCGCCCCTCGACCTTCTTCTGGGCCCGCTCCACGGCATTGGAGACCATCTTGTGCTCGATCGCCTCGCCCTTCTCCAGGCCCAGGGCCTGCATCAGCCGCTGCACCCGCTCGGAGCCGAACAGGCGCATCAGGTTGTCCTCCAGGGAGAGGAAGAAGCGGGTCGATCCCGGGTCGCCCTGACGGCCGGCCCGGCCGCGCAGCTGGTTGTCGATGCGCCGCGACTCGTGGCGCTCGGAACCGACCACGTGCAGGCCGCCGGCGGCCAGTACCGCCTCGTGGCGCTGCTGCCACTCGGCCTTGAGGGCCTCGACCTGGGCCTCGCTGGGGTTCTCCAGCTTGGCCGCCTCGGCCTCCCAGTTGCCGCCCAGCATGATGTCGGTGCCGCGGCCGGCCATGTTGGTGGCGATGGTGATGGCGCCGGGCCGCCCCGCCTGGGCGATGATCTCCGCCTCGCTCTGGTGCTGCTTGGCGTTGAGCACGTTGAAGTCGAGGCCGGCCTGCTTCATCAGCCGCGCCAGGTACTCGGAGGCCTCGATGGAGGCGGTACCCACGAGCACCGGGCGCCCCGCCTCGGTCTCGGCCTTGACGTCCTCGATGATCGCCGCAAACTTCTCCTCGGTGGAGAGGTAGACCAAGTCATTGAGGTCGCGACGGGTCAGCGGCTTGTTGGTGGGGATCACCACCACGTCCAGGCCGTAGATCTGGCGGAACTCGAAGGCCTCGGTATCGGCGGTACCGGTCATGCCGGCCAGCTTGTCGTAGAGACGGAAGTAGTTCTGGAAGGTGGTGGAAGCCAGCGTCTGGCTCTCGCGCTGGATGGTCACCCCTTCCTTGGCCTCCACCGCCTGGTGCAGCCCCTCGGACCAGCGCCGCCCGGGCATGGTGCGACCGGTATGCTCGTCGACGATCACCACCTGGCCATCCTTGACGATATAGTCCACGTCGCGGTGGTAGAGGTGGCGGGCGCGCAGCGCCGAATGCATATGCTGCAGCAGGTTGAGGTTCTGGGCGGCGTAGAGGGAGTCGTCCTCGCCGAGCAGGCCCTCGGCCCGCATCAGCTCCTCCACCTTGTTGTGGCCGGCCTCGGTCAGCTCAACCTGCTTCTGCTTCTCGTCGAGGGTGAAGTCGCCGTCCACCGGCGCCTCCGGGTCCTCCGATACCTCGCCCTTGACCAGTTGGGTCGAGAGGCGATCCACCACCTTGTAGAGGTCGGTGTTTTCGTCCACCGGCCCGGAGATGATCAGCGGCGTGCGCGCCTCGTCGATCAGGATGGAGTCCACCTCGTCGACGATGGCGTAATGCAGGCCACGCTGGACCTTCTCCTCCTGGGAAAAGGCCATGTTGTCGCGCAGGTAGTCGAAACCGAATTCGTTGTTGGTGCCGTAGGTGATATCGCAGGCGTAGGCGGCGCGCTTCTCCTCCTGGGTCTGGCCGGCATAGACGGTGCCCACCGAGAGGCCGAGGAATTCGTAGAGGGGGCGCATCCAGTCGGCATCGCGGCGCGCCAGGTAGTCGTTGACGGTGACCACATGCACGCCCTCGCCGGGCAGGGCATTGAGGTAGACCGCCAGCGTCGCCACCAGGGTCTTGCCCTCGCCGGTCTTCATCTCGGCGATGCGCCCCTGGTGCAGCACCATGCCGCCGATCATCTGCACGTCGAAGTGGCGCATGCCCATGATGCGTTTGCCGGCCTCGCGCACCGTGGCGAAGGCTTCCGGCAGCAGGGCCTCGAGGCTCTCGCCGCCCTCCAGGCGCTCGCGTAGGGCCGGGGTCTGGGCCTGGAGTTCCTCGTCGGAGAGCGACTCGAAGCGCGCCTCCAAGGCATTGATCTGCGCCACATCCTTTTGCAGGCGCTTGACGACGCGGTCGTTCTTGGAGCCGACCACCTTACGAAGCAGGGTATTGAGCATTGCGATGATGTCCTGTGTCTGCCGCGGCAGAGAATCATGAGTGGCGCCGGGGCGCCGTGTCCTTCAGGGGAGGACGCCGGCCGGCGGGCCGCGACGGGAGAGGACATCGAGGGCGGCGATCCAGCGCCGCGGGGGAGACGACGGGCGCGGCCGGACACGCCGTGCCAGGCCGGGACGCCGCGGCGGCTGCCAACGTGCCCGCCGGGCCTGGCGGCGGCTCTCGGCACGAATCGCCGCCGGCGCCAGCCAGCAGACCTGCACCACCCTCACCATCAGGCGACCGCCGTCGGCGGCCACCAGTCCCACCGGCAGCAGGCAGCCCACCAGCAGGCCGGCCAGCCACCAGCGCGAACGCCGGCGCGAGGCGCCGAAAGAGGGAGAGGCACAGGGCTGGGTCATGCTGTCGACAGGCTCCCGGACATGCTAGATTGGCGACACGCAACGGCCGCCGCGAGAAAGCCCATGAGTATAAAGGTTAAGCGTTTCCGCGCCCAGCCCGTCACCCGCCTGCTGGGCGGTCGCGGTGAGCTGGGTGGCCTGATGCGCATGGCCTCGCTGCTGGAGCGGGCCCAGACCACCCTGCGCGAGGCGTTGCCGGAAGAGCTGCGCGAGCACCTCTATGTGGGCGGCTACCGGGACGGCCGACTCACCCTGATCACCGACCGCGCCGCCTGGCTGACCCGGCTGCGCTACGAGCAACCGCGACTGCTGACCCTGTTGCGCGGCCTGCCGGAATTCGCCGCCCTGCAGCGCCTCGACCTCAAGGTGCGCCCGGTTCGCCCCCCCAAGCCGCTGCCCCGTCAGGAGCGCCACCTGCCCGCCGGGGCCGCCGCCGAGCTGGCCAACTGCGCCCGCGAGATCGACGATCCCCGATTGCGCGGCGCCCTGGAACGCCTGGCCTCCCATGGTGCCAAGACGCCCGACGACGACGGCGACTGATCCAAGCCATGCCATACTGAAGTCAGCACTTAGCCCCCAAACGCAACGATGCCCAGCCGGTAAGCCGACTGGGCATCGAAAGAATTCGCTGGTGGCTACGCCCTGATTCGAACAGGGGACCCCATCATTATGAGTGATGTGCTCTAACCAGCTGAGCTACGTAGCCACGGGGGTCGCGACGCCTGGCGTCGGCAACGGGGGCGAATTATGCCCAGCCCGACCGTCGCTGGCAAGCCCCCTGTGCGTCGTTTTTATTGATTGAACGTTCAATAAAAATATCCCATACTGGATGTATCGCCATCGAACACCCGGACGGTCCGCCGTCCCCGCACGAGGAGATGCCCGATGCCCAAGGTCGGAATGGAACCCATTCGTCGCCGCCAGTTGATCCAGGCCACCATGGAGGCCATCGACGAGGCGGGGCTGGCCGACGCCACGGTGATCCGCATCGCCCGCCGCGCCGGCGTCTCCGCCGGCATCATCAGCCACTACTTCGGCGGCAAGGATGGCCTGCTCGAGGCCACCATGCGCCAGATCCTCCATGACCTGGGCGAGGCCGTGGCGACCCGCCGCGCCGCCTTGGGCCAGGCGGAGCCTCGGGCCCACCTCGAGGCGATCATCGACGGCAACTTCGATCGCAGCCAGGTCAGCGGCCCGGTGGCCAAGACCTGGCTGGCGTTTTGGGCCAGCAGCATGCACCAGCCGGCGCTGCAGCGCCTGCAGTCGGTCAACGACCGGCGCCTCTACTCCAACCTCTGCCACCAGTTCCGCCGCTGCCTGCCGCGGGACGAGGCGCGCCGCGCCGCCCAGGGCCTGGCCGCCATGATCGACGGCCTCTGGCTGCGCGGCGCCCTGGCACCGGAGGGGCTGGACGTGGCGCAGGCCCGCCGCCTGGCCTACGACTACCTTGATCAACAGCTGGCCCGCGAGCCCGCCCTCGCCTGACGCCGCGAGGCATCACGAACATTCGCACTACCCGTTCTCAGGAGGTCCCCATGACCGCGCTTCCGACTCAGCAGCTCTATATCGACGGCCGGGCCGTCGACGCCACCTCCGGCGAGACCTTCGCCGCCGTCAATCCCTACGATGGCAGCGAGCTGGCCCGCGTGCAGCAGGCCTCCACCGACGACGTGGATCGCGCCGTGGCCGCCGCCCAGGCCGGCCAGCGGGTGTGGGCCGCCATGACCGGCATGGAGCGCAGTCGAATCCTGCTGCGCGCCGTGGCGCTCTTGAGAGAGCGCAATGATGAGCTGGCCCTGCTCGAGACCCTCAACACCGGCAAGCCGATAAGCGAGACCGCCGCGGTGGATATCGTCACCGGTGCCGACGTCCTCGAATATTACGCCGGCCTGGCCCCGGCCATCGAGGGCGCGCAGATCCCCCTGCGCGACTCCTCCTTCGTCTACACCCGTCGCGAGCCGCTGGGGGTGATCGGCGCCATCGGCGCCTGGAACTACCCCATCCAGATCGCCTGCTGGAAGGCCGCCCCGGCCCTGGCCGCCGGCAATGCCGTGGTCTTCAAGCCCAGCGAGGTGACCCCGCTGACCGCCATCAAGCTGGCCGAGATCCTCACCGAGGCGGGCCTGCCGGACGGGGTCTTCAACGTCATCCAGGGCGACGGTCGGGTGGGCGCCCTGCTCACCGAGCACGCCGGCATCGCCAAGGTCTCCTTCACCGGCGAGGTGGGCACCGGCAAGAAGGTGATGGCCGCCGCCGGGGGCTCGACCCTCAAGGACGTGACCATGGAGCTGGGCGGCAAGTCACCGCTGATCGTCTTCCATGACGCCGACCTGGATCGTGCCGCCGATGCCGCCATGATGGCCAACTTCTACTCCAGCGGGCAGGTCTGCACCAACGGCACCCGGGTCTTCGTCGACCGCCGCGTCAAGGACGCCTTCGAGGCCAAGATCGCCGAGCGCGTGGCGCGCATCAAGGCCGGCGACCCCCGCGACCCCGAGGTCAACTTCGGGCCCCTGGTGAGCTTCGAGCACCAGCAGAAGGTGCTCTCCTATATCGCCCTGGGCAAGGAGGAAGGCGCCCGCCTGCTGGCCGGCGGCGAGCGCTGGGACAGCGCTGACTTCAGCCAGGGCGCATGGGCGGCGCCCACGGTGTTCACCGACTGCCGCGACGAGATGCGCATCGTCCGCGAGGAGATCTTCGGCCCGGTGATGGCGATCCTCGCCTTCGACGACGAGGACGAGGTGATTCGCCGCGCCAACGACACCCAGTACGGCCTGGCCGCCGGCGTCTTCACCGAGAGCCTGAATCGCGCCCACGGCGCCATTCATCGCCTGGAGGCCGGCATCTGCTGGATCAACACCTGGGGCGAGTCTCCCGCCGAGATGCCGGTGGGCGGCTACAAGCAGTCCGGGGTCGGCCGCGAAAACGGCATCGAGACCCTCGCCCACTACACCCAGACCAAGTCGGTGCAGGTGGAGATGGGCGCCTTCGAATCGGTCTTCTAAGGCCTCGCCCCCGGCCCGCTTCATGCCCGGCGCCGGGGGCCTCTCGCCCCCCACCCTGCCTTGTCTCCGTCTTCTTGTTGGGAGGACCCCATGTCCCAGATCCGCGAATTCGATTACGTCATTATCGGCGCCGGCTCCGCCGGTAACGTCCTGGCCACCCGCCTCACCGAGGACCCCGAGGTCCAGGTGCTGCTGCTGGAGGCCGGCGGCCCCGACTACCGCTTCGACTTCCGTACCCAGATGCCGGCGGCGCTGGCCTACCCGCTGCAGGGCAAGCGCTACAACTGGGCCTTCGAGACCGACCCGGAGCCGCATATGGACGGCCGGCGCATGGAGTGCGGTCGCGGCAAGGGCCTGGGCGGCTCCTCGCTGATCAACGGCATGTGTTATATCCGCGGCAACGCCCTGGACTATGACTACTGGGCCAAGCGTCCGGGCCTCGAGGACTGGACCTACGCCGACTGCCTGCCCTACTTCCGCAAGGCGGAGACCCGCGATATCGGCCCCAACGACTATCACGGCGGCGACGGCCCGGTCAGCGTGACCACCCCCAAGGAAGGCAACAACCCCCTCTACCACGCCTTTATCGAGGCCGGGGTCCAGGCCGGCTACCCGGCCACCGAAGACGTCAACGGCTACCAGCAGGAGGGCTTCGGCCCCATGGACCGCTTCGTCACCCCCCAGGGACGCCGCGCCTCCACCGCCCGGGGCTACCTGGACACCGCCAAGCAGCGTCCCAACCTGACCATCGAGACCCGGGCCACCACCGACATCATCGAGTTCGAGGGCAAGCGTGCCGTGGGCGTGCGCTACGAGCGCAAGGGCCAGACCCAGCGGGTACGGGTGCGCCGCGAGGTGCTGCTGTGCGGCGGCGCCATCGCCTCGCCGCAGATCCTGCAACGCTCCGGGGTGGGCCCCAAGGCACTCCTCGACGAGTTCGGCATCCCCCCGGTACTGGTCAACGACAACGTCGGCGCCCATCTCCAGGATCACCTGGAGATGTATATCCAGTACGAGTGCACGCAGCCGATCTCCCTCTACCCGGCGCTGAAATGGTACAACCAGCCGAAGATCGGCGCCGAATGGCTGTTCCTGGGTACCGGCATCGGCGCCAGCAACCAGTTCGAGGCGGCGGGCTTTATCCGCACCGATGACGCCGAGGAGTGGCCCAACCTGCAGTACCACTTCCTGCCCATCGCCATCAGCTACAACGGCAAGAGCGCCGTCCAGGCCCACGGCTTCCAGGCCCATGTGGGCTCCATGCGCTCCGAGAGCCGCGGCCGGGTGCGCCTCACCTCCCGGGATCCCAAGGCGGCGCCGAGCATCCTCTTCAACTACATGTCCACCGAGAAAGACTGGCAGGAGTTCCGCGACGCCATTCGCCTGACCCGCGAGATCATCGCCCAGCCGGCCATGGATCCCTACCGCGGCCGCGAGATCTCCCCGGGCCCGGACGTCCAGAGCGACGCCGAGCTGGACGCCTTCGTCCGCGAACATGCCGAGACCGCCTACCACCCCTGCGGCAGTTGCCGCATGGGCGAGGGGGACGACGCCGTGGTCAACGGCGCCGGCCAGGTCCATGGCCTGGAGGGGCTGCGGGTGGTGGACGCCTCGCTGTTCCCGGTGATCCCCACCGGCAACCTCAACGCCCCGACGATCATGCTGGCGGAGAAGATCGCCGACAAGATCCGCGGCCGCGACCCGCTGCCCAAGAGCGATGCCCCCTACTACGTGGCCAAGGGCGCCCCGGCCCAGCAGGAACCGCAACGCCGCCTCGAAGAAGCCCATCGCTGAGGCCAGTTTCCTCAGCCCTTCGACCCCGCCCCTCCCGGCGGGGTTTTTTTATGGCTCGCGCCCCCTGGCGGCCCGGCGGGAAATCGACTAGGCTTGAGAAATTCAAACAACCGTTCGAAACTCTTGCCGTCCGAACCGTATAGGGAGGTCTGTGATGACCCAACTGATCCTGATCCTGCTCGCCCTGGGGGGCCTGGTCGCGGTGATGCGCCGCGAGGCCGGCGCCCTGCCCGCCCTGGCGGTGCTCGCCGTGGTGGGCCTGGCCGCCCTGGCCCTGGGTAGCCCGCTGCTGGGGGGGCTGCTGCTGATCGGCGCCGCCGGGGTGGCGCTGGCCGGCCTGCCGGCGCTGCGCCGCCGCTGGCTCAGCCCGCGGCTCTTCGCCCTGTTCAAGAAGGTCTCACCCAAGGTCTCCGAGACCGAGCGCACCGCCCTGGAGGCGGGCACCGTGGCCTGGGATGGCGAGCTGTTCTCCGGCAAGCCCGACTGGTCGGCCTTGCTGGCGCGCCGCAACGAGGGCATCAGCGCCGAGGAGCAGGCCTTCCTCGACCAGCAGTGCAGCGTCGCCGCCGGCATGACCAACGCCTGGGAGATCACCCGCGAGCGCGCCGACCTGCCCCAAGAGCTGTGGGACTACCTGAAGCAAGAGCGCTTCTTCGGCATGATCATTCCCAAGGAGTACGGCGGCCTGGGCTTCTCCGCCAAGGCCCAATCCCTGGTACTGCAGAAGCTCTCGGTCAACGAGACCCTGATGGTCACCGTGGGCGTGCCCAACTCCCTCGGCCCCGGCGAACTCTTGCTCAAGTACGGCACCCAGCAGCAGAAGGATCACTACCTTCCGCGACTCGCCGATGGCCGCGAGATCCCCTGCTTCGGCCTCACCGGCCCGCGGGCCGGCTCGGACGCCACCTCCCTGCCCGATACCGGCATCGTCTGCAAGCAGATGGTGGACGGCGAGGAAGTCCTGGGCCTGCGCCTCAACTTCGAGAAGCGCTGGATCACCCTGGCGCCCATCGCCACCGTGGTCGGCCTGGCCTTTCGCATGTTCGACCCGGAGCGCCTGCTCGGCGGCGAGGAAGACCTGGGCATCACCTGCGCGCTGATCCCCCGCGACACCGCCGGCATGGAGATCGGCCGCCGCCATCACCCCATCGGCAGCCCCTTTATGAACGGGCCGATCAAGGGCAAGGACGTCTTCGTGCCCCTGGACACCATTATCGGCGGCCCGGAGATGGCCGGTCAGGGCTGGCGTATGCTGGTGGAATGTCTCTCGGTGGGCCGCTGCATCACCCTGCCCTCCGGCGCCACCGGCACCTCCCGCTACGCCCTGGGCTGGAGCGGCGGCTTCGCCCGGGTGCGTCGCCAGTTCAATGTCCCGGTGGCCGAGATGGAGGGTATCCAGGAGCCCCTGGCGCGCATGGCGGCCCTCTCCTATATCGCCCAGGCGGCGGTGCTGCAGACCGCCAACACCATCGACGCCGGCGAGAAACCCGCGGTGCCCTCGGCGATCCTCAAGAGCCAGCTCACCGAGTTCCAGCGCCAGATCCTCGGCGACGCCATGGATATCCACGGCGGCAAGGCGGTGACCCTCGGGCCGCGTAACTACCTGGGCATCGGCTACAGCGCCAACCCGGTGGCGATCACCGTGGAAGGTGCCAATATCATGACCCGCAACCTGATGATCTTCGGTCAGGGGGCGATCCGCTGCCATCCCTATGTGCTGGAGGAGCTGGCTGCCAAGGACGCCGACGACCTGAACGCCTTCGACACGGCCTTCTTCGGCCATGCCGGCCTGATCTTCGGCAATGCCGCCCGCGCCTTCACCCAGGCCTTCGGCCTCGGCAAACCGGCGGTGCCCTTCGATGGCGAGGCCAAGCGTTATGCCCAGGAAGTGGCGCGCCTCTCCGCCGGCTTCAGCCTGTGTGCCGATGCCGCCATGGCCAGCCTCGGCGCCAGCCTCAAGCAGCGCGAGATGCTCTCGGCGCGCCTCGGTGACGTGCTCTCCAACCTCTACCTCGCCTCCATGGTGCTCAAGCAGTGGCACGAGGGCGAGCGGGTCGAGGGCGAGGCCGCCCTGCTCCACTACAGCTGCCAGTACCTGCTGAACCGCGCCGAGCAGGCCTTCGACGAGCTCTTCGACAACCTGCCGAATCGCGCCCTGGGTCGCACCCTGCGGCTGATCGTGATGCCCCGCGGCAAGCGCTTCAAGCGGCCCCACGACGACCTGGCTCGCACCATCGCCCAGGCGATCTCCCGGGACAGCGCCCTGCGCCGCCAGATGCTGGCGCACACCTGGGACCAGCAAGCGGACGGCCAGCGGGACAACCCCCTGGCCCGCTACAACGCCCTGCTGGCCGAGTACGACCGCGCCGAGCCGCTCTACCGCAAGCTCAACAAGGCCTACGCCAAGGGCGAGCTGCCGGCCACCGCCCTGCACCCGGAGCAGCGCATCGCCGCGGCCCGGGAGGCCGGCCTGATCGACGCAGAGGAAGCGACCTTCATGGCCCGCTTCGAGGCCGAGGTGCTGGAGATGCTGACGGTGGATGACTTCCCCTTCGAGGCCTTCGCCCAGCAACAGGACAAGGTGATCTGGCACAACGCCGCCTGATCCGCCCCCGAGGTACCCCTTCGCCCCGGCCATCGGCCGGGGCGTTTTTTTATGGACGCCTCACGCCGGCTCGTCGAGGGCCAGGCCGAGCAGCCGCGAGGCGGCATCCAGGCCGATGGCCTGGAGCTCGCGGCTCTCCAGGCGCTCCGCCGAGAGCGCCCCCTCGATCCACAGCCCATCGATCAGGCCGTTGACGGCCACGGCGAGGCGACGCAGCTCGACCTCGTCGGGCTGTCGGCCCTGGGCCCGCAGGGCCTCGTGGATCAGCTCCCGGAAGGCGTGGGTCGTGCGCTCGTACCACAGCTCGCGGATCTCGGCCATCGCCGCGTCCTGATGCGCCAGGGGCAGGAAGTTGGCCCATAGCAGGACGCTTTCCGGGGTGACGATGGGCGGCGACAGGTTGGCCAGCAGGTAGTGGCGCAGCCGCTCCTGCGGCGTGAGCTCGCGCCGCGCCTCGATGGCACCGTGCGCCGCCTCGAAGAGGCGTTCTAGGAAGCGCCGATAGGCGGCCTGGATGATGCCGTCCTTGCTCTTGAAGTAGAAACGGATCAGGCCATTGGTGACCCCGGCATAGTCGGCGATCTTGCGCACCGTGGCCGCGGAGATGCCCTCCCTGGCGATGCAGGTGAGGGTCGCATCGATCAGGGCATTCTCGCGGTCATTGCTGTCACGCCGGGTCGCCATTGGTCACTCAGGCCTCGCGCAGGATCGGGTTGGTCAGACAGGTCGGGCCGCCTTCGCAGGCCATGCACAGGGCGTCACCGGCGAAGGTCCGCACCCGGATGCCATGGCGCTCCATGACCGTGCGCGTCCCCGGGAAGCCGTCGATCATCAGGCAGTCGCCGGGGGAGAGCGGCATGACATTGAGGTTGAGTCCCAGGGAGTCGTGGAACTCGGCCTCGGGGGCCTCGATCAGGGTGATGCCGCGCTCCTTCATCAGGCTCCACAGCGCCGCCGGGATAAGCCGTGAGTGTACCAGGTAGACGTCCTCGGCCAGCGGCGAGATCACCGACATCAGGTGCAGGCAGGCGGCCTCGCCTCCCCAGACCGGCAGGTCGAACCCCAGCACCTCGATGCCCTGGGGATTGAGCAGTTCGTTGAGCTGGCGAACCCCCTCCCGGTTGGAGCGGAACCCCATCCCCACCACCAGGGTGTGCTCATCGAGCCAGAGGGTATCGCCGCCCTCGATCCGGGCGTCGCCGCTCAGCCGCCCCAGCACCGGGATGCCGGCGGCCTCGTAGGCACGCCCATGCAGCTCGGGCTCCCCGGCACGCAGCGGCTTGCCCATCCGCAGCAGCACCGCCCCCGCCCGAGTGATCAGGGAGGCATCGCGGGTGAACATGGCGTCGGACAGGCCATCGCCGGTGTCTTCGAGCCATACGATCTCGGTCCCGGAGGCCGCCACCAGTTCGACGAAGGCGTCGTACTGGGCGATGGCCTTCTCGGCATCGAAGTAGTCGTTATAGTGCCACTCGGCGGGGTCGGCCCGGCGCAGGCTCTCGCCGGGGCGGCGCATCAGCACGCGGGTCATGGGGGCGGCCATGGACTGGCATCCGTAACGGGACATAGCAGGGCTCCGTCGTGGTGTGAGAGGTGGTGTTAAGGGTGCGTTGACTCGAATCTTATACGGATGCATAGTTTATGCAACTGCATAAAAAAAGGCCGGACCGGGGGTGACCACCTTGCACGCCGCACCGCACACCGCAGCAGACGATGATGCCATCATCGAGATCCGCGACCTGCGCAAGTCCTTCGGCCAGACGGAAGTGCTCAAGGGCATCAGCCTGTCGGCCCATCGCGGCGATGTGATCTCGCTGATCGGCAGCAGCGGCTCGGGCAAGTCGACCCTGCTGCGCTGCCTCAACCTGCTCGAGACCCCCAGCGCCGGCACGCTGCGCCTGCTCGGCGAACCCCTGCCCTTCCGCGAGCGGGGCGGCCAGCGGGAACCCGCCGACCGCCGCCAGCTGCGGCGCCTGCGCGCCCGCCTGGGCATGGTCTTCCAGGGCTTCAACCTGTGGCCGCACCTGACCCTGGAGGCCAACGTCATGGAGGCGCCGGTCCAGGTATTGGGGCGCTCCCGTGACGCGGCCCGCGCGGAAGCCCGGCGGCTGCTCGAGCGGGTCGGGCTCCACCACCTGCGCGATGCCTACCCCGCCACGCTCTCCGGCGGCCAGCAACAGCGCGGGGCCATCGCCCGCGCCCTGGCCATGTCCCCCGAGGTGCTGCTCTTCGACGAGCCCACCTCCGCCCTCGACCCGGAACTGGTCGGCGAGGTGCTGGCGGTGATACGCGACCTCGCCGAGGAGGGACGCACCATGCTGATCGTCACCCACGAGATGCAGTTCGCCGCCGACGTGGCGAACCGGGTGATCTTCCTCGACCAGGGGGAGATCGCCGCCGAGGGGCCGCCGGACCAGGTATTCGGCTCGACCCGCACCGAACGGCTCACGCGCTTCCTGGGCACGGCTGCCCTGACCTGAGGAGAATGACAATGAAACGACACCTGCTGCTGGCCACCCTGACCACCGCCTGCCTCGCGCCCCTGGCCCAGGCGGATATCACCCGCGTCGGCTTCGCCACCGAGCCCTACCCGCCCTTCGCCACCCCGGACGCCACCGGCGCGCCCCACGGCTGGGAGGTCGACATCACCCGGGCGATCTGCGCCGCGGCCGAGCTGGAGTGCGAGATCGTCACCACCGCCTGGGATGGCCTGATTCCGGAGCTGACCGCCGACAGGATCGATATCATCGCCGCCTCGCTGAGCATCACCGAGCGGCGCCGGCAGACCATCGCCTTCTCCGACAAGTACTACCAGACCCCGGCCGTGCTGGTCGGCGCCCAGGGCATCGACCTGGCGCCGACCGCGGAGGGCGTGGCCGGCAGGACGATCGGCGTCCAGTCCGCGTCCATCCACCAGGCCTATGTCCTCGAGCACTTCCCCGAGGCCACCGTTCGCGAATACCAGACTCAGGACGAGGCCCATCAGGACCTGTTCGCCGGGCGCATCGACGCCACCCTGGCCGATCGGTTGGTCCTCGAGGACTTCCTGGCCAGCCGCGAAGGCCAGATGTGCTGCGAACTGAAGGGGGAGGTGGCCCACGACGACGCCACCCTCGGCGAGGGCATCGGCTTCGGCCTGCGCCAGGAGGACGAGGCCCTGCGCGAGGCGCTCAACGCCGCCATCGCCGAGGTGCGTGCCGACGGCACCTACGCCGCCATCACCGAGCGCTACTTCGACTTCGATATCTACGGCGCCCCCGTCGAGTGACCGCCGACGAGGCAGCGATGCACCACAGAGGACGACGCCAGCCGTGAACTACCGCGACATGAGTGTCATGGAACTGCTCGCCCTGGCGCCCCCCGGCTGGGGAGGCGCCCTGCTGAACGGGCTCTGGCTGTCGTTGCAGGTGGCCGGGGCCGGCTACCTGCTGGGGCTGGTCATCGGCATGGCCGGCGCCGCCGGCAAGCTCTCCGGCGGCCCCGTCATCCGCGACCTGCTGACCTGCTACACCACTATCACCCGGGCCGTCCCCGAGCTGGTACTGATCCTGCTGCTCTACTTCGCCGTCCCCGAGGCGATCAACCAGCTGCTGGCGACGCTCGGCCTGGGTCGGGTCGATATCGGGCCCTTCGCCTCGGGCGTGGCGGTGATCGCCCTGGTACAGGGCGCTTATGCCACCGAGGTGATGCGCGGGGCCATCCGCGCCGTCCCCGTCGGCCAGCTCGAGGCGGCACACTCCCTGGGCATGACGCCCCTCACCGTCTTCCGGCGCATCACCCTGCCGGCCATGCTGCCGGGGGCACTGCCGGGGCTCTCCAACCTGTGGCTGATCGCCACCAAGGACACCGCCCTGCTGGCCGTGGTCGGGTTCACGGAGCTGACCCTGGCGGCACGCCAGGCGGCCGGCGCCACCAAGCACTACCTGCTGTTCCTGTGCGCCGCCGGCGTGCTCTACCTCATCGTCTCGCTGATCTCCAACCTCGCCTTCAAGGGCCTGGAGCGCCGCGCCACCCGGGGGATGCACCATGACTGAGCGTCGTCTGCCGCCCCACCGTCTCGCCCTGATCGCCGCCGCCGTCGGCGGCATCGCCCTGCTCGCCACCACCCTGCGCTGGGACTGGCTGCCGGAGTACCGCGAGGCGATCCTCGGCGGGCTGTGGCTGACCCTGACCCTGTTGGTCACCACCAGCGTGGCGGGATTCCTGCTGGCGATCCCCCTCGGGCTGGTGCAGGTCAGGGGCCCCCGGCCGCTCGCCTGGCTGGCGCGCGGCTTCTGCACCCTGATCCGCGGCACCCCGCTGCTGCTGCAGGTCTGGCTGCTCTACTACGGCCTCGGCTCGCTGTTCCCCTACCTGCCCGGGGTCCGTCAGAGCTGGCTGTGGCCCTACCTCACCGACCCCTGGCCCTATGCCTTCCTGGCCCTGACGATCTCCTTCGCCGGCTATGAGGGCGAGGTGATGCGCGGCGCCTTCGCCGGGGTCCCCAAGGGCGAGCTCGAGGCCGCCCGTTCGCTGGGCATGCATCCCTTCACCATCCTGCGCCGCATCTGGCTGCCGCGCGCCGTGCAGCGGGTGCTGCCGACCCTCAACGGCGAGCTGATCATCCAGCTCAAGGCCACGCCGCTGGTGGCCACCATCGCCGCCGTCGATGCCTATGCGGTCTTCGGGCGCATTCGCCAGGAAACCCTGATGGTCTACGAACCCCTGCTGCTCATGGCCCTGATCTACCTGGTGCTGGCCGGACTGATCACCCTCGCCTTCGGCGCCCTCGAGCGGCGCTGGTCGCGGCACAGCGGCGAACCCTAGGCCCCAAGCCCCGGCATTACAGCGGCCAGACCCACAGAATCATCGGAATCGCCACCACCAGCACCAGCAGCGAGAGCGGCAGCCCCAGGCGCCAGTAGTCGCCGAAGCGGTAGCCCCCGGGCCCCATCACCAGGGTGTTGGACTGGTGGCCGATCGGCGTCAGGAAGGCACAGGAGGCGCTCACCGCCACCACCATCAGGAAGGGGTCCACCGAGGCCCCGAAGCCCTCGGCGAGGCTCGCCGCGATGGGCGCCATCAACAGCGCCGCGGCGGCGTTGTTGATCACGTTGGAGAGCAGCATGGAGAGCGCGAAGAGCCCCACCAGGGTCACCACCACCGGCCACTCGGCCCCCAGGCTCAGCAACGTCTCGGCGATCAGCGCCGCCCCGCCGCTGCTCTCCAGCGCCTGACCCACCGGAATCATGGCGCCGAGCAGCACGATCACCGGGCCATCCACGGCCTGGTAGGCATCGCGCAGCGGCAGGACCCCCACCAGCAACGAGAGCAGCGCCGCACAAGACAAGGCCACCGCCGCCGGCAGCAGGTCCAACAGCATGGCGGCGATGGCCAGGGCGAAGATGCCCAGCGACACCAGCAGCAGCCGCGGTTGGCCCAGGGTCAGGTTGCGGCTGGCCAGGGGCAGGCAGCCCAGGGTACCCAGGGCCTCGGCCAGGCCCGCCTCATCGCCCTGCAGCAGCAGCACATCGCCGGAGCGAAAGCGCACCTCCCGCAGGCGCTTCTTGAGGCGCGCCCCGTCCCGGGCTACCGCCACCAGATGCAGGCCATGCTGATGATGCAGACGCAGTTGGCTGACGGTGCGGTTGACCATCATCGAGTCGTTGCGCACCACCGCCTCCACCAGCTGCAGCCCCTCGGTGGAGGGGGCCCGGGGCGTCTCCTCCTTTGCTTCCTCCTCTTCCTTTTCCTTTTTCTTCTCCGCGCCCTCGCGCTTCTGCCTATCCGCGTCGCCTGCCGCCCTCTCCCGCGGCTCGGCCGTCTCGTCCCCGGCGTCTTCTTCCTCTTCCACGGCTTCCGGCTCGGCGCCCAGGCGCAGCCCGGCCCTGTCTTCCAGCAGCTTGATCTCCTCGGGGCCACCCTCCACCAGCAGGATATCGCCGGCGCGTAGGGCGCCCAGGAAGGCGTGGCCGGGACGACGCTTGTCGTCGCGGATCACCCCGATCACCGGCACCGGCTCATCGAGTTCCTGCTGCAACTCGCTGAGGGTCCAGCCGCAGGCCTTGGCCTCCTCGGTCAGGCGCAGCTCCACCAGGTAGTTGGCGGTATCGAAGAGCTCGTCGGCGCTGGCCTGACCCTGGCGTTGGGGCGTCAGGCGCCAGCCCAGCAAGACGATAAAGACGAGCCCCGCCAGGGCTACCGCCACCCCCACCGGGGTGAAGTCGAACAGGCCGAAGTTTTCCCCGGTCAGCGTGCCCCGGTAGCTGGCGACGATGATATTGGGGGGCGTGCCGATCAGCGTCATCAGGCCCCCCAGCAGGGAGCCGAAGGCCAGCGGCATCAGCAGCAGCGAAGGCGAGGTGTCATGGGCCCGGGCCAGGCGCATGGCCACCGGCAGCATCAGCGCCAGGGCGCCCACGTTGTTCATCACCGCCGAGAGCAACAGCACGGTGCCGGTCAGCACCAGCAGCTGCAGGAGCAGGCGTTCGCCGACCCGCAACGCCTGCTCGGCGATGATATCCACCAGCCCCGAGCGCTCGAAGCCCTTGCTCAGCACCAGCACCGCCGCCACCGTGATCACCGCCGGGTGACCGAAGCCGAGGAAGGCCGCCTCACTGGGCACCAGCCCCAGGAGCACCGACCCCAGCAGCGCCATCAGCGCCACCAGGTCATAGCGGAAGCGCCCCCAGACGAAGCCCGCCAGGGTCAGCCCCAGTACCCCATAGATCAGCACGGCATCGGACACGGCCAGGCCTCCCTGTCGTTAAAGGTCCAGCATGGCAGGCTTCCACCCTACGCCGCCAGCCGGTCACGCCAACGTTCACCCCGACCGTTGCGCCTTTCGCAACGGCTCGTTGTCGCCTCTCCCACTGCGCGCCGGGAACTTATCGCTTTAGAATCACCACCGCATTCGATAATCGATATCATTCAGGGAACATACTATCCTCATGCCTCTCGCGACCCGCTCCCGGCTCCCCCTCGCCATCGCCCTGGCCTCCGCCGGCCTGCCCGCCCTCGCCGACGACTCCGCCCGCCTCGACAATATCGTGGTCACCGCCGCCGGTTTCGAGCAGACCCTGCGCGACGCCCCGGCCAGTATCTCGGTGATCACCCGGGAAGCGCTGCAGGAGCAACGCATCACCAGCCTGGCGGATGCCCTGCGCAACGTGGAGGGGGTCGACGTGGGTGGCCAGGTGGGCAAGACCGGCGGCCGCAATATCAGCATTCGCGGCATGCCCAGCGACTACACCCTGATCCTGATCGACGGCCGCCGCCAGAATGCCGCCGGCAGCGTCACCCCCAACGGCTTCGGCGAGACCAGCACCAGCTTCTTCCCGCCGATCTCCAGCATCGAGCGTATCGAGGTGATCCGCGGGCCCATGTCGACCCTCTACGGCTCCGACGCCATGGGCGGGGTGATCAATATCATCACCCGCCGGGTCGATCGGGAGTGGAACGGCTCCCTGGAGGTGGAGAACACCCTCAACGAGGACGACGACTTCGGCGACAGCCGCGCCCTGAGCCTCTATGCCAGTGGCCCCCTGATCGAGGATCGTCTCGGCCTGCAACTGCGCGGCCGCCTCTACGACCGGGAGGCCTCGCACCTGACCTACCAAGACGCCAATGGCGAGCCCATCGACGTCAGCCAGCGCGGCCCCAGCCCGGTCGAGGGGCGCAACTACCACCTGGGCGCGCGCCTGACCCTGGCCGCCAGTGACGATCACGACCTCTGGCTAGACGGCGAGATCGGTCGCCAGCGCTACAACAACGACGAGGGCCAGTTGGGCACCCTGGACGACCCCCAGGGACGCATCGGCGGTTACTCGGACGAGCTGCGTTTCGAGCGCGAGCAGCTCGCCATCGGCCATACCGGGCGCTTCTCCGCCGGTACCCTGGAATCGAGCCTGATGCGCAATACCACCGAGACCCTCGGGCGCACCATTCCCGGCGACAGGAATGGCGGCGACTTCGGCCAGCCCCTGCCGGCCCTGCCGCAACTGACCATCGGCTCGCCCCGCACGCTCGAGACCACCAATACCGTGCTCGACAGCAAGTTCGTGATGCCGCTGGGTGACCATATGGCCACGTTTGGCGGGCAGTGGATGGATTCGGAACTGACCGATGGCCTGGCCACCGAGACCTTCGCGCAGACCACCTGGGCGCTGTTCGCCGAGGACGAGTGGCTGCTGCGCGACGACCTGGCACTGACCCTGGGCGGGCGCTACGACCATCACGACGCCTTCGGCAGCCAGTTCAGCCCGCGCGGCTACCTGGTATGGAACGCCAGCGACCAGTGGACCCTCAAAGGCGGGATCAGCCGCGGCTATCGCACCCCCTCCCTCAACGACCTGCACGACGGCGTCAATGGCGTCACCGGCCAGGGCACCATCCTGACCATCGGCAACCCCGACCTGCAGCCAGAGACCAGCACCAGCAGCGAAGTGGGTATCCACTTCGATAACCAGGCCGGTTTCATGGCCAGCGCCACCCTCTTCCATAACCGCTTCGACGACAAGATCGCCGACGGCGAGGATATCGTGGTCAGCGGCCATCCCTCGATTCCCGATGGCACCTATGCCCAGCAGGTCAATATCGACGAGGCGGAGACCCAGGGGGTGGAGCTCTCCGCACGCCTGCAACTGGCCCCGGCCTGGCACCTGAGCGCCAACTACACCTTTACCGACAGCGAGCAGAAGAGCGGCGAGAACGCCGGCGACCCGCTCACCGACACCCCGGAGCACGCCGTCAACGCCACCCTGCGCTGGCAGGCCAGCGAGCGCCTGAGCACCTGGCTCGCCGCCGAGTACCGCAGCGAGCGCTATCGCAACCGTTCGCGGGTGCGCGGCGCCCCCTCCTACGACGACCTGGGCGACTTCAAGGCCTATAGCCTCTTCCACCTCGGTGGCAGCTACGCGGTGGCGGATAACGTGACCCTGAGCGCCACCGTCTACAACCTGCTGGACCAGGACTTCGTCGACTACCGTGCCTACGACAACGGCAACAGCTACGGCAACGTCTACGCCAATAGCGAGGAAGGCCGCCGCCTCTGGCTCTCCGCCCGCTTCGAGTTCTGATCGCGCCGCGCTGGCTTACGCTCGCAACCCCTTTGCCCCGGCTAACTGCCGGGGCTTTTTCGTGGCCAACGACAAGGCCCGGCGAATGCCGGGCCTTGTCGACGCCTGAAGCGAGGGCTACTTGGCCAGTTTCTCCAGCATGGCGTTGACGGCGTCCAAGTGCTCCGGCTCGTTATGGCACATGCCCTGGAAGACCGCGCAGAGGTCGAGGAAGTCCTTGAGCTCGGTGCGCTGGGCCAGCTTCATCAGCCGCTTGGTCAGCCGGGTCGCCTTGGGAGGCTGGGCGGCGATACGCGCGGCCAGTTCATTGACGCGGTCCATCAGCGCCTCGGGCTCGACCACCTCCAGCACGATGCCGTACGCCTTGGCTTCCTCGGCGTCGATCACCCGCCCGGAGAGGGTCAGCTCGAAGGCGCGCTGGTAGCCGATCAGCCGCTGCATCAGCCAGGCGCCGCCGTCGCCGGGGATGATCCCCAGGTTGAGGAAGGTCTCGCCGAACTTGGCCTTGCGGGAGGCGATGCGGATATCGGCCATATTGGCCAGGTCGAAGCCGGCGCCGATGGCGGGCCCGTTGACCGCGGCGAGGATCGGCACCTCCACGGCGGCCAGCGCCAGGGGAATGCGCTGGATGCCGCGGCGGTAGCGCTCCGCCACCTCGGCCACGTTGCCGGCGAAATCGCCGCCCCGCTCGGCCATGTCCTTGACGTTGCCGCCGGCGGAGAAGGCGCTGCCCTCGCCGGTGATCACCAGCACCGAGACCTCGTCGCAGGCGTTGACCCAGTCGGCGGTGGCGACGATGTCATCGATCAGGGCGGTGCCGGTGAGGGCGTTACGCACGTCGTGGCGATCCAGGGTCAGGGTGGCCACCCGGTTCTCCAGGGTCAGGCGGGCGTCCGTCAGCGGCGGCAGGCTCATGCGAGGTTCTCCTCGGTGCGGGTTGTCGAATCGGTCGAGGCGTCGGCCCCATCCCTCGCCACGATAACCCGGGCGTCCACCACGGCGTAACCCGAGGCATAGGCGATCACCGGGTTGAGGTCGAGCTCCTGGATCTCCGGGTAGGCCTCGACCAGCTGCGAGATGCGCAGCAGCAGCTCGACCAGGGCCGCTTGATCGATGGCCGCACCGCCGCGCACCCCCTCGAAGAGCTTCTTGGCCTTGATCTGGGCCACCATGGAGCGAGCGTCATGCCGCGACAGCGGAATGGCGCGGAAGGCCACGTCCTCGAGGATCTCCACGAAGATGCCGCCCAGGCCGAACATCAGCACCGGCCCGAAGATGGGGTCGCGGCTGACGCCGATGATCACCTCCACCCCCTTGGCCGCCATGGGCGTGACCAGCACCCCCTCGATCTCGGCCTCCGGGGCATAGGCGCGACAGGACGCGAGGATGGCGTCATGGGCCTCCACGAGCGCCGCCTCGCCCACCAGGTCGAGGCGCACCCCGCCGGCATCGGACTTGTGGAGGATGTCCTTGGAGACCACCTTCATCGCCAGGGACCTGGTGCCGAAGTGGGCGGCCACCTCGGCCAGCTCGGCGGCGTCGCGCACCAGGCGCTCCTCCGGCACCCGGATGCCATGCTCGGCCAGCAGCGCCTTGGCCTCCGGCTCCAGCAGGTCGCGCCCCTCGGCCCGGGCACGCGCAAAGGCGGCCTCGGGGTCAGGCAGGCGCGCCAGCGCCTCGGGGCGGGCGTGATCGGCGGCCAGGTAGGCGCCCCGCTCACCCAGCGCCGCCAGGGCGCGCACCGCATGCTCGATGGAGTAGTAGACCGGCAGCCCCGCCTCGTGGAGGCGGCGCAGCGCCGGCGGCTTGATCGGCGCGTAGAGGCTGTAGACCACCAGCGGCTTGTCGACGCGCCGGGCCAGCTCGATCATCGACTCGGCGCCGCGCATCTCGTCGCCCAACAGCGAGTCGGCGAAGCGGATGCTGTAGCCACCGAACATGCCCACCAGGAAGACGCTATCGACGCCCGCGTCCTCGGCGAGGATCTCCATGCAGCGGGCCAGCACCAGTGGGTCGGCGTCGCTGCTGCCGGCCACGTCCACCGGGTTGGCCAGGGACGCCTGGGGGAAGAGAATCTCGGCCAGCCGCGCCCGGGTGGTCTCGGCGAGCGTGGCCAGGGTCAGCCCCGCCTCGGCCAGGCGGTCGGCGGCGATGGTCGCCTGGCCGCCGCCGTCGGCGAGCACCGCCACTCGCTTGCCGCGGGCCTTCTGCAACAGCTCCAGCCCCTCGGCCACCGGCAGGATCTCGTCGGAGTACTGCACCACGCTGACCCCGGCCTGGCGCAGCAGGTCGACGGTCATGGCGTAGCTGCCGGCCAGCGCCCCGGTATGGGAGCTGGCCGACCGCTGGCCGGCCTCGGTGGCCCCGGATTTGTAGACCACCACCGGCTTGGCGGCGGTGACCTCCCGGGCCACCTCGAGGAAGTGGCGACCGTCCTGGAAGCCCTCCACATAGAGGGTGGCCACCTGGGTATGGGCGTCCTCGCCCAGGTAGCGCAGGTAGTCGGCGAAACCGATATCGGTCTGGTTGCCCGGCCCCACATAGGTGCTGAAGCCGACCCGACCGTTGTGCTGGGCCTCCAGGGCCAGGGAGAGCAGCATGTTGCCGGACTGGGAGACGATGCCCACGCCCCCCGGCTTGACGTTGTCCAAGGCCAGCAGGTTGAGGTTGTGGTGCAGGTTGAAGACCCCGGAGGTATTGGGGCCGATCAGCCGCACCCCGGCCTCCCGGGCCACGGCGAGCAGCTCCGCCTCCAGGGCGGCGCCGGCCTCGCCGGTCTCGCCGAAGCCGCTGGCGAGGATCACCGCGCCCTTGACGCCCGCGGCGCCACACTCGCGGATCAGCCCCGGCACCGTGGTCGCCGGGGTGCAGATCAGCGCCAGGTCCGCCGGCCCCGGCAGCTCGCCGAGGGAGGCGTAGGCCTTGGCCCCCATGACCTGCTCCGCCTTGGGGTTGATGGGATAGATGGCGCCCCGGAAGCCCTGCTTGACCAGCCCCACCATGGCCTTGTAGCCGCGCTTGGTGGGGTCCTGGGAGGCCCCCACCACGGCCACCGAGCGGGGGGCGAGGAAGTCGTGCAGCGGGCTGCGGCTGGCAAGATGGTTGGCACGGTTCATCTCAGCACCCCTGGAAGTTCGGTGAGCGTTTCTCGGCGAAGGCGTCCACGCCCTCCTGCCAGTCGGCGGTAGTGGAGCAGCGGAAGACCGCGTCCAGCTCCTGCTGCAACTGGCTCTCCAGGCTCTCGTGGCTGCCCTGGTTGACCAGGCGCTTGAGCATGGCCAGGGAGATCGGCGCCTGGCGGCTCAGGGTCTCGGCCAGGCCCAGGGCCGCATCCATCAGCGCCTCGGCGGGCACCGCCTGGCTGGCCAGGCCGAGGCGCGCCGCCTCGACGCCATCGATCCGCACCCCGGTATAGAGCAGGCGCCGGGCCTGGCCCAGGCCCACCAGCTGGGGCAGCAGCTGAGAGACGCCGCCGCCCACGCAGGTACCGATGCCGACCTCGGGGAAGCCGATCTGGGCCGCCTCGCTCATCACGATAAAGTCGCAGGCCACCGCCATCTCGGCGCCGGCCCCCAGGGCATAGCCGTTGACCGCGGCGACCACCGGCAGCGGGCTGCGCAGGATCGCCTCGCAGACATCGTTGCCCAGCTGCAGGTATTCGCGGCGCTGGTGCAGGGTGCGGCCGGCCGCGCCATGCTCCTTCATATCGGCACCCACGCAGAAGGCGCGCCCCTCGCCGCTCAGCACCACCGCGCGAACCTCCGGGTCCCGCTCGGCCTCGTCCAGGGCCGCCAGCAGCTCCCGGTAGAGCGGCTCGACCACCGCATTGAGGCGGTGGGGGCGATTGAAGCGGATCACCATCACCGCCGCCTGGCGCTCGATGATCAGGGTCTCGGGGCGTTGCATCGTCTCTCCTCGGCAGGGCCTGCCTGGGCATGGCGAGATAACGTCGAGGCCGCCGATCGCCATCATCGGTCGGCCTCGTTGGCGGTGAGCCATCGTCAATGAAACATCAGTGTCATTCATTGGAAAATAGCGACACACCTGTTTCTTCGGCGCATGCTACGGGGAGTCTCGAGGGCAAGTCAATACGTTTGTGTCGTATAAAAATACACAATGAACCATACGTATCATCGATAACGAAAAGCGGGGGTGGGTGGGCAAGGTAAGGGCGCCGGCTTGCCAGGCGCCCTTGGCTAGGCCAGCATGGCGTCGGCGCGGTCCGTCACCGCTCAGACGAGGTAATTGGATGCAAGAACACTCCCCGACATCCCTGGACGAGGTCAATCAGGCCCTGGCCGCCTGCTACGCCGAACTCAGCCCCCAGCTCAAGCTGGCGGCCAACTATGTTCTGGAACAACCCATGGAGATCGCCTTCCAGTCGATCCGCAAGTCGGCCACGGCGGCACAGGTGACCCCCTCCACGCTGATGCGGCTGGCCAAGCGGCTGGGCTTCGACAGCTACGAGCAGTTCCGCGAGATCTTCCAGTCAGCGGTGCAGTCCGGGCCCATCGAGCTCTCGGGTCGGGCCTCCAGCCTCAAGGCCCTGGCCAATACCGACGACCAGGTGTTTCTCGATGTGGGGGATACCGCCTTCGACAATATCGGCCGGCTCTTCACCGCCGATACCCAGGCCAAGGTGCGCGAGGCGGCCGAGCGCATGCTGGCGGCTGGCAAGGTGGCGGTGGTGGGCTTCCGCGACACCTTCGCCTGCGCCTACCACTTCGCCTACGTGGGGCGCATCGCCATGCCCAATATCCAGTTGATTCGCGGCCAGGAGGGGGGCCTGCTGACGGAGCTGGCGCCCTTCGGCGAGGGCGACCTGGTGGTGGCGATCGGCTTCGACCCCTACTGCGCCGAGACGGTGCGCGCCCTGGAGATCACCCGGGCCAACGGCGTCGAGGCCATCGTGATCACCGATACCCTGCGCTCGCCGCTGGTGCCCGGCGCCGCGGTGACCTTCAATATCGCCACCGCCACGCCGCACTTCTTCCCGTCGATCCTCTCCGCCATCACCCTGATCGAGGCGATCCTCGCCGAATGCGTGGCCTACGGCCCGGAAGCCCTGGTGGATAACGTCACCACCTTCGAGTCACGGATGCGCGCCCTCGGCGCCTATGTGGAGCTGGAGTAGGCCCCCGGCTGCGCCGAGAGCTGGAAGCGTGAAGCCACGGCATGGCCGATCTCCGGCTTGCTATTGTGGGAGCTTGGCGGTGCCGAGCGATTGGGCGACGAAGTCGCCCCTAGTGGAAGCCAGGATCGCCCTTCGGGCGATATCGCCGAAGCGTCGGACCGGCGGAATCCGCGCTCCCACGGCGGCATTCACGCCAGAGTGCGAAGAGCCAAAGAAAAAATCGCCCCCGTGGCAAGGCCATGGGGGCGATGTTTCTTCTGCCGTCGAGCTGCGGGCGAAGCCCGGGCGGATTACGGCAGCAGGATGGTCGAGCCGGTGGTCTGGCGGCTGGCCAGGGCCTCCTGAGCCTTGCCCGCCTCGGCCAGGGGGAAGCGCTGGGCGATATCGATGGTGATCTTGCCGCTCTCCAGCATGGCGAAGAGCTCGTCGGCCATGGCCTGCAGCCGCTCCGGGGTGTCCGCGTAGCCGTTGAGGCTGGGGCGGGTCACGAACAGCGAGCCCTTCTGGTTGAGGATCCCCAGGTTGACCCCCGTGACCGCGCCGGAGGCGTTGCCGAAGCTGACCATCAGCGAACGCGGCTTGAGGCAGTCGAGCGACGTCTCCCAGGTGTCCTTGCCCACCGAGTCGTAGACCACGTCGCACATGGCCCCCCCGGTCAGCTCGCGGACCCGCTCGACCACATCTTCCTTCGTATAGTCGATGGTCGCCCAGGCACCGTTCTTCTCGGCCAGGGCGGCCTTCTCCGGCGAGCTGACGGTGCCGATCAGCTTCACGCCCAGGGCCCTGGCCCACTGGCAGGCGATGGAGCCGACGCCGCCGGCGGCGGCGTGCCAGAGGATCGTCTCGCCGCCCTTGAGCTCATGGGTCTGGCGCATCAGGTACTGCACCGTCAGCCCCTTGAGCATGCAGCCGGCGGCGGTCTCGAAGTCGATGCCATCGGGCAGCTTGACCACCTTACCGGCGGGCAGGGTGTGCAGCTCGGCGTAGGCCCCCAGGGGGCCCTGGGCATAGGCGACGCGATCGCCGACGGCCAGGTGGGTCACCCCCTCGCCCACGGCGTCCACCACCCCGGCCCCCTCGGTGCCCAGGCCCGAGGGCAGCGACGGCGCCGGATAGAGCCCGGTGCGGAAGTAGATATCGATAAAATTGAGGCCCACCGCGGCGTTCTTGACGCGCACCTCGCCGGGGCCCGGGTCGCCGGGGGACACCTCGACGAGTTCGAGTACCTCGGGGCCGCCGGTGCGGGAGAACTGGATACGCTTGGCCATGGGACAATCCTTAATGGGCTAACGAATGGGTGCGTCTATGCAAGCGCCGAACGGCCCGGCGGTCAAGTCGCCGAAGGCGGCTCGACGCTCAGCCCAGGTGCTCGGGAAAACTCGCCAGGCCCTGCACGAAACGCTCCTTCTCTTCCTCGAAGCCCTTGGCGTCGTGCTTGAAGCGACGCAGCACCTCGGCATCATCGACCGCGATGGGCGCCCCGGCCTCGGCCAGGGTGGAGGCCGGATGGCGCGCGCCCAGGCCGATACGCCAGCCGTCGCGACCGGCGAACCAGCGAGTGATGCCGCAGTCGCGATAGAAGGCCTCGGCGTCGGCGTCCTCGGCCTCCACCCGCAGCGGCGCCTTGCTGGCCAGCTCGGCGATCAGGGCACGGCGCGGCGCCTCCCGGTCGTCTGGTTCCTCGTCCCCGTCCAGGGCACAGCTCAGGGTCAGGGTCATGCCCTGGCCGGCGGCGTCCAGCACCAGCAGCGCCAGCGCCTGGGGACGCCCGGCGCCGTCCACCGTCGCCAGCAAGCGCGCGGCTTCCTGGGCAAACAGCACCCGGCGGGTGGCGGCGAAGCGCACCAGGGGGGTCAGCCCCGCCGCCTGGCCGTAGACCTCGGCACACAGCCGCGCCAGGCAGGCATCTCGGGGGGCACTCTCGTTGACTTGTACGACTTTCATCACTGCCTCGCTTGCGGGGCGAATTCACGGGAAAAGCGCGCAGCCTAGCATATCCGCCCCCGCGACGGTCATCGGAGCGTCATCGGGGCTCGCTAACCTGAGCTGCGAAGGCATCGCCGAACCCGCTACACTGAGCGGCGCCCACTTCGGTCCTCCTGCCCAGAGGTTAGCAGCCCATGACCGCGACCACGTCCCCCGCCCTGCCCCAGCTGATTGCCCACCGAGGGCTCTCCGCCCAAGCCCCGGAGAACACCCTGAGCGCGGTGCGCGCCGCCCACGCCAATGGCATCGACTGGGTCGAGCTGGACGCGCAGCTCTTGGGCGACGGCACCCCGGTGATCTGGCACGACCGCGGCGTGCGGCGTTGCTCCAATGGCCGCGGCGGCCTGCACAAGCTGGACCTGGCCGCCGCCAAGGCCCTGGACGTGGGCGCCTGGTTCGGCGAGGCCTTCCAGGGCGAGCGCATGGCGACCCTCGCCGAGATGCTCGACCTGCTGGCGGCCCGGGGCATGGGGCTCAACCTGGAGCTCAAGGTGTGTCGCGGGCGCGACTCGGTGGCATTGGCCGAGGCGGTGATTCCGCGCCTGCTCGAGGCCCTGCCCGCCGAGCGGCTGATCGTCTCCTCCTTCGACGCTCGCGCCCTAGCCACCGCCCGCGCCCTGGTGCCGGACCCCGAGCGGCTGCGCCTGGGCGTGCTCTTCGAGAAGATCCCCAAGGCCTGGCAGGCCGAGGCCGAGCGCTTCGCCGCCTTCAGCCTGCATGCCGACTGGACCCGCCTCAAGCCCGAACGGGCCCGGGCGATCAAGGCCTCCGGCTACAAGCTGCTCTGCTACACCGCCAACGATCCCCAGGCCTTCGCGCCCTGCTGGGCGTGGGGGGTGGATAGCGTGATCAGCGACGATCCCCGGCGCTTCCTCGCCACGACTTGATCCAGATCAGCTTCGACGGCTCAACTTTCCCCCTCCCTTGCCGATAGAGGTCCTATCGATCCCTGCGCAATGGAGTGTGTTCATGAACCCCTCGACGATCATCGGCATCCTGGTCAGCAGCCTGCTGCTGGCCAGCGTCTTGCTGTTCACCGCCGAATCGCCGCTGAGCTTTGTCAACCTGCCGGGGCTGGCCATCGTCGTCACCGGCACCCTGGCCGCCACCTTTATCAGCTACCCCCTCAAGGAGGTGCTGCGGGTGGTGCGCCTGGTGGGCATCGTCTTCCGTCGCGAGAACACCTATATGCGCGACGACATCCAGGAGCTGGTGGCCATCGCCCGGCTGTGGTTCAAGGGCGACGTGCGCGCCGTGGAGGCGGCCCTGGACAAGACCCGCAACCCCTTCCTGCGCACCGGCATCCAACTGGTGATCGCCAATACCAAGGAGGAGGAGATCCTCGACCTGCTGCGCTGGCGCATCGCCCGGCTGCGCGCCCGGGAGCAGGCCGAGGCGCAGATCTTCCGCACCATGGCCACCTATGCCCCGGCCTTCGGCATGATCGGCACCCTGGTGGGGCTGGTGAACATGCTGGAGGTGATGGAGGCGGGTCAGCTCGAGGTGATCGGCCCGCGCATGGCGGTGGCCCTGCTCACCACCTTCTACGGCATCCTGCTGGCCAACCTGGTGTTCAAGCCCATCGCGGTGAAGCTGGAGCGGCGCACCGAGGAGCGCCTGATCGCCATGAACATGGTGCTGGAGGGGGTGGCCCTGATCAGCAAGCGGCGCCTGCCCTCCTTTATCGAGGAAACGCTGAACTCCTTTATCGCCCACCACCACGACGAGATCCGCGACCAGGGTCGCGTCGATCCCGACGAGGCACCGCAGAATGGCTAAGTTACGCTCCCTGAAGGGGCGTCCCGAGGCCCCGCCTCCGCCCCCTCCCACGCCGTCGACCCAGGCCGCCGAGCTGCTGCCCCAGCGCAGCGGGGGCGATGGTGACGGCGAGAGCTGGCTGATGAGCTACCTGGACGTGCTGACGCTGCTGATCACCCTCTTCGTGCTGCTGCTCTCGATGACCGACCTGCAGTCGGGAGAGGCCAGCGAGTCCGGCGCCCCGCGCCTGACGATTCCCGCCCTGCAGGCCGCCGATCGGGTCGCCGGCCCCCTGGGCAGCGGCCTGCTGCCGAGAGAAGAAGCAGGACGCGAGCCGGTGGCGCAGCTCGATCTCGAAGGGGTCAGCGTGGCCGAGACCGAACAGGGCATCACCCTGCGCATCGACGACCAGCTGCTGTTCTCCAGCGGCGACGCCACCCTGACCGGGCCGGGCCGCGAGCTGCTCTCCGGGCTGATCCCGACCCTGGAAAGCTTCCCTGGGCGGCTCTCGGTGGAGGGCCATTCGGATAACGTGCCCATCGCCACGGCGCGCTTCCCCTCCAACTGGGAGCTCTCCACCGCCCGGGCCAGCGCCGTGCTGCGCGACCTGGAGCGCCAGGGCATCGACGCCACGCGCATGCGCGCCATCGGCTATGCCGACACCCGGCCCCTGGCCGACAACGCCAGCGCCGAAGGCCGCGCCGCCAACCGCCGGGTGGAAATCCTGCTGCATACCCAAGCCGCCGACTAGGCCAGATGGATTGGCGGGGAGCCCCTCCCCGCTAATCCAGCGTTGAGGCATGGGTGACGATAGGCGCATAGGCTAGCCATAGCTGCAAAGTCCGACGATTTTGCGCTAAGGTACGCGCCCTTCACCCGCTCTCCCTGGTCAACTGGAGCCTCCCATGCAAACCCTGATGGGCCTGGTCGGTGTGCTTACCGTCCTCTTACTGGCCTTCCTGCTCTCCGAGAATCGCCGCGCCATCCGCCCACGCACCGTCTTCGGCGCCCTGGCCATTCAGGCGGGGCTCGGGCTCTTCGTGCTTTATATTCCCTTCGGCCAGAGCCTGCTGCTGGGCCTGACCCGGGGCGTCCAGGCGGTGATCGACAGCGCCCAGGCGGGCATGAACTTCATGTTCGCCGGCCTGGTCAGCGACGAGATGTTCGAGCTGTTCGGCGGCGGCGGCTTCGTCTTCGCCCTGCGGGTGCTGCCGATCATCGTCTTCTTCTCCTCGCTGATCGCCGTGCTCTACCACCTGGGCATCATGCGCTGGCTGATCAACCTGATCGGCGGCGCCCTGCAAAAGCTCTTGGGCACCTCGCGCACCGAGTCGCTCTCGGCGTCGGCCAATATCTTCGTCGGCCAGACCGAGGCGCCGATGACGGTGCGTCCCTTTATCGGCGGCATGACCCGCTCGGAGCTGTTCGCGGTGATGGTGGGGGGCCTGGCCTCGGTGGCCGGTAGCGTGCTGGGCGGCTATGCGGCCATGGGCATTCCCCTGGAGTACCTGCTGGCGGCCTCCTTTATGGCCGCCCCCGGGGGCCTGCTGATGGCCAAGATGCTGGTGCCGGAGACCCGCACCCAGACCCAGGGCATCGACGAGGTGCTGGAGACCCCCAAGGAGGAACAACCCGCCAACGTGATCGAGGCCGCCGCCAATGGCGCCGCCTCCGGGGTGCAGTTGGCCATCAACGTGGGCGGCATGCTGCTGGCCTTTATCGCCCTGATCGCCCTGGCCAACAACCTGCTGGGCTGGGTGGGCGGCCTGGTCGGCTACGGCGATCTGACCCTGGAGTTGATCCTCGGCTGGCTGTTCGCGCCCATCGCCTTCTTGATCGGCATCCCCTGGGAGGAGGCGGTGCTGGCCGGCAGCTTTATCGGCGAGAAGATCATCCTCAACGAGTTCGTCGCCTTCGCCGACCTGGCCACCCATGAGGGCGAGCTGAGCCCGCATAGCCAGGCCATCGTGGTCTTCGCCCTGTGCGGCTTCGCCAACCTAGGCTCCATCGCCATCCTGATGGGGGGCCTGGGGCTGATGGCTCCCAACCGGCGCAGCGATATCGCCCGCCTGGGCCTCAAGGCGGTGGCCGCCGGCACCCTGGCCAATTTGATGAGCGCCGCCCTGGCCGGGCTCTTCCTCTCGCTCTAGTTCAGTCCTGGCCCCGCCCTTGATACCGCAGGGCCAGGCACCCTGGCCAACCTGGCTTATCTGGTAAACGCCGCCCTGGCCGGGCTTTTCCTCTCGCGCTAGGCGAGCCCTCCAGTAAGCCCTTACTACGCACAAGGCCCGCCAATTGGCGGGCCTTGTGCGTTCGGCAGTTCTTGTCCGGCGATTCAGCCAGGCTAGCGGGATACCAGCGCCTCGATGGCCGCCATGTCCAGACACTCCTCCAGGCTATCCGCCAGCCGGTCCAGGTCGCGTTGACGATGGGCGACATAGTCCGGGGTATCGCTCAAGGTATCGCCCTCGCCCTCCAGCCCACAGAGGGCCAGCAGGGCCGCGCAGGCCTCGGCCTGATCGAAGAGGCCATGCAGGTAGGTGCCCAGCACCTGGCCATCCTCGCCGATCGCGCCATCGGGCTGCCCGTCGAGCTCGCAGAGCGGCCGGGCCAGCGCCGGCCCCTCGCTGACCCCATGGTGGATCTCGTAGCCGGCCAGCCTCGCCCCCGAGGCAAGCAAGCGCCCACTGACGTTGCGCAGCTGCTTGGCCGCACCCATGCGGGTCGTGAAGTCGAGCAGCCCCAGCCCCTCGCTGCTGCCGGGCGGGCCATCGCGGCCCTCGGGATCCTCGATGACCCGCCCCAGCATCTGGAAGCCGCCGCAGATCCCCAGCAGCTTACCGCCATAGCGCAGATGGCGGCGGATGGCGCCCTCCCAGCCCTGGGCGCGCAGCCAGGCGAGGTCCGAGCGGGTGCTCTTGCTGCCGGGCAGGATGATCAGGTCGGCGGGCGGTATCGGGCGATCCGGCCCCACGAAGGTGAGTTCGACCCGCGGATGCAGCCGCAGGGGATCGAAGTCGTTATGGTTGCTGATCCGCGGCAGCGCCGGCACCACCACGCGCAGCGCCGGCTCGCCGGCCTGGCGGCCCGACAGGCCCAGGCTGTCCTCGGCGTCCAGCAGCAGGCCCTGCAGGTAAGGCAGGGTCCCCAGTACCGGCTTGCCGGTATGGTGTTCCAGCCAGTCGAGCCCCGGCTCGAGCAGCGCGATATCGCCGCGGAAGCGATTGATGATAAAGCCCCGGGTGCGTAAGCGCTCGCTCTCGCTGAGTAGCGCCAGGGTCCCCACCAACTGGGCGAAGACCCCGCCCCGGTCGATATCCCCCACCAGCAGCACCGGGCAGTCCACCGCCTCGGCGAAGCCCATATTGGCGATATCGTTGGCGCGCAGGTTGATCTCCGCCGGGCTTCCCGCCCCCTCGGCGATGATCACGTCATAACGACTCGACAACGCCTCCCAGGCCGCCAGCATGGAGGCCTTCGCCTCGCGCTTGTAGGCGTGGTAGTCCAGGGCATCCATATGGCCATGCACTTGGCCGCGCAGGATCACCTGGGCGCCCCGGTCGCTCTCCGGCTTGAGCAGCACCGGGTTCATATCGCTATGGGGCTCGACGCCCGCCGCCAGCGCCTGCAGCGCCGTGGAGCGGCCGATCTCACCGCCATCCACCGTCACCGCGCTATTGAGCGCCATGTTCTGCGGCTTGAAGGGCGCCACCGACACCCCGCGCCGGGCCAGCGCCCGGCACAGCCCCGCCACCACCGTGCTCTTGCCCGCATCCGAGGTGGTGCCCTGGATCATCAGTGTCGCCATGCGAATTGCCGCCCCTCGCTGCTGGTCAATGCCTGTGCCCCTAAAAGGGCACTACGGTACCACCTGCCACACCCCCGACGGAGGCCCCGATGCAAATCGCACCGGCAACCTATCTTGAGCGCCATGCCGCCAAGGTTCGGGCATAGAGGGAAGGCCTGTCCCGAGGAGAGCGGGCCGCTCAAGAGGGGCTAACCTGGAGCTTACCCGTGGTGAAAGAGAAAAGGTGGAAATGGCTGAGATGATCGGGCGTATACAGGTTTAACGCCCGCGTAATAGGCGCGAGCTTGCGAGCGTCCTAATTAACGCGTTTGTTAGCCTCATAAACCTTCTTGACATTTTTCTCAAATTCATTCGTATCCGCAAAATAGTTAGGATACGCCCTTTTTAGGTCTCTCACTGACGCCGCCGAAACTAGTACTACATCCTTTGCGGTATCATTTTTATGCTCAACCTCTAGATCATCATAGTGACTGGTTGCGACTCCAAGTTGATCTTTATTATATCTATAATACTCGACGACTCGCTCTGATGTATCAAGAAGTAATACAAAATAACCTGCGCCCTTCTGGGAAGATGAGGTCAATGTGCTTGTTGCGACTTTGAATGCTGAAAGCTTTTCAAATAAATCCAACTCTTTAATAAGACCATCCATTTCACTGAAGGTGTCCTTATCTACGTAAAATGGATCAACCTTACAATTTTCTAGTTTCGCAAACTCGGCACTAATGACTCGAAATAACTCAAGCCATCTTGGGTCCCCTGCACTTGCTTTCAAAGCCTGTTTGGTAAAAGCCCCCACTACTTCAACCGCTGTTGCCCATGAATGCTGAACTTTGCTTCGAATTTGAAGTTCAACCTGCATACCTACAAAAGGCTTTTTCCTACCGTTATACTTGTAAACTAAATGTATTCCTCGATATCCAGACGGCTTAGGTTTTTCAATATAATTGTTTTGTTTATGAAGCACATTTTTCGTGCGGCTGTTCTTAAGAGAGTTATAGACTTTATTGACCTTTCGAATATCTGCGACAACGGCCCTACATCCTGCTATATCTTGCATCCTGCTTAGGCTCATATTTTTCTCACGGACTAGCTTTTGAAAAATCGAGGGGACCCTTTTTAAGCGTTGAACAACTAAAGCATTCTTGTCTATTTTTATAGTATTTTTTCTAAGCAAATCAAGCATTATTTGCATTGGGAATGCATGAGAAGATCTCCAATTGTAAAATACAGGAACAGCTTCTTGAAATTCGTCACTATCAACTTCCGCGGTCAACAGGCTTGCCCCAGCCCTTTTGACGCGCTCTTTTGAATATTTTGGCTCGATCCACTTCATATATTTACTCATCAAAGGCTAACGCCCAAATCAGGTGCGCCGTAGGCGTCACCTGGATTTGCTTGTTAGCTGCTTGGTTGTTGGCTATGAATATGTTTGCACAGAGAGCATGAGATGAACTAAAGATGAAACAACGACCCTATGATTGTAGAAAAATAGAGTCGTTTAACTTAGTCAAGTGAGGTTTTTACTCTCCAGTAATAGCTTTTGCTTTATCAGCTGTAGCCGTTTTCAGAAACTTCTGTGGTGTTTCGTCAACAGCATTAGCTGCTTTGTTTATCTTTTGGGTCTGATTGACACCAAAAGTCACTTTATAAGTTTTTCCTGCTTGCACCCGGTGCTTGTTCACTCTCTTGCTCATTACTTACCGCTCCCTTCATTGATAGCCTTAGCTCTCGAAACTGTGGATGCCTTGATGAACTTGTTGGGAGTTACATCTTTACCGGTGCATTCCTTCATTATATCAAGGGCAGCGTTGATTCTCTCTGCCTCTTCTTCACTGAAAGAGACTCTTTGCTGTCTCTTCATATCGTACTGCTCTGACATTTTCGTCTACTTCCCCAAGCTATTTTGGCCAAAACAGTGATATGGGGATGAATTTTCAGATTTCAAGTGCAGGAATGAAACTTTACGAGGATTGAGCAGCTAACAGGTATTAGACTGCACGTTCTGATATGGGATGAACATGCCTGCTCGTTCAATAATGTTATGCCGCGCGGAAAAACAGCTGTAACTCACTGAAAAATCATAAAATTAAGAATAGCTCGGCTACATAACACTAATCAACGCGCATGCTGCATAACACCGGTGAGCGTGCCTGCTGCATTTTTCGGAACAGGCGCTCTGGGCCGAGATCAGCTAACCGCAAGCCCCTGCCCTGCTCCGATATGGTCTTTCCAATCTGCGGGCACGCTACCGCCAGGGCGGTATCGCGTGGCGCCACCTCCTTGGCTGCGGGGTTACCACGGTCGCCCAGTGGCGATACCAGCATCCCGGCCAGTCATATCCCTTAGCATTCAACCTACTAAAGATGACTTCGGCTTGGCCACTCGAATCTTGAGTTTTCTTATGGCTCACGGCTTGAGGAACTGGTCGGCTTCTCTGGCGGGGGCGGTATCGGGCGCTGAGGAGGCAGCGCCGGGAGGGAATCATGGGAGGGTATGGACAGCGCAGCACGGGGCTTTCGGTAGGCCTTGGGTAGGACTCCCCCACCCTGCCCCGTGCGCTTGCGTATCCCAGATGGTGCCTTGGCTTATCAGACTGGGGCTTAGAGTTCGACACCCTTCTGGGCCCTGACGCCCTGGTCCTTGAAGGCGTGCTTGACCACTTTCATCTCGGTGACGGTGTCGGCCAGTTCGATCAGTGCCTCGGGGGCATAGCGGCCGGTGACGATGGCGTGCTGCATGGCCGGGCGGGCCTGGAGGTCGTCGAGTACCCGGTCGAGGTTCAGGTACTCGTAGCGCAGGGCGATATTGAGCTCGTCGAGCAGCACCATATCGAAGCTCGGGTCGCTCAGCATGCGGCTCGCCACCTCCCAGGCCGCCTCGGCGGTCTGGACGTCGCGCTCCCGGTCCTGGGTGTCCCAGGTGTAGCCCTCGCCCATCACGTGGTACTCCACGTTGGGCAGGTCGCGGAAGAAGGCCTCCTCGCCGGTGCTGAAGGCGCCCTTGATAAACTGCACCACGCCCACCTTCATGCCGTGGCCCAGGGCCCGGGCCAGCATGCCGAAACCGGAGCTGCTCTTGCCCTTGCCGGGGCCGGTCAGCACCAGCAGCACGCCCTGGTCCTTGTCGGCGGCGTCGATGCGCTCGTTCATGATTTTCTGCTTGATGGCCATGCGCTCGGCATGGCGCTGGGGGTCGACCTTTTTCATCGTAGGCTCCGAATCACAGGGATGGGGTAGGCGTGAGCGGCTCGCCCCGAAACAGGGCGGCCACTGCCTGCGGGGCAGAAGGAAAATAGCCGTGGAAATAGCTGGCGGTGAGGCTGCCCTGGCGGTAGACCGCCTCCGCCTCGCTACCCGCCAGGCGCCGGGTATGGGCCCAGGGGGCTTGTTCGGTGGTCAGCGTCGAGTGGTGATAGGTATGGCCGCGTAGTTCGCCGCGCTCGGTGGAAAGCGACTGCAGGCCGATGCCCTGTAGCCGCCCGGCCAGGCGCGCTTCCCCCGGCAGCAGGCCAAACATGGTATGCGCGGCCCCCTCTCCACCCACCAGGCGCTCCATGCAGGCCATCAGGCCGCCGCACTCGGCCAGAATCGGCTTACCGGCGCCATGGTGGGCACGAATCGCCTCGCCCAGGCCGGTGTTGGCGGCGAGCCGCGCCCCATGCAGTTCCGGGTAGCCGCCCGGTAGCCAAAGGGCATCGCACTCCGGCAGGGCGTGATCACGCAGCGGCGAGAAGAAGGCGAGCTCGGCGCCCATGGCCTCGAGCAGTTCCAGGTTGCCGCGATAGAGGAAGGCGAAGGCGGCATCCCGGGCCACGGCGATGCGCCGCCCCGCCAACAGCCGCGGTGGCGCGGGCGGCGCCTCGGCTTCCAGGGTCACCAGGGCCGGCAGGCGATCTAGCCCCGCCTCTTCCAGCACCCTGGCGGCGGCATCCAACTGCTGGTCGAGGCCTTCCAGCTCCTCGGCCTGTACCAGGCCCAGGTGACGGTCGGGAATCGCCATGGCCTCGTGACGCGGAATGGCGCCCAGCAGCGACAGTCCCTCCGGCATGCTCTCGTCGAGCAGCCGGGCATGGCCGGGGCTGCCGACCCGGTTGGCGATCACCTCGTGGATGGCCAGCCCCGGGTGGAAGTTGGCTAGCCCCTGGGCCACGGCGCCGAAGGTCTGGGCCATGCCCCAGGCGTCGATCACCGGCAGCGCCGGCAGGCCGGCGAGCATCGCCAGGTCGGCGCTGGAGGGGTCGCCATCGAAGAGCCCCATGGAGCCCTCCACCAGCACCACATCCGCCTCGGCAGCGGCCTGGGCCAAACGCCAGCGGCACTCCGCCTCGCCGGTCATCCAGGGATGCAGTTGATAGACCGGCGCCCCGGAGGCGATCTCCTGAAGCATGGGGTCCAGGTAGTCGGGACCGTGCTTGAAGACCCGCACGCGGCGGCCGGCATTGCGGTGCAACCGGGCCAGGGCCGCGGTCACCATGGACTTGCCCTGGCCGGAGCCGGGCGCGGAGATCAGGGCGGCGTGGGCGGTGCCACGAATCAGGGATGCCATATTACCTCGCGGGAACGAATACGGGAGCGCCATCGACCCAGGCGGTGGCGAGTCGTTGGCCATAGAGGGCTTCCAGGGCCGCGGGCACCAGCATGGTCTCCGCCGAGCCCCAGCAGGCCTCGCCGTCCGGGTAGAGCAGCAGCAGGTGGCTGCACCAGCGGGCGGCCAGGTTGAGGTCGTGCAAACACATCATCACCGCCCGGCCCGCGCTGGCCTCCTCGGCGAGCAGCGCCATGACTTCGGTCTGGTGGTGCAGGTCGAGGTGGTTGGTGGGCTCGTCGGCGAGCCACAGGGCCGGCGCCTGGGTCAGCACCGTGGCGATGGCCAGGCGTTGGCGCTCGCCGCCGGAGAGGGTGCCCACCAGGCGCTCGGCCAGGTGGGTCAGGTCGAGCCGCTCGAGGGCCGCCTCGGCCAGGCGCAGCTCCTCGGCGCCCTCCATCTGCCAGGGCGAGAGGTAGGGGTGGCGGCCGATCAGCGCCGTCTCGCGCACCGTGGCGGGAAAGCCGTCGTGGCGCTCCTGGAAGACCAGCCCCAGTCGGCGGGCCACCTGGCGACGGCCCAGCCCCGAGAGCGGCCGGCCGTCGAGGCGCACCTGCCCCGAGCGCGGGGCCCGGAGGCCGGCCAGGGTGTGCAGCAGCGTGGTCTTGCCGGCGCCATTGGGCCCCAATACCCCCCACACCTGGCCCGGCTCGAGGCACACGTCGAGGGCCCGGCCGTCGCCACGCCCGGGAATATCGATCACCAACCGGCGGGCCTCGAGGCGGCTCATCACTGGCTCCGATACAGCAGATAGAGGAAGGTCGGCACCCCCAGCAGCGCGGTGATCACCCCCACCGGCAACTGCTCGGGGGCGATCACCGTGCGTGCCAGGGTATCGGCGAGCAACAGCAGGCTGCCACCGGCCAGGGCGCAGGCGGGCAGGATCAGCCGCTGGTCGTTGCCCAGCAGCAGGCGCAGCATATGCGGGACCACCAGGCCGACGAAGCCGATGCTGCCGGCGCTGGTCACCGCCATGGCGGTCAGGGCGCTGGCCCCCAGGTAGATGCCCCACTCCAGGCGCCGCACCGAGACGCCGAGGGCGGCGGCCTGCAGGGGCCCCCGGGCCAAGACATTGAGGCTGCGCCCCAGCGGCACCACCAGCAGGCAGACCGCCAGCAGCAGGGCCAGCGGTGGCCAGGGGGCGCGGGCGTAGGCGAGATCGCCCATCAGCCAGTAGAGCATGCCGGGCAAGCGGTCGGCGGGGGTCACCGCCAGCATCAGGGTGATCACCGCCCCCCAGCCGGCGGCCACCACCACCCCGGTGAGCAGTAGGCGTGCCGGCGTCCAGCCACCGCGGCCATGGGCCAGGCCGAACACCAGCAGGGTCGAGAGCAGCGCCCCGGCGAAGGCACCGCCGGTGACCACCAGGCCGCCGACGCCCGCCAGCATGGCGGCCAGGGCCCCCACCGAGGCGCCCCCGGAGAGCCCCAGCACATAGGGGTCGGCCAGGGGGTTGCGCAGCAGCACCTGCATCAGGGCGCCGGCCACGGCGAGCAGCCCGCCCACCGCGAAGGCGGAGAGCGAGCGGGGCAGGCGCAGCTCGAGGATCAGGGTCTGGGCCAGCGGGCCGCCCTGGCCGCGCAGCACGGCGAGGATCTCGCCCGGCGAGAGCGACACGCTGCCCAGCGCCAGCGACAGGACGAGGGCCGCCAGGGCGACCAGGGCCAGGCCCCCCAGGGGGCGCGTCAGGGCCACCATCAGGGGCTCGCCTCGCGACGGTCCCGGGCGACCTCGAGCTTCTCGCAGAACAGCCGGCTGCCCTCCAGCAGGCGCGGCGTGGGGCGCTGGATCAGCGAGGGCGGCACGAAGAAGAGGTTGTCCCGGGCCACGGCGGTGAGCGCCGGGTACTGTTCCCAATGGGTCAGCCAGGCGCGGTTCTCCTCGCCCATGCCGCCGGCGAGGATCGCCTCGGGATCGGCGGCCAGCACCGCCTCCTCGTCGAGGCGCGGCACCAGCCGCTCGAGCCCGCCGAAGACATTGACGCCACCGCACAGGGAGAGCACCTGGCCGATCAGGTGGTCGTCGTTGATGGTCATCAGCGGCTCGTCCCACACCTGGTAGAAGACCGACAGCGGCGCGGCCTCGGCGTAGCGCTCGGCGAGTTCGGCCATGCCGTCGCGGAAACGCGCCGCCTCGGCCTCCCCCGCCGCCTCGCTGCCGGCCAGGTGTGCCAGGCGTTCGATGGTCGTGGCCACGCCCTCGAAGGAGCGCGGCTCGATATAGAAGACCGGCAGGCCCAGGGCCTCGAGGGTCTCGAGCTGCTCCGCCGGGTTGCCGGTGACCCAGCCGATCACCAGGTCGGGGGCCAGCGCCAGCAGCCGCTCCAGGTCGAGCCGGGTATGGCTGCCCACCGAGGCCACATCGCGGGCCTCGGGGGGATAGTCGCTGTACTCCACCACGGCGACGACCCGCGCGCCGGCCCCGGCGGCATAGACCAGCTCGGTGGCCCCCGGCGAGAGGGCGGCGATGCGCTCGGCGGGGGCCGGCAGGCACACCTCCCGGCCCCGATCATCGACGGCGCAGCGCTCGTCGGCCTGGACCGCTCCCGCCAGGAGCATCAGGCCCATCAGCAGTCGCTTACCCATTAGCCACCGAAATGCAGGCTAAGGAAGGCGGCGCGACCGGCATTGATATAGTCACGGGCGGTCTCGACCTCCTTGTCGAAGGCGTTTTCCACGGTCAGGCGGGTCGACCAGCCGGGGGCGAAGTCCCAGCCGGCGCGCAGATTGACCAGGCCGAAGCCGCCCAGGCGGTCCTGGTTGTCGGCATCGTCATAGCGATGGTTCTGCACGACCCAGGAGCCGCCCAGGGACCAGTCGCCCAGCTCGCGGTCGACGTCCAGGCGCAGGCTCTGTGACGCGCGGCGCTGCAGGCGCTTGCCGGTCTCGCGGTTTTCCGGATCGAGGTAGGTGAGTGCCGCGGCCAGGGTCCAGTCATCGAGCTCGGCGCCGGCGGAGAGCTCGGCCCCGCGAATCCGCGCCTGGTCGATATTCATCGGCGTCCACAGGCCGGACGGCTGGGGGGCCCAGGCGATCATGTCATCGAGATCGGTCTGGTAGGCCGCCAGGTCCCAGAAGAACTGCCGGTACTGGCCACGCACGCCTACCTCGACCGTCTCGGAGGTCTCGGCATGCAGGTCCGGATTGCCGGAGCCGGGCCAGTAGAGATCATTGAAGCTGGGCGCCTTGAAGGCGGTGCCAACGCTGGCCCGCAGGGTGTGATGGGCATCCAGGTCATAGCCCAGCGCCAGGCTGCCGGTGACTTCCTCACCGAAGGCCTCGTTATCGTCGAACCGCAGGCTGGCCTGAACCGCCAGCGGGGAGAAGTCCAGCACCCCCTGGGCGAAGATGGCGGTATTGTCGCGACGGGTCTCGGCATAGGCGTTGCTTCCCGAGACCCGGTCCTCGCTGTATTCGGCCCCCGCGACCAGTTCATGAGCCCCGACGCCGACGTGATTCTCCCAGCGCAGGGTGCGGGTCCGGGTATCGATGACCGAGGTGTTGGCCGGCGCCCACTGGGTGGCCTCGGCATGATTATCCAGCTCGTCCCGCGACTCGCTCAGGGTCAGGCGGCTGCGCCAGGCCTCGGTCACCGGCAGTTCGCCGTAAAGCCCCGCCACCTGCTGGGTGAAGTCCATCTCACCGCCATCATATTCGGTGCTTCCCCGGCCCCGCAGCGCCAGTACGCCGAGTTCGGCCCCATTGTCGAAGGCGTGAGAGAGTCGCACCAGGCCGGAGGTATTGTCGAAGCCCTTGTCGTCGCCATCGCGGCGCACCGGCTGCCCCTCGGTCTCGAAGCGGCTGCCGGCGACGTAGTAGCGGGTGCCTCCCTCGGCGCCGGACAGCGAGGCGCTATAACGCTGCGACTCGAAGGAGCCGCCGCCCAGCGAGACGCGCGGCGTCGGCGCTCCCGCCTCGCCCTCGGGGGTAAAGAGCTGAATGACGCCGCCCAAGGCATCGGCGCCGTAGAGGCTGCCGCGGGGGCCGCGCACGACCTCGGCGCGTTCGAACAGTCGCGGCTCCAGGTACTGCCAGGAGGCGCCCCCGGCAGTGGCGGAGCGCAGGCGAATGCCATCGATCATCAACAGGCTCTGGCTATTCGACGTGCCGCGAATATAGACGCTGCTGGTCTTGCCGAAGCTGCCGTTGGAGGTGACATCCACCCCGGGCTGGCCGCGCAGCAGGTCGGTAAGACTGGTGGGGTCCTGGCGGCGCAGGGTGGCCTCGTCCAGTACGGTCACCGAGGCGAGGCTCTCGTCGGCGGTGCGTGGCGCCAGGGTGGCGGTCACCACCAGGGGGTTGAGGGTCTGGTGCGAGCCGTCGTCGGTCTCGTCCGAGGTCGCGGCGATCGCCTGGGCAAGCGGCGCCAGCGGCAGGGCGGCAACGGCCAGGGTGGCCAGCCCGCGTGGAGAAAAGGAGGAGGTCATCGGGTGTCCCTTGCTCGCCGTGCTCACCCGCACGGCGTCATGCATTATGGTGGCCGGGACACGGCGGAAACGCCAAGAAGGAAGCCGAGACGCCTCCTGCCTGGCGTCGCCCACCGCGACACGGCATGCCTCTCCAGGCCGGTCTCCGGGCTGACGAGTGAAGGTCCCAGGCCCGAGGGCCAGGCAGGCACCTTCCGCACCGCCGTCTTCCCATGCCAATCGGCACAGTGACGTTAATGGCGGTGTTTGACTCGATCACCGTTGCGGGGGCAGCGTCGGAATGGCGGCAGGGCCGCGCACCGACTTCCCGTTTACCTGGTAGAAAAGCTGTCTACCAGCACCTGAGAGTGCGCGTAAGCTAGCAATCCGACAGGCAAAGGTCAATTTGCCGCTTCTGTCGCGGCGGGCCGCTGGGCATAGCGTTGGGCCAGGATGGCGCAGACGATCAGCTGGATCTGGTGGAACAGCATGATCGGCAGCAGCATGGGGCCCAGGGCACTGCCGGCGAAGAGCACCTGGGCCATGGGCACCCCGGTGGCCAGGCTCTTCTTGGAGGCGCCGAAGACGATGGTGATCTCGTCCTCCTTGCTGAAGCCCAGCCCCCGGGCCAGGGCCGTGGTCAGCACCAGCACCAGGGCCAGCAGCACGCCGCAGGCCAGGATCAGCGCCAGCAGCGGGCCGAGCCCCACGGTCTGCCAGAGCCCGCCCACCACCGAGGCGCTGAAGGCGGTGTAGACCACCAGCAGGATGGAGCTCTGGTCCACCTTGCTCAGCCAGGGGCGGTTGCGGGCCACCCAGTCGCCGATCCAGGGCCGCGCCAGGTGCCCCAGCACGAAGGGCAGCAGCAGTTGCAGGCTGATCTTGAGCACCGCCTCGCCGGCGTTGTAGCCCTCGCCGGTGGCCTGAGCGCCCATGATCAGCATCACCAGCAGGGGGGTGGCGAGGATGCCGATCAGGCTGGAGGCGGAGGCGTTGCAGATCGCCGCCGGAATATTGCCCCGGGCCAGGGAGTTGAAGGCGATGGCGGACTGCACCGTGCCGGGCAGCACGCAGAGGTAGAGCATGCCGAGGGTCAGCGGCGTGCCCAGCCAGGGCTCCATCAGCGGCCGCCCCAGCACCCCGAGCAGCGGGAAGGCGACGAAGGTGAAGCCGAACACCACCAGGTGCAGGCGCCAGTGGGTGGCGCCGCTGATGATCGCCTGCCGCGAGAGCTTGGCGCCGTGCATAAAGAACAGCAGGGCGATGGCCGCCACGGTCAGCCCCTCGAAGAAGGGCACGCCACGCCCCTGGGCCGGCAACACGCTGGCCAGGATCACCACCCCTACCAGGGTCAGGGTAAAGTTATCGACCCATCGACGAAACTGCGTCCACATCGCCCCGCACTCCTCAGTGAAAAATATTTCCAGATTCTATTACGATTGATGCCGCCCTGGCTAAGCGACCTTTAGCCAAGCCGTCGCACCAGCCCATGCCAGACGTAGTAGACCGCCGCGGCCCGGGCCGCGGCGTCCTGGGCCAGCCAGCCGTTGAGGTCGCGCAGCCGCCGCTGGCGGCGCGACAGGGGCACCAGGCCGCGGCCCATCTCCTCGAGGATCAGGGTCGTGGTGGCCCCCGTGCGACGCTCCGCGTCCCGCAGGGCATCCAGGGACTGGGCGAGCCGCGCCCGCAGGCGGTCGTTATCGGCCTCGCCTGCCAACTGAGAGGCGATCCACGCCGCCCAGCCATCGATCACCAGGTCGCCGGCGGGCGGCGGGCCCTCGAGGAGGCTGGCGGCCTCGAGCCAGCACGGGGTCCCGCCCCAGGCCCTTACCGCGTCGCGCTTGCCGGCGTGGGTACCGCCGATGACCACTCGCATCGCCAGGCGTCTCCGTGTCGAATGAGATGGAAGTGGCGCCCCTCGGCCTGGGTCACCCCGGCGGCCCAGAAGTCGATGGCCTCGAAGCGCCGGCGCAGCTCGCGCAGCACCCCGCCATGGGTCACCACCAGGGCGCGATAGGCCCCGTCGCCTTTGGCCTCGGCATCGCGGGTCAGCGCATGCAGCCAGGCATCGAGCCGCGCGCGCAGCTCGCCGGCGGATTCGCCGCCGGGGGGCGGGCGCTCGCCGCGCCCATCGATCCAGGCCCGGTAGCCGGGGTCCGATTCGAGCTCGGCGTAGCACTTGCCCTCGTAGGCGCCGAAATTCAGCTCCCGCAGCCGGGCATCGAAGCGCGGCTCAGGGTGAGGTGGCACGCCGGGCGGGGCCAGGTGCGCCAGGGTCTGGCGGCAGCGCGTCAGGTCGCTGCAGTGGATGGCGTCCAGCCCCTGCAGATGTTCCCGGGACCAGGCCCGCAGGCGATCGAGCCCCGGACGGGCCGCCTCGAGATCCAAAGGAACATCCCGGTGGCCCTGGTAGCGGCCGCTCTGGTTCCAGGCGGTCAGGCCATGGCGCACCACGACCAGGGTCAGGCTCGGCGATGACATGCGACTCCCTCCCGTCGTCTCGTTAGCTCAGCCATAACCAGGCCACCAGCAGCAGCCAGAGCTCGCCGCCTTCGATGGCGGCCCCCAGCATATCGCCGTTGATGCCGCGAAAACTGCGCACCATCAGGGCGGCGAAGGCCAGCAGGAAGGCGGCGAGCGCCACCAGCAGCCACCAGCCGCCGGGCAGCCACCAGAAGAGCGCGACCGGGGGCAGCAGCGACAGCGCCAGGTCCCGGTGGCGGCTCTCCTGCCGCCAGGCCCAGGCCAACCCCTCGCGGCGGGCGATCGGCGCCAGGCGCAGCAGCGCCACGGCGCCGAAGCGCGCCAGGGCCGGCACGACCAGCAGCCACAGCGGGGCGACGCCGGCCTCCAGCAGCGCCCAGAGCAGCACGCCCTTCCAGGCCAACAGGAAGACCAGCGCCAGGATGGCGAAGCTGCCCACCTGGGCATCCTTCAGGATCGCCCAGCGCCGTTCCAGGGGGGCATTGCTGCCCAGGGCATCGGCCAGGTCCATCACCCCGTCCAGGTGCAGGCCCCCGGAGAGCGCCACCCAGAGGCTGAGCAGCGCCAGGGCCTGCAGCGGCGTGGGCCAGCCCGATAGCGCCAGCGCCGCCAGGGCCAAGAGGCCCCCCAGCAGCAGCCCCACCAGGGGGTAGGCGCGCAGCGCCCAGCGTCGGGTGGCCGGCGTCCAGGGGCAGGCCAGCGGCAGCGGAATCCGCGTCAGGAACTGCAGCGCCAGCACCAGGCCGAAGCCGGCGGCGGCCAGGCCCCGAGGTTCCGTCGATGGCGTGGCCGATGGTGGGGTCGATGGAGGGACCGAGCTCATGGGCCCTCCCCCTTCCAGACCCAGGGCAGCCCCGCCACCAGTTGCACCACCAGATCCGCCTCGGCGGCCAGGTCCCGGTGCAGGGTCTGGAGGAAGCCCACGAAGACGCGAGTATCGCCATCCTCGGCGGGCAGCCCCTCGTTGATATCGTTGGAGACCACCACCAGGGCGATATGGCGTTGCCGGGCCTCGGCCAACACCCTGGCCAGCAGGTCGCGTCCCTCGGCGTCGCTGCCGCCGCCCCCGTAGCGCCACTGGCTGGCCCATAGGGTCAGGCAGTCGAGCAGCACGGTCTCCCCCGGGGCGACCTCGTTCAGGGCCGCATCCAGGGCCAGGGGTACCTCCAGGGTCTCCCAGCCCGCCCCGCGCTGGCGTCGATGGCGGTCGATGCGCTCGGCCATCTCGTCATCCGAGGCCCGGGCGGTGGCCAGGTACCAGAGCCCCCCGCCCCGTGCGTCCCGCCATTGGCGGGCCAGGCCCTCCGCGTAGTCGCTCTTGCCGGAGCGGGCTCCGCCGCTAATAAAGGCGATCATGGTGTCTCTCCTCGGTCGACCTCGGCCATCGCCGCCGCCAGGGCCTGGCACAGCGCCCGGTTCTCCTCGTCGCTGCGCAGGGCCAGGCGCAGCCAACCCCCGTCCAGGCCGGCGAAGCCCTGGGTATGGCGCGCCAGCCAGCCGCGCCGCAGCAGCGCCGGCAACAGCCGGGCGGTGGCCGCGGCGCCCTGGGGGTGGCGCACCAGGAAGAAGTTGGCGCGACTCGGCACCACCCTCAGGCCCAGGTCGCTCAGCGCGGCCTGCATGGCGGGGCGCTCGGCGGCGAGCCAGGCCCGGGTGCGCGCGTCGAAGTCGCGATCCGCCAGCAGCGGCGCCACCAGGTCGGCGGCGAGCTGGTTGACGCTCCAGGCGGGCTGGAAGGCCCCGGCGGCGGCGACCCGGGCCGGCGCGGCGAGCAGGTAGCCCAGGCGCAGCCCCGGCAGGGTGAACCACTTGGTCAGGGAGCGCAGCAGGATCAGGTGCTCGAAGCGCTCGAGCCAGGGGGTCAGGCGCTCCGCGTCGTCGACGAAGTCGATAAAGGCCTCGTCCACCACCAGGGTGCAGCCCCGTGCGGCGGTGAGCTCCAGCAGTCGCTCCATCACCGGGCGCGGCACCAGGGTCGCGGTGGGGTTATTGGGACGGCCCATAAAGAGCACCTCCGCCTCCCCCAGGCCCGCGACCAGCGCCTCGGGGTCGAGGGCAAAGTCGGGGGCGGCTAGGGGCAGACCTTGCACCGGCAGGCCATGGGCCGCGCAGGCGCGGCGATACTCGGCGAAGCCCGGCTCGAGGATGGCGGCGGGGCGACCAGCGTGCAGTGCGGCGGCCAGGTAGATCGCCTCGGCGCCGCCGTTGGTAAGGCGCACTTGCTCCGGGGTCACCCCCTCGTGGGCGGCGATGGCGGCCCGGGCGGCGGTATAATCCGGGTCGGGGTAGCGACCCAGGTCGGCGGCCCGCTCGGCCAGCCACTCGGGAAGCCACTCAGGCGGGCCGAGGGGGTTGAGGTTGGCGCTGACGTCGCGCAGCGGCGTATCGGCGGGCAGGCCGAAGCGCGCCAGCAGCGGCGCCGCCTCGCCCCCGTGCAAGGGCCAGTGATTCGAGGGGGGGACGTCCGGGCTCACCACGCCTCCTTGAGCAGGATCATCGCCGCCATCAACAGCACAAAGCCCAGCCAGCCGCCATGCATCAGGCGCAGGGTGGCGGCGATATGCCCTGCCGCCAGCGGCCGCCGGGGCGTGCCCAGCCGGGCCCGTTCGGAGACCCGCCCACGATAGGTGTTGGTGCCCCCCAGCTGCACTCCCAGCAGGTTGGCCACCATGGCCTCCGGCCAGCCGCTGTTGGGGCTGGGGTGGCGCGGCGCCTCCCGCCAGGTGGCGGCCAGGGCTCCGTGGGTAGCCATCTCCCCCGATCCCAAGCCTTTCATGAAGAGCGCGCTTAGCCATAGCGTCAGGGCGGTGAGCCGCGCCGGCAGCCAGTTGGCGACGTCGTCGAGGCGGGCCGAGGCCCAGCCGAAGTCGGCGTAGCGCTCGTCCCGGTAGCCGACCATGGAGTCGAGGGTATTGATCGCCTTGTAGGCCAGGGCCAGGGGAGCGCCGCCGAGCAGGGCGAAGAAGAGCGGCGCGGTGATGCCGTCCACGGTGTTCTCGGCCACCGTCTCCACCGCGCCACGGCTGATCTCCGCCTCGTCCAGGTGCGCGGTATCGCGGCCCACCACCATCGCCAGGGCCCGGCGGGCCTCGGGCAGCTCGCCGCGGGCCAGGGGCGCGGCGATTTCCCGGGCGGCGTCCCGTAGCCCCTTGATGGCCAGGCAACTGGCCAGCAGCCAGAGCTCGGCGAGCCAGGCCAGGCCGGGGTGGATCGCCGCCAGCAGGGCCAATGTGGCCCAGGCCAGCGCATAGGTGCCCAGCACCACCAGGACGCACATCAGCGCTCCCTTGAGGCGCCGTGCTCGGGCGCTCCCGCGGTTCCAGGCTCGCTCCAAGCGGGCGATCACCGCGCCGATACCCACCACCGGATGCGGCAGGGCGCGGGGGTCGCCGATGATCAGGTCCAGGACCAAGGCCAGCAACACCAGCCCCAGCAGCCCAAGCGACAGCGGCTCAGCCATGGCGCGCCTCCCGGCCTCGCAGTAGCGACTCACGGGTCGCCGCGAAGATCGCCCGCCCCAGCTCGCGGCCCAGGCGGGTACCGGAGCCCGCGTAGTCGCGGGGTTCCCCCGCCTGGGTGGCGGCGACGGCCAAACAGTCGGTGGAGGTGCCGCTGGCCGGGGTGTCGCTATGGGGGTCGCGGATATCCAGTGCCTGGAGGGCCCGGGCCTTGGCCTCCGTCGCCGAGAGCACGGCGTTGACCAGGCCCGCGTCGCTCAGGTGGGCATCCAGGAAGACCAGGGTATTGATGGTGCCCACCGGGCGCGGGTCGCCCGCCAGGGGCGCGGCGATATCCACCGCATTGCCGGCCCCGGCGGTGACCGCCACCAACAGCCCCGGCCCCGCCACCAGGGCCAGGTGTTCCAGGTGCACCGCGGTCATCATGGCCAGGCTCTCCTCGCCGCCCAGGTCACGCCGGGCCAGCCAATCGCTCAGGTCATCGGCGGGGGTGCGGCCGTCATAGGCCTTGTCCACATGGAAGTTGCAGAAGTGGCGCCGCCAGCCCAGGCCGCCCCCCACCAGGGCGCTACTCAGGGTGCGTAGCGGCCTAGCCGAGGCGAAGTGCAGGCAGTGGGCATCAGCGCCCAGGCTCAGGCCCGGGGCGAAGTCCAGCGGTCGCACGCTCGCCGGGGCATTCATGGGGCGGCACCGATGCCGGCCTGATCGAAGGTCGCCATCTCGGCGAGCAGGCGGCAGGCCGACTCCAGCAGCGGGAAGGCCAGGGCGGCGCCACTGCCCTCCCCCAGGCGCAGTTCCAGATCGAGCAGCGGCCGCGCGTCAAGGTCCGCCAGGGCGATCTCGTGACCCGGCTCCCGGGAGCGATGGCCGAAGATCAGGTAGGGGCGCAGCGCCGGACACAGCCGGCAGGCCACCAGGGCCGCCACCGTGGCGATCAGCCCATCCACCAGCAGCGGCACCCGCCGGGCCGCCCCACCCAGGTAGGCCCCGACCATGGCGGCGATCTCCAGGCCGCCGAGGGCCGCCAGGGCGCCCAGGGGATCATCGGCATCGACTCGCCGGCCATCCAGGGCGCGGGCGATCACCTCACGCTTATGGGCGAGGCGGGCGGCATCGATGCCGGTCCCCGGCCCCACCACGGCCTCCAGGGAGGCGTCACAGAGGGCCGCCAGCAGGGCGCTGCTGGCGGTGGTATTGGCGATGCCCATCTCGCCGACGATCAGGCAGCGACAGCCCGCCGCCACCGCCCGCTCGGCGGCCTGGATGCCCACGGCGATGGCCGCCTCGGCCTCGTCCCGGGTCATGGCATCCTCCACCGCCAGGTTACGGGTGCCGGAGCGCACCCGGGCAGTCACGACCGCCCTGCCTACCTCGGCGGGCAGCTCGCCGGCCACGCCCACGTCGATCACCTCCAGGCGCGCCCCATGCTGGCGGGCGAAGACATTGATCGCCGCGCCGCCGGCGGCGAAGTTGGCCACCATCTGGGCGGTCACCGCCTGGGGAAAGGCCGAGACTCCCTCCGCCGCCACCCCGTGATCGGCGGCGAAGACCAGCACCCCGGGGGGCGAGACCCGCGGCAGCGCCTCGTCCTGGCTCAGCGCCAGCTCGATGGCCAGGCGCTCCAGGCGTCCCAGGCTACCCGGCGGCTTGGTGAGGTTGTCCAGGTGCTGGGCCACCCGCTCGGCCAGGGCCGAGTCGGGCTCGCGAATGGCGGCGAGGGTCGAGGAGAGCATGGGGACTCCGGGCGGATGATCGGAAGAGGCGCATGGTAGCAGAAGCGCCGCCCCCTGATGCAGGTCATGGCGCCGGCGCCGCCAGGGACTAGGCTAACGAGAAGCCCCGACGATACGATGGGAGGAGCCGAGGATGCGCTTTCATCAAGTGAAGGAGCTGGTGACCTGGGCGGCGGACTTTCACCGCCAACTGGCCGACCAGTACCAGCGACTGGCCGATCAGGCCAGCAACGAGCGCCAGAAGATGGCCCTGGCGTACCTGGCGCAGCGGGAGACCAAGCAGGGCCAGGAGCTGGCCAGCTACCTGGCGGAGAATGGCGACCACGCCGCCGTGCTGGAGACCTGGTTCGACGACCCCGCCGACTTTCCCCATGCCCCCGTGGTGGGTCGCCTGCCGGAGGGCCTCGACGGCGGCGAGGTACAGGACGTGCTGGCCACCGCCCTGGCCACCCACCGTACCCTGCAGGACCTCTACGAACACCGCGCCGAGCGCGCCGGCGCCGCACACGAGGAGGAGTTCTTCACCTCCCTGGCGGCAGAGCACCGGGCCGAGGTACGGCGCATCGTGCGCGACCTGCAACGCCTGGAGGCATATTGACCGCTGGCCGTATCGGCGCCCTCTCCATATACTGTATATAAACCCAGTTATGGAGACACGCCATGGCGGACCTTCCCCCTCTCAAGGGGCGCGGCGCCACCTATGACCCCGACAACCGCTTCGCCCCCACCCGGGTCGAGGCGGAAGACGACGGCTGGTGGCAGGAAGAAACGCCGGTGCGGCGGGCCACCCTGGTGGCGGAGGAGGCGGCGCGCAGCGCCCTGGCCTGGAATACCTCGCCGGACCTGCCCTTCGACCGCTCCCTCAACCCCTACCGCGGCTGCGAGCATGGCTGCATCTACTGCTATGCCCGCCCCAGCCACGCCTATTGGGACCTCTCCCCGGGGCTCGACTTCGAGACCCGGCTGATCGCCAGGAGCGGCCTGGTCGACCGGCTTCGCGAGGAGCTATGTCGTCCCGGCTATGCGTGCCGCCCGATCAACCTCTCCGGCAACACCGACTGCTACCAGCCCCTGGAGGCGGAGCGTGGCAGCACCCGGGAGCTGCTGGCCTTCCTGCTGGCCTGCCGCCACCCCCTGACCCTGGTCACCAAGAGCGCCCTGATCCTGCGCGACCTCGACCTGCTCCGGGCCCTGGCCGAGCGGCGCCTGGTACGGGTGATGATCAGCCTGACCAGCCTCGACCGCACCTTGAAGCGCCGCCTGGAGCCCCGCGCCGCCAGCCCGGGGGCGCGACTCAAGACGATCCGTGCCCTGGCCGAGGCGGGGGTGCCGGTGGGCACCCTGGTGGCGCCGGTGATTCCCGGCCTCACCGATCACGAGCTGGAGCGCCTGCTCGGCGCGGCCCGGGAGGCCGGCGCCGATACGGCCGGCTGGATGCTGCTACGCCTGCCCCGGGAGGTGGCGCCGCTGTTCGAGACCTGGCTCGAGGCCCACTACCCCGAGCGGGCCGCCAAGGTGATGAGCCTGATGCGCCAATGTCGCGGCGGCGCCGCCGACGCCCGCTTCGGTAAGCGCATGCGCGGCGAGGGCGTCTTCGCCGAGCTGCTGACCCAGCGCTTCGCCGCCGCCTGCCGGCGCCTGGGGCTCAACCAGGCACCGGCCCTGGCCGCTCAACAACTGGATACCAGCGCCTTTCGGCCGCCGCATCCCCAGGGCGACCTCTTCGATTAGGTGCTTGGTCCCGGCGGCACACCACGGTTCAGGGAATCAGCACGGCGGCGCCTTCGAGGCGCCCGGCGCGCAGGTCATCGAGGGCGCGATTGGCGTCTGCCAGGGGGTAGGCATGGGTCTCGGTCTGGATGGGAATCTGCGCCGCCAGGGGCAGGAAGGCCTCGCCATCGGCGCGGGTCAGGTTGGCTACCGAGCGCACCAGGCGCTCTTCCCAGAGCAGCCGATAGGGGAAGGCGGGAATCTCCGACATATGGATGCCGCCACACACCACCACCCCACCGGGGCGCACCCGGGCCAGGGCCTCGGGGACCAGCTCGCCCACCGGGGCGAAGATGATGGCCGCATCCAGTGCCTGGGGCGGCGCCTGGCCCGAATCGCCCGCCCAGCGGGCCCCCAGGCGTCGGGCGAAGGCCTGGGCCTTCCGGTCGCCGGGGCGGGTAAAGGCGTAGCAGTGCTGGCCCCGGACCCTGGCCAGTTGAATCAGCAGGTGCGCCGCGGCGCCGAAGCCGTAGAGCCCCAGGTGGCGCAGCGCCTCGCCCCCCGCCAGGCGCCAGCCGCGGTAGCCGATCAACCCGGCGCAGAGCAGCGGTGACGAGGCCTGGGCCGGGCCGGCGACGGGAAAGCCGTAGCGGGCATCCGCCACGCAGTACTCCGCATAGCCGCCGTCCCGGGTGTAGCCGGTGAACTGCGCCCGCCGGCAGAGGTTCTCCCGCCCGGCACGACACTCGGTGCACTCGCCACAGGTCCAGCCTAGCCAGGGCACGCCTACCCGACTGCCCGGCGCCGGCGTCGTCACCCCCGGCCCCAGGGTCACCACCTCGCCGACGATCTCGTGCCCGGGAATCAACGGCAGCCGCGCCTCGGTGAGCTCGCCATCCACCACATGCAGGTCGGTGCGGCACACCGCGCAGGCCTCGACCCGGATCAACAGTTCCCCGGGGCCCGGCACGGGGCGCGGGACCCGTTCCCGACGCAGCGGCCGCCCGGTCTCGTGGAGCCGCATGGCCCACATCGTCTCGCGCATCGTCCTCACCTCGATATCCGCCACCCTCAAGGCGTAGGATAGACACCCCACCCGCGAGACGAGACCGCGACCTATGGACGAGCCCCTCAGCAAGACCAAGAGCAGCTTCTATCGGCGCCTCTATGTGGCCCACCTGATCGACCGGGGCGTGGCCAGCGTGCCCGAGCTGATCGAGGCCACCGGCATGCCGCGGCGCACCGCCCAGGACACCATCCATTCCCTCGCCGAGCTGGATATCGCCTGCGACTTCGAGCAGGCCGAGGGCGCCCGCCATAATATCGGCCGCTATCGCATCCGCGACTGGGGCGCCATCGACCCGCGCTGGGTCGAGGCCAATGCGCCGCGGCTCAGGGCGGTGCTGGGTTACGCCTGAGGCGAACCTTCGTTGCCCCCAGGCGTCCCAGGAGGGTTACGCCTCTCACCCAAGGAGCCCTGCCATGAATGCGCGACACCTGCTCGAAGGCCTGATGCGTCAGGCCACCACGCCCTCCCGATCCAACGGTGGCTCGTCCGGCGGCCTGGACCTCAAGAGCCTGATGGGCGGCGGCGCCCTGGGCCTGCTGGTCGGCTCCAAGCGCGGCCGCAAGCTGGGCGGCAAGGCGCTCAAGTATGGCGCCATCGCCGGCGTGGGGGCCCTGGCCTGGAAGGCCTGGCAGAGTCGCCAGGGCGCCTCGACGGCCGCCGCCGATGAGCTGGACCGCCCCCTTGAGCGCCTGGCTCCCCAGCACCAGGAGCGGCGCAGCCTGGAGCTGCTCCAGGCGATGATCATGGCGGCCCGGGCCGATGGCCATATCGATGGCGACGAGCGTGCCCTGATCGCCGAGCGGATCGATGCCATCGGGGCCGACGACGACCTGCATCGCTGGGTCGAGACGCAGCTCCAGGCGCCCCTGGATGCCCAGGCGCTGGCGGCGCAGGCCGACTCGCCCCAGGCGGCCCGGGAGATCTACCTGGTCAGCCTGGCGATCATCGACGAACAGAACCCCATGGAGCGCGCCTGGCTCGATGAGCTGGCCCGGGCCCTGAGCCTCGACGCCGAGATGGTCCAGGCCCTGGAGCACCAGGTCGCCACGGCCGACTAACCCCCAGCAAAAAAACGGCGACCCGAGGTCGCCGTAAGCAAGCGGTCAGCGCGACTGACCAGAGAGATCGATCACAGCAAGCCTGGCATCACCTCGGACTCAGAGCTCGAAGCCGCGGCCGAAGTCCTTGGCGGACATCGCCATCAGCGACTCGGCGCCGGCCTCGATGGCCTGCTTGTGGGTGCGGGTGCGCGGTAGCAGGCGTTCGAAGTAGAAGCGCGCGGTATTGAGCTTGCCGCGGTAGAAGGCGGCATCCTCGCTGCCTTCGGCCAGGGTCGCCTGGGCCTGCCTGGCGGCCCGGGCGAAGAGGTAGGCCAGGGTCACGTAGCCGGAGTACATCAGGTAGTCGACGCTGGCCGCGCCCACCTCCTCGCGGTCGGCCATGGCCTTCATGCCGATGCCCATGGTCAGCTCGCCCCACTCGGCGTTGAGCTTGGCCAGCGGCCGCACGAACTCGGCGAGGGCGCGGTTGCCCTCCTCCGCCTGGCAGAACTTGTGGATCTCCTTGGTGAAGACCTTGAGGCTCTCGCCCTGGCTCATCAGCACCTTGCGACCCAGCAGGTCGAGGGCCTGGATGCCGGTGGTGCCCTCGTAGAGGCGGGTGATGCGGGCGTCCCGCACCAGTTGTTCCATGCCCCACTCCTGGATAAAGCCGTGCCCACCAAATACTTGTACCCCTTCATTCGTCGCCTCGAAGCCCACCTCGGTGAGGAAGGCCTTGACGATGGGGGTCAGCAGGCCCAGCAGGGTCTCGGCGCGCTCCTGCTCGGCGGCATCGCTGCCATGCTCGACGATATCGATCATCTGGGCGGTGTAGAGCACCAGCATGCGGCCGCCCTCGGCGAAGGCCTTCTGGGTCAGCAGCATGCGCCGCACGTCCGGGTGCACGATGATCGGATCGGCGGCCTTCTCCGGCGCCTTGGGGCCTGAGAGGGCACGCATCTGCAGACGGTCGCGGGCATAGGCCAGGGCGTTCTGGAAGCTCGCCTCGGCGAGGCCCAGGCCCTGGATGCCGACGCCGATGCGGGCGGCGTTCATCATGGTGAACATGCAGGCCAGGCCCTTGTTGGGGGCGCCCACCAAAAAGCCCTTGGCCCCGTCGAAGTTCATCACGCAGGTGGCGTTGCCGTGGATGCCCATCTTGTGCTCCAGCGACCCGCAGACCACGCCATTGCGCTCGCCCGGGTTGCCGTCGGCATCGGGCAGGAACTTCGGCACCACGAAGAGCGAGATGCCCTTGGAGCCCTCGGGAGCGTCCGGCAGCTTAGCCAGCACCAGGTGGACGATGTTCTCGGCCAGGTCATGCTCGCCGGCGGAGATAAAGATCTTGGTGCCGGTGATCGCATAGGCGCCGCCCTCGGTGGGCAGGGCGCGGGTCTTGATCAGCCCCAGGTCGGTGCCGCAATGAGGCTCGGTCAGGCACATGGTGCCGGTCCAGGTGCCCTCCACCAGCTTGGTCAGGTAGGTGGCCTTCTGTTCGTCGGTGCCATGATGACGCAGGGCGTCGGCGGCACCGTGGGAGAGCCCCGGGTACATGCCCCAGGCCAGGTTGGTGGCGCAGATCATCTCGTTGAGCACCATGGCCAGCGAGTGCGGCAGGCCCTGGCCACCGTGCTCGGGGTCGGCGGCGAGGCTCGGCCAGCCCCCCTCCACGTACTGGGCATAGGCGGCCTTGAAGCCCTGCGGCGCCTTGACCTCGCCGCCCTCAAGCCGGCAGCCCTCCTGGTCGCCGCTCTGGTTCAGCGGCAACAGCACCTCGCGGGCGAAGCGGGCGCCCTCCTCGAGGATGGCCGCCACCACGTCCGGGGAGGCCTCTTCGCCAGCCGGCAGGCGGGCGTAGTGGGCCGGATAGTCGAGCATCTCGTCCATCACGAAACGCAGGTCGCGCAGGGGGGCCTGATAGTCGGGCATGTCGGTTTCTCCAGAAGAGGGCGCCGGTAATCGGGAAGACGCTAGGCGGCGGCGCCGCTTTCAAACATGTGTTTGAAACTAGCCGCTGACCCACCGAACGTCAAGCGTTCGTTTTAATTCTCGCCGCCAAATGGCCCCCGACCTTGGTCGATAGTCACCCGGGGCCCGACACGATACCGCCCACCCCGAAGCCTCGGGGTGGGCGGTCAAGGCACGCGGCGTGCCTGGAGAGACATGGGCGCGAGACCGGGCGTCGTCACTCCATCAGGGTCAGGGTCACATCGATATTGCCCCGGGTGGCATTGGAGTAGGGGCAGACCTGATGGGCGGCATCGATCACCTGCCGGGCCTGCTGCTTGTCCATGCCCGGCAGGGAGATCTTGAGCTCCACCTCGATACCGAAGCCGCCGGGAATCTCGCCGATGCCCACCGCGCCCTCGATGCTGGCATCATCCGGCAGCGCCAGCTTGTCGCGGCCGGCGACGAACTGCATGGCACCGAGGAAACAGGCGGAGTAGCCGGCGGCGAAGAGCTGCTCGGGGTTGGTGGCGGCCCCACCGCCCCCGCCCATCTCCTTGGGCACCGCCAGGGCGACATCGAGGACCCCGTCGGAGGAGACGGCGCGGCCGTCGCGGCCGCCGGTGGCCGTGGCATGGGCACGATAGGCAACTTTCTCGATAGACATTCGACGCCTCCTTGATCGCTCGATAGCACTTCAACAGGACCGACCCGTCGCGGGCCGGGGTCTATTAAACCAAGCAGCTAGCGACGATTCGCGCAACTCCAGCCTACTTACCTTTAGAGCCAACTGCACTTAAGTGCCTGAGGGGCGCTGGGGGGTAGGCTGAAGCAAAGCGTCTTTTTCAGGGGTGAGGAGCACTGCTCCAAACGGGTAGGCCATGGATGGCCTACCCCGGCCCTGCAAGCGGAGCAGGATGGCGTAGCGCCGCAGGAAAAAGTCGAGCGCCCAAGGATGGGTTCACAGCGTCTTTGCGAAAGCTTACCGCCAGAATAGCCCCGGAACTCGACAACAGTCCGGGGCTGATACTGCTTTTAACGTGGTCTATTGCATCCGAATCCCGCCATCCAGGCGAATCACCTCACCGTTGAGCATGGTGTTGGTAATGATCTGCTCCGCCAGGCGGGCGAACTCGTCGGGCTTGCCGAGGCGCTTGGGGAAGGGCACGGCGGCGGAGAGGGCCGCCACCGCGTCTTCGGGAATATCGCTCATCATCGGCGTCTCGAAGACCCCGGGGGCGATGGCCATGACCCGGATGCCGTGACGCGAGAGCTCCCGGGCCGCCGGCAGGCTCATCCCCACCACCCCGGCCTTGGAGGCGCTGTAGGCGCACTGCCCCACCTGGCCATCGAAGGCGGCGATGGAGGCGGTGTTGATGATCACCCCGCGCTCGCCATCCTCGCCCGGCGCATTGCGGGTCATGGCGGCGGCGGCCAGGCGCATCACGTTGAAGCTGCCCACCAGGTTGATCTGGATGGTGCGCGCATAGGCCTCGAGGTCCGCGGGGTTGCCCTCGCGGTCCACCAGCTTGGCCACGCTGACCACCCCGGCGCAGTGGATCACTCCGGCCAGGCCGCGTCCCTCGCCGAGCTCGATGGCGGCGTCGATGGCCGCCTGCATGTCCGCCTCGGAGGTCACGTCGCCGCGCAGCGCCCGGGCGGCCCCGCCCAGGGCCTCGGCCTGGGCCTCGACCCTGTCGCTCAGGTCGCTAAGCACGACCCGGCCGCCGGCGGCCACCAGGCGCTCGGCGGTGGCCGCCCCCAGCCCGGAGGCGGCGCCGGTGATCAGGAAGGTCTGGTCTTGAATCTGCATGGGGTTCTCCACGAATTACGAAGGGGTCGCCGCCGTCTCGTCGGCGGCCTGGGCGCGCAGCTTGAAGCGCTGAATCTTGCCGCTGGGGGTCTTGGGCAGGGTCTCGACGAACTCGATCTCCCGCGGGAAGGCGTGAGTGGAGAGCCGCTCGCGCACCCGCTGACGAATCTCGTCGGCCAGGGCCTGGCTGGGCTCATGGCCCTCCCGCAGCACCACGAAGGACTTAATGATCTCGCCGCGAATCTCGTCGGGCTTGCCCACCGCCGCGGATTCCGCCACCGCCGGATGGGTCAGCACCGAGTTCTCCACGTCGGCGGGACCGACCCGGTAGCCGGCGGTGGTGATGATGTCATCGTCACGGCCGGCGAACTGGAAACTGCCGTCGGCGTTGCGAATCACCACGTCCCCGGTCAAATAGTAGCCCTCGGCGAAGGGGTGCTTCTCCTGCCAGGTATACCCCGGGAAGAAGAAGGCCGGCGAGCGGGCGATATCCACCGCCAGCACCCCGGGCTTCCCATCGGGCAACTCGCGGTACTCGGCGTCGAGGATCGCCAGCCGATGACCGGGCAGGGGCACCCCCATGCCGCCGACGTGCTTGGGATGCGCCAGGGCATGGTGGTTGCAGCAGGTCATGCCGGTCTCGGTCTGGCCGTAGTGATCCATCACCGGGCAGCCCAGGGCCCGCTCCACCCAGCCGACCACCTCGGTATTGAGGGGCTCGCCGGCGGAGCTGGCGACCCGCAGCGACAGCTGCTCGGCGGCCTCGTCGAAGATCCCCGAGGCCTTCATCAGCCGGTAGGCGGTGGGCGCGGCGGCGAAATTGGTGATGCCGTGGCGACGCATGAAGTCGAGGGCTCCCTCGGCGCTGAAGCCCGCCTCGCACAGGTGCGTCGTCGCCCCCAGCAGCAGGGGCCCGGCGATGGCGTAGTAGAGGCCATAGGCCCAGCCGGGATCGGCCATGTTCCAGAAGCGATCCTCGGGCCTCAGGTCGATGGCCAGCTCCATATAGAGGGCGAAGGCAGGCAGCGCCGAGAGCGGCACCGCCACCCCCTTGGGCTTGCCCACGGTGCCGGAGGTGAACATCTGCAGGAAGGGCGCCTCGGCGGCCAGCCGCGGCGGCGCCTCGGCCAGCGGCGCCTGGGCCAGGGCCTCGCTCCAGGCCAGGTCACCCTCACTGGCACCATCCACATTGAGAATCGGCGGGCAGGCCGCGAGGCCCGCGAACTTGCCGCGATTATCGGCATCGGTGATCACCAGGCGGGTATCGGCCCGGCCCAGGCGATATTCCAGGGCGTCGGGGCCGAAGGCGGTGAACAGCGGCTGATAGACCGCGCCGATGCGCCAGGTGGCCAGCACCGTGATCAGCAGCGCCGGGGTGCGCGGCAGCATGCAGGCGATGCGGTCACCCTCACCCAGGCCGCGGGCCTTGAACCAGCCGGCCAGCCTGGCGCTCTGGGCATCCAGCTCGGCATAGCTGAGGCGGCTGACGCTGCCGTCCAGCCCCTCCTGGACCAACGCTTCCACCTCGCCGCGTCCCTCGCGCAGGTGGCGGCCACAGCAGGCCTCGAAGGCGTTGAAGCGGCCATCGCGGTGATCGTCGAGGCGCGCGATCAGCGTCTCCAGGGAGAAGCCTTCCAGGTAGCTGGCGTAGTCGGTCTGGGTCGCAGTGGTGCTCATGACGTGCCCTCTTGTTGTGCTTGTTATCGAAGCCTGCGCGGCGCAAGGCCTCTTGTCTACCTTTAACGTAAACGTAAACTTGCAAAACCAAGCAAGCGCTTGGTACAACGCTAAGGCGAAAGGGGGAGGCTCGGCAAGGCGGCCGAACCTAGACGATGGTCGAGCGGGCCGCCCGGGCGGACGGCAGTACCGCCGTCAGTGCGAGGGAGGGGTGATCATGGCAATCAGTTCGCGGGCCAGCTCTTCGGGGGTTCTCGACCCCTCGGGGTCGTACCAGCGCACCGTCCAGTTGAGCGCCCCCAGTACGAAGCGCGAGACCAGGAACTTGTCGCCATGAATCAGGCCGGCCTCCAGGGCATCCCCCACCACCTCCTGCCACAATGCCTCATAGGCGTCGCGCAGGTGGCTGAGGTGGGCCCGGGACTCGGCGTCCAGGCGCCGCCACTCGTAGAGGGCCACCACATGGGCATTGCGGTCGGTGAGCAGGGTCTCGAGGTGCGCCCGCGCCATGGCGTGAAGGCGCGCCTCCGGGGTGGGCGCGCAGGCCTCCAGCGCTTCCCGGGCGATGGCCAGGGCGTTCTGGGTGCCCTCCTCGATCACCGCGCAGAGGATCTCCTGCTTGTCGCGGAAGTGATGGAAGAGGCTACCGGACTTGATACCCATCTCCTGGGCCAGCATGCGCACCGTGGTGCGATCGAAGCCCTCCTGGACGAACAGCTGGGCCGCCAGGCGCGTCAGTTCCCGGCGGCGTGGAGAATCATTCACGACATTCATCCTGTTTACACTAGCGCTTGCTTGGTTATGCTGACAGCAAACCATGGCCCCGTTCGAGGGTCAACGGGATAGCGCTCCATCATCGAGGAGAGTCACCATGAACGACGTCGTCATCCTATCCGCCGCCCGCACCCCCATGGGCGGCCTGCAGGGCTGCCTGTCGAGCCTGACCGCCCCCCAGCTGGCCGCGGTGGCGACCCGGGCCGCCATCGAGCGGGCCGGCATCGAGGCGAGCGCGATCGACGAGGGCATCTTCGGCTGCGTGCTGCCCGCCGGAGTCAAGCAGGGGCCGGCCCGCCAGGCGATGCGCCAGGCGGGCATTCCCGATGGGGTCGGCGCCACCACCATCAACAAGCTGTGCGGCTCCGGCATGAAGGCCACCATGCTGGCCCATGACCTGATCCGCGCCGGCTCCGGCGAGGTGCTGCTGGCCGGTGGCATGGAGTCCATGTCCAACGCCCCCCATCTGCTGACCAAGGCGCGCAGCGGCTACCGCCTGGGCCATGGCGAGCTCAAGGACCATATGTTCCTGGATGGCCTGGAGGATGCCGAGACCGGCAAGCTGATGGGCGGCTTCGCCCAGGAGGTCGCCACGGCGCGGGGCTATAGCCGCGAGCGCATGGATGACTTCGCCATCGCCTCCCTGGAGCGCGCCATGGCCGCCCAGGAAGCGGGCCACCTGGAGGCCGAGATGGCCCCGGTGACGGTCACCGGCCGCCAGGGCGAGACCCGGGTCGCCCACGACGAGCAGCCCTTCCAGGCCAAGCTCGACAAGATCCGCGGCCTGCGCCCGGCCTTCGCCAAGGACGGCACTATCACCGCCGCCAACTCGAGTTCCATCTCCGACGGCGCCTCGGCGCTGATCCTGGCCAGCCAGGCCGCCGCCGAGCGTCATGGCGCCACGCCCCTGGCGCGGATCCTCGGCCACAGCACCCACTCCCAGCACCCCAGCGAGTTCACCATCGCCCCGGTGGGCGCCATCGACAAGCTGCTCAAGAAGCTCGGCTGGGGGGTGAATGACGTCGACCTCTTCGAGATCAACGAGGCCTTCGCGGTGGTGACCCTGCTGGCCATGGACGGGCTCGATATTCCCCACGACAAGGTGAATATCTATGGCGGCGCCTGCGCCCAGGGCCACCCCATCGGCTCCACCGGCTCGCGGATCATCGCCACCCTGGTGCATGCCCTGCGTACCACCGGCGGCAGACGCGGCATCGCGAGCCTCTGCATCGGCGGCGGCGAAGCCACCGCCATCGCCGTGGAGCT
>NZ_BJUK01000016.1 GCF_007989625.1 Bisbaumannia pacifica
GCGGCCCCGCCATTGGCGGGGCCGCTTGCGTTAGCGGGTGGGAATCAATCGCCAGAAGGCAGGGGACGCTCCTGCTTGGCACCCTGCAGGGCGAAGTAGGCGAAGAAGGCGGCCATCACCACATAGCCCAGGGCGAAGTCCGGGGCGGCATTGAAGGCCAGCTTGGGGGCGTGCATCAGGCCCACGAAGGAGAAGCCTGCCGCCACCAGGGCGAAGGCCGCGGCGCGACGGAACTGCTGGTCGATCACCGAGACGGTCATGGCGCCGAGCATGATGGCGGTGAACATGGCGCCCTGGCCCAGGGGCACGATGCCGCTGGAAATGCCGGCCACCGTCTCCTCGGCGGCGCGGCCGAAGCGGGTCATCACGTAGTTGGCGAAATAGGGCAGCATGGCCAGGGCCACCGCCGGGTAGTAGCGGGTGTCGTTGGCCTGGAAGGCGGTAGCGATCATCGACATGCCGACGAAGACCAGAATCGGCGCCACTACCGAGACCGGAATGATCGCCGCCAGCACGGCGATCAGGCCGAACATGGTAGTGATGGCGTAGACGGCACCGTTGAGGAGGCTGTAGCCGCGGCCGGCGCCCATCCACTTGGCGCCCACGGTGGCGATATAGACGGTGGTGGGGAAGACGCCGCCGAACAGGGCGCCGAGCATGGTACCCACGCCATCCACCGCCTGGCACTCGCGGACATCGTACTTGTCGCCGGCGGCCTCCATGGCCTCGACGTTGTTCATGGTCTCGATGGCGTTGTAGAGGGTGATCGGCAGCACCACGGTGAGGATCGCCAGCATGCTGGTGAACAGCAGACCCAGGCCTTCGAACCAGGCCATATTGGGCAGCAGCGGATAGAAGCCCAGGTGGGTGAAGGCGTCAGAGAACTGGCCCTCTTCGGTGGCGCCGATCAGGTAGGCCAGCACCGAGCCGATGATGATCGCGAACAGCGAGGTGGGCAGGCGGAAGGGCATGGCCACCCGGGCCACCAGGCCGACGATGATGATGGCCAGCACCAGCAGGCCCACCACCGGAATCTCCAGGGTCTTGAAGAGCATCTCGCCGGCGATAAAGGTCAACGCCACCCCGGCCACGGCGCCGAGCATGGCGGCCCGGGGCAGGTTACGCTGCACCCAGCGGCCGATCAGGCTGATCACCGCCTCGATGGCGCCACTGATAAAGCAGGCCGCCACGGCCACCTTCCAGGCCAGCTCGGCATCGCCGGTCAACTGCTTGGCGGGCAGCAGCACGCCGAACAGGAAGACGAACATCACCGGGGTGGAGATGCCGTAGGAGAGGGCGGTGACGTCGGCGCGGTTCTCCTTGCGGGCCAGGCGCGCGGCGCTATAGGCGTAGTAGAAGTTGCCCACCATCACCGCCACGGCGGCGCCGGGAAGCACCTGGCCGAAGACGATGGCGGCCGGGAAGCCCAGGCCCAGCATGGTGATGGCGATGATCACGAAGTTGGCGATATTGTTCTGGAAGAGGGCGAAGAAGGCATCGGTGTCCTCCTTCTTGTACCAGGGATAGTGCACGGCGGGAGCGGTCATAGCGGCCTCGTGTTATTGGACGTTGTGGCAAGGCAAAGGCTTGATTAGCGGAATCAGTCTGACCCAAAACTGACCGCTTGGTCAATTTTTGCTTGCGCGAAGCGTCCGGCGATGGTAGGCGGCGGATTCTAACCCACTGATATATCAGCGCAAGCTATGCCGTTTATCATGGCGAAAGAGGGCGAGGAGAGAGCTACCGGCGCGGTTGATAGAAAACACAATGCCCGGGCCAAGGCCCGGGCATTGCGAGAGGCGGGAGTGCTGACGGCTTAGTTGACCGCGGCGATCGCCTTGGTCAGGTACTCCAGATTCTCGGTGGAGAAGCCTGCCACGTTGGCACGACCGGAGCGCACCATGTAGATGCCGAACTCGTCGCGCAGGCGGTCCACCTGCTCCGGGGCGAGGCCGGTGTAGGAGAACATGCCGCGCTGCTCGCCCACGCAGGCGTACTTCTCGGCCAGGCCGTGGGGCGCGAGGGCCGCCACGAAGTCCTGACGCAGGCCGTTGATGCGGTCGCGCATCTCGGTGAGCTCACTGCGCCACTGGGCGGCCAGTTCGGCGGACTCGAGGATCTCGGTGACGATGGCGCCGCCATGGGAGGGCGGGTTGGAGTAGTTCTCCCGGGCCACGATGGCCATCTGGGAGCGTACATTCTCCATCTGCTCGTTGTTCCTGGCCACCGCGATCATGGCGCCGGTGCGCTCGCTGTAGATGCCGAAGTTCTTGGAACAGGAGCTGGTGATCAGCACCTCGTCCAGGTTCTCGGCCAGCAGGCGCACGCCGAAGGCGTCCTCGTCGAGGCCCTCGCCGAAGCCCTGGTAGGCGAAGTCCACCAGCGGCAGCAGTTCGCGCTCCTGGACCACCGCCAGCACCTGGCGCCACTGCTCCTGGGAGAGGTCGAAGCCGGAGGGGTTGTGGCAGCAGGCGTGGAGCACCACCACGTCGCCCACCGGGATCTCCTTGAGGGCGGCCAGCATGCCGGCGAAGTCGAGGCGGTTCTCGGCGTCCACATAGGGGTACTTGCCGAGCTTGAGGCCGGCGGCTTCGAAGATGCCCAGGTGGTTCGGCCAGGTGGGGTCGCTGACCCAGATGCCCTTGCCGGGCAGCTGGCTCTTGATGAAGTCGGCGGCCAGGCGCAGGGCACCGGTGCCGCCCGGGGACTGGGTGGCGCTGGCGCGGCCGGCATCTAGCACCGGGGAGTCGGCACCGAAGATCAGCGGCAGGATCACCTTGCCATAGCGGGGGTCACCATGGGAGCCGATATAGGTCTTGGTGGTCTCGTTCTTCAGCAGCAGCGCCTCGGCCTCCTTGACGGCGCGCATTACCGGGGTGTTGCCCTTGGCATCACGGTAGACCCCGACCCCCAGGTCCACCTTGTTGGGGTTGGTGTCCTTGTTGAAGGCCTCGATCAGCCCGAGGATGGCATCCCCGGGCACCCGCTGAATCTGCTCGAACATTTACGCTGCTACCTCGTCGGTTCTGGCGGCTAGGATGAAATCGTTCTTGTGCAGGCCCTTCATCTCGTGGGACCACCAGGTCACCGTGACCTTGCCCCACTCGGTGAGCAGGGCCGGATGGTGACCGGCGGCCTCGGCGATCTCCCCCACCCGATTGGTGAAGGCCAGGGCCTGCTGGAAGTTGCGGAAGGTAAAGACCCGCTCCAGCTGCATGATGCCATCGCGCTCGACGATCTGCCACTGGGGCAGATCGGCCAGGTAGGTGTCGCGCTCCTCCGGGGTGACCTGGGGGGCATCCCCGCGGCAGGCCTGGCATTTTTCCTGGGCTAGTTCGCTCATGGCGTGGCTCCTGGTCGGTCGGTGGATGACTCAATGGGCGGCCCGGGACGCGTTCGCCGCCTCCTTGGGAGGAAAACGGGGAGGATAGAGGCCGAGCGCCATGGCCTGGTGGACCAGGGCCATGATGTCACACCGGGCCAGCTCCTGCAGGGCCTCCAGGCTATCGAGAACATAGTAGAGGGGCTGGAGGATATCGATGCGATAGGGGGTGCGCAGGGCATCCAGGGCATCGAATCGGTGGTGCTCCGGGGCCTCCGAGAGGGCGTATCGGGTCTCTTTGGGGGAGGAGAGGATGCCGCCGCCGTAGATGCGCCGCCCCTGGGGGGTGTCCACCAGGCCGAACTCCACCGTCATCCAGTAGAGGCGCGCCAGATAGACCCGCTCGGCGGGGCTCGCCGCCAGGCCCAGGCGGCCATAGGTGGCGGTGAAATCGGCGAAGGCCGGATGGGTCAGCATGGGGCAGTGGCCGAAGAGCTCGTGGAAGATATCCGGCTCCTGCAGGTAGTCCATCTCCTCCGGGGTACGGATAAAGGTGGCCACCGGGAAGCGCCGGCTGGCCAGCAGCTCGAAGAAGGTATCGAAGGGGATCAACGCCGGCACCGGGGCCGTGCGCCAGCCGGTGGCGGCCTCCAGCACACGATCCACCTCGGTCAGTTGGGGAATGCGCTCCCGGGGCAGGGCCAGGCACTCCAGGCCGTCCAGGTAGGCCTGGCAGGCGCGTCCGGTAAGCAGCTCGAGCTGGCGCTGGATCAGTGCCTGCCAGGTGGCGTTTTCCACCGCGCTGTAGGCGATATGACCTCGGGCATCGGGTTGGTGGGCCTGATACTGGGTCGTCATGGGGCACCTCCGGCCTGGCCGTGGACGCTCTTGCAGTGTAGACGGCAGCGGTTGAGACCCGAGACCCGAACCCGAGACCCAGTGCCGTGCCGTCAACCTACCCGTACGACCCGCGGTGGCGTCATGGCGTTCCTTATCGCGGAATGGCCCCGACGGGTGTGGCTTGCCAGGCGCCCCGGGCGGTGTCACGATATCTTTACAAACCGGTCAGGTCAGCGTGACGCCCAAAGTGGCGGCACGACACGTTATTTTACGAGACGGCTATGCGATTGAAGTTTCACTGCCAGAACCGCATCGGCATCCTGCGGGATATCGTCGCCCAGTTCGCCGACTACGGGGTCAATGTGGCCCGGGGCGAGGTGGGGGGCGATCACGGCAACACCATCTACCTCTACCTGCCGCAACTGCTCAACGCCCAGCTGGCGACGCTGAAGCCGGTGTTGGAGCAGATTCCCGGGGTCTTCGGGGTCAAGCGGGTCAGCCTGATGCCCAGCGAGCGGCGCCACCTGGAGCTGGATGCGCTCTTGTCGTCGCTCTCCGACCCGGTGATGTCCATCGACATGGAGGGGCATATCGTCGCCGCCAACCGCGCCGCCGGGCAGATGCTGGGGGTGCGGGTGGACGAGGTGCCGGGGCTGTCCCTGGATCGCTACCTGCCGGACCTCGACCTGCCGGCGCTGATTCGCCGTAACAACGCTCGGGTCAACGGCCTGCGGCTCAAACTCAAGGAGGCCACCTACCTGGCGGATATCTCGCCGCTGCACAGCGAGAAGGACGACGATGTGGCCTCCCTGGCCGGGGCCGTGGTGACCCTGCATCGGGCCGATAGGATCGGCAAGCGCATCTACCAGGTGCAGCGTCAGGAGCTGCGTGGCTTCGATGCGCTCTTCCAGGCCAGCCCGCGGCTCGCCGCGGTGATTCGGGAGGCGCGACGCATGGCCCCGCTCGATGCCCCCCTGCTGATCCAGGGCGAGACCGGCACCGGCAAGGAGCTGCTGGCGCGGGCCTGCCACCTGGCCAGCTCCCGGGGCCAGGCGCCCTTTATGGCGCTGAACTGCGCCGGCCTGCCGGAGTCCATGGCCGAGACCGAGCTGTTCGGCTATGCTCCCGGCGCCTTCGAGGGCGCGCGCCCGGAGGGCAAGCTGGGGCTGCTGGAGCTGACCGCCGGCGGCACCATCTTCCTCGACGAGGTGGGGGAGATGAGCCCGCGGCTGCAGGTGAAGCTGCTGCGCTTCCTACAGGACGGCGGCTTCCGCCGGGTGGGCAGCGACGAGGAGACCTACCTGGACGTGCGGGTGATCTGTGCCACCCAGCAGGACCTGCCGGCGCTGTGTGCCGAGGGAGGCTTCCGCGAGGACCTCTACCATCGCCTCAACGTGCTGTCCCTGACGGTACCGCCGCTGCGCGACTGCCTGGACGGCATCGAGCCCCTGGCGGAGCACTTTCTCGACCGTGCGGCCCGCCAGATCGGCCGCCCCCTGCCGCGACTCTCCGCCGAGGCCCTGGCGCGCCTGGCCGGCTACCACTGGCCGGGCAACGTGCGCCAGCTGGAGAACGTGCTCTTCCAGGCGGCCTCGCTCTGCGAGGGCGAGGTGATCGAAGCGGGGCACCTGCGCCTGCCGGCGGTGGGCAAGCGCCAGGGCCTCGACGGCATCGACCTGGAGGGTCCACTGACCGAGATCCTCGGCGAGGTGGAACGCCGGGTGCTGGCGGCCCTCTATCCCCAGTACCCCTCGAGTCGCCAACTGGGCAAGCGCCTGGGGGTCTCGCATACCACCATCGCCAACAAGCTCAAGCGTCATGGGATCGCAGGAGAGGAATAAGCGGGGGCCGATGAGAATACCGCTGACCATCAAGCTGGCCTTTAGTCTCTGGATGTTGGTCTGGGCGCCGACCTATGCCTGGCTGCTAGGTCCGCAGAACTTCTTCTGGCTATGCAACCTGGCCAACTTCCTGCTGTTGATCGGCCTGTGGCGGGAGAGCCGCCTGCTGTGTTCCATGCAGTGGCTGGCGGTGGCCCTGGTGGGGCTGCTGTGGGGCCTGGACGTGGCGGGGGCGGCGCTGTTCGGCGTCCATCCCATCGGCGGCACCGAATACATGTTCGATGCGGGGCAACCCCTGCTGACCCGGGGCCTCTCCTTCTATCACCTGGGGCTGCCACTGGTGGCCGGCTTCGCGGTCTGGCGCCTGGGCTATGATCGCCGCGCCCTGGTCGGCCAGGCCCTGCTCACCGCGGCGGTCATTCCACTGACCTATCTCGTCACCGAGGCCGAGCGCAATATCAACTGGGTCGAGGGGCCCTTCGGGGTTCCCCAGGAGGCCCTGGCCCCGATGCTCTATCTGCCGCTGTTGATGATCGCCTGGCCCCTGGCCCTCTATCTGCCCGTGCACCTGGCGACCCTCTGGGCGAGCCGACGGCGTTGAGGCTTGCCAGTCGGGCCCGACGCCTCCACCCAGCCCGTGCATCTGTTGGCGCTGGCGATGGTGCTAGTCTTCCCGGGCCAGCCCCAGCGCCTCTACCGCCTCGCGGACCCGGCCATAGGGTTGTGTCTCCAGGGCGGCGAAGCCGTCCAGGCGGCGCGCCTTGAGGCGGGTCAGCCAGGGGCTGGTCAGGCCGCACAGGAAGCGCGTCAGCAGCGCCGCCGTGGCCGGCAGGCCGGCATCCGCCAGCGCCGTGACCAGCGGCCGGCAGCGCGATGCCAGGGCGTCGCTGGAGGGTAGGGGCGGCGTCTCCGGTGCCGGTAGCCGGGCCGGCTGGCCGGCACAGGCGGAGCAGTGGCCGCAGCGCTCGGGGGTTTGGGTGTCGCCGAAGTAGGCCGCCAGGCGCCGGCTCAGGCAACTGCCGCTCTCGAACAGCGTCAGCATGGCCTCGAGGCGTGCCAGCTCCGCCCGCTCCTTGGCCAGGAAGTGGGCATGGAGGTCGTCACTCAGGGGGGCGACCTCGATCGGTCCGGTCACCGCATAGACCTCGGTGAGTCCCTTGCTCTCCAGGCGAATCCAGCCCTGCTCCTGGAAGTACTCCAGGGCCTTGAGGACCCGTTCGCGACGCACGTCGAGGCCGCGCTCGGCGCCCAGGCGTGTCAGGGTCTCGAGGTCCAGGGCGTGCCAGCGGCGCGCCTTGGGGGCGGCCTCGAATAGGGCCTCGACGAAGGCCCGCCGCTCGCCCTGGAAGCGCTCGACCAGCGCCGCCGGCTCGCTCAGGCACTCGAAGCGGTAGTCGGCGAAGTAGCTGTAGCGGGGGGCGATCACCCCGCGCAGCTCCAGCTGTACCAGCAGGGTCTTCAGCGGTAGGGGGCGAATATCGCTCTCCTGGGCCAGGGCGTTGAGGGTCAGCTCCCACTGGGGGCCGGCGGCGGCGATCTCGTCGAGCACCCGGCGAATGCCCAGGCGGGTGGGAGTATCGCCGTAGACGAAGTTCTCGAGCACGGTGAGGGCGCCGCGATCGCCCAGCATCAGGCACTGGGAGGGGCCGCCGTCGCGGCCGGCACGGCCGATCTCCTGGCTGTAATTCTCGATCGACTTGGGCAGGTCGAAGTGCACCACGTTGCGGATATCGGCCTTGTCGATGCCCATGCCGAAGGCGATGGTGGCGACGATGCAGTGCAGCTCGCCGCCCATGAAGGCGGCCTGGATGGCGTCGCGGCGCTGATGATCCAGGCCGGCATGATAGGCCCGGGCGGCCAGGCCGGCCTTGTTGAGGTAGGCGGCCAGGCGCTCGGCGCTCTGTTGCAGGGTCACATAGACGATGCTGGGCTCGGGGCTGGGGCCGCTCAGGCGCGGCGTCAGCCAGCTCGCCAGTTGCCGGGCGCGCTCCGCCTCGGTCGTGGGATGCACGCCGAGATGCAGGTTGGGGCGATAGAAGCCGGTGGTGGTGACGTCCTCGGCGGCGATGCCGAAGGCGTCGCGCATGTCCTCGATGACCCGGGGCGTGGCGGTGGCGGTGAGCAGCAGCACCTGGGGGATGGCGAACTCGCGCCGGTAGGCGGGCAGCTTCAGGTAGTCGGGGCGGAAGTTGTGGCCCCACTCCGAGAGGCAGTGCGCCTCGTCCACGACCAGCAGTGAGATCGGCAGGCCGCGGATAAAGGCGCGGAAGCGTTCGTTCTTGAGGCGCTCCACCGAGACCATCAGGATGCGGATCTCGCCCTGGCGTACCCCCGCCATCACCCGTGCCGCCTCCTCGCGGCTCTGGGTGGAGTCGAGGCTCGCCGCGGCGATGCCGTGGCGGGTCAGGAAGGCGAGCTGGTCCTGCATCAGCGCCAGCAGCGGCGAGACCACCAGTGTCAGGTGGGGCAGGTGCAGGGCGGGCAGTTGGTAGCAGAGCGACTTACCGGCCCCGGTGGGGAAGATCGCCGCCGCCGAGCGGCCGGCGACGATCGCCTCGATCACCGGGCGCTGCCCGGGGCGCAGGGCGTCATGGCCGAAGACCCGCTGCAGGGTGGTATCGATGGTGTCCATGGCGAGGGCGTCCCTGAGATGACTGTCTGGCCATCTTACCCTGCCTGCGTCGGCGTCGCAGGAGTGGCATAATGGGGCGCTCCACTCATTTTGCCTCTCGAGGCGTTCGCAGCGGCAGGAGTCTTTATGTCTTCCCGGGTCCCCCTCTATGGCGTCGGCGACGCCACCCTGCAAGCCCTGGGCGGCGAAGCGGCGGTGGCGGAGCTGGTGTGCCGCTTCTATGCGGCCATGGAGCGGCTGCCCGAGGCACGGCGCATTCGCGCCATGCACCCCGACTCCCTGGCCGAGTCCCGGGACAAGCTCACCACCTTCCTGATCGGCTGGATGGGTGGCCCCCGGCGCTACCGGGAGCGCTTCGGCCCGATCGCCATTCCCGCCGCTCATCGGCATCTGGATATCGGCCCCGCGGAGCGCGATGCTTGGCTTAGCTGCATGGCGGTGGCATTGGCAGAGATGGCGGTAGCCGAACCGTTGCGTCATTACCTGCTGACGCAGCTGCGTCATCCCGCCGAGATGTGCCGGTCGCGCTAGTCGTTCGGGACGCCGGTGGTGCCCCGATACTGCCGAGATGTACCGGTCGCGTTACTCTTCCGCGCTACCGACGGCGCGATTGCGCCCCGACTCCTTGGCGATATAGAGGTGGCAATCGGCGCGATCGATCAGCGCCTCGCGACTCTCGCCGATGCGGTATTCGGCGACGCCCAGGCTGATGGTGAGTCGGTGGCGGGGCAGGCCGAAGTCGTGGCCGGCGACTCGCTCGCGGAGTCGCTGCGCCACGTTCAGGGCCTGGGGTTTGGGGGTCAGTGGCAGCAGCACGGCGAACTCCTCGCCGCCGAGTCGCGCCAGCATATCTTCACCGCGCAGCAGCTCCTGGCACAGCTCGGAGAGTCGCCCCAGGACCTCGTCGCCCTTGAGGTGCCCCCAGGTGTCGTTGACCCGTTTGAAGTGATCCAGGTCGAAGAGAATCAACGACAGCGGCGTGCCGTGGCGACAACTCAGCGAGAGTTGGTGATCCAGGCAGCTCATCAGCTTGCGGCGGTTGGGCAGGCCGGTGAGTTCGTCGGTGTCGGAGAGTTCGCGCAGGTGCGCCTGGTGGGCGATCTGCTCGCTGATATCGACCATGATGCCGTGCCAGAGGGTGCCGTCGCCATGGGGTTCCGGCTGGGCGCGCACTCCGAACCAGGCCTCGCTGCCGCCGGGGCGGGTCAGGCGCACCTGGGTGGCGATCAGGCTCAGGCTCTTGGCGGAACGCTCCACGGCCACCATGAGCCGGGGAAAGTCCTCGGGATGGACCCGGTCGAAGGCGTGGCGCCCATCCACGGCGAGGCGTTGCCGTTGACGGGCATCGCCCAGCACCCGGCGGTCGGCGCCGGCCAGGTAGGGGAAGCGGATGGCACCCTCGGCGCTGCGATAGCACTGGAAGATCAGCCCCGGCAGGCGATCGCCGAGGAGCGCCAACGGCTGCGAGGCCTCCCCGGTCTGCTCCAGGGTGGTGGTGTCGAAAGGCATGGGCCTTCCCTGCGTATGATGTTCTTATTATCCGCCGGTCGGCGCCGGCGACTTTATTAGTCTTTAACGAACGAACATCCTACCCGTTGAGAACCGGGAGGGTATCGTCTCTTGGAAGTAGGCTATTTTCCACAGCTTTTGTAGGAGATTGGCTACAAACCGAACCTGGCGCCGGGAGCATTTTCGGAGAGTATCATAGCGCGCTCGGCGTTCCCGAGAGAAGAGTCCCAGGCGCTCCCAGGAGAAGACCACCTGCCATAGCCGCACGCAGATGGTGAGCGCTCCATTATCGGGGGGCATCGTAGCGTCCCAGGCGTCCCCGGGAGAAGACCACCTGCCAGAGCTGCAGATGGCGGGCGCGAAAGCCACCGGCGCAGGCGGACAGGTAGTAGCGGAACATCCGCCGGGTACGCTCGTTGTAGTTGGCGGCGATCTCGTGCCAGCGCTCGTCCACATTGGCTAGCCAGGCCATCAGGGTACGATCGTAATCGGCCCCGAAGTTCTGCCAGTCCTCCATCAGCAGCCGTGCCTCGCTGGTAGCGGCGATATCCGCCGCCGAGGGCAGTACCCCATTGGGGAAGATATACTTGTTGATCCAGGGATCGGCGGTGATCTCCGAGCTGTTGGAGCCGATGGTGTGCAGCAGGAAGAGGCCGTCCTCGGCCAGCAGGCGCTCCACGGTGGCGAAGTAGGTGGGGTAGTTGCGGTGCCCCACATGCTCGAACATGCCGATGGAGACGATGCGCTCGAAGTGGCCCTCCAGTTCCCGATAGTCCTGCAGGCGAATTTCCACCGGCAGCCCCGCGCAGCGCTTCCGAGCCAGGGCGGCTTGCTCCCGGGAGATGGTGATACCGGTGACCTCGACGCCATGGTGGCGGGCGGCATGTTCGGCGAAGCTGCCCCAGCCGCAGCCGATATCCAGCACCCGCATGCCGGGGCGCAGCTCCAGCTTGCGACAGGCCAGCTCCAGTTTGGCCCGCTGCGCCTCGTGCAGGGTCTTGGCCTCCTTCCAGTAGCCGCAGGAGTAGCACATGGTGGGATCGAGCATGCGCTCGAAGAGATCATTGCCCAGGTCGTAATGGGCCTCTCCGACGATATAGGCGCGGGCCTTGCTCTGCAGGTTGAAGAAGCCCGATTGCAGGCGATACATCAGCCGCTCGGTGGGGGTATGGGCGCGCTCGCCCAGGCCATGCAACAGCAGACGGCAGGCCATCTCGTCGATGCGATCGCACTCCCACCAGCCATCCATATAGGCTTCGCCGAGCCCTAGGGTGCCCTGATGCAGCACCCGGGAGAAGAAGTCGGGGTGGTAGACCCGCAGGTCCCAGGGCTGGTTACCGTTGAGGGTGACGCCGGACCCGGCCAGCAGCTGCTCGACGATGCGCCTGGCGCGGGTATCGGGCAGGGTGAGGGGGGCGATGCGGCTATCACTGGTCATGGCGTCCTCCTGGGCCGGGTGGGCGCGGGCTGGCTGCGCGGCTGCCGTCGACTTAGGATTGAGCATAGTTCAAGGCGCTAAGCCTTGGTAATCAAGGCACTTCCAACATCAGGAGCAGTGAAAATGCATGTCATGGTGGACCTCTGTGTCGTCCCCCTGGGGGTGGGTGTCTCGGTATCGCCCCAGGTGGCGGCCTGCCAGAAGGTGATCCGGGCCTCCGGCCTGAGTCATTGCCTGCACGCCTATGGCACCAATATCGAAGGGCCCTGGGACGAGGTGATGGCGGTGGTCAAGCGCTGTCATGAGGTGGTGCACGAGATGGGCGCGCCGCGCATCACCTCGACGCTCAAGGTGGGCACCCGCATCGATCGTGTACAGAGCCTGGATGACAAGGTGGCCAGCGTGGAGGCGCTACTCGAGCGCTGAGTGTCTCTCACGGATATGGCGATGCCTTATCCTGACACTGGCCGGGTGACAATAGTGGCTAGGCTGATGGCGCGGAAACCGCACAGACAACAACCAAAGGAAGCCAGCCATGAGTCAAGCCAACCGCGGAGTCGTCTACAAGGGCCCGGGTGAAGTCGCCGTCGAGTCTATCCCCTATCCGGAACTCGCCATCGGCAACCGCAAGTGCGATCACGGCGTGATCCTCAAGGTGGTCACCACCAATATCTGCGGCAGCGATCAGCATATGGTGCGTGGCCGCACCACCGCGCCGTCCGGCCTGGTGCTGGGCCACGAGATCACCGGCCTGGTCGTCGAGTGCGGCCGCGATGTCGAGTTTATCCAGCCCGGCGACCTGGTCTCGGTGCCGTTCAATATCGCCTGTGGTCGCTGCCGCAACTGCAAGGAAGGCAAGACCGGCATCTGCCTCAACGTCAATCCGGCGCGGCCCGGCGCGGCCTATGGCTACGTGGACATGGGTGGTTGGGTCGGCGGCCAGACCGAGTACGTCATGGTCCCCTATGCGGACTTCAACCTGCTGAAGTTTCCGGACGCCGATCAGGCCATGGACAAGATCAAGGACCTCACGCTGCTCTCCGATATCTTCCCCACCGGCTTCCACGGCTGTGTGACCGCCGGCGTCGGGCCCGGCAGCACCGTCTATATCGCCGGTGCCGGCCCGGTGGGCCTGGCCGCGGCGGTCTCCGCCCAGCTGCTGGGGGCGGCTTGCGTGATCGTCGGCGACATGATCGAGGATCGCCTGGCCCAGGCCCGCAGCTTCGGTTGCGAGACCATCGACCTGACCCAGGACGGCGACATGGCCGACAAGATCGAGGTGATCCTCGGCGAGCGGGAGGTCGATGCCTTCGTCGACTGCGTCGGCTTCGAGGCCCATGCCTGCGGCTGCAACCATGGCAAGGAGGCGCCGGCCACGGTGCTCAACTCGGCCATGTCGCTGACCCGCGCCGGCGGCCAAATCGGTATCCCCGGTCTCTACGTGACCGAAGACCCGGGCGCCGCCGACGACGCCGCCAAGCAGGGCGCGCTGAGCATGCGCTTCGGCCTGGGGTGGGCCAAGTCTCACAGCTTCCACACCGGCCAGTGCCCGGTGATGAAGTACCACCGGCCGCTGATGCAGGCGATCCTGTTCGGCAAGGTCAAGATCGCCGATGCGGTCAATGTGCAGATGATCACCCTGGACCAGGCGCCTCAGGGCTACGCCGACTTCGATGGCGGGGCGGCGAAGAAATTCGTGATCGATCCCCATGGCAGCGTGGCGGCGTAAAATGTAGCTGCCGAGGATGGCCCGCGCCGATGAGCGGCGCGGCCAGCGTATTCCTGGAATTGACCCCCATGGCAGCGTGGCAGCGTAACATTTAGGTTCATCGCAGGGGAGCTCGTGTTCCGGCTGTGCCGAGCGATAGCTAAGGGCGACGGCGTCGCCCAACCGCGCGGAAGAACCCACGCTCCCACAAAACCAGTGACCACCTGGCTAGCTATGACGGCACGCCAACGTGCGAAGAACCCAATAAAGCGGGCGGCTTGACCGCCCGGTTATCGATGCCCCGCCTGGTGCGGGGCATCGTCGTTGGTGGACAGGGGTTCCAGGTGGTCGCCGGCCTGGCGCAGCAGGTGCCGGGTCAGGGCCGCCAGGGTCTCGCCCCCCTGGCGCCAGTGGTGCCAGTAGAGGGGGACCTCGATCCGGCGTGCTCGCGGTTCGGGGCTGGGCAGCTCCACCAGGCGACCCTCGGCCAGCTCGCGGGCCACCTGGCGTTCGGGGATCATGCCGTAGCCGAGCCCGGCCAGGGCCATGCCCACGAAGCCCTCGGAGGAGGGGCAGAGGTGGTGGGGAAAGGGCTCATGGAAATCGTGCCGGGCCAGGTAGCGATGCTGGAGGCGATCGTCCGGTCCATAGACGATGGCCGGGGCGCGGCGCAGGGCGGCGTGATCGAGGCCCTGGGCGAAGTGCCGGGCGACGAAGTCGGGGCTGGCCAGGGCGCGATAGCGCATCTGCCCCAGGGCATGACTGCGGGCGCCCTGGACCGGACGCGGGCTGTCGCAGAGGCAGCCCGCCACCTCGCCGTCGCGCATGCGCTTGAGCGCCACCTCCTGATCCTCCACCAGCAGCTCGAAGAGCAGCCGCTGTTCGCGACAGAAGCTGGCCATGCTGGCGGGCCACCAGGTGGCCAGGCTATCGGCGTTGATGGCCAGGCGCAGGCGCGTATCCGCCTCGCCCAGGGTCGGTACCTGATCCAGCAGGTCATGCTCGAGCAGGCGTACCTGGCGAGCATGGTTGAGCAGGCGCCGTCCCACCGGGGTAGGGGCGGGGCGGGGGCCGCGTACCAGCACTGCTTGGCCGAGGCGGGCCTCGAGTAGCTTGATGCGTTGCGAGACCGCCGATTGCGTCAGTCCCAGCCGCTGGGCGCCGCGCTCGAAGCCGCCCTGGTCCACCACCGCGGTCAGGGCCTCGAGGAGTTTGTAGTCGAGCATTAGTTTGGCTTATTGAATATTCGGTGAATTAATTTCATTAATTTCAGGTCGCACTCTAGCCTCGATGCCTTCGCTTTGCCATCGAGGAAAGAGTCAGGTGTGGACGTCACTATTGCATGGGCTGGCGGTGGGAGCCGGCCTGATCATCGCCATCGGGGCCCAGAACGCCTTCGTGCTCAATCAGGGGTTGCGTCGCGAGCACGGTTACCTGGTAGCCGCGATCTGTGCCCTCTGCGACTGGCTGCTGATCGGCCTCGGCGTACTGGGCGTCGGCACCCTACTGGCTCAACAGCCGGCGCTGATCGCCGTGGCGCGCTGGGGCGGGGCGCTATTCCTGGCCTGGCAGGCGGGGCTGGCGCTGCGTCGGGCCGGCACGGCCCAGGGGCTGGTGGGGAGGGGCGCGTCGCCGCGCTCCCGCCGAATGGTGATCCTCACCACCCTGGCGGTGACCCTGCTCAATCCCCAGGTCTATCTCGATACGTTGCTGCTGCTCGGCGCCGTGGGCGCCCTGCAGCCCAGTCCCGGGGCCTTCGTGGTCGGAGCGGCCCTGGCCTCCTGTGCCTGGTTCTTCGGCCTGGTGGGTGCCGCCGCCTGGCTGGCGCCGCGGCTCGCCAGCCCCTTGACCTGGCGGCTCGTCGACCTGGGCATCGCCGCCATGCTCGGCTGGATCGCCTGGCAGCTGGCCAGCGGGGCCCTGCTGGCTTAGCCTGTCATGTTTTCTTTACGCCCTGTCAGGGCGGCGCACCACCCGGAGGGCGGGATAGCGGCGGGATACCCGTCTGTCACGAAAGCTTTACGCGCGATGGTCGTCGAACCAGGGGCAAGGCCGCCCCGCGGTGCCTTGGTGGCATTCCCGTCACGCCTCCCTGGCCCTAGCCTGTAGCCATCCCGCCTGGCCGAGGGCCGGGCCAAGACGACACAACAACCGGAGGCTCAATCATGAATGCCGTGGCACAACCCCAGACGACCGCCGAGATCTCATCCCACAACCCCATCGGCACCAACGGCTTCGAATTCGTCGAATTCACCGCCCCGGATGCCGAGGGCATCGCCGCCCTGCGCGGGCTCTTCACCCAGCTCGGGTTCACCGAGACTCGCCAGCACCGTTCCAAGCAGGTCTTCCTCTTCCAGCAGGAGGGCGTGAACTTCGTGCTCAACGCCGAGCCGGACAGCCACGCCGCGGAATTCGCGCGCATTCATGGTCCCAGCGCCTGCGCCATGGCCTGGAAGGTGGCCGACGCCAAGCAGGCCTATGAGCATGCCCTGGCCAACGGCGCCGAGGCGGCGGAGAATCCGGTGGGCCCCGGCGAGGTGGGCATCCCCGCGGTCAAGGGCATCGGCGGCTCGCTGCTCTACTTCGTCGACGACAAGCTCGACGACCAGGGCCGCACCATCTATGACATCGACTTCGAGGCCATCGACGGACGCACGCCCCAGGACAACAGCGTCGGCCTGAAGGTGCTGGATCACCTGACCCACAACGTGGATCGCGGCCAGATGGACGTCTGGGCGGGCTTCTACACCCGTATCGCCAATTTCCGCGAGATCCGCTACTTCGATATCGAGGGCAAGATGACCGGGCTCTTCTCCCGGGCCATGACCGCCCCCTGCGGCAAGATGCATATCCCCATCAACGAGTCCGCCGACGACAACTCCCAGATCGCCGAATTCCTGCGCGAGTACAACGGCGAGGGGATCCAGCACCTGGCCATGGCCACCGACGACATCTACGCCACCGTCAAGGCCCTCAAGGCCAAGGGCGTCAAGTTCCTCACCACCCCGGACACCTACTACGAGAAGGTCGATGCCCGGGTCCCCAACCACGAGGAAAACGTCGATGAGCTGCGCGAGCTGAGCCTGCTGGTCGACGGTGCCCCGGATCAGGGCGTGCTGCTGCAGATCTTCACCGAGACCGTGATCGGCCCGATCTTCTTCGAGATCATCCAGCGCAAGGGCAACGACGGCTTCGGCGAGGGCAATTTCAAGGCCCTGTTCGAATCCATCGAGGAGGATCAGATCCGCCGCGGCGTGCTCAAGTCCGACTAAAGCGATACCGCCGCCTCGACTCGAGGTGGCGTTTTTGCTACAAGTCAGGCCTTAGTGTCAAGCATGGCGAGAAAGACAGACTTTCCATTTGGTCTAATAGCTAGATAGCAACAAATAACGCTAGAATTCCCGACAACAACAAGCGCTGTAAGGTATCCCGATGACGACGACAAATGACGCTCCCAAGACCCTCTGGCTTGGGCGATGGGGTTTCGTGCTGGCGGCCACCGGTTCGGCGGTAGGCCTCGGCAATATCTGGAAGTTTCCCTATATCACCGGCGAGTTCGGTGGTGGTGCCTTCGTGCTGGTCTACCTGGCCTGTATCCTGGCGGTGGGCGTGCCCATCATGATGGCCGAGATCAGTTTCGGACGCCGCGGCCGCGGTAGTCCCATCGATGCCATCCGGCGCGTGGTACAGGAATCCGGCGGCGGTGGCTTCTGGTCGCTCTTCGGCTGGATGGCCATGCTCTGCGGCTTCATGATCCTGACCTTCTATGTGGTGGTGGCCGGTTGGTCCTTCTCCTACCTGTGGAAGATGCTCAGCGGCGGCCTGGTGGGGTCCAGCGTCGATGACATGGCGGCGATCTTCGGCGCCAACAACGCCAATCCCTTCAACCTGGGGGCCTGGAGCACCCTGGTCACGGTGCTGACCATGCTCATCGTCGGCAAGGGCGTGCAGGCCGGTATCGAACGCAGCGTCAGCTGGATGATGCCGGGCATGGTGGTGATGCTGGCGATCCTGATCGGCTACGGCGTCTATTCCGGTGGTTTCGGCGAGGCCTTCGCCTTCCTGTTCTCCTTCAACACCGCGGGCCTGAGCAGCGAGGGCCTGCTGGCGGCCCTGGGGCATGCCTTCTTCACCCTTTCCCTGGCCTCCGGCGCCATCCTCACCTACGGCGCCTACCTGCCCAAGGGCCACTCCATCGCGCGGACCACCTTCAGCGTGGCCATCGCCGATACCGTGGTGGCGCTGATGGCCGGCCTGGCGATCTTCCCGATCATCTTCGCCAACGGCATGAGTCCGGGTAGCGGCCCGGGGCTGATCTTCATGAGCCTGCCGCTGGCCTTCCAGGCCATGCCCTTCGGTACCCTGTTCGGCGTGCTGTTCTTCCTGATGCTCTCCATGGCGGCCCTGACCTCCTCCATCTCGATGATCGAGGCCACCGTGGCCTGGCTCACCGACAACAAGGGCGTCTCGCGCAAGCAGGCCTCCTGGGGCGTGGGGATCCTGCTGTGGGTGGTCAGCACCCTGGCGATGCTCTCCTTCAATGTCGGCGCCGACTGGACCCTGGGCGGGCGTAACTTCTTCGACTGGCTCGACTACCTGACCTCGCGCTGGATGATGCCCCTGGGTGGCCTGGGCATGGCGCTGATGGCCGGCTTCCTGCTGCGCAACGAGCTGTTCAAGGAGGAGCTGGGGCTCTCCAACGCCCAGCACGCCCTGTGGCTCTTCATGGTCCGCTACGTCAGCCCCCTGGGGATCGTGCTGATCTTCGTCGATGCCCTGGGCCTGGCCAGCCTCAACCTGGCCGCCCAGTGGCCCTGGCTGCTGGCCCTGCTGATCGTCATCACCCTGGTCGGCGAGCTGGCCAGCCCGCGACTCAAGCGCCAGCTCTCCCGAGTCTGACGCTCACCCCGGACGCCTGGCGTCCCGCGACCCCCGCCCGGTGCGGGGGTCGTTCGTTTGGGGGCTTCGTCCGGGCGCGTCGTCCGAGCGCGTCGTCTAAGCGCTTAGCCGCGACGCCAGGGAGGGTGGCCGGCAGGGGCACGAGACCTTATATTTGGCTATAAGAAATCCTCTCTATCGATTAAAATAGAATATCTCGTGCCGTTATTCTCAGGAGTCCGCCCCATGATCGCCAGCGATGAGTCCCCTGCCGATGCCCAACGCCTGGCGCTGCTGCGCGACTTTCCCCGGGGGCAGGTGAGCCTGGTGGGGGCCGGCCCCGGCGATCCGGAGCTGCTGACCCTCAAGGCCCTTAAGCGGCTGCAGGCGGCGGAGGTGATCCTCCATGATCGCCTGGTCAGCGCCGAGATCCTCGCCCTGGCCAATCCCCAGGCGCGCCGCCTCTATGTGGGCAAGGCGCGCTCGCAACACAGCCTGCCCCAGGAGGGGATCAACCAGGCCCTGGTGGAGTGGGCCCGCCAGGGCAAGCGGGTGGTGCGTCTCAAGGGCGGCGACCCCTTTATCTTCGGTCGCGGCGGCGAGGAGCTGGAGACCCTGGTCGAGGCCGGCGTGACCTTCGAGGTGATCCCCGGAGTCACCGCCGCCGCCGGCTGTGGCGCCTATGCGGGGATTCCCCTGACCCATCGCGACCATGCCCAGTCGGTGCGTTTCGTCACCGGCCACCTCAAGGACGGTAGCTGCGACCTGGACTGGCCGGCCCTGGCGCGGCCGGGGCAGACCCTGGTCTTCTATATGGGGCTGGGCAGCCTGGAGATTATCCGCGCCCGGCTGCAGGAGCACGGCCTTCCCGGCGAGACGCCGCTGGCCCTGGTGGAGCAGGGCACCACGGCCCGTCAGCGGGTGCACCGCGGCACCCTGGCCAGCCTGCCCGAGGCGCTGCGCTCGGGGGTGGTGCGCCCGCCGACGCTGATCATCGTCGGTAGCGTGGTCGGCCTCCATGACCGCCTCGCCTGGTTCCGCGGCGAGAGCGCTAGCCAGGGCTGGGACGAAGGCAAGCACCCCACGCCGCGAGCCAGCAGCCGGAGCGCCTGAAGGGGCTCGCCATCGCATGCCCGCAGTGGGCCGCCGAGGAAACGCCATCACGGGGTCGCGCGTAGCGCGACCCCGTGATCGTTTGGGCCCGCTGCCCTTAGGCCAAGGTCGGTATGACAGTCGCGCCCGGGGGCGCTATGATTAAAACAGTTGTTTTAAATCGTCTGTTGCTTTCAACCGCTCCGAGGAGAGTTCCATGGCCAGTTACCGTGCCCCGCTTCGCGATATGCGCTTTATCCTCAACGAGGTCTTCGCGGCGCCGGAGACCTGGGCCGCCATGCCCGCGACCCAGGCCCTGGATGCCGACCTGGCCGAGGCGATCCTCGAGGAGGGGGCCCGGGTCACCGGCGCCGAGCTCTTGCCCCTCAACCAGAGCGGCGACGCCGAGGGCTGTCGCCTCGAAGACGGTGAGGTGCGCACCCCGGCGGGCTTCAAGGAAGCCTTCGCGACCCTGGCCGAGGGCGGCTGGTTCGGCCTGGGGGGCAACCCGGAGCATGACGGCCAGGGCATGCCCAAGCAGCTCACCGTGGCCTTCGAGGAGATGCTTTACGCCACCAATACCGGCTTCGCCCTCTACCCGGCGCTGAACAGTGGCGCCACCCTGCTGCTCGACAGCCACGCCGATGCGGTCACCAAGGCGTGCTACCTGCCGAAGATGTATGCCGGCCAGTGGCTGGGCACCATGTGCCTCACCGAGCCTCACTGCGGCACCGACCTGGGGCTGATCAAGACCCGCGCCGAGCCGCTGGATGAGCGGCGCTACGCCATTACCGGCACCAAGATCTGGATCACCGGCGGCGAGCACGACCTGGCCGAGAATATCGTCCACCTGGTGCTGGCCAAGCTGCCGGACGCCCCGGCGGGGTCCAGAGGCATCTCGCTGTTCCTGGTGCCCAAGTTCAAGGTCGACGAGCGGGGCGAGCTCGGCGAGCGCAATGCGCTCGGCTGCGGCGGCCTGGAGCACAAGATGGGCATCAAGGGCAGCGCTACCTGCGTGATGAACTTCGACGGCGCCGAGGGCATCCTGATCGGCGAGCCCCACCAGGGCCTGGCCGCCATGTTCACCATGATGAACTACGAGCGCCTCTCCATCGGCATCCAGGGCCTGGGCCTCGGTGAGGTGGCCTACCAGAGCGCCATGGACTTCGCCCGGGAACGTCGACAGAGCCGTGCCCCGAGCGGGCCCGCCGAGCCCGAGGCCGCCGCCGATCCCATCCTGGTGCATCCCGATGTGCGCCGCATGGCCCTGGACGTGAGGGCCTGGAACGAGGGTGGTCGAGCCTTCACCGCCTTCGTCGCCGGTCAGCTCGACCTGGCCAAGTTCCACCCCGAGGCGGCGGTGCGCGACCAGGCCGATGAGATGGTGGCGCTGCTGACGCCGGTGGCCAAGGCCTTCCTCACCGATCGCGGCTTCGAGGCCACGGTCACCGCCCAGCAGCTCTACGGCGGCAATGGCTACTGCGTGGAGTGGGGCGCCGAGCAGTATGTGCGCGACGCGCGCATCGCCATGATCTACGAGGGCACCAACGGCATCCAGGCCATGGACCTGGTGGGGCGCAAGCTGGCCCGCAATCGTGGCGCCTACCTGGCCCGCTTCGCCGCGGCCATGCGCGCCGACCTGGCGGAGGGGGGCGACGCCGAGATCGCCGATTTCCGCGATGCCGCCACCCAGGCCCTGGTGCGCCTGGAGGCGGTCGTCGACGGCCTGCTGGCGCGCGCCGGCGACAATCCCGATGAGCTGGGCGCCGCCGCCACCGATGTCCTGGAGCTGCTGGGCCTGGTGGCCTACGCCTGGATGTGGTGGAAGATGGCCCGGGCGGCGCGTCACGGCCTGGCCGCGGAGGGTGCCAGCGGTGAGGCCTTCTACCGTGCCAAGCTGGCGGTGGGTCGGTATTTCCTTTCCCGCCAACTGCCCAAGGCGCTAAGCCTGGAGGCACGCATCCGCGGCGGCGCCGAACCGCTGATGGGCCTGGCCGAGGAGGCCTTCTACCCGGTCGATTGATTGGGCTCCTGGTGCGCCGCCCGCCGATGCCCAGCCTGGTGTGGGGCATCGGCGTTCAGGGGTCAGGGGGAGGGCGCGGTATCGATACCGCGCGAAAACTCCCGGCGCCAGCGGGCCAGCAGGGCCTGGCGCTTGAGGTCGTCCAGGGTGGCCAGCAGGCTCGGCCCTAGCGGGATGGGGCGCAGCGCCTCACCGTGGGCATCGCGCAGGGCCTCGGCGGTGCCGGGGCCGCGCAGCGAGGGGTGCAGGGCCCCCAGCGGCGTGGCTGCGGCGATCACTCGCTGCCCCGGCTCGCCGATCAAAAAGTTCAGGAAGCGCCGGGCCTGCCGTGGGTGCGGGGCCTGCCTCGGGATCAGCGCCAGGCGCCGCGTGACCAGGGTGTAGTCGCTGGGAATCACCAGGGTGAGCGCCGGGTTCGCCGCCACGGTGGCGCTGGCATAGCTGCCCAGCAGGTTGTAGCCCAGCCAGTAGCGGCCCTCGTCGAGTCCGTTCAGCATCTCGCCGGTGGTGGTCGCCAGGACGCTTTCCGCCTCGCCCAAGGCCGCTACCAGGTCCCAGTAGCGGGGCGAGCGGCGCGCCTCCTCGATGGCATAGGAGTAGCCCGCCCCGCTGCGCCTCGGGTCATAGGTGACGACCCGACCACGCAGGGCGTCGCCGTGACGCTCCAGTAGCTCGAGCAGGGCGGCGTGGCTGTCGGGCCGCCCGAAGCGCTCGATCAGTTCCCGGCGCACCACCATGACCACCGGCTCGAAGGTGAAGGCGAACAGCTCCTGACGCCAGCGGGCCCAGCGCGGCCAGGCCGCGGCGGCGTCGCTCTCCAGGGCCTGTGCCTGGCCGGCGTTGGCGAGGTGATACTGCCAGGGCATGGCCGAGGAGATCAGCAGGTCCGCCTCGTCCGGGGCCGCCAGGAAGCGCTGGTGCAGCGTCAGGGTGTCGAGATTGCGGTAGGTGAGGGCGATCTCCGGGTGGCGGGCGTGGAAGGCCTCGAGCAGCGGGCGCATATAGGGCAGGTCCAGGGCGCCGTGCACGACCAGGGCGTCGCGCGCCTGGCTCCCGGCCTCGGCCGGATAGTGGAGTGACTCCTCGGCGAGGGCGGGATGCCCGAGCAGAAGCAGCAGCAGGCAGGTCGTCGCGAGGGCCTTCATGGCGTGTCTCCCGGGAAGCGCAGGCCGATTCTCAGGCCCCGTCCCGCGACGCCATCCTCCAGGAAGAGGCGTGCCTGGTGGCTGCGGGCGATGCCGTCGACGATGGCCAGGCCCAACCCCGAGCCGTCGCCGCCACCGTCGCCGCCGCGATGGAAGGGGCGCAGCATCAGCCGGCGCTGCGCGGCGGGGATGCCCGGCCCGTCGTCCTCCACCTCCAGGGTCGGCGGGCTGGCATGGACCCTCAAGGTGATGCGCCGGGCGCCGTAGCGTCGGGCGTTGTCGATCAGGTTGCCCAGCGCCTCCTCGAGTTGCCAGTCGATGCCCGAGATCATCACCGCCGTCTCCGGGGTCTCCACGCCCAGGTCGATGCCCTCCCGATGACAGCCGGTCCAGTGGTGGCGTACCGCCTCCCGGGCCAGGGGGACGAGGTCGAGGCGGACCCGTTCGGGGTGGTATTCGGGGTTGTTGAGTCGCGTCAGGGAGAGCAGCTGGACGGCCAGGCGCGAGATGCGGTTGCCGCTGGCCCGGATCGCCTCCAGGGCCTCCCGCCAGCGCGCGGGGTCCTCCTGGCGCAGGGCCAGCTCGGCCCGCGCCGTCAAGCCGGCCAGGGGGGTGCGCAGCTGGTGGGAGGCATCGCCGATAAAGCGCTCCTGATTGGCGCGTACTCGACGCATGCGCGCCAGTAGCTCATTGAGCGTCTCGCGCAGCTCCGCCAGCTCCCGGGGCAGCGGCAGCTCCAGCGGCGCCAGGGTGCGCGGGTCTCGGGCCTGAATCGCTCGACGCAGGCGGGTCAGCGGCGCCAGCGCGGCGCGAATCGCCAGCAACAGGATGGTCACCGCCAGGGCCGCCATGCCGAGGATATAGGCCAGGCTGGAGCGCAGCAGCTCCCCGGCCAGGCGCTCGCGCCCCTCGCGGCTATGGGCGACCCGCACCTCGAAACGCTCGCCGCGGCGCCAGTCCTCGAGCCGCACACGGCCCACGCCCTGGCGAAGGGGCAGCTCGCCCCGCTGGATATCGCGATACAGCAGGCCGTCACCCTCGGGTGGCGGATCCCGGGGATCCCCGGGCAGGCGAGCGTTGCCGGTGATGAAGTTGTCCTCGGCGTCATAGAGGGCGTAGAAGACCCGCTCCTCGGCATCGGTGGCCAGCATCTCGAGGGCCGCCGGCGGCAGGTCGAGCCACAGGCGGTCGTCCAGCCATTGCACCTGCTCGGCGATCGCCAGGATGGCCGCTTCCAGCAGGCGATCATGGGCACGGTCGGCGGTGCGCCGGGCCTCGACCCAGGCCTGCAGGATCATCAGCCCGCCCAGGGCCAGCAGCGGCAGCAGCAGCCAGGTCAGCAGGCGGCGGTAGAGGCTGTCGCGGCGAATCACCGGGCTTCCAGCAGGTAGCCGAGACCGCGCACGGTGCGCAGCGCGATCTCCTCGTGCGAAAGGCGCTTGCGCAGGCGATGCACATAGACCTCGATGGCATTGTCGCCCATGGCTTCTCCCTGGAAGGCCTCCTCGGCGAGGCGCGCCTTGTCCACCGGCTCGCCGGCATGGCGCAGCAGGCAGGCCAGCAGGCGCTGCTCCCGGGGCGGTAGCGCCAGCGTCTGACCCGCCAGGGTGAAGCGCTGGGCCAGGGCGTCGAAGTGCAGCGGCCCCAGTTGCAGGACCTGGCCACGCTCCCGGCGGCGCAGCAGGGCGCGGACCCGCGCCTCCAGTTCGTCGAGGGCGAAGGGCTTGGCCAGGTAGTCGTCGGCGCCCAGGTCGAGGCCGCGCACCCGGTCCTCCACCGCCCCGCGGGCGGTGAGGATCAGCACCGGGGTGTCGCCGTCATGGCGGCGCATGGTGGCCAGCACCTCCAGCCCACCGCAGCCGGGCAGGTTGAGGTCGAGCAGGATCAGGTCCTGGCCATGGTCCGCGGTGTCGAGGCGGGTACGGGCGGCGTTGCCATCGTTGAGCCGTTCGACCCGGTGCCCCTCCAGGCTCAGGGCATCGCCCAGGGTCTCCGCCAGCAGGGGATCGTCTTCTACCAGCAGTAGCCTCATGGGGCCACCTCCGCCGCGCCGGCGAGGGTCCGACAGGCCGTGGCCAGGGCCCGGCGTGCCGCCTGGGGGGCCAGGCGGCCGGCGGGGCCGGAGAGCGACAGCCACAGCGCCTCGGCGCCGAGCGCCTCGGGAAGCGCCTGGCAGATCATGGTGCCGCCGGGCAAGGCGAGGCGCGGGTCGCCCGGCGCTTGCAGCGGCCAGCGGCGCCCGGGACTGAGCTCATGACGCAGTTCCTGATTCGGCAGCGCCACCAGGCGGCACTCGGCCTCGTCGCCGCGACTCGCCAGCAGGGCGGCGGTCTCGCCGGTGGTGGCGGCCAGCCGGTCCAGCGCGGGCTGGAGGCGCGCCGCCAATTCCCGGGAGGGGGGGTGCCGCCGGGCCAGGCGCGCCGGGCTGGCCCCCAGGCGCCAGCGGCCATCGGCGCTACGCTGTACATAGTCGAAGCGCTCCAGCGAGCCCAGCAGGCGTAGCAGGGTGCTCTTGTAGAAGCCGGTGGCCTGGGCGAGTTCGGCCAGGCTCAGCGTCTCCCGGTCGGTGTCGAAGGCCTCGAGCGCCGTCAGCGCCCGTTCCACGGCCTCCACGCGATCCTGTGCCATGACGACGTCTCCGGGGCAGGGGGTGCAACTTTGGTCGTAAATTCACGGCGCGGCGTTGACCCCGTCGAAGGGGACGCCTAGCTTTCTATCCTGAGGAATGAAGTTCTGCCTTACAGAATTGTAAGCTAGCCCGACCGATTCGACAAGTGCCATCTCAGGCGCATCCAAGGGAGACCACAACAATGCCCAAGACCACGCCACTCAAGCTGTTCGCCATCGCCGCTCTCACCGTTAGCGCCGGGGCCGCCCAGGCCTTCGAGCCCCAGGGACGGGTCGAGTGCATCGCCCCCGCCGATCCCGGCGGCGGCTGGGACTTCACCTGCCGCAGCGTGGGCAATGTACTGGAGGCGCTGGACCTGGTGCCGGCCAGCGTGCAGACCATCAACATGGCCGGTGCCGGCGGCGGCGTGGCCTTTGCGCATACCGTGAGCCGGCGCGCCGGCAACGAGCAGTTGCTGGTGGCGGCCTCCACCGCGACCACCACCCGCCTGGCCCAGGGGCAGTTCCCGGGCATGACCGCCGATATGGTCAACTGGATCGGCGCCCTGGGGGCCGACTACGGGGTCATCGCCGTGGCCACCGACTCGGAATACGACGACCTGCCCGAGCTGATGGCCGCCCTCGATGAGGACCCGCGCAGCGTCAAGTTCGCCGGGGGTAGTGCCAAGGGGGGCTGGGATCATCTCAAGGTGCTGATCGCCGCCCAAGCCGCCGGCGTCGATGAGCTGCCGCGCATTCCCTACCTGTCGTACAACAACGGCGGCGAGGCCATGACTCAGGTGGTGGGCGGCCATGTCGATGCCTTCACCGGGGATATCACCGAGGCCCAGGGCTTTCTGGAGTCCGGCGACCTGCGCGTGCTGGCGGTGCTCTCCGAGGAGCGCCTGCCCGGTGAGTTCGCCGATATTCCCACCGCCCGGGAGCAGGGCATCGATGCCCTCGGCCCCAACTGGCGTGGCTTCTATATGCCGGCGGAGATCTCCGAGGATGCGCGGCAGTACTGGATCGACGCCATGGATACCCTCTACGCCAGCCAGGAGTGGCAGGACGTCATGACCAATAACGGCCTGATGCCCTTCCATATGAGCGCCGGCGAATTCGAGCGCTTCGTGACCGAGCAGATCGCCGAGATCCAACAACTCTCCCAAGACATCGGGCTGGTTCAGTGATGACCTTCAACGACCGCATCTTCGGGGTGCTGCTGATCGTCCTGGCCGTTGCCTACGGCTGGGGCGCCACCCAGTTTCCCGAACCGTTCGGCGGGGCCGAAGGCGTCGGCCCCGAGACCTTCCCCTACCTGCTGGCCGTGGTGCTCGGGGTCGCGAGCCTCTACCTGATCGTGCGCCCCGACCCGGATAACGCCTGGCCCTGGAGTCGCACCGGAATCGAGATGGTCATCGCCGTGCTGGTGCTGATCGTCTACACCGCGCTGCTGCAGCCGCTGGGCTTTATCCTCAGCACCCTGCTGGCGGTGGGCACCCTGTGCTGGCGCATGGGGGCCACGCCGATCCGTGCCTATGTCACCGGCGGCATCGCCGGGGTGGTGGTGTTCGTGATCTTCAACTATGCCCTCCACCTCGCCCTGCCGCTGGGCCTGCTCTCCTTCCTGGAGGTGAACTGATGGAAACCCTAGGCTATCTGATCGACGGTTTCGGTGTGGCCCTGGCGCCCCACAACCTGATGTTCGCCCTGCTGGGGGCCTTCCTGGGGACCCTGATCGGCGCGCTGCCCGGGCTGGGCCCGGCCAATGGCGTGGCGATCCTGATCCCGCTGGCCTTTACCCTGGGGCTGGCCCCGGAGACGGCGCTGATCATGCTGACCTCGGTCTATGCCGGGGCCATGTATGGCGGGCGCATCTCCTCCATCCTGCTCAATATTCCCGGCGACGAGCCGGCGATGATGACCTGCCTGGATGGTTACCCCATGGCCCAGCAGGGCAAGGCCGCCGAGGCGCTGGCGATCTCGGCCATCGCCTCCTTCATGGGCAGCCTGATCGCCACCGTGGGCCTGATCCTGCTGGCGCCGATCCTCGCCGACTTCGCCCTGACCTTCGGTCCCGCCGAGTACTTCGCGCTCTTCCTGCTGGCCTTCGCCACCCTCGGCGGCATCACCGGCAAGAACCCCGTCAAGACGGTGGTCGCGGCCTGCCTGGGGCTGATGATCGCCACCATGGGCATCGACAACACCGGGGTGCAGCGCTACACCTTCGGCGTGCTCGAGCTCTACGAGGGCGTCGACTTCATCATCGCCATCGTCGGCCTGTTCGCCATCTCCGAGCTGCTGTTCTTCATCGAGGAGAAGGCGGGGGGCGGCAAGGAGAAGATGGCCGTCAACAAGCTGTCGCTCTCCTGGGCGGAGATTCGCGGGATCATGCCGTCGAGCATCCGCGGCGGTGTGCTGGGCTTTATCGCCGGCGTGCTGCCGGGCGCGGGCGCCTCCCTGGGCAGCTTTATCGGCTATACCCTCGAGAAGAAGATGGTGGGCAGCAAGGGGTACTTCGGGAAGGGCGACCCGCGCGGCGTGGCCGGCCCCGAGGCCGGTAACAACGGCGCCTCCAGCGGTGCCCTGGTGCCCATGCTGACCCTGGGCGTGCCGGGCAGCGGCACCACCGCGGTGCTGCTGGCGCTGCTGATCTCGATGAATATCACCCCGGGACCGCTGATGTTCACCCAGAACGCCGATATCGTCTGGGGCGTGATCGCCGCCCTGCTGATCGGCAACTTCCTGCTGCTGGTGCTGAATATCCCCCTGGTGGGCATCTTCGTCAGGCTGCTTTCGGTGCCGCCGAAGTACCTGTTGCCGATCGTCACCATGATCGCCTTCGTCGGCATCTACTCGATCAGCAACACCACCTTCGATCTCTACTTCATGGTGGCCTTCGGTGTCGCGGGCTATGTGCTGCGCAAGCTGGAGATTCCCCTGGTGCCGGTGATCCTCGGCCTGCTGCTGGGCCCGGAGATGGAGAAGAACCTGCGCCATGCCCTGGATATCTCCGGGGGCGACTGGAGCGTCTTGTGGAACAGCGGCCTGGCCATCGGTCTCTGGGTGTTCGCCGGCCTGGGCCTGATCCTGCCCTACCTGGTCGGCCCGCTGTTGCGCCGTCGCATGAAGGTGGCCGCCGGCAGCGGTGGCCCCGAAGGGGATTGATGACGAAGGCGACCTCTCGTCGCCTCGGGGGCATCGGCAGCGCCGATGCCCCTTTTTTTTGCTTGCTCCTCCGGCGTGGGTCAAGGTGCCCAGCCGTTAGGCGCCACCATGGTGCAGTCCGCCATGGCGGCGCCCTCCTTTGGTGCCGTGCCCCGCGGCCGGGGCCCTGTCGAGGTCCTGGTGTACATCCGGGTATACAAAATAACTATTTGTTTATCATTGATAAATTAGAAAAATCGCGTGCTCTGGTACGAGCCTTGCCTTGTGCTGGGTAACGCCACCGCCAGGAAGCCTCGCCGATGACGGCCCGCCTCGATCTCCGCGCCCCTTGCCCCGATTCGGGGCATCGTTTCGATGCCGGCCGCCGCTGGGTGGCCTCGCTGGAACTCGGCTTCGCGGCGCGCCGGGGGGCCACGCGGATGATCAGGGCGCGTCACCAGGGACCCTTGCGGGTCCAGCGCCCCTTCTATCCGGAGGGGCGGGACGAGGCCTGCCATGTCTATCTGCTGCACCCCCCCGGTGGCCTGGTCAGCGGCGATGCCCTGACCATCCGGGCCCGGGTCGAGGCGGGGACCCGGGTGCTGCTGACTACCCCGGCGGCCAACAAGCTCTACCGGGCCGACAGCCATGGCGTGGCCTGGCGGCAACATACCGAGCTCGAGGTGGCCGATGGCGGCGTCCTCGAATGGCTGCCCCAGGAGACGATCGCCTTCGATGGCTCCTGGGGCGAGCAGGCCACCAGCATCGATCTCTCCGGCAATGCCCGCTGCCTGGGTTGGGAAGTGCTGGCGCTGGGGCGTCCGGCGAGCCACCTGCCCTACGTCAGCGGGCGCATCGAGCAGCGCTTCGCCCTGCGTCGCGACGGCAAGCCGCTATGGCTGGAGCGCCAGCCGCTGGACCCGAGGCATCCGCGCTTTCACGGACGCTGGGGGCAGGGCGGCGCCAGCGTCCAGGCGACCCTCTGGGCGGTGGGGCTGGCCGACGGGCGCGAGGCCATCGAGGCGTTGCGCGAGGCCCTGCCGGCCGGTCCTCGCTGGGCGGTGACGCTGCGCCACGGGGTGCTGCTGCTGCGCTACCTGGGCCAGGAGCGCAACGCGGCCTGGTCGCTCTGCGAGGCCGCCTGGCGAGTGCTGCGACCGCGGCTCGTCGGACGCGAGGCACATCCGCCACGCATCTGGTTTACCTGACACCTACCCGGAGAGGCCCATGGAACTCACCCCGAGAGACAAAGACAAGCTGATGCTCTTCCTGGCCGCCCAACTGGCCGAGCGGCGCCGCGCCCGCGGGTTGAAGCTCAACTATCCCGAGGCGGTAGCGCTGATCAGCTTCGAGATCCTGGAAGGCGCCCGGGACGGGCGCGCGGTAGCGGAGCTGATGAGCCATGGCCGCGAGATCCTGAGCCGTGACGAGGTCATGGAGGGGGTGGCCGAGATGGTGCATGAGGTGCAGGTCGAAGCCACCTTCCCCGACGGCACCAAGCTGGTCAGCGTCCACGACCCGATTGTCTAAGACTGGCTGCACTCGGCCATGCTGTGTTGGCTTCACGACAAAAACTGCTCATTTACTAAAGCAAACTCCGCTTTTTTGCCGCTCGCCGCCTTGCCTGGCCTTCGTTCGCTCAGTTTTCGCGGTTCAGCAGCATTAAACGAGAGGGAAGAACCCCATGATTCCCGGTGAATATCAGTTAAAGGACGCGGAGATCGAACTCTGCGCGGGGCGCGAACGGATCACCGTCGAGGTGGCCAACACCGGCGACCGGCCGATCCAGGTCGGCTCCCACTACCACTTCGCCGAGACCAATCCGGCGCTGCTCTTCGACCGCGCCAAGGCGCGCGGCTATCGCCTGGACGTGGCCGCCGGCACGGCGATCCGCTTCGAGCCGGGCCAGACCCGCGAGGTGACCCTGATTCCCTTCGTCGGCCGCCGGCATATCTATGGTTTTCGCGGCGAGGTCATGGGCGCGCTCTTTATCGCGCCCGACGCCGCGCGAAGGCCGTCTACCGCGCCCGACACCGCGCAAAGGCCGCCTTCCGGTGATGCAGATCAAGGAGGGCAGTCATGAAGATCAGCCGCCAAGCCTATGCGGATATGTATGGCCCCACGGTGGGCGATCGGGTGCGCCTGGGCGATACCGAGCTATGGATCGAGGTGGAGCGGGACGCCAGCCACTACGGCGAGGAGGTGAAGTTCGGTGGTGGCAAGGTGATCCGTGACGGCATGGGTCAGAGCCAGCGTCAGGACGCCGCCGTGATGGATACCGTGATCACCAACGCCCTGATCCTCGACTGGTGGGGCATCGTCAAGGCGGACCTGGGGATCCAGGCCGGGCGGATCAGTGCCATCGGCAAGGCGGGCAACCCGGATACCCAGCCCGGGGTCGAGCTCGTCATCGGCCCGGGCACCGAGGTGATCGCCGGCGAGGGCATGATCCTCACCGCCGGCGGCATCGACGCGCATATCCACTTGATCTGCCCCCAGCAGGTGGAGGAGGCGCTGGCCAGCGGTATCACCACCATGCTGGGCGGCGGCACCGGGCCGGCCACCGGCTCCAAGGCCACCACCTGCACCCCGGGCGAGTGGCATCTCGGCCGCATGCTCCAGGCGGTGGATGCGCTGCCCATGAATATCGGCCTGTTGGGCAAGGGCAACGCCAGCCTGCCCGAAGGCCTGGAGGCGCAGCTCGAGGCCGGGGCCATGGGCCTCAAGCTCCACGAGGACTGGGGCACCACCCCGGCGTCGATCGATACCTGCCTGTCGGTCGCCGAGCGCTATGACGTCCAGATCGCCATCCACACCGACACCCTTAACGAGTCGGGCTTCGTCGAGGACACCCTGGCCGCCTTCAAGGAGCGCGGCATCCATACCTACCACACCGAGGGGGCCGGGGGCGGCCATGCGCCGGATATCCTCACCGCCTGCGCCAAGCCCTATGTGCTGCCGTCCTCCACCAATCCGACGCGGCCCTATACGGTCAACACCATCGACGAGCACCTGGACATGCTGATGGTGTGTCACCACCTGGACCCGAGCATTCCCGAGGACGTGGCCTTCGCCGACTCGCGGATCCGCCGCGAGACCATCGCCGCTGAGGATATCCTCCAGGATCTCGGCGTGATCTCGATGGTCTCCTCGGATTCCCAGGCCATGGGCCGGGTCGGCGAGGTGGTGTGTCGCACCTGGCAGACCGCTCACAAGATGAGGGTGCAGCGTGGCCTGCTGCCGGAGGACCAGGCGCTCGGCGCCGACAACTTCCGCGCCCGTCGCTATATCGCCAAGTACACCATCAACCCGGCGATCACCCACGGTATCGCTCACGAGGTGGGCTCCATCGAGGTGGGCAAGCTCGCCGACCTGGTGCTGTGGAGCCCGGCCTTCTTCGGCGTCAAGCCGGCGTTGATCCTCAAGGGCGGCATGATCGCCGCCGCCCCCATGGGCGACCCCAACGCCTCGATCCCCACGCCCCAGCCGGTGCACTACCGGCCGATGTTCGGCGCCCTGGGGCGTGCCGCCAGCGAGACCCGGGTCAGCTTCGTCAGCCAGGCGGCGCTGGAGGGTGGCATCCGTGAGCGGCTGGGCCTGCAGAGCCGGCTGGTGGCCTGCCGCGACGTCAGGGGGGTAAGGAAAGGGGATATGAAGCTTAACGACGCCTGCCCCGAGCTCTCCGTCGACCCCCAGACCTACGAGGTGCGCTGCGATGGCGAGTTATTGACCTGCGAGCCGGCGACAGAATTGCCACTGGCGCAGCGCTATCACCTGTTCTAGTGCGCCTGCCTAGCAGCCTGAAGAGAGAACCGACGGCCTCCAGCCGGACTGTCCGAGGAGTCAAGAGAATCATGTTGAAACTGACCCAACGCCTGGGGCCCATCGCGGCGGACCAGGCCACCGACACCCTGACGCTGCCCTATGAGCGGCGCGTGCTGGGCCGCCTCAAGGCGCAAAGCGATGGCGGCCGCGCGCTGGGGTGGTTCCTCGAGCGTGGATCGGTGCTGCGCGACGGCGAGGGGCTGCGCGCCGAGGGCGGCGAGATCGTGCGGGTGAGGGCGGCCGATGAGCCGGTGGTCACCGCCCGTATCGCCCCCGGCCTGCCGTTGGCACGCCTCGCCTACCACCTGGGCAACCGTCATGTGCAGCTAGCCCTGGGCGAGGACGCGCGAGGTAGTTACGTACGCTTCCCGCCGGACCATGTGCTGGAGGCATTGGCCGAGCGGTTGGGCGCTAGCCTGGAGCGCCACGAGGCCCCCTTCGATCCGGAGCCCGGGGCCTACCAGCAACTGGACGGTCATTCCCATGCACAGGGGCATCACCACCACGAGCATCGGCACCCTCATGCCCACTGAGTCGGGAAGCGGGCAGGGCGACGACCTGGCGCTGCTGGGCCTGCTGCAACTGGTCAGCCCGGCGCTGCCAATCGGCGCCTTCGCCTTCTCCCAGGGGCTGGAAAGCGCCTTCGAGCTGGGCTGGGTCAGCGATGAGGCGAGCCTCGGCGACTGGCTCGAGGGCGTACTCGCCGATGGCCTGACCCGCTGCGAGCTGCCGGTGCTGGCGCGCCTTTATGCCGCCTGGGCCGAGGGCGATGAGCCGGCACTGGTGGCGTGGGACCGGTGGCTGGCCGCCAATCGCGAGACGGCGGAACTCGTCGCCGAGGATAGCCGGCTGGGGGCGTCGCTGGCGCGGCTGCTGGGCAGCCTGGGGCTCGCGCCGGATGCCCCGGAGCTCCCCGCGGAGGCGGGCCATGTGACGGTCTTCGCCTGGGCGGCCCGGGTGCGCGGCATCGCCCCGCGCCAGGCGCTGCTCGGCTTCGCCTGGGCCTGGCTGGAGAACCAGCTGGCGGTGGCCTGCAAGGCGCTACCGCTTGGCCATACCGCCGCCCAGCAGCTCGTCGAACGGGTGCGCCCGGCCCTGGTTCATGCGGTGGACGAGGCGCTCTCGCTGGGTGATGACGAGCTCGGCCCGGCGCTGCCCGGCCTGGCACTGGCCAGCGCCCTGCACGAGACCCAGTACTCGCGGCTGTTCAGAAGTTAGCGCCGAGCGCCGCGGGCTAAGACAGGATGGTAGGGCGATCACTGGCGAATCCACCTCGCGCGGCCGCTGGCGACTCGGCCGAGGCGACGCGGGAAATCTTCAGGGAAGAAGATTTAGGAAAGTCGGTACAGGGACGTACCGTCTTTCCGACCGCGGGAGAACGGCCGGGGCGCCAGGGTTTCGGACGCGTGGTGTGGTGAGTCCAGTGAGTCGCCCGCGCAGACAGAAAAACGACGAAAGAGTGCAAGAGGAGTGACGATATGACCCATTGTTTACGCGTTGGCGTCGGCGGCCCGGTGGGCTCCGGCAAGACGGCGCTGCTCAAGCAGCTCTGCCTGGCGCTGCGCGACCACTACGATATCGCCGTGGTCACCAACGATATCTATACCCGCGAGGACGCCGACTTCCTGCTCAAGCATGAGGCGCTGGCCGCGGATCGCATCCTCGGCGTGGAGACCGGCGGCTGTCCACACACCGCCATTCGCGAGGATGCCTCCATGAATCTCGCCGCCATCGACGAGCTGCAGGCGCGCCATCCGGGCCTGGAGCTGGTGCTGGTGGAGTCCGGCGGCGACAACCTCTCGGCCACCTTCAGCCCCGAGCTCTCCGACCTGACCCTCTATGTGATCGATGTCTCCGCCGGCGACAAGATCCCCCGCAAGGGCGGGCCGGGCATCACCAAGTCGGACCTGCTGATCATCAACAAGATCGATATCGCCGACCAGGTGCATGCCTCCCTGGAGGTGATGGAACGCGACTCCACCAAGATGCGTGGCGAGCGCCCCTTCGTTTTCACCAACCTCTACGACGGCATCGGGCTGGAGACGATCATCGGCTTTCTCCTCGACCGCGGCATGCTCCCGGAGCGCCGGCCGCCGGAGCGTCGCCCAGAGTCCGCCTAAGACGTATTACCGACACAGACACCCCGGCAAGGAGATATGCCACCATGTTGAACGTTACCCCCTCTCGCCGTGCCGCCCTGGTCGCCGCGCCCCTATTGCTGCTGTTCGTCGGGGCGGCCCTGGCGCATCCGGGCCATGATCATGCCCATGGCGGCGGCTTCGTCGCCGGCCTGGCCCATCCCCTGCTGGGCCCCGACCACCTGCTGGCCATGCTCGCCGTGGGCTTGTGGAGCCGGCATCAGCCTGGCGGGGGCCTTATGCCCCTGCTGGCCGTGGCCGGTATGCTGCTGGGGGCGGGCCTGGCCTGGTCCGGTATCGCCCTGCCCGGAGTGGAGTTCGGCATCGCCCTGAGCCTACTGCTGGTGGGCGTGCTGATCGCCGCCCTGGTGCGCCTGCCGAGCCTCGTCGGTGCCGGGGTGATCCTGCTCTTTATGCTCTTCCATGGCCATGCCCATGGTAGCGAGATGCCGCTTGGCGCTTCCCTGATCGCCTATCTCGCCGGCTTTACCCTGGCGACCCTGGCGATCACCTTAGCCGGGCGCCTGGCGGGGGGCTGGCTGATGGCCCGCGATAACCGGATTCTGCGTGGGCTGGGCGTCGCCCTGGCTGGCGTGGGGGCGCTGTTCGTCGTCGGTTAAGCGCTATCTGCACCCAGGCGTCGCGCGCCCGGCCTTGGCCGGGCGCGCTGCGTTTCGGCTCGGAAGCGGCTATGCTGGCGCCGCGGCAGTGAGTCGCAGTGTTGGGTAGGGAGACCGGAATGGAAAAACGGAGGCGGCCTATGTGGCCCTGGGTATTGGGGGCAATCCTGCTGGCCTGGATGGCCATGGGGCTCTGGCAGAGCGTCAAGCCGCTGCCGGAGGGCATCGGCCGGGCCTGGCCGGTGCGTGGCGTCGAGGAGGTGCGCTTCCTGGCGGACCACACCTGGTATGACGCCGAGGGACGGCGCCATCAGGAGCAGGCGATCTTCGACGAGGTGCTGGCGATGATCCGTCAGGCACGGCGCCTGGTGGTGGTCGATATGTTCCTGTTCAATGACTTTGCCGGCGAGGCCGCGGGGGCGGGATTTCGGCCGCTCTCCAGCGAGTTGAGCCAGGCGCTGCTGGCGCAGAAGCGTCGCTATCCCGAGCTCGAGGTGGTGGTGATCACCGACCCGCTGAATACCCTCTATGGGGGCCTGGCCCTCGAGCATCTGGAGGCGCTGCGCGCGGCGGGCATTCGGGTGGTGGAGACCGAGCTGACCCGGCTGCGGGCCTCCAATCCCCTGTGGTCCGGGGGCTGGCACCTGGGACCCCGCTGGTTCGGCAACAGCGCCGAGGCGGGCTGGCTGCCCAATGCCATGGGCCCTGGCCGTGTCACCCTGCGCAGCTACCTGAGCCTGCTCAACTTCAATGCCAACCATCGCAAGACCTTGGTGGTGGACAGCGGCGATGACTGGCTGGGGTTGGTGACCTCCGCCAACCCCCATGATGCCAGCAGCCGGCACGGCAACGTGGCCCTGCGCTTCCGCGGCCCGGCGGCGCTGGATCTGTTGGCCAGCGAGCGGGTGGTGGCGGCCTGGAGCGGGGTGAGCCTGCCCGAACCGGCGCCGGTCGCCGAGCCGGCGTCGGCACTGGCCCTGCAGTTGTTGACCGAAGGCGCGATCCGCGATGCCCTCCTGGCCACCATCGCCGATGCCGAGGCGGGGGATCGCCTCGACCTGGCGGTCTTCTACCTCGCCCACCGCGGAGTGATCGAGGCCCTTGCGGCGGCCCAGGCGCGAGGGGTGAGGGTGCGGGTACTACTGGACCCCAACCGTGATGCCTTCGGCTTCGCCAAGAACGGCATTCCCAACCGGCCGGTGGCCCAGGAGCTGGCCGCGGCGGGGGTCGCGGTGCGCTGGTGCCTGACCCGCGGCGAGCAGTGCCACAGCAAGCTGCTGCTGCATCGGCCCGCCGGTGCGGGGGAGGCGACGCTGCTCCTCGGCTCGGCCAACTTTACCCGCCGCAACCTGGATAACCTCAACCTGGAGACCAGCGTGCGCCTGACGGGGGGATCGGAGGCCCCGGCCCTGGCGGAGGCCGCCGCCTTCTTCGAGGCGCGCTGGGACAATGGTCCACAGCGACGCACCAGCCAGGCCCTCAACGGCGAGGATCGGGTGGGGCCCTGGGGCTATTGGCGCTACCGGCTGATGGAGGCCTCGGGGCTATCGACCTTCTAGGCTTCGCAGGCGGTCTTGGTAAACGACGACGCCCCGCAACAAGCGGGGCGTCGTCGAGTGTTCGAAGCTGTCGATTAGGCCGGAATATTCAGCCAGTGCTTTGAAAAATAAGAATAAAATGGTGCGGATGGGGAGACTTGAACTCCCACGCCCGAAGGCACCAGAACCTAAATCTGGCGTGTCTACCAATTCCACCACATCCGCAGGGTGAACGGAGTCAGATGACTCGTCGACAGGGCCCCATATTCTAGGTGAATAGTGCCTCAAGTCAAGGCGTTATTGGCCTCGCCGGGCAGCCGCAGGTGCGCCGCGGCGGCACTCGCCAGGGCCTGGGGCGAGCCGTCGCCCAGGGGCGGTACCACCCCCAGGCAGGGCTCGGGCAGGTGGCGGCGTAGGCAGGCCAGGTTGGCGGCCTGCTCCTGCATCTCGGCATCGATGCCGTTGGCCACCCAGCCGGCCAGGGTCAGGCCGTCGGCGCGGATCGCCTCGGCGCTGAGTCGAGCATAGTTGATGGCGCCCAGCTTGAGTCCCACCACCAGGATCACCGGCAGCGCCAGTCGCGAGGCCAGGCCGGCCAGGTCTTCCCGGTCGTTGAGGGGCACTCGCCAGCCACCGGCGCCCTCCACCAGGATCAGGTCCCGGGGCAGGGCCAACTGCGGGGCCAGGCACTCCACCAACCCGGCCAGGGTCAGGTGGTCGCCGGCGCGCTCGGCGGCCAAGTGGGGGGCGATAGCGGGGGCATAGGCGTGGGGGTTGATGGCCGCATAGTCCATGGCCGGGGCGCTGACCGCCTGCAGGGCCAGGGCGTCGGCGTTGCGCAGGCCCTGTGGTGTGGTCTCGCAGCCGGAGGCCACCGGCTTGAGGCCCAGGGTGGTGAGGCCGGCGGCCTGGGCCCGGGCCAGCAGGCCGGCGGCGACCAGGGTCTTGCCGGCGTCGGTATCGGTTCCGGTAACAAAATAAGCACGCATTTTTGACTCACCTATCGAGCGTCGGCCCCGGGGACCGAGTTATCTATCGAGAATCAGGGTCAGGCGCTGGTAGCTGACCGGCAGGCCGGCGGGTTCGCGCAGGGCCTCGAAGCGGGCCTTGGCCCGCTCCAGGTCGGCACGGCCCAGTCGTGGCGCGCCGGCCCCCGGGGCTACCTGGGCGCCGACGCCCTTGATGGAGGCCATCACCGCGGCCAGGTCCGGGTAGAAGAAGCGTTCCCGGGCGCGCTCCAGGCGTACCGTGGCGAAGCCCGCCCGCCGCGCCGCCGCCTCCAGGCGTCCGGCATCGAGGAAGTCGAGCAGGGCGGCGGGGCGACCGGGTCGTGACCAGGCCTGGGCGACCTCGGCCAGGGTGCCCGGGCCCAGGGTATTGATCAGGGCGCGGCCGCCGGGACGCAAGACGCGACGCGCCTCGACGAGCACCGCCTCGAGGTCGGGGCACCACTGGATCGCCAGGTTGGAGAAGAGCAGGTCCAGGCCCTGGTCGGCCAGCGGCAGGGCGGCGGCATCGCCGCGTACCCAGGCGATGGTCTCGGGGTGACGGCGGCGGGCCTCGTCGAGCATGGCCATGGCCAAGTCGAGGCCGATCACCCGGGCCGCGGGGTAGTGGTGCGCCAGGCGCGCGCTCCAGTGGCCGGGGCCACAGCCCAGGTCGAGGATGGTCTCGGCGTGCTCCGGCAGATGGGCCCAGAGGCGCTCTCCCAGGGCGGCCTGGGCCGCGGCGCGCCGGCGGTAGTGGGGGGCGGCGCGGCCGAAGGCCCGGGCGACGCGGCGGCGCCAGGCGCGATCGTCCGCGTCCGGGAGCTCGGTGGCCGCAGGCATCGGTACGCTCATGCATTCACCTCCATCGCCAGGGACTCCAGCTGCCGCACCAGGGCCGCCGGTTGGCTGAGTTGGGGGCAGTGGCCCGCCTCCTCGAGCACCCGCTCCTCCGGCCGTGGGGCGAGCAGCAGGGGATCTCGGGCGCCGCGCAGTCGCCGGATGGGGCAGGGCGGGGCGCCGAGCGTCGCGCCGATATCCAGGTCAGCCAGTTGCTCCAGGCCGGCCGCCAGGGTGGCGTCGTCGGCGGGCGGAACACTCCCCAGCAGGGCGCGCAGTTCGCCGAGGGCCTGGCGCGGGGCCGGCTCGCCGCTTAGTTGGTGGCGTAGGAAATGGCGCCAGGTGGCCCGCGGGTCCCGGGCGAAGGCGCGACGAAAATCGCCCAGCGCGGCGGGGGAGACCGGGCCGTCGGTAAAGCGCGGGGCGCAGCCTAGCAGCACCAGGCCCCGGGGCGGGGGCAGTCGCTCCAGCAGGCTGGCGGCGAGCAGGCCGCCCAGGGACCAGCCCACCCAGAGCGCCTCGCCGGGCAGGCTCGGGGCCATGGCCGTGGCCAGCGCGTCGAGGCCGGCGGGGCTGGCCAGAGCAGGCGCCTGGCCATAGCCGGGCCAGTCCGGCGTCGAGGGCGTCACGTCCGCCGACCAGTGGTGCGCCAGGGAGCGCCAGATACGCGCATCGCAGCCCCAGCCGGAGAGCAGCACCAGATGGCTCACGGCAGCGGCTCCGGGTCGGCGGCGAGCAGCTCGGCGAGGCGTTCCAGCAGCTCGTCGATATCGGCCCGGCGATGGCCGCCGGAGAGGGTGATGCGCAGGCGCCCCTGGCCCTGGGGCACGGTGGGGGGACGGATGGCCCCGACCATGAAGCCCGCCTCGCGCAGCGCCAGGCTCCAGCGCATCACCCGGGCACTATCGCCGAGCAGCAGGGGCTGGATGGGCGTCGGCGAGGGCAGCAGCGGCAGCCCCAGCGCCTTGGCGCGAGCGCGGAAGTGATCGAGGTGCTCGTGCAGTCGCCGCCGGCGTTCCGGCTCCGTCTCGAGGAGGTCCAGGGCGCGAAGCGTGGCCATGGCCACTCCGGGGGGCTGGGCGGTGGTGTAGATATAGGGGCGAGCGAACTGGATCAGGGTATCGATCAGGAGATCGTCGCCGGCGACGAAGGCGCCGGCGGTGCCCAGGGCCTTGCCCAGGGTGCCCACCAGTACCGGCACCCGCTCGGCAGGGAAGCGCCGCCCCACGCAGCCATCGCCGTGCTCGCCCAGCACGCCCAGGCCGTGGGCGTCATCGATCATCAGCCAGGCGTCGTGACGGGCGCAGGTCGAGGCCAGGCCGTCGATATCCGCCACGTCGCCGTCCATGCTGAAGACCCCGTCGCTGACCACCAGGCGCGGGCCCGCCTCGGCACGACTCAGCAGGCGCTCCAGGTCGGCCAGGTCGCCGTGGTGGTAGCGCCGGCTGCGGGCCCCGGCGAGCCGTGCGCCATCGAGCAGGGAGGCATGATTGAGGCGATCCTGAAACAGGTGTGTCTGGCGGTCGCAGAGCGCCTGGAGGGTGCCGAAATTGGCCATGTAGCCGGTGGAGAAGAGCAGCGCCCGCGGGCGGCCGGTCAGCTCGGCCAGGCGCTCCTCCAGCAGCTGATGGGGCAACAGGTGGCCACTGACCAGGTGCGAGGCGCCGGCGCCGGCGCCGAAGCGCCGCCCCCCCTCGGCCTGGGCCTCGGCCAGCCGCGGGTCCCGGGCCAGGCCCAGGTAGTCGTTGCTGGCGAAGTCGCGCACCCGGCTGCCCGGGGCCGGCGTCATGGTCAGGCGGGTGCGCCACAGTCCGGCCTCGCGTTGGCTGGCGAGGCGGGCCGAGAGTCGTTGCCGCCAGGTCATCAGGCCACCGTGGCGTCGTAGTAGAGGCCGGCGCTGGCCTGGCGACGCATGGCGTCTTCCAGCGCCGCGGCCTGTTGGGTGTCGTCGGCGCAGGCCTCGCGGCGCTCCGGATGCAGGCCGAGGCGCTCGAAGAGGCGCTTGTCCCGCGCCGCCTCGGGATTCTCGGTGGTCAGCAGGCGTTCGCCGTAGAAGATCGAGTTGGCGCCGGCCAGGAAGGCCAGGGCCTGGGTGCTGTCGTCCATCTGTTCGCGTCCGGCGGAGAGTCGTACATGACTGCGTGGCATCAGGATACGCGCCACGGCGATGGCGCGCACGAATTCGATGGGGTCCAGGTCATCGACGCCTTCCAGGGGAGTGCCCGGCACCTTGACCAGCATATTGATCGGCACCGACTCCGGGTGGGGGGCCAGGCGAGCCAGTTGCTGCAGCAGGGCGGCGCGGTCGCGGCCCGATTCGCCCATGCCGAGGATGCCGCCGGAGCAGATCTTCATGCCGGCATCGCGGACATGTCCCAGGGTCTCCAGGCGGTCGGCATAGCTTCTGGTGGTGATGATCTCGCCGTAGTACTCCGGGGAGGTGTCCAAGTTGTGGTTGTAGTAGTCAAGACCGGCCTCGGCCAGGCGCCGTGCCTGGGCGTCATTCACCATGCCCAGGGTCATGCAGGTCTCCAGGCCCAGGCCCTTGACCCGCTTGACCATCTCCAGCACCACCTCGAGGTCTTTCTCCCGCGGGCTGCGCCAGGCGGCGCCCATGCAGAAGCGGCTGGCGCCGGCGGCCTTGGCGGCCTCGGCCTGGGCCACCACCTTCTCGATCTCCAGCAGCTTCTCCTTGTCCAGCCCGGTGGTGTAGTGCCCCGACTGGGGGCAGTACTTGCAGTCCTCGGGGCAGGCGCCGGTCTTGATCGACAGCAGGGTAGAGACCTGCACCGCATTGGCATCGAAGTGGGCGCGATGTACCTGCTGGGCCTGGAACAGCAGGTCATTGAAGGGCAGGGCGAAGAGTGCCTCGATCTCCTCCACCGTCCAGTCGTGGCGGGGTGGGGTGGGGCTGGCTAGAGTCATGGGTAGGGCTCGCGGCTGATTTGGTTAACTATATGAATCACTTTAGGTTGACCACGATGATAGGGCGTGGCCACGCCTTGTCAACTTCGATCATACATTGGGTTGACCATGCCCTGCGCCGGGCCCTGCCGGGGCGCTGCGCCTTCTGCCTGGGCCCCGCCGAGCGCCAGGCGCCCTGGTGTCATGACTGCCTGCTGGCCCTGCCCTGGAACTTGCCGGCCTGTCCCCGCTGCGGCGAGCCCCAGGCGGGGCAGGGGCTCGGCAGGCCCTGCGGCGCCTGCCTGAGGCGTCCTCCGGCCTTCGACCGGACCCGGGCGCCGCTGCGCTACGCGGGGGCGGTCGAGGGGCTGGTGCGGGCCTTCAAGTTCCATGCCTCGCCGCGAGCCGGCAGCGTGCTACTGGAGCTCTTCCTGCGCGACCTGACGCTGCCCCCGGTGGCGGCGCTGGTGGCGGTGCCGCTGCATGACCGGCGGGCGCGACGGCGCGGCTTCGACCAGGCGGACTGGCTGGCCCGGCGCCTGGCGCGTCGCCTGGAGCTGCCGTGGATCGAGGCCCGGCGTGTGCGCGACACCCCGAGCCAGCGCGGCCTCGATCGTCCGGCTCGACGCGCCAACCTGCGTCGGGCCTTCCGCATCGACTCGGCGCTACCGGCGCGGGTCGCCTTGGTCGATGACGTCATGACCACCGGGGCCACCCTGGAGGCCCTGGCGCTGGCCTGTCGACGGGCCGGGGCCGAGACGGTCGAGGCCTGGGCCATGGCGCGCACGCCTCTAGAGTCAGCCGCGGGCGCCCCTGGAATAAGCGGCGATTGAAGGCCCCGGGGCTGCTATGATGCCCACTGTCGATCTTCGCAACGCACCAGCAAAGGACGCGCCATGACTCCGGATCCACACCCCTTCGAATTCCTCTCTCCGGCCCGGGTGGTCGAGGCGGTGGAGTCCCTGGGCTTCTGGCTGCCCGGCGAGCCCTTCGCGCTGAACAGTTACGAGAACCGGGTCTTCCAGTTGCATGACGAGGAGCGGCGCCGCTGGGTGGTCAAGTTCTATCGTCCCCAGCGCTGGACGGACGAGGCGATCCAGGAGGAGCATGATTTCCTCGCCGAGCTGCTGGCCGAGGCGGTGCCGGTGGCCGCGCCCTGGCGGGATGCCGGGGGCGTCAGCCTGCATCGCCATGAGGGGTTTCGCTTTGCGCTCTTCCCGCAGTTGCCGGGGGGCGCCCCGGAACTCGACAACCCGGATCACCTCTTCGCCCTGGGCGAGTTGATCGGCCGCCTGCATGCGGTGGGTGGGCGCGGCGAGTTCGTCCATCGTCGGCGCCTCGAGCCCGGCCCCCTGGCCGAGGAGAGCCGCGCCATCGTGCTGGCCGGGCCCTGGCTCAATGCCCGCCAGCGGCGCGCCTATGAGCGCATCAGCGGCGAGCTGGCGGCGGCCATTCTCGAACTGGCCTGGCCCGAGGCCTCGATGATTCGCGCCCATGGCGACTGCCACCTGGGTAATATGCTCGGCCGCGGCGGCGACTTCGCCCTGGTTGACTTCGACGACTGCCTGATGGCGCCGGCGGTGCAGGACCTCTGGATGCTGCTCAGCGCCCAGCATGAACAGGAGTGGCAGATGCAGCTCTCGGAGTTGCTCGAAGGCTATGAGCAGGCCTGTGATTTCGATCGTCGCCAGCTGCGCTGGATCGAAGCGCTGCGTGGCCTGCGGCTGATGCGCCACAGCGCCTGGCTGGTGGCGCGCTGGGAAGATCCGGCCTTTCCGCGGGTCTTTCCCTGGGTCGCCGAGTCGGGCTATTGGGACCAGCATATCCGCGATCTGGAGCAGCAGAGCCTGGCCTTGACGAACCAGCCGCGCTGGCTGGCGGGCCCCGGTTGAGGTCGGAGGCCGCCAGCCGACGCGAGAGGCCCCGCCATTGGCGGGGCCTCTTCGATACTGCCGGTCGCGGGCGTGACGTCAGGGGGTGTCGCCGCCGCTCGCCTGTCGGCGCTCCTCGTTGATCCGCGCCGAGGGGTTGTCCTTGGGCTCCAGGGTCAGGTCATGGCCCAGGCGCATGATAAAGGTGCGGGAGGGCAGCAGGCGCGCCTCGCGGCACTCGGCATCGACGCAGGCGTCCAGGCCGAAGCGGCCATCGGCATCGTAGGCGGTGGCGGACATCTCGCCGCTGAAGATCTCGCTCTCGCCGCCATCGGTGGCGATGCAGGTCAGAGTCTGGGCCGAGACGCGCAACCGCCCGCCATCCAGCAGGCCATCGGCGGTGATCAGGCAGTGGGAAGGCAGGGCAATGTCGCCGGCGGCGTTGGCCACCGGGCGCAGCAGCATATCGCCGCGACGTGGCGCCTCGGGCGTGAAAGCCGTGGACTCGATCACGGCGACTTCGATGATCGCCTCGTTGGGGAGGTGCAGGGTCTCGGCCTGGGCCATCCCGGAACTCAGCAGCAGGGAGGCCGACAGGCCGGTGAGCAGGGAGGTAAGCCGAAGGGTGCGTTGTGCCATGGCGGGACTCTTGATCAATAGCTGACGATAGCGGGCGATAACGGCCAAGCAGCATGTTGCTAGGCCCCCCATGCTAGCACAGCCGGGAGCGCTGCCGCCGGGCCCGCGTGACATTATGCCACGGCGTTGTGGCGCGTCTCGGCGCCAAGGTGCGATGGCGCATCAGGACCTGCGAGACGGGCGCCCATGCGCTAGAATCGCCCCTTTGCCCGGACACGATGCATGACCCGCCATGATCGAGGCGCTGGAAGGCGTGTCCTGGCAAGGATTTTGTTGTACAAGACATGTACTAGCTGCAATACTTTGTAGCGATTTATTCGACAAGTGGGCCACACCATGACCGAAGCACTCGCCGAACACTACCGCCAGATCATCCTGGGCCTCGGGGAAGACCCCGAGCGAGAAGGGCTGCGCGACACCCCCAAGCGTGCCGCCAAGGCGATGCAGTTCCTGACCCGGGGCTATGAGCAGTCCCTGGAGACCCTGGTCAACGGTGCCGTCTTCGAGTCCGAGACCGATGAGATGGTGCTGATCAAGGACATCGAGCTCTATTCCCTGTGCGAGCATCATCTGCTGCCCTTTATCGGCAAGTGCCATATCGCCTACCTGCCCAGCGGCAAGGTACTGGGACTCTCCAAGTTCGCGCGTATCGTCGACATGTATGCCCGGCGCATGCAGATCCAGGAGAACCTGACGCGGCAGATCGCCGAGGCGGTGCAGCAGGTGACCCAGGCGCGTGGCGTGGCCGTGGTGATCGAGGCCAAGCACATGTGCATGATGATGCGCGGCGTGGAGAAGCAGAATTCGAGCATGACCAGCTCGGTGATGCTGGGCGCCTTCCGTGAGAATGCCCCGACCCGTCAGGAATTCCTGACCCTGATCAATGGTCGCTGAGCCGGAGCCTTGCCATGCCCATGCACTCCCTGAATGATCAGCACCTCGATCATGACCTGGCCACCATCCGCATCAAGAACCTGCGGCTGCGCACCTATATCGGCATCAAGGAAGAGGAGATCGCCAACCGCCAGGACGTGGTGATCAATGCGGTGATTCGTTATCGGGCCGCCCGGGCGGTGCAGTTCAACCATATCGATCAGGCCCTCAACTACCGCACCATCACCAAGCATGTGATCGCTCATGTGGAGGAGAATCGCTTCCTGCTTCTGGAGCGCATGACCCGCGAGGTGCTGGATATCATCATGTCCTATGATCAGGTGTTGACGGCCCAGGTGGAGATCGATAAGCCCCATGCGCTGCGCTTCGCCGACTCCGTCTCCATCACTCTCTCCGACTCTCGGGAGCTGCCCGCCCACCGACCCGAGTAGCGTGATCGAATCGGCCCCTTGCGGGGTTGGTGCCAGGGCCGATTCGTCTTAGCATGGGGGAGAAGCCCCCTATCCAAGGAGACTCGCCTTGAATGGCGACATCATTGCCTTCGACGACGCGACCCAAGCGGGCGAGATCGCGGCCAGTGACGGCCGCCGCTACCTCTTCGACCTGAGTGGCTGGCGAGGCAGGGGCCTGCCCGCCGCCGGCCAGGAAGTGACCTTTACCCCCCGTGATGGCCAGGCGGTGCAGGTGATCCTGCGCCCCGTGCCGCAGTTGCGTGCCGGTACCGCCCAGGGGGGGGAGGGGGGCGAGCGCCCCCGCTATTCCGGCTGGAGCCTGGGCGGTCTGCTGCTGGCCTTTCTTGCCCTGTTTCTCGACGGCCAGGTGCCGCTGCTCGCCGCCGCCGCGGCGGCCTGTGCCTGGTGGGGCCTGCGCCAGGTCCAGCGCGATCCGGCCCGCTATCGGGGCCGGCTGTTCAGCTGGCTGGCGATTGCCTTGGCACTGCTGGTGGCGGTGCTGGGCGCCCTGGTCGCCCCCTCCGCGGCGGTGCCGGTAAGCTAGGCGCCGTCGGGATCCCCTTTTCTCTCGGCGGCCTGGGTCGCCGGCTTCCCGGGAAGGAGCAAACACCATGCAATCCCTGCAAGAGAGTACCCTCTATCGACCCTTCGCCTATATCGATGGCAGTTGGGTGGCCGCCGACAGCGGCGAGCAGATCGCCGTGATCAACCCGGCCACCGGCGAGCAGATCGGCCAGGTACCCCGCCTGGGGCGTGGCGAGACCGAGCGTGCCATCGAGGCCGCCGAGGCGGCCTTTCCCGCCTGGCGGGCCCTGACCGCCCTGGAGCGTGCCGACATCCTGATGAAGTGGCACGACCTGATGCTCGAGCACCAGGACGAGCTGGCCTGGATCATGACCCTGGAGCAGGGCAAGCCCTTGGCCGAGGCCGCCGGCGAGATCGCCTATGCCGCCAGCTTCCTGCGTTGGTTCGCCGAGCAGGCGCGGCGGGTCTCCGGCGAGACCCTGCCCGCCGCCAAGCCCAATCAGCGTATCCTGGTGACCAAGCAGCCGGTGGGGGTGGTGGGGGCCATTACCCCCTGGAACTTCCCCGCCGCGATGATCACCCGCAAGGCCGGTGCCGCCCTGGGGGCGGGCTGCCCCATCGTCATCAAGCCGGCCAGTCAGACGCCTTTCTCGGCTACCGCCCTGGCGCTGCTGGCGGAGTGGGCCGGGGTGCCGCGGGGTGTCTTCAACGTGGTGCCGGGCAAGGCCAGCGAGATCGCCGCGGCCCTGACCGAATCCCCGGCGGTGCGCAAGATCACCTTTACCGGCTCCACCGAGGTGGGACGCACCCTGATGGCCCAGGCCTCCCGGCATATCCAGAAGCTCTCCCTGGAGCTGGGCGGCAATGCGCCCTTTATCGTCTTCGAGGATGCCGACCTGGACGCCGCCGTCGAGGGGGCCATGGCCGCCAAGTTCCGCAACGCCGGCCAGACCTGCGTCTGCACCAACCGCTTCCTGGTCCAGACCAGCGTGATCAACGCCTTCTGCGAGAAGCTGGCGGCGGCCATGAACAGCGAGCTCAGGGTGGGTAACGGCGCCGAGGCCGGCGTCAATATCGGCCCGCTGATCGATGACAAGGCGGTGGCCAAGGTCTCCGAGCATGTCCACGATGCCGTGGACAAGGGGGCCGAGCTGCTGCTGGGAGGCAACCCGCACCCGCTGGGTGGCAACTTCTTCACCCCGACCCTGATCAACTTCGCCAGCGCCGAGATGACGGTGGCCAGCGAGGAGACCTTCGGGCCCTTGGCGGCGGTCTTCCCCTTCGAGGACGAGGAGGATGCCGTGGCCCAGGCCAATGACACCGAATATGGCCTGGCGGCCTACTTCTACTCCCGGGACCTGAGCCGGGTATGGCGGGTCGCCGAGGCCCTGGAGTACGGCATGGTGGGCATCAATACCGGTCTGATCTCCAATGCCTCGGCGCCCTTCGGCGGGGTCAAGGCCTCCGGCCTGGGTCGCGAGGGCGGCCATCAGGGCATGGAGGAGTTCCTGGAGACCAAGTACCTGTGCATGGAGCTGGAGTAACCCCTAGTCACTTGACATGCCCTGAAACGCATCAGGCCCCCACTCGGGGGCCTGATGCGTTTCAGGGCATAAAAAAACCCCGCCGGCGCGAGCCGGCGGGGTCGGTCAGGCGGGTTGCCCGGGTCGGCTTACATCATGCCGCCCATGCCACCCATGCCGCCCATGTCCGGAGCGGCGGCTTCTTTCTCTTCCGGATCATCGGCCACCATGCACTCGGTGGTGATCATCAGGCCAGCCACGGAGCCGGCGGACTGCAGGGCGGTGCGGGTCACCTTGGCCGGGTCCAGCACGCCCATCTCGAAGAGGTCGCCGAACTCGCCGGTCTGGGCGTTGTAGCCGAAGTTGCCCTCGCCGTCCTTGACGCGGTTGATGACCACGGAGGCCTCTTCGCCGGCGTTGGTGACGATCTGACGCAGCGGGGCTTCCATGGCGCGCAGGGCCAGGGTGATGCCGTGGGTCTGGTCGTCGTTGTCACCGGTCAGGCCGGCCACCTTGGTCAGCACGCGGACCAGGGCGGTACCGCCACCAGGCACCACGCCTTCCTCGACGGCGGCGCGGGTGGAGTGCAGGGCGTCCTCGACGCGAGCCTTCTTCTCCTTCATCTCCACTTCGGTGGCGGCACCGACGCGGATCACGGCGACACCGCCGGCCAGCTTGGCGACGCGCTCCTGGAGCTTCTCACGATCGTAGTCGGAGGAGGTCTCCTCGATCTGGGCGCGGATCTGGTTGACGCGAGCTTCGATATCGCCCTCGGCACCGGCGCCATCGATGATGGTGGTGTTCTCCTTGGACATGGTCACGCGCTTGGCGCTGCCCAGGTGGTCCAGGGTCGCCTGCTCGAGGGTCAGGCCCACTTCCTCGGAGATCACGGTGCCGTTGGTCAGGATGGCGATATCCTGCAGCATGGCCTTGCGACGATCGCCGAAGCCCGGCGCCTTGGCGGCGGCGACCTTGACGATGCCGCGCATGGTGTTGACCACCAGGGTGGCCAGGGCCTCGCCTTCGATGTCCTCGGCGATGATCACCAGCGGCTTGCCGGCCTTGGCGACGGCTTCCAGCACCGGCAGCAGCTCGCGGATGTTGGAGATCTTCTTGTCGACCAGCAGCAGGAAGGGATCTTCCAGCTCGACGGCCATGGTGTCCTGGTTGGTGACGAAGTACGGCGAGAGGTAGCCGCGATCGAACTGCATGCCCTCGACGACTTCCAGCTCGTCTTCGAAGCCACGGCCCTCATCGACGGTGATCACGCCTTCCTTGCCGACCTTCTCCATGGCCTCGGCGATGATCTCGCCGATGCGCGCGTCGCCGTTGGCGGAGATGGTGCCGACCTGGGCGATCGCCTTGGAGTCGGTGCACGGCACGGCCAGGGCCTGGATCTCCTTGACCGCGGCGATCACGGCCTTGTCGATGCCGCGCTTGAGATCCATCGGGTTCATGCCGGCGGTCACGCCCTTGAGGCCTTCATTGACGATGGCCTGAGCCAGCACGGTGGCGGTGGTGGTGCCGTCGCCGGCCACGTCGGAGGTCTTGGAAGCGACTTCCTTGACCATCTGGGCGCCCATGTTCTCGAACTTGTCCTTGAGTTCGATCTCCTTGGCCACGGAGACGCCGTCCTTGGTGACGGTGGGGGCGCCGAAGGACTTCTCCAGCACCACGTTGCGGCCCTTGGGCCCCAGGGTGGCCTTCACGGCGTTGGCGAGGACGTCCACGCCACGAGCCATGCGCTTACGGGCGTCGTCGGAAAACTTGACCTGTTTCGCTGCCATTTTCGTTACTTCCTATGCATCGGTTGTCAAACAAGAACGCAAACGTCGTTTGGCGGGCTCTGGGGCTTAGCCTTCCACCACGGCGAGGATGTCGGACTCGCTCATGATCAGGACTTCTTCGCCGTCGATCTTCTGTTTCTCGACGCCGAAGCCTTCCTTGAAGATCACGGTGTCGCCGACCTTGACGTCCAGGGGGCGCACTTCGCCGTTATCGAGAATCCGGCCGTTACCGACGGCGAGAACCTCGCCACGCGTCGGCTTTTCCTGGGCGTTGCCCGGAAGCACGATGCCGCCTGCGGTCTTCTGTTCTTCTTCCACGCGACGGATGACGACGCGATCGTGCAGAGGACGGATGTTCATTGCTCACGTACTCCTGATGGTTGGCTATGTCACGCCTGGCGTGACGGTGGTCGTTATCGGCTCCGCAGCGGGGCCGCGAAGTGAAGGCGAATGCCTTCCGTGTCGTTGGCTCGTCGCCGGGGCGCCGAGCCGAAACCGTTGCTAGCCCAACAGTGGGGGCGGGTGAATGGCTTTCAAGGCCCCGGAAGAAAATTTTTTCATTCGGGAGCACTGATCAGCGGCGCGCGTCGCCCCGGGGAATGAAGTCGCCCTCCAGGGGGCCGTCCTCGGGGGTGGTCCGAGCGCTGTACTCGCCGCTATCGCGTCCGGCCTGGTGCCAGTCGTCGGCCGGCTGATGGTGCCGGCGACCCCCGGCGCCCATCGAGGCGGCCTGGAAGCGCAGCCCGAGACGCGCCAGTCCCTTGCCGAGCAGTCGCCGGGCATCGGGTATCAGGCACAGCAGGCCCAGGCCGTCGGAGACAAAGCCCGGCGCCATCAGCAGGGCACCCCCGAAGATCAGGGCCGCCCCGGTGAGCAGCTCGCCGGTGGGTACTTCGCCGCGAGCGAAGCGTTCCTGGGCTCGGGCCAGGGTGGCCACGCCCTCGCGGCGGATCAGGTGCAGGCCGATAAAGCCGGTGGCCAGCACCATCAGCAGGGTGGTCAGCAAGCCGATCTGGCTGCCCACCGAGAAGAGGATCACGAAGTCGAGCAGGGCGAAGAGGGTAAAGAAGAGCAGAAACGGCATGAGGCCTCCGGGCATCGCAATAGCCAGGAGATGGGGGGAGGCGGGAGGGTTTTCAAGGCGCCGCCTGGGCGATTTCACCTGGGCATGCTAGCTTATATGGGTTGCTGCATTGCACAAAATTACGGGCGGGCGGGTTCGCCCCGCGCCGCTCCCTGACGATGAGGAGAAGACGGATGTCGATGGACAAGACGGTGATCGCCATTACCGGTGGCGCACGCGGGCTGGGGCTGGCGATGGCCCAGCGGCTGGGTCGCCAGGGTGCGCGACTGGCGCTCCTGGATCGCGAGGCCGAGGCCCTGGATAGCGCCGTGGGGGCACTGGCCGAGTCGGGCATCGAGGCCCAAGCCTTCGTCGCCGATGTGGCCGACGAGGCCTCGGTGACCCAGGCCTTCGCCGATATCGCCGAGCGGATGGGGCCCGTGCAGGGGTTGGTCAATAACGCCGGTATCACCCGCGACGGCCTGCTGATCAAGGCCAAGGACGGCAAGGTCGAGAAAGGCCTCTCGCTGAGTCAGTGGCGGCAGGTTATCGACGTCAACCTGACCGGGGTCTTCCTGTGTGGCCAGGCGGCGGCCCAGCAGATGGTCGAGGCGGGTCGGGGCGGGGTGATCGTCAATATCTCCAGCATCTCCCAGGCCGGCAACATGGGACAAAGCAACTATGCCGCGGCCAAGGCCGGGGTGACGGCGCTGACCGTGACCTGGGCCAAGGAGCTGGCGCGTCACGGGGTGCGGGTGGGTGCCGTGGCGCCGGGCTTTATCGAAACCGACATGACGGCGGCGATTCGCCCGGAGATGCTCGAGAAGATCGCCCGCGGCATTCCCCTGGGCAAGCTGGGGCAGCCGGAAGATATCGCCGAGAGCGTGGCCTTTATCTTCAATAACGCCTACTTCACTGGTCGCGTCATCGAATGTGATGGTGGCCTGAGGATCTGAGAAGGAGGAAAGAAGAAGCCCGGGGGCCTGTGCCCCCGGGAGCGGCTCAGAACTCCAGTTGATCACGCATGGCCTCCACGGTGGCCGGACCGATGCCGCTGACCCGGGTCAGGTCGTCGGGGTCGCTGAAGGGGCCGTTGCTCTCGCGATCCTCGATGATGGCCTGGGCCTTGCTGGGGCCGATGCCGGGCAGTTCGGCGAGCATCTCCGCATCGGCCTGATTGACATTGATCGGGGCCATCTCCTGGGCCAGGGTCAGCGGGGCCAGGCCCAGTAGCAGGGCGAATACCAGCCCCTTGAGGGTTGCTTTCATTGCCTATCCTCCCTAAGGGTTAGAGGTTCTTGTGTAACCGGTGGGTTACAAATTAACCCTAGCCCCTGACCTCCGCCGTGCTGTCAGCCTTTAGCGATCTTCTCCGTGGGCGATTGGCGGCGCGTGCGGGCCGACGCGCCCCGGTGCGGCTGGTATACTGAGGCGCCCTATCAACGCGCCGAGGAGACGCCCGCCCCATGTCCACCGACTCCCCCCTGATCATTGCCCTGGATTTCCCGTCCCTGGACGCCGCCCTGTGCCTGGCCGACCGGCTCGACCCGAGCCGCTGCCGGCTCAAGGTGGGCAAGGAGCTGTTTACCCGCAGTGGGCCCGACGTGCTGGAGGCCCTGCATGGCCGCGGCTTCGAGGTGTTCCTCGACCTCAAGTTCCATGATATTCCCAATACCGTGGCCGGCGCCGTCCAGGCGGCGGCGGAGCAGGGCGTCTGGATGGTCAATGTGCATGCCGGGGGCGGGCGGCGGATGATGGAGGCGGCTCGCGAGCGGCTCGAGCGCCACGCTCTCGCGACCCAGCTGATCGCGGTCACCGTCTTGACCAGCATGGAGGCGGCCGACCTCGCCGAGGTGGGGGTGAGCGTCTCGCCGGCCGAGCAGGTGGAGCGCCTGGCACGCCTGGCCCAGGACAGCGGCATGCATGGCGTGGTCTGCTCGGCCCAGGAGTCGGCGCGGCTACGGGAGCTGTGCGGCGAGGCGTTCCTCAAGGTGACGCCGGGGATTCGGCCGAGCTTCGCCGAGGCGGGGGATCAGCGGCGCATCCTGAGCCCGGCCCAGGCCATGGCGGCGGGCAGTACGCACCTGGTGGTGGGGCGGCCGGTGACCCAGGCCGAGGACCCCATGGCGGCCCTGGCCGCTATCGAGACCGAGCTGGCCGACGCCTGACGCCGTCCCTTCGTTACTCCCCCTCGGTGCCGGTGCAGTCACTCTCCCTCGATGCCGGTGACCGGCTTGGTGGTGCCCCATTCGCGGCAGCTGGGGCATTGCCAGTGCAGGCGCTCTCCCGAGAAACCGCAGCGTCGACAGCGGAAACGCGGGTGCCGGGCCAGCAGCGCCTCGGTGTGCTGCTTGAGCAGCTCGACGCGCTCGCGCTCTTCGGCGTCGGCGCTACGCGCATAGAGATCCATCAGGTAGTCCAGCGCCCGCAGGCTGGGAGTACGCAGCAGCTGCTCGCGAATCAGCGCCTCGGCGGCGGCATTGCCCTCGTGGTGCTGGCGGCTCCTGGCCAGGGCCAACAGGGCGCTGGTAAAGGGCGCGCGCTCGATTAGGGTCGTGAGGTAGTCCTCGAACCCCTGGGGATCTTCCAGGCGACGATAGGCCTCCGCCAGGGGCTCGAGGATAATGGGGCTGAAGTCGAGGTCCTGGTCGGGAATTCGCTTGAGCAGCTTGGCCTCGGCCTTGTAGTGGCCGGTGTCATGCTCCAGCCGGGCGAGCAGCCAGGTGGCGCGCACGCATTGCGGGTCGATGCCGAGCGCCTGGCGCAGCTGCTTGCGAGCGGGACCGGGGCTGGCCTGCTGCAGTGCCTGCTCGGCCAGCTCGCAGAGCCAGTGACTGGCGGCGCGGCGTAGCTCCTCCTGCTCGCGCACCAGCTCCGGCACCGCCACCTCCAGGGCCGCTTGCCAGGCCTTCTCCCGCTCCAGCAGGTCGACCAGCAGGCGCTTGGCGGCCAGGCGCAGTTCCTCGTCCTGGGCCTCGCGGGTGATCCCCTGGAGCAGTCGCTCGGCGCGGTCGTGCAGGCCGAGCTTGAGGAAGTCCCGGGCCAGCTCAAGCTGCACTCGCTGCCCCTGGGCGGGGGTCAGGGTGGGGCGGGCCAGCAGGTTCTGATGAATCTTCACCGAGCGATCGGCTTCGCCCCGGGCGCGAAACAGGCTGCCCAGGGCGATATGGGTCTCGATGGTGTCGCTGTTGACCTCCAGGGCGCCGACGAAGGTCTCGATGGCCCGGTCCGGCTCTTCGTTGAGCAGGTAGTTGAGGCCCACGAAGTAGTCGCGCGAGAGGCGTGTTTGGGAGGTCGTCTCGTCGTTGCCAGCCACGCTGCCCCGGCCCAGCCACCAGCCGATGGCGACCGCTGCCAACAACAGGGCCAGCAGCAGAAGGTCCATCATTTACGGCAGTTCCTTGAGCTCCTGGACGCGCAGCTGGTCCAGCTCCTTGCGTTGCTGCTGGTTGTGTCGCTGGGCGCGGGTCAGCCGAGTGCGCAGGCGCAGGTAGACGCCACTCATGGCCAGCATGCCCAGCAATACGCCACAGGTCAGGGCGGCCAGCAGCCAGACCGACAGCGAGGCGGGCGGGAGGTCGAGCCAGATCAGGTTGAGGGGCACGGCCTGCTGGTTGTTGACGGCAAAGAGAATGCCGACCAGCAGCACCACGATCAGGATGACGGCTAGGATCACGCCTTTTAACCAACGCATGGAGCTTCCTTCGATCTTGTCTGTCGTCATGGCGCGGGGCGCCCTTCGCCCTCAGTACCCCAGGGCACGGCTGGCATTGACCTGCTCGCGCAGCTCCTTGCCGGGCTTGAAGTGTGGCACGAATTTACCGTCCAAGGCGACCGGGTCGCCGGTCTTGGGATTGCGGCCGACGCGCGGCTCCCGGTAGTGCAGGGAGAAGCTGCCGAAGCCGCGGATCTCGACCCGCCCCCCGTCGGCCAGGGCATTGGTGATGTCGTCGAGAATGATGCGTACGGCGGCCTCGACTTCCTTGATCGACAGCTCTGGCTGTCGCATGGCGATCTGCTCGATCAACTCGGACTTGGTCATCGGCGCTTCTCCAAGGGCAATGCCGGGTCTACGGTTCTTGTTTGTTCTCAGCATACTGTGCAAATCGTGATAAAACAACGAACTACAACACAGTGGTCGAGGCGGGCCGGCGACGGTCGGGGTTCTGCTTGTCGGTGCCACCTCGGTTATACTGTCGCCACACCCATCGAAGACTTGTCCGAGGTTCTCCCTTGAGCGAAGCGACCCCCTCCGAAGACGTCGAACGCAAGCGGCTCCACTGGCACTCCCGGCGTGGGATGTGGGAGCTGGATCTGCTGCTGCTCCCCTTTCTCGAGACGCGCTATGACGGCCTGGATGCCGACGATCGTGCCGCCTACCGGGCCCTGCTCGAGGAGGAGGATCAGGACCTGTTCGTCTGGCTGATGCGCCGTGAGCCCCCCGAAGCGCCGGCGCTGCGTCGCATCGTCGCGCAGATCATCGAGCATGCCGAGCACGGCGATCGCGATCAGTTTCGCGCCCTCTAGGTGGGCGCTGCTGCCGCCGTTGCTGAGCGGCGGTGGCGTTATCCTGCTGTTGGTCTGGCAAGCGCCGCCGGGGATTGCCGCCCTGGCGGCGCTGTCGTTGGTGGTCGGGCTGGGGTGGCTGGCTCGGCGGCGGCCGCAGGGGCGGCTGCGCTTCGTGCCGCTGGGCGATGGCGGGGAGTGGCAGTGGGCCGAGCCGCGGGGCGAGTGGCGACGCGTCCGACTGGACTGCGACTACCTGGGGCCCTGGTTGATCGGCCTGCGCCTGGGGGCGCGACGGCTCTGGGTATGGCCGGATAGCGCCGCCCCCGAGGCGCGGCGTCGGCTGCGGCGGCTGCTGGTCGTGCGTCGCGGGATGCTCTAGTCGAGCGCGTCCAGGCCGATAAAGGAGGGCCGGGGCTCGGCGGCGCCGCTCGGGCAGTCGCGATTGTAGTGCAGCCCCCGGGATTCCCGGCGTGCCTGGGCCAGGCGCACGGTAAGGCGGGCCAGGCGCAGCGAGTGCCAGAGGCTGGCTAGGGCCGCGGTGGGGGCGTGATGTCGCCACTCGGCGGTCACCCGCTCACCGAGTTCGCGCAGTTGCGCCTCGGCCTTGGCTAGGCCGGCGTCGTCACGAACGATGGCCACGCGCCGGCTCATGATCTCCCCCAGCTCGCCCTGGAGGGCGGCGACACTCGCCGCCGAGGGGGGCGTGCCGCGGGAAGGTGACGCCGGGCGTGGTGCCTGCCACTCGCCGGACGGTCGACGCAGGGCTCGGGCCGCGGCCCGGGCGAACACCAGGCACTCCAGCAGCGAGTTGCTGGCCATGCGGTTGGCGCCGTGCAGGCCGGTGGCCGCCACCTCGCCGATGGCATAAAGGTGGGCCACCTCGGTGGCGCCATTCAGGTCGGTGACCACGCCGCCGCAGCTGTAGTGGGCGGCGGGCACCACCGGGATCGGCGCCCGGGCGATATCCAGGCCGCGGGCCAGGCAGTGCGCCTGGATGGTGGGAAAGAGGCGGCGGATCGTCGCGGCCGGCAGGTGGCTGATATCCAGCCAGACATGCTCGCCGCCTTCGTGTTGCATCTGGGCGTCGATGGCCCGGGCGACGATATCCCGCGGCGCCAGCTCGGCCCGATCATCGAGGGCCGGCATAAAGCGTTCGCCGGCCAGGTTGCGCAAGATGCCTCCCTCGCCACGTACCGCCTCGCTGATCAGGAAGGGCGCGCCCTGGGGATCATAGAGGCAGGTGGGGTGGAACTGCTGAAATTCCAGGTTCATCAGCCGGGCGCCCAGCTCGGCGGCCATCAGCATGCCCTCGCCCCGGGTCGGGGCGGGGCTGGTGGTGTGACGATAGAGGCCGCTGGCGCCACCGCTGGCCAGCACCGTATCGCCGGCCAGCAGGAGCGTCTCTCCCCCCCGTTCGTCCAGGCAGCGGGCGCCGCGGCAGGCGCCGTCGGCGTCATGAAGTAGGCCGATGGCGGTGAGCGACGGGCACAGGGTGATGCCAGGATGGGCCTGGACCCGGGCGACCAGGGTCTCGATGACCGCACGCCCGGTGGCGTCCGCGGCGTGGATGATGCGCCGGGCGCCGTGGCCGCCTTCGCGGGTCAGGTGGTAGGGGTAGGGGGCCTCGGGGCGCGGGTCCGGGGTAAAGGGCACGCCGAGGGCGAGCAGCCAGTCGATGGCCGCGGGCCCCTGGGTCACGGTGAAGCGCACCGCGGCCTCGTCGCACAGGCCGGCTCCGGCCACCAGGGTATCCGCCACATGGGAGGCGATATCGTCGTCGGGGGCCAGCACGGCGGCGATGCCGCCCTGGGCCCAGCGGCTGGCGCCGGCGTCATCGCTGGCCGGTCGCAGCAGGGTGACCGGGCGGTGATCGGCCAGGTCCAGCGCCAGGGCCAGGCCGGCGACGCCGCCGCCGATGACCAGGACGCGTTCGGCGGGTATCGTCATGGGCGGCCCTTCGTCTTGTCGATGATCTGGGGGTGCCGCGCGGCGCGTCGCCGCAGGCGTTGGCTGGGGAGTCGCCGCAGCTTGCCGAGCTCCTCGGCCAGGGTCTGGGTCAGGCGCGCCAGTTCGCGATTCAGCCACAGGTAGCCGCTGGGGCTGAACAGCAGGCGGCCATCCTCGGTGCGTCCCCCCTGGGCCTGATCGCCGTAGCGCTGCAGGTCGAAGGTGATGCCGTCCACCTGAATGGGCTGACCGGTGCGCACCTGATAGGCCAGGCTGCCGAGGACCCGCGCCAGGCTATGCTGGGTCTCTCTGAGGCCCGTCATGGCGTCGATGCGCTCATGCCCCGAGCGGGTGTTCCAGTGACTCTCCAGCAGCAGCTCGATGGTGGAGAGCATACGCCGTTGCAGGGAGATCAGGCTGTCCAGATCGCGACGTCGCAGGCGCCCCTCGCTATGAATGGCATCGATCAGGCCGCGCTGCTTGACCAGTAGACCGCTGGTAGTCTTGAGGGCCTCCCGGGCGGAGGGGTCGACCCCGGCCGCGGCGCCGGTGTGGGCCTGATAGAGCCGGGCCATGGTCTCCAGGTTGTCGGCCATCAGGAAGCGCAACACATCGGTGGCCTTCTGGGGCAGCAACAGCAGGGTCACCGTCAGGCCCACGCAGGTGCCCAGCAGCACATCGAAGCCCCGCCACAGGGCCAGGGTCAGGTCCTGGTGGCCGTCGCCGGCCACCAGCAGCAGGCTGATGGTAAACATCAGGCCGCCGTAGGCGTGGCGCTTGCCGAAGGTGATATAGGTGGCCAGGGCGATGCCCAGCAGTAGCCAGCCGAGTAGCAGGCCCGGGGGCGGGTCGGGGACCAGGGTGATCAGGACGCCCCAGCCGACGCCGGTGACGGTACCCAGCAGGCGCTGCTTGGCCTTGTCCAGGACGCCGCCGATATGCGGCAGGTTGCCCATTACCATGGCGGTGCTGACCAGGGCCCAGCTGCCGTGGGGGATCGGCAAGAGCGTGATGATCAGGTAGGTGATCGCTACCGCGGCACAGATTCGCAGCGCATGAATGGGCCGTCGATGGCGGTAGTTGACGTAGGGGTCGCGAAGGCGAAACGATCTCATCGAGGAGTGCCCCGGAGCGAATGGCTCATCGAATCGATGATGGTGCCCGGAGCCGGGCTCGAACCGGCACGGTGTTGCCACCGAGAGATTTTAAGTCTCTTGCGTCTACCAATTTCGCCATCCGGGCGGGAGGTTCGAGCAGGGGAAGTCAAGAAATGGAGGCTGGAGTCGGAATCGAACCGGCGTACACGGAGTTGCAGTCCGCTGCATAACCACTCTGCCATCCAGCCTCACTGAGTCGGGCCATTTTCATCACTCTTGCTTGAAAATGGAGCGGGAAACGAGATTCGAACTCGCGACCCTCGCCTTGGCAAGGCGATGCTCTACCACTGAGCTATTCCCGCCTGACTCGAGAGCGAATTATACGGATAACTGCGTGTCTGTCAAACAGTTATTGCGATCTTTCTTACATCGAGCGGCTCAGGTGCGGCCAGGCGGCACGCAGGTACTGGGCCATGGACCACAGGGTCAGGGCGGCGGCGGCATAGAGGGTCACGACCCCCAACTGAGCCACCGGCGAACCGGGCAGGAAGCCCAGCAGCAGCAGCAGGGCCACCATCTGCAGGGTGGTCTTGACCTTGCCGATCCAGGAGACGGCCACCAGGCCGCGCTTGCCCATCTCGGCCATCCACTCCCGCAGCGCCGAGATGACGATCTCGCGGCCGATGATCACCAGCGCCGGCAGGGTCAGCCAGAGGCTCTCGTAGCGTTCGATCAGCAGGGCCAGGGCCACCGCCACCATCAGCTTGTCGGCCACCGGGTCGAGGAAGGCGCCGAAGGGGGTGGCCTGGTCCCAGCGCCGGGCCAGGTAACCATCCAGCCAGTCGGTGATCGAGGCCAGGGCGAAGAGGGTCGCCGCCAACGGCAGGCTCCAGCCATAGGGCAGGTAGAAGATGACCACCAGCAGGGGGATAAACGCGATGCGGGCCAGGGTGAGTAGGTTGGGGATGTTCATCGTCGGGTCGCGTGTCCTTGCCGGGAGAGTCGAAAGGGCCATTCTACCCGCGGGGGCGGGGATCATCCATGCAGGGCCTGATAAATGGTCTCGGCGAGGGCGTCGCTGATGCCGGGCACCCGTGACAGCTCGTCGCGGCTGGCCTGGCGGACGCCCTGCAGGCCGCCGAAGAAGCGCAACAGTTCGCGACGCCGCTTGGGGCCCACGCCGGGAATCGCCTGCAGGGTCGAGGTGCGCCGCGCCTTGTCGCGCTTGGCGCGATGGCCGGCGATGGCGTAGCGGTGGGATTCGTCACGAATATGCTGAATCAGGTGCAGGGCCGGGGAGTCCGCCTCCAGGGCCAGGGGCCGCTCGGCGCCTTCCAGGAAGAGCGTCTCCAGTCCCGCCTTGCGGGTGCTGCCCTTGGCGACCCCCAGCAGGCGAATCTCGCTCAGGCCGTACGCCTCCAGCACCTCGCGGGCCATGCGCAGCTGCCCCTTGCCGCCATCCACCACCAAGAGGTCGGGGCGCTTGCCTTCGCCCTCGGCCAGGCGCTTGAAGCGCCGGCTCAGCGCCTGATGCATGGCGCCATAATCGTCCCCGGGGGCGATGTCTTCGATGGCGTAGCGGCGGTAGTCGGAGGTCAGCGGGCCGTCGGGGCCGAAGGCCACGCAGGAGGCGATGGTCGCCTCGCCCTGGCTATGGCTGATATCGAAGCATTCGAGGCGGGCGGGGGCGGCCGCCAGGCCCAGGGCCTGGCGCAGGGCCTCGAAGCGTCGCGCCAGCTCCGTCTGGTTGGCCAGTTGAGTGGCCAGGTGCTGTTCGGCATTGGTCTGGGCCAGTCCCAGCCACTGGGCGCGGTGGCCGCGCACCTGATGGGTCAGGCGCACCCGGCGTCCGGCTTGCTGGCTCAGGGCGGCCTGGAGCAGGTCGGCATCGGGCAGGGCCAGGCCGGTGATCACCTCTTCGGGGACCTCGCGGGCGGAGCCCAGGTAATACTGGCTGACCAGCTCGCCGAGCAGCGCCTCCGGGGCCAGGTCGAGACCATTATCGGGGGTGTGGTGATTGACGCCCAGCATGCGCCCCTGGCGGATGGTGAGCACCGCCACGCAGAGTCCGCCGGGGCGCTCCGCCAGGGCGAAGAGGTCGGCGTCGCCGCCGCCGGTGTCCACGTACTGGCGGGCCTGGAGGCGGCGCAGCTGCTGAATCTGATCGCGCAGTCGCGCCGCCTCCTCGAAGGCCAGCGCCTGGCTGGCGGCCTCCATGGCGCGGGTCAGTTCGTCGGTGACCTGCTCGCTCTTGCCGGACAGGCAGAGCACCGCATGCTCCAGGTCGCGGCGGTAGTTGGCCTCGTCGATCAGCCCCACGCAGGGGGCGCTGCAACGCTGAATCTGGTACTGCAGGCAGGGCCGCGAGCGATGGGCGAAGACGCTGTCCTCGCAGTTGCGGATGCGGAAGATCTTCTGCATCAGCGACAGGCTCTCGCGCACCGCGCCGCTGCTCGGATAGGGCCCCAGGTAGCGGCCGTCATCGCGGCGCCGTCGGGCGCGCTTGTACTCCAGCGCCGGATAGGGGTGGCGATCGCTGACGAAGACGAAGGGGTAGGACTTGTCGTCCCGCAGTAGGATGTTATAGGGCGGACGCAGCTCCTTGATCAGGGTCTGCTCGAGCAGCAGGGCCTCGGTCTCGCTATGGGTCAAGGTGACCCGGATATCGGCGATACGCGCCACCAGGGCCTGGGTCTTGGCATTGAGGGTGCCACGGAAATAGCTGGCCAGCCGTGCCCTCAGGCGCTTGGCCTTGCCCACATAGAGGGTATCGCCGGCGTCGTCATACATGCGGTAGACGCCGGGGCCCTGGCCGATGGTCTTGAGAAAACGCTTGGAATCGAAACTCATGGAGGTCATGCCGCTGTGTCTGCGGCCAGCATATCAGAGTCGGGGACCTCGTGGCCGGCCGGCTCTGGCCGATGGCTCGGGAGGCACCGCCCCCGAGCCTCTGGGTCGGCAGGCAGAGCAGTTTTCAGGCCTAGCCTAGGAGTCGTTGGTCTGGTAGCCCTCCACCAGCCCATAACGCAGCCCCAGGTGGGTCAGCTCCACGTCGGAGTGCACCTCGAGCTTCTCGAAGATGCGGTAGCGGTAGGTGTTGACCGTCTTGGGGCTGAGGAAGAGGCGATCGGAAATATCGCTGACCTTGTGACAGTTGACGATCATCATCGCCACCTGCAGCTCGCGCTGGGAGAGCTGGTCGAAGGGATTGTCCTGAATGCTGATCCGCGACAGGGCCAGGCGCTGGGCCATTTCCGGGCTGATATAGCGCTGGCCGGCGAAGACGCTGCGCACGGCGTTGACCATCTCCGGCAATTCGGTGCCCTTGGAGATAAAGCCGCTGGCGCCGGCATCCAGCAGGCGCTGGGCGAAGGCGTCCTCGAGGTAGGCGGTCAGTACCAAGACCCGAATATCGCTCATTCCCTTGATGATCTTGCGGGTGGCTTCCAGTCCGCCGATGCCGGGCATGCGGATATCCATCAATACGATATCGGGACGGTGCTGGCGCGCCTGGGCGATGGCTTCCTCGCCGTCGGCGGCTTCCGCCACCACCGTGATGCCCTCTTCGGCATCCAGCATCCGGGCGATGCTGGTGCGCACCAAGTGATGATCATCTGCGACAATGACCCTGATCAAAGCGATACCCCGATGGCAGTTGAGTCGTCTCGATGACGGGCGTGTCGCGCCTCGTCCATGAATGCCCTAGCTTAGCTTCATTTAGGGGCGCTATCTAGCAGGGGAAGGGCCCAAGATCAGCAAATGACGATTAATTCCGAAAAAGGGGTTGACGGTTTCAGGAGGGAGGCGTAATATTCGCCTCGTCGCTGAGGGAGACGCCAGCAGCGACAGCCCGAATGACGCTACAGACATTCAGTGTGGGGCCTTAGCTCAGCTGGGAGAGCGCAACACTGGCAGTGTTGAGGTCAGCGGTTCGATCCCGCTAGGCTCCACCAACCGAATCGAAGGAAAGCCACCGTCTAGCGCGGTGGCTTTTTTCGTCGTTGCTGTTTCGTCGCCGTTTCGATTCGGTGGTTCAGTGAGCGAGACGACGGAAGCGTACCACGCAAGAGGCCGGCCCCTGCTTAGCAGGACCGGCCTCTTGCGTTAAGGGGGCTGGGGCCCGTCTAGCCGTCCACCTTGCCCAGCAGTAGGAACTCCAGCAGGGCCTTCTGGGCATGGAGCCGGTTGCCGGCCTCCTGCCAGACCACGGCGCGGGGGTCATCCAGCAGGGTCTCGCTGATCTCCTCGCCGCGGTGGGCGGGCAGGCAGTGTAGGAAGAGGGCGTCCGGCTTGGCCAGATCGAGCAGTGCCTCGGTGACCTGGAGGTCGGCGAAGTCCCGTTCGCGCTTGGCCTGCTCCTCCTCCTGGCCCATGGAGGCCCACACATCGGTGGTCACCAGATCGGCGCCATCCACCGCCTGGCGAGGATCGCGAACCAGGCTGACCCGATCGCCCGCGGCGGCGAGGATATCCTCGCGAGGCTCGTAGCCCTCGGGGCAGCAGATGCGCAGTTGGAAGTCGAACTGGCGGGCGGCATTGATCCAGGAGTGGCACATGTTATTGCCGTCGCCGATCCATACCGCGGTCTTGCCGCGCACGTTGCCACGCAGCTCGGTCCAGGTCATCACATCGGCGAGCAGCTGGCAGGGGTGATAGTCGTCGGTCAGGGCATTGATCACCGGCACGCTGCTGGCGGCGGCGAAGGCCTCCAGGCCCTGGTGGGAGAAGGTGCGGATCATCACTGCGTCGACCATTTCCGAGAGCACTCGGGCGGTGTCGCCGACCGGCTCGCCACGACCCAGCTGGGTGTCGCGGGACGAGAGGAAGAGGGCGTGGCCACCGAACTGCGCCATGGCGGTCTCGAAGGAGACCCGGGTGCGGGTCGAGGACTTCTCGAAGATCATCGCCAGGGTGCGGTTGGCGAAGGGCGTATAGGTGGGGCCCTGGGTCTTGAGGCCGGTCTTGATGGAGATGGCCCGACGAATCAGGTAGGCGAGCTCCTCGGGGCTCAGATCCAGCAGGGTCAGGAAATGGCGTGCCGCCATGGTGTCTCTCCGCGTAAAACGACCATCCTAGCTAGCCGGGCGGTGCGGCGCAACGCGTGGGGGCAGGGCTAGCGCAGGTAAGTACACTTTCTGCTCGGTGGATCGGGGCTACCCTGGGGGCAGGCCGTCGCGGGGCGCTGTAAACCCCTCCCTGGGCGCTACTTTTGCCATCCCTGGCAAAAACCCCCCGCTCTGTCCTGCCCCCAGCGCCCCTCAGTCATTCCAACTGAAAGGGGGCGCCGTGGCGGGGTGGGTGTCGCGCCGGGGCTGTTTTCGCCGCCGGGGATCAGTAGAATGGGCGCCAAGCTCACAGTCACCGTCGAGAAGGAATCCCCATGAGCACCACCATCGACACCATCAAGCAGCAGATCGGCGAAAACCCCATCCTGATCTACATGAAGGGCTCTCCCCAACTGCCGCAGTGCGGCTTCTCCGCCCAGGCGGTGCAGGCGCTGATGTCCTGCGGCGAGCGCTTCGCCTTCGTCAATATCCTCGATAACCCGGATATTCGCGCCGAGCTGCCCAAGTACGCCAGCTGGCCCACCTTCCCGCAGTTGTGGGTCGACGGCGAGCTGGTCGGCGGCTGCGATATCATCGTCGAGATGTACCAGAACGGCGAACTGGAGACCCTGATCAAGGCCACCGCCGCCAAGCATAAGGACGACCAGCCGGAAGCCTGAGGTCGTCAGCGGAACGCCGGAAGACAATCGCTCCCATGGCCTGGCCATGGGGGCGATTTGCATTAGGCGGCTATCCCGCCGGCCCTAGACCTCTTCCAGGCCCTGCTCTCGCTGGGCCAGGTTCCAGCCCCCCAGGTCCTTGAAGCGGTTGACGATGGCGCAGAACAGTTCGGCGGTGCGCTCGGTGTCGTAACGGGCCGAGTGGGCCTCGGTGTTGTCGAAGGCGATGCCGGCGGCGCGACAGGCGCGGGCCAGCACCGTCTGGCCATAGACCAGGCCGGAGAGGCTGGCGGTATCGAAGCTGGAGAAGGGGTGGAAGGGGTTGCGCTTGATGCCGCAGCGGTTGACGGCGGCATTCAGGAAGCCGTGGTCGAAGGCGGCGTTATGACCCACCAGGATGGCCCGGGTGCAGCCATTGGCCTTGACCGCCTTGCGCACCGGGCGAAAGATCTCGCCGAGCGCCTCCGCCTCGCCGAGGGCGACCCGCTGGCGCAGGGGATCGTCGAGCTTGATGCCGGTGAAGTCCAGCGCCGACTGTTCCACATTGGCGCCCTCGAAGGGGGTCACATGGAAGGCGTAGGTGGCGTCCGGCATCAGGTTGCCTTCCGGGTCCATGCTCAGGGTCACGGCGGCGATCTCGAGGATCGCATCGCTCTCGGCATTGAAGCCACCGGTCTCCATGTCCACCACCACCGGCAGAAAACTCCGAAAGCGCTGCGCCATCATTTCGCGGGCGATTGCCTCGCTCATGCCCCTCTCCCTTGCCAATTCATGTTCGTCCCTGGCGATGGACCGCCCGGGTGGGGCGGATTCTAGCATCTTTGCCCCCGCCTGGCGCCAGGCGGCGGTATTCGACGCCGACCAAGGGCGCTATACTGAGGCGCTCGAAACCCCCAGGCTGTGGCAGGCTTTTCCGCCGCAGCGTCTTGCATGAGTCGATTCACCAAGGAGCCCCGAATGTCCGATGTCAAGAAGGTCGTTCTCGCCTACTCCGGCGGCCTGGACACGTCAGTTATCGTCAAGTGGTTGCAGGAGACCTACAACTGCGAAGTGGTGACCTTCACCGCCGATATCGGTCAGGGGGAAGAGGTCGAGCCGGCCCGCGCCAAGGCCCAGGCCCTGGGCGTCAAGGAGATCTACATCGAGGACCTGCGCGAGGAGTTCGTACGCGACTACGTCTATCCGATGTTCCGGGCCAACACCATCTACGAGGGCGAGTACCTGCTGGGTACCTCCATCGCCCGTCCGCTGATCGCCAAGCGCCTGATCGAGATCGCCAACGAGACCGGCGCCGACGCCATCTCCCACGGCGCCACCGGCAAGGGTAACGACCAGGTGCGCTTCGAGCTCGGCGCCTACGCCCTCAAGCCCGGTGTCAAGGTGATCGCCCCCTGGCGGGAGTGGGACCTCAACTCCCGCGAGAAGCTGATGGCCTACTGCGACGAGCACAGCATCCCGGTGGACTTCTCCTCCAAGAAGAAGAAATCCCCCTACTCGATGGACGCCAACCTGCTGCATATCTCCTACGAGGGCGGCATCCTCGAGGATCCCTGGGCCGAGGCCGAGGAAGACATGTGGCGCTGGAGCGTCTCCCCGGAGGCCGCCCCGGACCAGCCCACCTATATCGAGCTGACCTACGAGAAAGGCGATATCGTCGCCATCGATGGCCAGGCCATGAAGCCCCACGAGGTGCTCGAGGCCCTCAACAAGCTGGGCGGCGCCAACGGCATCGGCCGCCTGGATATCGTCGAGAACCGCTACGTCGGCATGAAGTCCCGCGGCTGCTACGAGACCCCGGGGGGCACCATCATGCTCAAGGCGCACCGCGCCATCGAGTCCCTGACCCTGGACCGCGAGGCGGCCCACCTCAAGGACGAGCTGATGCCAAAGTACGCCAAGGTGATCTACAACGGCTACTGGTGGAGCCCGGAGCGCAAGATGCTCCAGGCCGCCATCGACGCCACCCAGGACAACGTCTCCGGCGTGGTGCGCATCAAGCTCTACAAGGGCAGCGCCACCGTGGTCGGTCGTCAGTCCGCCGAGTCGCTGTTCGACGAGTCCATCGCCACCTTCGAGGACGATGCCGGCGCCTACGATCAGAAGGATGCCGAGGGCTTTATCAAGCTCAACGCCCTGCGCCTGCGGATCGCCGCCGGCAAGGGTCGTAAGCAAGACTAAGGCTGGGGGCATTCCTTCAGCTCGAAGACTCAGCGACGTCGGCCCCGGCCGGCGTCGCCGTCGTTTAAGGTATCGACAAGGAGCAGCATATGCTAAAGAAGCTGTTATCCGGGCTCTTCGGTCAGGGGCAGGCCAAGGCGGTCCCCGAGGTGGAGCCGGTGGAGTATCGCGGTTATCGGATCACCCCCGACTGCCAGGAGGTCGCGGGCCAGTATCGGGTCAGCGGCTGGATCCGCCTGCCGGTGGAGGGCGGTGAAGTCAGGGAGCACCGCTTCGAGCGCTCCGATATGGTGCCCGGCCGGGAGGCCTGCGAACAGTTGATGATCGGCAAGGCGCAGCGCTTTATTGATGAGATCGGCGAGGCAATGTTCGAGCCGCGTTGATATTCGCGCCCTGCCAAGGCCACAGGCCACAGCCACGGCATCGACGAGATCGGCGAGGCGATGTTCGACGCCCGCTGACTTGGTCTTTGGCCCAACAGGCAAGTCTTTCCTCGGGCGCTACACTGCGGGCAGTGCCGACGAGGAGAGCCCATGCGCCTGCTGCAACGTCCTTCCCCCTGGCGGACCCTCTTCGCCGGGGCCTTTCCCCCTGACCCTTCGGGCTGGCCCGAGCCGCTGACCCCCCTGAGTGATGCCCTGACGGCGCTGGGGCCCGAGCCGAGCCTGGCCGAGGCCAAGGCCTGGCAGCCGACCCTGGTGGCGGCCCTGGCCCGACTGGAGCTGCCGGCATCGCGCATCGCCGAGCTGCTCAGCGATCATAATGACTGGCTCTATCGCCGTGCCATCGAGGAGGCCTTGGCCGAGATGCGGCTCCAGGGCTGGGGCGAGCCGCCGGTGACCTTCTGCGTCCTGACCCTGGGCTCCGGGGCCCGTCACGAGAGCCTGCTGGGGCCGGATCAGGATAACGCCATGATCCTCGACGCCTATCCCGATGCCCGCCATACCGAGATCGACGGCTACTTCCAGCAATTGGGGGAGCGCTTTACGTCGCGCCTCGACGCGGCGGGGATCCCGCTGTGTCGGGGGCAGGTGATGGCGCGCTGGCCGCTGTGGCGCAAGCGCCTGGAGGAGTGGGGCAGGCAACTGGAGATCTGGACCGCCGAGCGGCGGGTCAAGCGGGTGCAGCAGGCCACCATCCTGCTCGATTTCTTCCCGGTCTATGGCGAGGCGGGCCTGGCCGAGGCGCTGCGCGACAAGGCGCTGGAGCTGGTGCCCCGGGCCGGGCTCTTCCTCGACGAGATGGCCACGCTGCTCGAGGAGTCGCCGCCGCTGCTGGAGCGCTTCGGGCGCCTGGTGGTGGATGATCAGGCGCCCCACGAGCGGGCCTTCGATCTCAAGCGCCGCGGCCTGCTGCCGTTGGTCAATGCCACCCGCCTGCTGGCCTGGTGTCATGGCTGTCGCAGCGTCGATAGCCATGGACGGCTGGCCGAGCTGGTGGGGCGCGAGGGGCTGGAGGCGGCGCAGGCGCAGGCCCTGCAGGGGGTGCTGTCGCGCTGTCAGGCTCTGCTGCTGCGCGCCCAGCGGGAGAGCCTGGCCCAGGGGCGAGCCGCGGATGGCTGGATCGATATGGCGCGCCTGGACGAGGCGGAGCGACTGCTGCTGCGTCACGACCTGGGGCGGGTGCGGGCGTTGATCAAGCTGGCCAGGGCCGCCGCCCGGCAGGGGCGGCGGCAGGCGTAGCGCGGTAAGGGGACCTAGAAGGCCTCCCACTCCGGCTCGGGCGTGTCCTGACGCGGCGCGCCGGGGCGGGCCGGCAAGGCGGGAGACGGCGCCGAGGGGCGGCGCTCCAGGGCCGGGCCATCCTCGCCGAGCACGAACTCCGCCATCAGCCGATCCAGGCGCTGGGCATTCTCGCGCATGGTACTGGCCAGGCCGGCATTCTGGTTGACCATGGTGGCATTCTGCTGGGTCACGGTATCCATCTCCGCCACGGCGGTATTGATCTGCTCGATGCCGGTGGTCTGCTCCCGGGCACCGGCGGTGATCTCGGCGATCACGTCGGCGACCTGAGTCACGCTCTGGCGAATCGCCTGCATGCGCTCGGCGGCGTCCTTGACCAGGCCATCGCCCTCCTGGGTATGGCGTACCGAGGCATCGATCAGGCCGCGGATGTCCTGGGCGGCTTCTGCGCTGCGGCTGGCCAGGTTGCGTACCTCGCCGGCCACCACCGCGAAGCCGCGGCCCTGTTCGCCGGCCCGGGCCGCCTCCACCGAGGCGTTCAGCGCCAGGATATTGGTCTGGAAGGCGATGGAGTCGATCAGCCCGATGATCTCGCTGATGCGGGTTGCCGAGTCATTGATGGCGGCCATCTTGGCCTCCACCTGCTGCATCGCCTCGCTGCCCTGCTCGGCGGTACCGGCGGCCGTCAGCGCCAGGCCATTGGCCTGTTCGGCGGCCTGGGTGGTGTGGGTCACGGTGGAGTGGATCTCCTCCATGGAGGCGGAGGTCTCCTGGAGGTTGGCGGCGGCCTGCTCGGTGCGCGAGGAAAGCTCCTGGGTACCGTCGGCCATGTCGCTGGCCCCGTCGAGTACCTGACGGGCGTTGCCGCGCACTTGCTGCAGGGTGTGCTGCATGCGCTCGACGAAGGCATTGAACTGCACCGCCAGTTCGCCCACCTCGTCCTGACTCTTGACCGCCAGGCGGCGGGTCAGGTCGCCCTTGCCCTTGGCGATATCCGCCATGGCCTGGGCGGTCTGCCTGATCGGCGCCAGGGCGCGGCGCGTGCTGACGCCGAGGATCACCAGCAGCACGGCGAGGATCACGATGCCGGCGAGCAGCAGTGAGGTGAGCAGCTCGCGGCTGACGGCGGTAAAGAGCCGCTCGGGGACCGCCATGACCAGGGTCCAGTCGGTGCCGGGGATCGGCTGCCAGAGCAGGGAGACGGCCTCGCCCTCGGGCGAGGTGACCCGGCCATGGCCCGCTTCGCCGCCCAGCATCTCGCGGCCCAGGGCGTTGGCGCCCTGAAAGCCGATACTCTCCGCTTCGGTCACCTTGAGGTTCATGCGCAGTTCGGCGTCCGGGTGGGCGACGACGGTGCCGCTGCTGTCGACCAGGTAGCCGTAGCTGCCTTCGCCCAGGGAGATGCGCGAGGTGATCTCGGAGACCGCTTCCATGGTCAGGGTGGTGCCCAGCAAGCCGACCCGCTGGCCCCGCTCATCGACCAGGGCCTGGGCGAAGACGGCGGTCGGCTGTCCGCTGACCACCGAGATCACCGGGTCCACCAGCAGTCGCTCGGCCCTGCCCTGGGTCACCAGGGCCTGGAAGTAGTCCCGGTGGGTGATATTGACGGTAGTCCCGGTGTGGGTAATGACGTCGCCGTCGGCATCCGCCACATAGAAGGACTCCAGGCCGGCCTCACCCGGATGGCGCTCGGCCAGCCAGGCCTGGCGCGTGGCCACCGGGGCGCCATCGGTCAGGCGCTCGTCACGGGCCAGGCCGTCGAGCCACCGGCGATAGCCGTCGATCCACTGGCCGATCTCGTCGGCCCGGGCGGTCAGCTGCCGCTCGGCGGACTCCGCCATCATGGTGGGGACGCTGGCGTTGAGCTGCGTCTTGACGATGATGCCCAGGGCCAGGCAGGCCAGCAAAAGGGGCAGGGCCAAGGCGCCGAGCAGCTTCTGTGTCAAGGATAAGCGGGAGAACCAATGCATATGTGTGCCCTTGTCGATAAGCGGTAGGACGCCGGCCGCTTGGCTGTCGCCTCGGGGGAGCGATCTTCTTGGTGCGATGGCGGCGTCGGGTGGGGGCCGGCGGGGTCGCCGGCATCCGAAGTTATCGGCAGGACGTGACACAACTTAATAGTCATATCACGACTCGTTAGGGGCCTCAGGGAGCTCCATCACCAGGCTGGCGCCGCCCAGGGTGGGGGCGGACTCCACCCAGAGCCGGCCGCCCAGGTGGGCGACGATGCCGCGGCTGATGGGTAGCCCCAGGCCGCTGCCCTTGGGGCGAGGGCGCCGCTCGCCGTGCTGCTGTCGCTGGATCTGATGGAACTTCTCGAAGACTCGCTCGCGCTCGTCCTCGGCGATGCCGGGCCCGTTGTCCTCGACGGCGAGGCGATAATGATCCTTGTGACGGCACAGCGACAGACGCACCCTGGGGTGCTCGTCGTCGGCGAACTTGCCGGCGTTATCGAGCAGGTTGATGATCACCTGCTCGAGGCGATCCGGGTCGCCCACCACCCAGGCCGGGTCGGCCTCGATGGCGACCTCCAGGGAGACGCCGCGCTCGGCCTGGAGGCGTTCCACCGCCGCCAGGCCGTGGCGAGCCAGCATGGCCAGATCGAGGCGCCGGGGGGTGAGGGTCAGGCGGCCGCTCTCCAGCCGGGCCAGGTCGAGGATCTCCTCGATCAGGCGCGACAGGCGTTGGCTCTCGTGGACCACCACCTCGAGGAACTGCTCGCGCTTGGCCTCGGGGAGGTCCTGGCCGTCGCGGAGGATCTCGGCGAAGGCGCGGATCGAGGTCAGCGGCGTTCTCAACTCGTGGCTGACCATGGCCACGAACTCGTCCTTGAGGCGGTCGAGCTCCCTCAAGCGCTCGTTGGCGGCGCGCAGCTCCTGGCCGATGCGCGCCAGCTCCTGTGATTTCTGCTCGAGACGGCGGTTGACCTCCAGGGTCTGGGAGGTGGTGTCGAGGATGCTCAGCACCGCCTCCAGGTCGAGGGCCTCGCCGCGTACCACCGAGTTGATCAGCACCCGCGCCGAGGCGCTGCCCAGGGCTCCGGCCAGGGCGCGTTCGGTGCGGGCGATGAGTACCGGTGGGGCGGGCTGAGTGTCGTCACCCGACTCCAGTACCCGGGTCGCCACCTTGGCCCCCAGGTAGCGGCTCAGCAGGCGGCGTAGCTCGCCGCGGCTGGTCTCCCCCTGCCATACCCCGGCGGGCATGGCGTCGCGATGCAGGGCCTCGGTAAATAGCGCCGCCTGGGTCTGTTCCAGGCGGCTCTGGGGCGTGAACAGGGAGAGCCCCACCAGGGCGGCCAGGTTGAGGCCCAGGCTCCAGAACAGCGCATGGCTATAGCGATCCCAGCCCTCCAGGCCGAACAGCGCATAGGGGCGCAGCCAGTCGAGACCCCAGGGCCCCGCCTCGACGAAACTCAGCGGCAGCCAGCCCGACTGGGCGAAGCCCGGCAGCAACAGGGTATAGACCCAGACGGCGAAGCCCAGCAGCAGGCCGACGATGGCCCCGGTGCGATTGGCCCCGCGCCAGTAGAGGCCCAGCAGCAGGGCGGGGGCAAACTGGGCGGCGGCGGCGAAGGAGACCAGGCCGATCGTCACCAGGCTGTAGGCGTCGCCGAGCAGGGCGTGGTAGAGGTAGCCCAGCAGCAGGATCAGCAGGATGGCCACCCGCCGGATGCCCAGCAGCCAGCCGCGCAGCTCGCCGCGATGGGCCGCATGCAGTCGCGACGCGCGCAATAGCCAGGGCATCACCAGCTGGTTGCTGAGCATGGTGGAGAGGGCGATGGTCTCGACGATCACCATGCCGGTGGCGGCGGAGAGCCCGCCGATAAAGACCAGCAAGGGCAGCCCCTCGAGGCCGGCGGAGAGCGGCAGGGTCAGCACGAAGCTGTCCGGGTCGCTGCCCTCCAGCAGTAGCATGCCGGCCAGGGCAATGGGAATCACCAGGAGATTGATGGCCAGCAGGTAGAGGGGAAAGAGCCAGCTGGCGCGGCGCAGGTGGCGCTCGTCGACGTTCTCCACCACCAGCACCTGGAACTGGCGGGGCAGGGTCAGGAACGCCAGGAAGGCGAGCAGCAGCAGGCCGCTCCAGCCCAGGGCCCCGCCCTCCACCGCGGCGAGGTCGAAGGCCCCACGCAGCGCCGGGCTGGCGCCGGCCTGGGCGAAGAGGTCCGCGGGGCCCCGGAAGAGTACGAAGAGGGTGAACAGCCCCACCGCCAGGAAGGCCACCAGCTTGACCAGCGACTCGAAGGCGATGGCCGCCACCATGCCCTCGTGGCGCTCGCTGGCGTCCAGGTGGCGGGTGCCGAAGAGGATGATGAAGACCGCCAGCACCAGGGCCACCCAGAAGGACTTGTCGGCCCAGAAGGGTTCCTCCGCCAAGCGCCAGTCGACGGCGGCGGGATAGCTCACCAGCACCGCATGACTCAGGGTGATCGCCTTGAGTTGCAGGGCGATATAGGGGGTGATGCCGATCAGCGCGATCAGCGCCACCAGGGCGCCGAGGGCACCGCTCTTGCCGTAGCGGGCGCTGATAAAGTCGGCGATGGAGGTCAGCCGCTGGGCGGCGGCGATGCGCACCATCTTGCGCAGGATAAAGGGAGCCGAGAGCATCGCCAGGGTCGGTCCCAGGTAGATCAGCAGGAAGCTGGCCCCCTGGGTGGTGGCCCGGCCGACGCTGCCGTAGAAGGTCCAGGCGGTGCAGTAGACCGCGATGGACAGGGCGTAGACGGTGGGCGAGCCGATCACCGAGCGGCCCTGGCTGGCACGTCGGTCGCCCCAGGCGGCGATCAGGAACAGCAGCGCCAGGTAGCCGAAGGCGGCGGCGAGGATCACGGCTTCGCTACGCATGGGAGCCGGCTCCGGTCGGTATCGCCAGGCTCATTCCTCGCTGCTCTCCCGGGGCCCGCCTTCCAGAAAGGAGCAGGCGGTCAGGCCGCTCACCGTTATCCAGGCGCCTATCGATCCCCGGGCTCATCCTTGGTCTTCCTCCCGAGGCCCGCCTTCCAGCAGCCAGGCCGCCAGGCCGATCACCAGGGCCCAGGCCAGCAGCAGGTAGAGGGGCAGGGCGGAGAGGCCACCGCCCAGGGGGCGGTCGGCGATCATCACCAGCGGCGGCGAGAACAGCACCAGGGCCAACAGCAGCAGCGCCAAGAGACGCTCGCGTCGGCGGGAGGGCTTGGTGGTCCTGGGCATGGTGGTCTCCTTGGCTGGCGGCGTCAGGCGCTGGCATCTTCCCGGTCGAAGGCGCTGCGCTGCAATTGCAGCAGCTGGTCGAGGCGCACGACCTCCCGCGCCTGGAGGCGCGGGAGCAGATGCAACCACAGTTCGGCGGTCAGGCGCGCATCGCCCAGCGCGGTGTGGCGCGCCTCGGCGGGGATCGTCAGGCCGTAGCGCTCGGCCAGGCTGTCCAGGTCATGGCCGTCGAGGCCCGGGTCCAGGGCCCGGGAGAGCAACAGCGTATCGAGCACCGGCATCTCGAAGCGGGCATCGCCCCCGGCGGGCTGCAGGGCCAGCAGGTCGAAGGCGGCATTATGGGCCAGCAGCACCGCGTCCCCCACGTAGTCACGAAAGCGCGGCAGGACCTGCGCCAGGGGCGGGGCGCCGGCCACGTCCTGATCACGCAGGCCGTGAATGGCGGTGCTCTCCGGTGGGATGGGGCGCTCGGGGTCGATGCGTACATCGAAGCTGTCGTCGGCGAGCAGGCGGCCGTTGACGATGCGGCAGGCGCCCAGGCTGATCACCTTGTCGCCCTGGCGCAGGGCCAGGCCGGTGGTCTCGGTATCGAAGGCCACCACCTCCAGGGCGCTGAGCGGACGCGAGGCCAGCTCGGCGTCGGGGGCCGGCAGCTCGGCGATGCCGAAATCATGGAATTCCGGGCGGGGCCGCACCCGGGGGCGCGGCGCCCCGACTCGCTCCGCCGCGGGCAGGGGCAGGCGCAGGCGCGCATGCTGGCCATCCTCGTCGGCCAGGCTCCACAGCTCACTGGCATGCTGGCGTAGCAGGGCCTGCAGGCTGGGGGCCAGGGGCAGCTGCTCCAGCCGCCGCGACTGCCACTGGGCCAGTCGGCCCTGGGAGAGCGGGGCGCCGCGCCACACCAGGTCCAGGTAGACACGCTTGTTGCCCAGGCAGGCCTCGACCTCCAGGCAGGATTGGTCGGTGGTGCCGGCGACCTCCTCCACTAGGGCCTCGAGCAGGCCCAGCAGCGCCGGGGCATCGGCCTTGAGCCAGGCAGGAATGCCGATGGGGCGGATCGCCAGGCCGCCTTGGGCGAGGCGCTCATTCAGGGCTTCGAAGAGATCGTTGGACCAGGTAGGCAGCAGGCGTTCGCCCTGTTGCTGGAGGCTTTCGGTGAGTTCGCCGAGGCCGTGGATGACCTCCCCGAGGCGCTCGCTCTCCTCCAGGACGGCCCGGGTCAGGCGCTGGCGCAGGGCCGCGTCTCGCTCGCCGAGCCGCCCCAGGGCCTCGGCGGCGCTGCCCAGGGTGGCGCCATGGCCGCGCAGCCGTGGCAGCAGCTCGGCGAGGCCGGCCCGGGGCCCGAGCTCGCTGTGCCAGGCGGCGGTGGCGTCCTCCAGGGTGATCAGGGTCTCCTCATGCTGGCTGGGGACCCGGCGCAGCATGGCGCGCAGCCAGTGCTCGCCGAGGGGCACCAGCAATTCCCGGGACGTGCCGTCCTCGGGCAGCCGCTGAAGGGCCTCGCGTAGGCTGGCCTGGGGCAGCAGACCCGCCAGGCGTTTGCCCAGGCCCAGCCCCGGGTGATCGGCGAACAGGCGCTCGGCGGCCTGGTTGAAGAGCAGCAGCCGGTGGTGGCGATCGCACAGCAGCAGGGGGGTCTCCAGCAGCTGCAGCAGGGCCTCCAGTTCCTGACGAATTCGCGCGGCGCCGCGGGCGCCCTCGGCATGGGCGGTGGCCAGGCGTTGGCGGTCGCCGCGCCACTCCTCGCGCAGGCGCCTGAGGTCCGGGGCCAGGCCGGCGAGCCAGCCCTCCGGGGGGTAGTCGTCCCGGGCGTCGGGGTTGGCGACCAGGCGTGCCACCAGCACCTGGAGGTGGCGAAGCGGCCGCAGCAGGCGCCGTTCCAGCAGGGCGCCGAGCAGCAACAGCAGGGCGCCGCTGGCCAGGCTGGCCGCCCAGAGGACGAGGCGTTCGGCGCCCTGGGGCATCAGGCGGGCATCGAGCCACAAGGCCGCCGCCAGGCCGGCGAAACCGCTCAGGCCGCTGAGCATTAGCCAGGCACCGACCAGGCGTTGCCGCTTGGGCAGGCCCATCAGCGAGCCTCGTCGAGCAGGGCCTTGACCTTCTCCACCAGGGCCTGGGTCGAGAAGGGCTTGGTGATGTAATCGTCGGCCCCTAGGGCCAGGCCTTTCTCGCGCTCCACCTCGCGGCCATGGGCGGTGAGCATGATGATCGGAAGCGTCGCCCCCCTGGGGGTCTGGCGCAGCCGCTCGAGGACCTCGAAGCCGCTCAGGTCGGGCAGGCTGATATCTAGCAGGATCAGGTCGGGGCCCGCCTCGGCGACCCGGGCCAGGGCGCTCTCGCCATCCTCGGCGGTGGTGACCTCGAAGCCCGCCTGCTGCATCAGAAACTCCAGAGAGAGGACGATATTGGGCTCGTCGTCCACTACCAGCACCTTGGGCATCGGCCCCTCCTCGTCGATCGTCACGGTTGTGTCCAGTCTAGTGGCGCCATGCCCGGCGTTGAAAGGCGACCTTGGCAGAATGGGGCGCCGCGCGCAGACTGAACCACGGAAATTCAAACGCCTGTAATAACCAAGGAGCGGCAGGATGATTCGTGTGCATAGCCTGGAGCAGTCGCGGTCCCAGCGGGTGGTATGGCTACTGGAGGAGCTGGGCGAGGCCTATGAGCTGGTGACCTATCGGCGAGACCCCGAGACCCTGAGGGCCCCCGCGGCGCTGCGCGAGGTGCATCCGCTGGGCAAGTCGCCGGTGATCAGCGACGAGGCCCGCGGCGGGCGGGTGATCGCCGAGTCGGGAGCCATCGTCGACTATCTGCTGGCGCGTCACCCCGACAGCGACCTGCTGCCACCCGCCGGCAGCGACGCCTTTGAAAGCTACCGCTTCTGGTTGCATCATGCCGAGGGCTCGGCGATGCCGCCGCTGGTGATGTCGCTGGTCTTCTCGCGGCTGGGCAAGCCGCCGGTACCGGCGCTGATTCGCCCCATCGGGGCCCTGCTGGCCAAGGGCGTGCGGCGTGCCTATCTCGGGCCGGAGCTCGCGACCCTGCGGGAGTTCTGGGAAGCGTCGCTGGCCTCCGGCTGGTTTGCCGGCGAACACTTCAGCGCCGCGGATATTCAGATGAGCTTCCCGGTCCTGGCCATGGCCAGCCGCGGTGATCTGGAGGGCGCGCCACGGCTACGGGCCTTCCTCGAGGCGATTCGTGCGCGTCCTGCCTACCAGCGGGCGGTAGAAAACGCCGGGGAGTTTGGCGTTCTAGGCTAGGCTCCCGTGCTTAGCCATGGCCGTTATCGGGGTGCCCGAGCCCCAGCGCTTCGCGACGGGGTCGCAGCCAGTACCAGGCCAGCAGGATCACCAGCAACGGCAGCACCCAGTCGGGCACCCGCGTCACCCAGTTCACGGCCTGATGCAGAAGCGTGGCGACCAGGCCGGCGGCGGCCCCGGCCAGCGGGTGGCGCCAGGCGCTCGGCCGGCGCTCCTCCCGGTGCCGGGCGAGGCGCAGCAGCATGCCGCTAAAGAGGCCGAAGGCCACGGCCATGAAAAGCGTCGTCCAGAATGCGCTCATGCTGCCTCCTGCGGGCCAGGGAGTGGGCCAGCATCGGTCGCCGGTGGCAGACCTGCCGTCTCTCTTACCTTAGCAGTCGCTGTGCTGGCGACCCAATTCCCTCCTCGGCTGAGGCCGTGACTATTCCAGGCGGGACGCGAGCCGCTGCCAGGCGAGCCCCAGCCACTCGTGGAGGGCGCGGCTGCTCTGGTTGAGGTGATAGGCGCGGGGTAGCCAGGCATAGGGGCCCGGGGGTGGGGCGCTGGCGAAGTCGGTGGGAGCGGGAATCACCGTCATCCCCACCGCCTCGAATGCCGCCACCGCCCGGGGCAGGTGCCAGGCCTGAGAGACCAGGGCCACCCGGGTAATGCCATCACGGTTCAGCATCTGCGCGCTGAAGCGGGCATTTTCGGCGGTATGGCGACTCTCGCCCTCCATCCAGCGCACCGGCACCCGGAACACCTCGCGCAGGGCCGCGGCCATCAAACTCGCCTCGGCGCTGTGCTCGTCGTGGACCCGGCCACCGCTGACCAGGATCGGCAGGCCGCTGTCGCGGTGCAGCTTGGCGCCATAGGCCAGGCGTCGCCAGGTGGCGTTGGCCGGGGCGTCTCCCCAGCCGAACTCGGCGGCCTCATAGTCGCGACCGCCGCCGAGGATCACGATGGCTTGGGCCTGGCGCCACTGGCCGGGGCCGATCACCGGGTAGGGCTCCAGGCCCTGGCGCAGCAGGTGGCTGGCCATGGGGGTGGCCAGCAGGGCCAGGCTCACCAGCCCCAGGCCCATCAGCAGCCCACCCAGCAGGCGCCGCGGCCCCAGGGCCAGGCCCAGCAGGATCAGCAGCAGGTTGATCAGCGGCGGTAGCAGCAGGTACTTGAGGGCGACCATCGAGACCTCCGACATTCAGTGTGACCCGGATATGGCCCAGTATGGCAGGGCTATCGCGGTTGGAATGGCTGAGGGGCTCTGGGGGCAGGGCAGAGCAAAGCGTCTTTATCATGGACGATAAAGTCGAGC